>NTJP01000003.1 GCA_002457145.1 Marine Group II euryarchaeote MED-G38
CAAAGTGTTCATACTCTTCACTTGCAGTCCAAGTTGTATTCATGTATTCATCGTAAAAATCATGTCCTTCGAAAACTAGACTCCAATCTAATCTATAATCAGTACCAATATCTAACATTGTTGCATTGAGGATTAATGTATATTCACCAGGTTCTAACATTGGCATATGATGTGCTTCACACCAGTATGTCATTGAACTATTATCCCACATACAATCTCTAAAGTGCGCATAATGATCTATGTAGCCATCTCCATCATGGTCAATTGCGCATTCCCAGTGACCTTCTTCATATTCATCACAATTATCAAACTCCTCGTATGTAATAGTTGGTTCCCACATCACGACTTCTGTTCCATTATCGTAATATAATTCAAAGTGGTGATCAGATACTGGCTCTTCACAATATGTATCAAACCTGAAATAATCATTGAAATGCATACCGTTGTAGTGTGTTAGATGGAATTCCATATCGAAACCACACATGTACTCATCTATTTGTACATCCCACTCAAAGTGTTCATATTCATCGGTTGCGTTAACGGTTATTCCGTCATAATCACCATTGATCCACCACTCCAGCTCATGTGATTCTCCAATCTCTAAACCGCTCACATTCAATGTGAATGTGTAATTACCTGGTTCTAGCATAGGATTATTCCAGCCCATCTCACACCAGTAAGTCATTGAGTTATTATCCCAATCACAGTGTTCAAATCCGTAATATTCATCTGCATATCCATCGCCATCATAGTCAATTGCGCATTCCCAGTATCCATCATCATAGTGTGTACAATTATCAAAGGAAGCGTAATTATATACTGGCTCCCACATTACAGGACCAGTACCATTATCATAATACAATTCAAACGGCGAAGGCATTTCTTCACAATATCCATCGAAAGCGAAATAATCATTGAAATGCATACCGTTGTAGTGTGCTAGATGGAATTCCATACTGAAACCACACATGTACTCATCTATTGTGAAATTCCATTCAAAGTGTTCATATTCATCGGTTGCGTTAACGGTTATTCCGTCATAATCACCATTGATCCACCACTCAAGCTCATGTGACTCTCCAATCTCTAAACCACTTACATTCAGTGTGAATGTGTAATCACCTGGTTCTAACATAGGGTAATCATACCATGTAGCACACAAATAAGTCATAGAATTATTGTCCCATTCGCAGTGTTCATAATAATTATACCAATCTGTATTTCCATCGTTATCATAATCAACTTGACATTCCCAATGTTCATTATCATATTGTGAACAATTATCAAATTCTTCGTAGTTCCAAGCTTGCTCCCACATTACGGGACCAGTACCATTATCATAATACAATACAAACGGCGAAGGCATTTCCTCACACTCTCCATTAAAAGAGAATTCACCATTCATTATGTGATTACCAGCCATGTAAATATCAAACTGTATATGTAAAGAGCACATATATTCGTTAATATCTAATTCTAAACCATCAATGATGTGTGATTCATTAGAATTGTTCCATGTGAACCATTCATAATTACTTTCATAATTATCTTGAGTATTCAAATAATAATTCGCATAGACCTCATAATCAGCACCAACTTCAAGATTGCTTAAATTAGCCATGAACTCATAATTACCAGGCTCTAAATGTGGGGATTCAGCCCATGCCTCACACCAGTACGTCATTGAGTTATTATCCCACTCACAGTGTTCAAATCCATCATAATAATCTATGTTTCCATCGCCATCATAGTCAACTTCACATTCCCAAAAAGATTCTTCATCCTCTTCTTCAAATTCAGTACAAGAATCATATTGTTCATATTCCCATGCCATTTCATACATTACTGGACCAGAGCCATTATCATAGTATAATTCAACATCTGGATATTCAAATTCTGCACAAGGACCTTCCATATCAGTGATGGTAGTTCCCATTAATGTACTGTTATCTTTGTCCCATTCCCCATCTGCGAAATATTCTGCTTCCCAAAGCATAGCATCATTCATAATTGCACAAGTATGCAAATCGACCGTAATATTCCAGCCTAGGCTACCGAGACCTATACCACTTTGGCTACCAGCAGTCCAATTATACATACCTTCGGTATGGCTATGGTTGGATGATCCTGATACTTCGCGATACCATTCGACTAGGTAGTCATCACCACTAGTAAATGTTCCACTACCACCTGTACTATACCACATATCATAGGTTCCCGGTTCAAGATCTAGCATATTGTCCCATAGATCTGGGCCATGGAATGATTCTACTAAAGTATCATTACCGTCTATTTCTATGTTTGTAAATATGACTCCATTGTTTCCACATGGTCCTAAGAATTCATAAAAGCCATAATCTACAGTAGACGAGGTTGAATGATTAAGCAATTCATAATTTATCATTATCCAGCATGTAAACTCATTCACTGTGAGGTTAAATGATTCAGAACTTTCATTATTATAAGCAATCCATGTCCTATTCTCTTCAACGTATGACCCTCCATCAAAATATTCTTCCATACTAACATCCCAAGTTAACTCATAGGTATCATTTAGAGTTAAATTACTAGATCTAATTTCCATTTCATGAGTTCCTTCTTCTAAGAATTGTGTTTGGAATGATGATATTAATTCCCAAGAGCTAGTATTATTATCAAAAATAGATAATGAAACACCATTACCAGTACCTTCTCCGTAATCATCATCTTGATGGTCAGCATATACTGGCATTAAAATCGGAGATAGTGCTGAGAGCAACATTATCATTGTTAGGGTTAAACTACGGGTCATACGTACGTCGTACATGTCTTTTCGGCTCAGTAATTACTATATAGGTCTATTTCCGTACCAAGTTATTTAAAAAACACCTGATTTAATATATTTTTTTATCCCAAATAGTAATCTTATCGTTATCGAGATTAAATGATTTAGAAACTTCTAAACCATTTTCTATCAAGTAACTAGAATCAAACTTTTCTCCCGATTCACCATCTAATTCTAGATTTGAAATGCATAATTGTGCCTTATCAACCAAGCCCGATTTAAGAAAACGAATCCATGTGTCCTTACCTCCTTCAACGAGCAGTGACTGAATTCCTCTGTCTCCTAACATATCTAATATTTTTACAATCTCAATTTCATTATTATCCGAAATTATTACTCTCTCTACGTGTTTTTGGTCTTTTTCTGAATTAAAATACATACTCTGAATTAGAATTGTTTTTGATATACCATTTTCCATTAATTTACAATTAGTCGGAATTTTATTATTTGGATCGATAACAACTCTTATTGGAAGCTCTCTTGGACCAATATCAGGGCCTCTGACGGTTAATTCTGGGTTATCTCGTATAACAGTATTTACTCCGACTAATATTGCCATTGATTCGGCTCTTAATTCATGTACTAATTTTAGAGAGGAGTCGGAGCTAAAACGTTTAGCAGGTTTATTTCTATCTCCATCGATCTTGCCATTAATATCAGTAGCAGCTTTCAATGTAACTAATGGTCTTCGATTCTTACACCAATGCATGAAACTTTGCATCTGTTCTTGACATTCTTTTTCAAGAATACCTGATTTTACTTCAAAATTTTCTTCTTGTAGCATCTTAATACCGCCTCCTCTTACTGTTGGATTTGGATCTAATGCTCCAATTACCACTTTTTTTATCCCCGCCCACAACAAAGCTTCGGTACAAGGAGGCGTTCTTCCAAAATGATTACAAGGCTCTAAAGTGATATATGCTGTAGCACCTTGTAAAGAAATTCCCTTATCTTCAGCATCTGCGATAGCCATTTGCTCTGCATGCAATCCGCCTAAATGATCATGCCAACCTTTCGCAATAATTTGATCGTCTTTTACAATAACACAACCAACTAAGGGATTAGGTATCACTTTCCATTTTCCTAATTGGGCAATTTTTAAAGCATGCAGCATGTAATTTTCATCCTCATCCATGCCTATTCTTTTGGTGGGAAGTAGCACTCATTCATCATATCTCGTATTCATATCATAGCATTCAATACTAAATTGGTTTCTGACCAGATTATGAGCCGCATAGCGTGTATACTAAATCCCAAGGCTCGTGATGGTTTGTCTGTAAAGCAGTGGGCTCTTTTTGAAAATTGTTTACTTGAAGCAGGTTATGAAATAGATTTGCATCATACTGAGTATATTGGCCATGCTATAGAAATTTCAGCAAACCTTCGTGAGTCTGATTATGAATTGGTTGTAGCAGTAGGAGGAGATGGGACTGTTCATGAAGTTGCATCAGGTTTGAGAGGTTCTAGTAAGATTCTAGGAATTCTCCCTATTGGTAGTGGTAATGATTACGCCCGAGCACATGGAATTCCAATTCCAAAGGGTAGAAAATTTACTGATATGCAAAAAGCCGTAGATATCCTATCACAGGGAGTTGATAGGAGAGTTGGTGCTTTCAGGGTTGAAGGTCCGCCAGCACCTGAGCATCCTCTAATTCCAGCCCCAATTGCAAATGAATGTAATGGTAAACCAAATAAATCTGGTAATTTAGTCCGTTGGAGTTTTCTTGAATGCGATAGCGGAGTTACTTCGACAGTAAACAGAATGAAGACAGAAGGTAAATTTAGACGAATACGAGGTCAATTAAAATATAAACTCTTAGGAATTACGGCAATTCTAGGCTGGAAAACACAAAAAGGATGGATAAAGGTTGATGATGAGCCAGGCGAAATTGTAGACTTATCAGGACTTTTTTGTATGAGTCAATGTCAAACATTTGGAGGAGGTTTTCAAATTGCTCCTGGGGCAACCCCAATACAAAAACATGGTTCACTAGTCTTAGCATGGGGCTTATCAAAATTACAAATGTTACTAGTTATGGGTCCAGTGGAAAAAGGAAAACATATTGGAAAATGGAATAAAATTTTCATGAGAAAGGCAAAAAAATTAGAATTAAAATCGATTGATTTCGACAATAACCCCTCTGAAAAACCTCATCAACCGGATTTATTTGTGAATATTGATGGTGAAGCTGTTATGACTACTCCAATTAAATTAGAATATTTTGAAGATCAATTAACAGTAAGAGGGGCAGAAAATATTCCTAATCAAAATTGATGGCGCCGAGAGAGGGATTTGAACCCCCGCGTCCAATGGACAGTGGATTTCAAATCCACCGCAATACCGGGCTATGCGATCTCGGCAGCATTCACGCGACTTAACCATTAGTCATGAACCTATATGTTAGAGTTTGTAGTATCCAGGTCTACACCATTCAGGTAATCCAATTGAAGCCTCGGGATGCGTCAATCCAATAAATAGAACCATGATAACAATGAAGAAAGCTGGAAATAAAGCAGTTAATGTTAATATTTTCGAGTCTTTATCGCCCCACAAGTGCATAAAAATAGCAGCAATCATTATGAATTTAGGTATTGCTATTCCGACGAGGATAAATAATGTAATTGTTTCTGAAAAATCTAATCCTACTGCAGCAACTTCAATTGCAGTTAAAACAATCAAGCCAATAAAATTAGCCCAGTATAGATCAAATTTTCCGAATAGTAAATGGTCACTCATTTTTTTCACCTCAATATAGATAGAAGAATGGGAATACTAGAACCCAAATCAAATCAACAAAGTGCCAATAGAGTCCAAAGTATTCTATTGATACAGCATTTTGTGGAGTATAACCACCAGTCCAGGCTTTCCATGTCATGTATGTTAATCCAATGATACCAATGAATACGTGAGCACCGTGAGTACCTGTAGTAACAAAGAATGTTGATGAACTTACTCTAATATCTGCAAGCATGACCGCATTTGTTGGTTCATAATTAGGGCCAACAGCCGCCAAATATGCTTGGTAATCTTCAGGGTGTAATGCAGCAAGCTCAGCTAGATGAACATCATCCCAACCATGATGTGGATGATAATGATCGGCATGAATGGTGTAACCCTCCTCAACCAATGACATGATATCATGTTCGTGGAACGGACCTATTGCAGGGATATAAAATCCTATAAACCATTCAACCATCTTCAAAGTAAGGAATATTATTGCTAAAACCCAAGTACTACCTAAGTAACGATAAACACGCTTCCTACGAACCTCCTCATCTACACTTCCTACTGGTTTCTTTGCCCAACGAAGTGCTTGAACAATGGTAAAAGAAGACACTATCAGAGCAAATGTATTGATCGCCCCAGGCGCAATATGGAACCATGAGGACGCAATTAATTCAGATGCAGGTAAGAAGCAATTAACTGCTTCTCCGGTATCTACATTTTGAGAGTTAACTATCCAAGAACCACTTTCGTATACTTCTTGGCAAGAATCAATACCAAATCTATATCTCATGTATGTGCTAAATAATGACGTAAAAACCATCATTTCAGACATCAAGAATACCCACATCGCAACTTTACGGATTTCAATATTCTGAAATGGCGTTCCCGTTGCTTTAGGTTCGTAAACACCATCAAATGACGCATCTTGTCTCCACCATATCAAAAGGCCAAAGAATGTTATCATCATTCCAATTAAAACCAAAGCAATACTTGATGAATCCACCATTTCTCCCCATGAGTATACTGAGGCAACTGTGTACAAAAAGATACCAATACCAATTGACATTATTATTGGAGACCATGAATTGTGAGGAGCTCCATGACTCCAATCGTGAGGCCCCCAAGCACTTGCATGATGTTCATGCTCATTGTCATGATATCCGTCACTCAATGGCTCACTTCCTCTTCATTATCTAAGACCATTAGACCTTGGAACCACTTCACTATTGCACTAGGCTCATTTGCAATATGGTCTTCGTTTGCGTCTTTCAAAGTTGGTAAATCATCTAATGGGAAACTTGGTGTGGGAGGCGGAGAAGAAGTCATCCATTCGAAAGACCATCCTCCCCATGGATCCGCTGGTGCTTTTTGTCCACGTATTACGGACTTAATCATATTAGCAATTAGTATAAAGTTTGAGAAAAAGAATAAGAATGCACTAATCGAAATGAACATATTCCAACCCGCTGCTTCTGCAGGCAAAGACCCCATCGCCTCTTCCGTTGATATGAAATATGTATGATGTCTTCTAGCCATGCCCCATATTCCTAGACGATGCATAGGCCAAAATACTGCATTATAACTTATGAAAGCAGTCAAGAAATGCAAAACACCAAGACGTTCATCCATCATTCTTCCAGTCATCTTTGGGAACCAATAGTAAATTGCAGAGAAGAAACCAAACACGGTTCCTCCGACTAAAACATAATGGAAGTGTGCAACAACGAAGTAAGATTCATGGAAATGCAAATCCATTGCCATAGATGGGAAGAACATCCCAGAAATTCCTCCTAAAGTAAATGTAATCAAGAAACCTAAGGCCCAAAGAGTATGTGTTCTATAAATTAAAGAACCTTTATGCATAGTTTTTAACCAATTAAATATCTTAATCCCAGTCGGAACAGCGACTATCATAGTAGTCAACATGGTTACGAATCTCAAAGTAGGACTCATTCCTGAAGTAAACATATGGTGTCCATAGACAATAAATGAAACTACTCCAATTCCAGCCATTGCATAAACCATCGACCTGTATCCGAATACTGACCTTCTTGCACTTGTTGCAATTACTTCAGATATGACTCCGAAGGCTGGTACTATTACTACATATACTTCAGGATGTCCAAAGTACCAGAACAAATGACTCCAAAGTAAAGGATCTCCTCCTGCAGAAGCATCATAAAATGCAGTACCAATAACCCGATCCAAATATACTTGAACCAGTCCTACTCCAAATGCAGGTATAGATAAGAATAACATGAGATTAGCAATTAGTATTGACCATGTGAATAATGGCATTTGCATCCAACCCATTCCTGGAGCACGCATGACTGCTATTGTAGTTAGGAAATTTACTCCGGTTAGAGTTGAAGACGCAACTAACATAATTTGTCCTGCAACCCACATGGTGGTACCTACATGTGCTGTTTCACTTACAATGTAAGGTGCATAACCTGTCCATCCAGTATCTGCTCCGGTACCAGAGAAAACTCCTGTAAATATCAACAATGCAGCTACAGGTTGTAACCAAAATGACATTGCATTTATTCTAGGTAAAGCTAAATCAGGGGCACCTATTTGTAGAGGTACCATCCAATTAGCAAATCCATTTATGAGAGGCATAGCGGCCAAAAATATCATAGTAGTTCCATGTAATGTAAAGAATTGATTATATTGATCTTGAGTAAGAAAATCATTCCCAGGAACAGACAATTGTATTCTTATCATTAAAGCCATAATTCCTCCTATACCTAAGAAAAACATACCTGCAAGGAAATATAGAGTACCAATTTTTTTATGATCAGTAGTAGTTAACCAATCTGATATCCAAGGTTCAAAGCTTTCCCAATTAAATGAATCCGGGTTAGTTCTGTAAAAGATATAAGTAACCGTAATAAATAGTAATATTCCAGAAATTACAATTAATGTGGAAAGAACTACGTAAGGATTGGCCGATTCTAGAACTAATATTGGAGCATTTATCTTTTGTGATATTTTATTCCATTCATCTCCAGAAGAACCAGCTCCATCGCCTGCATTACCATTTACTGAGTTAACATGCAATATCATCTCTACATTTCTATCTGTATCGGGAGCAGTCCAAGTAACTGTCCAACTCGTTTGATCATTACCAACTTCAGTATGCCCTACTTCATTAGGGTTGTATTGCTGAGCAGTTGCGTCTGTGACTGATAACTCTCCCTCACTTGCCCAAAGATGAAAACCACCAAGATTAATGTTTCCTGGAGTACTTGGTCCTCCAGTGAATGAGACTGTTAATTCATACACCTGGGAGTAATTGTAAACTTCTGGTAATCCCATTATCATTGGAGTTACGGAATCACTAGTTGTTGCACCATGACAATTACAACCAGAATCTTTTACTCCTGAAATTCCTGTTGGAAATGAACTCACCAATGGGGTGAATATCATAGCTGCAATCAGAACAGTCATTACAACTATGATTCTGGATTGAATAAAATTCTTCTTCATCTGAAACACCCTAGTTGTGTACAAAGAGACCTGCAGACATTATAGAATGTGCATCACCACAATATTCTGTGCATAATATCATAGATTCTCCTGCTTCACTCATAGGAAGCCACAGAGTAGTGGTTTGGCTTGGTAAAACATCTTCCTTTGTACCAATCACTTGAACCCATGGTGCATGAGTAACGTCTTCAGATTGCATAACTGCAAGATAGGTCTCTCCTGATTTAAGAGATAGTAGGGGCTGCATGCCGTAACCTTCTATTGAAATAGTTCCAACATCACATAGGTCAGTTTGTAATTCAAATCCCCTGTCTGGAACAACGTCTCCTCTCCAGGAATCATCATTTGGATTACAATTGAAACTCCAAACCCATTGTTTAGCAGTTATTTCAATTATATGATAACATTCAGAAACTATAGCACCACTACTCGAATCTAGGTAATTATTGGAACTTTGCCCTTCTTCACATTCATTCCCATGAATGCCACCATCTGCTGATGTCCATACTGCATCAAGAGGTGCCCAAGATATATATGTCAAGTAAACTATTAGGATAAATGGTAATATCGTCCACGCTACTTCTAGTTTCATATCATCATTGTGTCGAGGAAAAACTCCAACTTCAATTTTATCAGGATTACTATACTCTTCTTCTTTAGATGATGTATACCAAAAAGAATGATGAAAAAGCCATCCAAAGGTAAGTATTCCTACCAAAAGAGACCATAAAATATATTCATCAAATAGTTCCCAAAACAATACGCTCGCAACCACGATGCCTACCTCTATTGTAATGGGGTAGAAAGTCATTCATAAATGCCGCGTAATGATATTCTTCATATCTTGTCAATAACATCCTTGAATAAAGAATGATTAATGTATAAATATACGCATTTATGAATATCAATAATTAAAAAACACTCTTTTACATCAATTCAATGCAACTTGCTTATTCTAAAAATTTAGGTAATGAATTGGGTAACTCTTTTACAGTATTCAAAACTAAATGTGTAACCGATCTCTCAACACCTTCTATGGATAATACATTTTTTGATAAATCATCTAAATCTTTTCTATTAGATGCCTTTGCGACAATCATTGAATCATAATTACCAGTTACATCATATACTGCATATACTCTATGATCCTTAGCAATCTTTTCCTGAATTTCTATTAATCTACCTTTTTGTATTCTAATCCCGATTACTACAGTCAACTCCCATCCAATTTTATCAGCATCTAAAAGTACTGTATAGCCTTTTATTATCCCATTTTTTTCTAACTTTTTTACTCTATTGCTTACTGCTCCCAATGAGACGCCTATTTTTTCAGAAATTTTTCTCAGAGAAGTCCTTGCATCATCACAGAGAACTTCAATTATCATTCGATCAGTCTCATCCATATCCATACGTCCTTTATGGAAGGTTATAGAACTAGGCTATTGAACATATGCCCATTATTAAGAATTTTTAATATTCAGTTGTATATAATTTTCATTCTTCCTCATCAATTATACTCAATCCTCTCATGAATTTTAGTATTCTTTTTTCATCATCATTAATCATTAAACTGACACGTTTACCGACCCAAATAGGAATACAAGTCATATTCCTTTCATCAACTAGCAACAAACCCCCTTTATATTCCTTGAAATTATTCCCTAAATCTTCAGTAAGTAACTGTTCATCAATCAATAACCTATCAATTATTTCTCCTTTAGTTATGATATATCCAGATTTAATTTCAGGGACGATTTGCTGGGATGCTCTACCTACTACTCTATCAATTTCATTTTTTCTTAACTTGACAGTATCAAGTCCTAAATTAATTATTTTCAAAGGCCTCCATCTTTTTCCAGGGATTATTATTTTTCCAGATTTACGAGTTTTTTCATTTTCCCATATTATTTTAGCTTCATCTGTAGACCATGAGATTTTTTTCCCTCTAATCCATAAATTATCTGGACATTTTCCAAAATGAGCAACCATTTTATCCTTTAATTCGGAATTAATTGGTACTGGTAAACTATCTAAATCAGGTTTTACATTGTAATCAACGGAGCTATTAATTACACTATTACTATTTTTCATCTTTGTCTTTTTCTCTATTATTGCGATGAAAAAACCACCTCCATCAATCTTATCATTCCAAATCCTTACACATTTTTTTAATGAATCAATAATAAATTTTTCAGTAGGTGGTAACATTGATTTCTCCAAAATTAAACTATCATTCACATTACCATAATCATCTATTTTTACCCATTTTGTAAAACCCTCATCAAAAGGTAATAATTCCAATTTATTCACCGCAGAAACTACATCAACAGGAAAACATCTCAATATTTCTGCAACTACAGCTTCATTTTCTACAGGATCTAATGAACAGGTGGAATACACTACCCTCCCTCCTGGTTTTATTAAATCAATAGCTTTTCCTAAAAGACCCAATTGTAGTTTATGTAAAGAGCGACTTCCGGAAGGTAGCCATTTTTTCCAAACTTCCGGGTTTTTCCTAGTTGTCCCAGATCCAGTACATGGGGCATCAACTAAAATCTTATCAAAACCTGTGTTAAGAATTTTAGGAATATGCCTCCCATCATGCTGGGTTACCATGCATGTTCTAGATCCATGACGTTGTACATTTGATACGAGAGTATTAATTCTATTATTTGCAATTTCATTAGCTATTACTAAACCTTCATTTTGTAGATTCTCTGATATCTGTGTAGTTTTAGAGCCCGGAGAAGCGCACATATCGAGAACTATTTCTCCAGGTTGTACATCAAGTGCTATCGTGGGAATCATTGAAACTGATTCTTGTCTGGTAATCCTCCCAGTTCTATGCAATGAAGAAAGAACAAGTTTAATTTCTCCTTCTGCTTTTCCTCTGTCGAATGGCAGGGTCCAAGCACTGCCTTTACAGCCTCTAAACCATTCAATTCTCTCAGCACCAATTTTTTCTAACCAATCTTCAACCCATCCCCAATCTTTTCTTAGATAATTCACTCTAACTGTTTCAGGTAATCTGTTAACAGATTTTGATAACCATAATTCAGAATCATTCCTCCATTTACTCACGGCATTTAATAGAATACTATTTTCACCAAGTTTATTCCAATACTCTTGGGTTCTCGCCATAACCCTCGCACCATGTGCCCATCAAAGAATTACTTGTTTAGCTTGAAGAAATCATCTCTATACTATTTTCGACCTAATCCAATATTATTTTCATAAAATATTATACCATTGATAAATTCCTCAGAGTATGTGGCTTAGTGCCGCAAAGGGGATGCATGAATGAATTTGAGTAGGCGAATAGCAAAAAATAGTCAAGAACAGGTGACGACAGATATATTTGGGGCCACAAAGAAATTAGTTGAATTAGTAGAACGAGCACGCGAAAATTCATCTCAACAAGGACCTTTGATACCAATCGAAGCACTTGTTACTGTGGATAATGATGAATGGATTTGGAAAAAAGTTGATCGTAAAGTATTAGAAAATTTAAGTCATAGATTAGTACTTCAGAATCCAAATGGACTTCGCCGAGAAATACTCATGACATCGAGCATTGATAATGCAATGGATGCAGCTTCTATCATTGTAGAACTAGACGGTGGATGTATTTTGATTGAAACTTTAGAGCCTTAATTATTTTTTTTATTTATATTATATCTTAGTGGCCTTGAAATAGTGCATGTGGGTGCGAAGTTCAATGGCAAAGGAGAAAAAAGGTAGTGGGATTCAGCAAGCGGCTGGTTTGATTCGATATTTTGATGAAGAATCAGAAGATGCTATACAAATCTCAAAAGGTACAATTTACTTTGCCTGTATTTCATTTTCTTTGATAATTTATCTAGCTCAGCATGGCGTTTGGTCATGGATGTATGGTGCATTTGGATTCTAATCCTTATTCAACAATATATCAGTTAATACTAATTCAGTTTTTGGATCTGCCTGTATTATCGAATTAGAGGCTCTACTTAATGCTCTCTCAACAGCAGGAGCATTCCTATCAGATAACGCCGTTCTAGCCTCTTCAAGAGATAAATCTGCAGATTTTAATAATTCTACTGCATCTTCATTAACGCCTCTCAATTTTCTTACTTGATCCTCTAGTCTTAATATCTGGTCATTCATTTCATTTTTAGCATGTTGAATTAACATTGTCCAATTTTCAAAATGATCTGAAATTTTTAATCCAGTAACTCTTTCAAATGATTTTACCATTACAGCCTCCCAGGGATTTCTTCCTAATATTGATACAATATCATGTGCACATCTAGATCTTACAGATAATGGGCCAAAAATCTCTATTTTATTGTAAAAACATCTAGAAATCATACCAAAGCCCCAATAATGATTACTTTGTATTTTAACGCTTAAATCATTATTTTTACAGACTAGTTCCCACCGCTGTTCGTCCAAATTTGGCTCATTGGTAAATACTGGGTTTTCATGGGAGCCAAGTGAATGTAATACTGATTTTGCTACATCTCCAATGAATACTTTCCTATTCTTTTTTGATTTACCTAATACTTCCAAAAAACCATCTTCATTAATTTCCATACGAGGTTTTCCATGCATAACTTGAGCAAATAGTATTGATTTACCTTCATTCTCAAAAGGAAGGCTATTTCCATCTATTCCTATCTCATCCATGTTTATCTGTCAGTGTCTTTTAGGTTGAACATTTTGTATAGATGTTCTCAATATTATATTTTTTCTATTGAAATAATCTGATCTTCTTCTTTTTTTTCTGATAGTCCTTCAATCTCGAATTCTTCTATTATTGGAATTTGTTTTTGTGCTCTATGATATATTTCACGCAATGTCTGATCTCCAATTTCAAGATAGACTCTTGTGGTAGCAATACTAGCATGCCCCAATAGTCTCTGTATTGTGACTAAATCAGCCCCTCTCTCTAACAGTCCAGTTGCAAATGTGTGCCTCAGTGTATGTGGACTAATTCGACTTCTTGGAATATCTGCTGCATCTGCTAATCTATCGATAATTTTCTGAACTGAGCGAGGATTCATTCTGTTACCTCTGCTGGATAAAAATAAAGAACGCTGGTCTTCAGACCTTTTACATAATTTCAGTCTAGTTTCTCTCATTGGTTTCCATGCTTCTATGGCCACAACCGTAGATCTAGTAAAAAGTACTGTCCTATCTTTTTCTCCTTTTCCTCCGATGACTAGTGCCGATAAATCTTCAAAATCAATATCATCTAAATCTAAGCCACATAATTCAGAAACTCTTAAACCGGTATCGAGCATTATTGTAACAATTGGCGATGATAAACAATCTTCAGATCGTTTTGTAGCCAAAAGAAGCTTCCTTAATTCTGATTTACCTAATGTTTTGGGAAGTGAACGACTTCTAGAGGGTCTTTGTATCCAATCAGGTATTGCATAACCAAGCCACTTTAATAAATGAGAAATACCAGCAATCCTTGCATTAATAGTAGAGGGTTTTAGTTTACTAATTTCATTTAACCACGCATCAATTCTCCCATTATCAGGATTACAAAAGTTATGAAATTTTATTATGTTAATATTTTGTATTTTTTTCCAAATATTTTCTGATTCATTTGGTAATTTAGTCTTTGTGAAGGTTTTTATTGAAACTATGTAAGATCTGATTGTATGAACACTCTTTTTTTCTGTTCTCAATTGTTGTAACCAACATTCAAACCAAGAAAGATGAGATATTCTCCCCATCCTAAGTGGTAAAGTAGAATTTGTTCCTACATTTCCTCTATCCTCGGATAATAGATTTACATCTATTCCCTTGTAAAATACATCATCATCCCTTCTCATATTATCGCCTCTCGCCGTAAACGACGCGTGCATCCCTGTTCTAACGAACACCAATCAGCAAACGTATATTGTATTGAATGCTTCTCTAGTTTCTAATATTAAAAACAACATTTACTAACTATCTTTTTTAATCCGTAGCGATATTTTTAGTAAGCATCTGTTTCTTGATTTTTTCGACTAACTGTTTCTAAATTATCAGCTTCATCTCTATCAAAAATCATATCTTGATATAATAAATTTAGATAGTTGGCAACCTCTCCTGCAATATTCACTCCTGTTGAAGACTCTATTCCTTCTAAACCAGGACTCGAATTAACTTCTAGAATCAATGGACCTCTACTTGATATCAACATATCAACACCTGCCAAATCCAGTCCCATTGCAGATGCAGCTAAACAAGCAATCTTTTTTTGCTCCTCATTAATATCTATTTTTTGGACTGATCCACCTAAGTGAAAATTAGAACGAAATTCTGAGCCATTGGCACTTCTCTTCATCGATGCTACCACTTTACCTCCGACGACTAGTACTCTAACATCTTGACCGTGCGACTCTTTGATATATTCTTGTACCAAAGGACGCATATTTCGCTCCAACATTTGGTATACTAACTGCCTAGCTTGTTGATCAGATTTAGCTAAAAATACTCCATATCCGTGAGTACCTTCTGTAGATTTAATCACACATGGTGTTCCACCAACCCTGCTGACAGCTCTTGCAGTATCTTTCCAAGATCCAACATGGGCAGTAATAGGAACTGGAATATTACTATCTGACATCAATTGGCATGCTAGTAATTTATCTCTACTTTGTATTATACCTGCACTTTTATTCAAAACTACTGTACCTTCCCTTTCAAATTGTCTAACTATAGCAACTCCTCTTCTGGTTATTGAATAACCAATTCTAGGTATAACTGCTTCACATTCAACGGGCCACCCTCGATTGAAAATTTTGCCTCCATCACTATCTACAACAATTGTTAAAGATAAAGGATCTAAAATTTTAACATCCCAACCAGTTTTTTCTGCCTCTTCATACAATCTCTTGGTACTGTATAATTCTGGCCCTCTTGACAGTATTACTAGCCGAGGCTTCATAGTTTTCCCAACAAAAACTCCTTCTTGAGTCCTTTGTCTGAAATATTATTTAGACTGCATTAGTAGTACTTTAATGACACAATTATACAAAGAGATTGAAAAACTGTACTCGTGACTCAAGTGTAAGAATGTCCAAAGAAGCCGACGATTCATTTGATGGAGATAGACTCTCTAGAATGACAGTTGTAGAATTAAGAGAAATATGCAAAAACCTACAATTAATGGTTTCTGGAAATAAATTAATATTAATTGATAGAATTTTAGAATTCAATGGTAATAAAGAAAGAGATATTGAAGTAGAGAATGAGCAAGTTTTGTTATTAGAAGATGATGATGACATAAAGGAAGATATTATCGGCGATGCAGTTGATAAATTAATTATAAAAAAAATTATTTCTAAAAATGATGAAATGACTCAACCAAAAGTCACTTTAGATTTATTAGAAGATAAAGGAAATGATATACTTGAGGCAGAAATATTTGTAGAAGACAATTCTCTAAAGCCTGAAATTATGGGCAAAGATGATTCTGCATCAATGGTTATCACACTACCCTCACTAAAAAATATTAATCTCAATACTAAGGTTATAGGTGCGATTTTTGCCATCATACTCTTACTAGGTGCCACGGTCTTTCTCGTTCTAAATAATAATAATTCATTCTCTGCCAAACCTCTAAATTATGGTGATGAAATGAACTTTAATGTCGATGAAGTAAGAGTATCTATTATTGGAGATGATATGGTGCAGATATTTCGTGACTCTTCAGGTGGAATATTAGATGAAGCATGTGGCGAATTAGAAATTAATATGGCAGGAGAAGGAAAAGTTTCCATTTCAAGAGATGAAAAGATTTCTACAGATAGTCTTGGACGTTCTGGATTTTACACAGCTGAGAAAAAAATAGAACATGACTTAGTTGTAGATTTTGAAGGAAAAACTTGGAGAGATACTGATGATTGCGGTAATCTAGGATGGTCTATGGCAAATAATATTCTTGATATGAATTCAATGTCCTGGACAGAATTAGAGGACAAAGATCTAAAAAGAACTAATACAGATATATCATTTACTGATATAGAAAATGAAGTAACAAACCTACAAGTTGTTACTTACGGGTTGGAAGGATTGGGAGATTTAGACCTCCTCATACCTATACTGACATTTCCCCTAAAGCCAATTGAATTACATTCTTTTTTTGGAGATAGGTCACTTTCCGAAGGAACTTCCTCTAAGAATGATCAGGATTGGAGTTCAGATTGGGAATGGACAGTCGGTGCAGAAATAAATAGTAAAAATCATGGTCTCGTCTATCCTGTAACTATTCATCATGTTGAAATCGGTAAATGTATCGGCCATGCAAATATAGAAATAGAAGTCAAAGCCAATAATCCATGGCCGGTAAGTCAAGAAGTTGATATTCTAATTGATAAAGAAACATCTAATTCTGATTGTAATTTCTTATTAAGTTCAGCAGCAGAAACAATACTACCCGAGGGCAGACTTACCATAAGATTAGTAATGGGAGAAACTAAAACTTCTTTAGGCACGACTCCAATTAACTGGGGTAAAGAGTATCTAAAACCAGAAACTGGAGAAGATCAACCAAGAACTTCTGATAAGAAAAAATGGTCTGATTCTATGTGGGATGAATCAGATATTCGAATTTTTAATTTAGAAACTGCAAAAGAATGTCTAATGAATAATCATTCTTCTTCAGATGCAGCACGTGCAATTATTGATGGAGGATATTTATGGCAATCATATTGGGAATATCCGGATGATTTTAATGATCCACAATGGAATCTTTCATGGGTTGATCCGGAAGATAATTCAGGTTGGATAGTATTGAGTGGTAACAGTTCCTTGGACTGTAAAATAATTAGTAGTAAAAATAATGACAATGGAGAGATAATTTGGAACAGACCCGCCATTCCTGATACTCCATCTTTAAATCTTTTAGAAAAAAGAATATTAAATCCTGATAGATATCCTGATCTTAATCCCCTGATAACTTCAAATCAGAATTCTTGGGATTCTGAAATTAAAATAGGCTACAGACTCTCAGTGTCTAATGAAAATGAATTGCTAAGTACTCTACCAATAAATTTAGGGGAAGGACAAGTATCTATAATAGGTTCAAAAAATTGGGTAGAGTCCGGAAAAGATCACTCGAGTTATTTCGCTATGAATGGTGAAACAGGAGAAATGTTAGCCTGGTATCATATAGCCAACTAACGGCTATTTTTTAAGCACCTCAATTTAATCTATTTTCTCTCATTTTATCCGGCATATTCAACACCTCAGTAATGCCCGATTATATCGTGATTAATGTGAAGGATAACACATCCCTTCCCGATGTAGATAAAGCACCTCTTATTCTAGATGTAGAGTTTTTAGAAACTGAAGAGAATATCGATATCACAATTTTAGATTCTTTCGAAGAAGTTCATACATCAAAAAAATATGGAGCAGTAGAATTACCTAAATCACTAAGTAGCCCAAGGGAAAGAGCCCGAGTAGTTACAGTAATTAATCAAAAAGGTGGAGTCGGAAAAACAACTACAGTAATCAATGTAGCAGCCCAATTGGCTCTCCGTGGCCACAATATTTTGGTAATTGATTCTGATTCCCAAGGTAATTGTGCAACTGGCCTTGGTGTTGATAAAAGCAAAGTTCGTGAAACAACTAGAGATCTAATCCTTAATCCTGAAACGGCTATCAGCGCACGCCATGCAACCGCTGTCGATAAATTACATTTAATTGTAGGCGATAAGAATCTGATTGGTTTAGAACAAGAAATGCTTAGGCAATTAGGGCGAGAAAAACGTTTATCTGAGGCTTTAGAGCCTTTACTACCTCATTATGATATCATTCTTATTGATACGCCACCTTCATTAGGATTAGTTACAATAAATGCATTGGTAGCTAGCGATGGTCTAATTATCCCTGTTCAAACAGAATATTTTGCTTTAGAAGGTCTCGCTTTAATGTCTGGAACTATTAGAGAAGTAAGAAATTTATTGAACCCCAGGCTTGGCGTCGATGGCGTTATTCTAACTATGCATTCATCAACACAACTAAATCAACAAGTTGCGAACGAAATCATAGACTATTTTCCAGAATTGATTGTTAAACCTGCAGTTAGGAGAAATATCAAGTTAGCCGAAGCTCCAAGTCATGGAATTCCTATTCATTTGTATGATCCTAAAAGTGCGGGCGGCAAGGATTATCAAGAAATTGCTTCTGTTTTATCTCGACGCTGGAGTTTAATTTAAATGAAAAAAAGTGCATTGGGCAGAGGCTTAAATTCTATGTCAAGTCTCACCGAGGATGGACCAAATCTCTCAAGTTTCATCAGAAATAAAGATGAAAAATCACCAACTGATTCTCCAAGTATTGCTATACTTTGGATGATATTTGGTAGTGTTTGTTTTGGTACTATGAACGCACTAGTTAAATGGACATCAGTAGATGCAGATGTTTGGATGATAATTTTTATGCGATCATCTGTGATTGCTATAATTGTTGCACTATATGCAAAAGCCAACTCTGTAAATTTAAAGCCTAATGATTCAAAAACAATGTTTCTAAGATGCTTAGCAGGTTTAATTGCAATGATATTGTATTTTTCAGCATTATCTAGGATACCCATAGGACAAGCGGTTACATTACAATATACTGCACCACTATTTGTTGCCCTGTTGTCGGGTAGAATAATTAGAGAGCAAGTTTCGAAGCCTGTTTTATTATTACTAATAACTTCTTTCTTTGGAATAATACTTGTAGTATCTCCCGGCACTGGAAATTTAGAACCAGATGCATTACTTGCTTTAGGGTCAGGTTTTTTTGCAGCTATTGCATATATCTATGTTAGGAAACTACGTCATACAGACTCACCCTCTTCAGTAGTTTTTTGGTTCGCTACTTTTTCTGTCATAGGTAGTATAATTCAAGCAGCCCCTAATCTTTTATCCTTGAGTGTAGAAACCATAGCTGCATTAATAGGAATTGGAATTGGTGCTGGAGGTGGACAAGTTGGAATAACAATGGCGTATCACAAAGCTAACGCAGCATGGGTTAGTGCATTCTCCTATCTTACTGTTATCGTAGCAACATTTTATGGATATATTATTTTTGATGAGAGTTTAACGAATACAAACCTAATTGGAGGTATTTTAATAATTTTTTCTGGCATATCACTGGCTCTCTTACCGCCTTCAAATAAAAAATAACTTATGTTTGAAATCTTCTCCAAAGCACCATTGTAAAAACAGACATAAGTGCAATTAATGATACAATTTTCGAGTAGGCTACGATCTTTGATTCATTACTTTCAGAGTTGCAAGACTCATCTATTCCGCCCCATTCTTCACCATCAAACCAACAATTAGACCATACTTTCCAACCAAAACCACTTTCGGGAAAACTTTGCTCATCTCCATCACTCCAATTCATTTTTATACGCCAATTAATATAGCTGGCATCATCGTCTATATTTACCGACCCAACTAATTTACTTTCCTCATTTGATACCCAGTCTTGATTATTTTCTGGAGGATAACAAACTCCAGTATTTATACAAATTTGTGTTACCCACGTGACTTGGGTTCCATTAGCAGATGTTTCTGAATCTAACTCTAATTCGATTTCAAAAGACTCTGATGCAAAGGCTAAGTCGTCATAACTCATAGAATTTAATCCAGTTCCTTCAAGACTCATTTCTTCATTAATTCCCCCCGAACCTCCTGATACACTTGATAAAAAAATTAACACAACACCTGACACGATAAGCATGCGCATGTTAATCCGTACCTCTACAAAACACATTAATACTCTTGATTCAAGTTTCTAATTCCCATAATTCATCACCGATCCAATGTATTGTTTGTATGGCCTTACCTTTTGTCATTTCTATCATTTCATTTCCATCGACCATTGCAATTCCAATGGCCAGCGGTTTACCATGTTGTTGATCTTTTATCCATATCAAATCTCCTGATTTTAGTGATATGTCTGTTAGGTGAACGCCAGCACCCATACAATCAGCTCCATTCATCAAAAAAGGTATCGCACCATGATCTACTGCAGCCCATTTAATTTCCGGCAACCACTCTAAAATTCCTCTAATCGTTGGAAACCATGATTTACCATTTTCAGTACTCACTTGGAATGCTAAAATTACTCTATCTATCAATAATACATCTTTATCATCAAAATTTGCTTTTTCTAAAAATCTATCAGAAATATCAAATTCAACTCCGATTTTTTTTTCTATTTCATTGATTATACTTTTCACTTGTTTATATCTAACAGGTGTCCGTCGCCTTAACTTCTTCTCACTCACACTGTGCCGTCCAAATACTACAAAATAACATCTCTTATCCTAAATATCAAAATATTACTTTTGCCAATCCTTTGAAATAAGGGGGGACGGTCGGCGGAGGGATGGCAAAGTGGCATGGCATATCTCGTCGTAAACCAAGCGGAGGTCGATTGAAGCGTCCAAGTCGTTACCGAGGAAAGCGTAAAACAGAGATTTCAAGTGAAAATCAGTTCGCTTTTGTTGGTGAGAAAGACGCTCGTAAATTATATCGTAAAACTGCTGGTTCACAGACAGTAAGAGTACTTTCAATCAAAAATATTAATGTAAACAAACCCAAAGAGGGAAAAACAGTACGTGCTCAAATAACAAATGTAATTAGAAATGATGCTGATACGAACTATGTTCGACGTAATATTGTAACCAAAGGAGCAATAGTTGAAACCGATGTAGGTCAAGTTAGAGTTACCAGTCGCCCAGGGATGCATGGAGTAGTTAGTGGTATTCTCCTTGAAGAATAAATTTCACGAAGAACTCAAATTAATAGTACCCTTAGGGTGTTATTAGTAGCATGACCCGCGACCCTACCAAAATGAAGATTTGGACACGTTATTTTGATTCTAAATTATCTAGATCAGAAGGTAGAAGAGTTCCAAAAGAAGCTAGTATACCAAATCCCTCGCTTGAAGGCGTATTATGGGCTAGTAGAGATGCAGGAATAAACAGAACCAAGAAGGTAGAAAATATTAGCCATCCATCCAGGCCTTATTCAAAGGAAGGAATGTTGATTTTATCCACAAAAGATGCACTATTAGCAACAAATGCAGAAAGTAAAGAAGGAGTATTGCAATCCATAGGTCTGAGGCTTAGAAAGAATTTTATTGATGCAAAATCAGACCAAAAACAAAATATAAATAATAAAAATAATAATTCAAGACAAAAATTCTCTCAACGTAAATCGTTCAAGAATAAATCCAAATCTGCAAACCGAAGGAATAAATTTGGACGTTAAATATCCAATTCTAGTAACCAATTAAATTTATCCGGTGACCTTTTCTCTTGGATTGCAACTAATGAATCATAAATTTCTCTCGTTATTTTGCCAACTCCTCCATTGCTAAACTCTACTACTCTTTTTCCATGTTTTATGGACCCAATTGAAGAAACAACTGCTGCTGTACCTGCACAAAAACATTCATCTGCTTCTAAAGCATATTCTACATCGATCTTCTCTTCTCTGACCTCATATCCCTTTGATCTGGCTATTTCTATTATCGATAATCTTGTAATTCCTCCAAGAATAGTTCCTGTTAATTCTGGTGTTGAAATTATATTGTCTTTAATACAAAAAAAGTTTGCTGCTCCTACTTCTTCTATGTATTTATTATTTATGGCATCTAGATAAATTATTTCGGCAAAACCTTCTTCTTTGGCTTTCTTAGATGGAACCATGCCGGGGGCGTAATTACCAATTGCTTTTACTCCTCCTGAACCACCTGGCGCAGCTCGATGGTGTTCTTCAGATATCTTTAATGAGGTAGGCTCCAATCCTCCTTTAAAATAAGGTCCTACAGGAGAGACATATACCAAGAATGTGTATTCAGGAGCCGGTGCAACTCCTAAAATAGGGCCGCTACCCATTAGCAGTGGACGAATATATAGAGTACCTTTTCCTATTGGAGGTATCCATCTTGCATTTTCTTTCACAGTTTGGATTACCGCATCAAGAAATATCTCTTCAGGAACTTCCGGCATACCTAACCTTCTAGCGCCCTTTTGCATCCTCTTTGCATTCTCTTGAGGGCGAAATAATACTACACTACCGTCTACTGTCCTATATGCCTTCATACCTTCAAATAATCCTTGTCCGTAATTTAGAACTCCAGCCGCAGGAGATATGTTCAAATTTTGAAAGTCTTGAATTACACCTTTTGACCATTTATCATCCTTTTTACATATTGAAATATACATTTTATCAGTTTCTCTGAAACTGAAAGTCATGTTTTCCCAATCAATATCCGTTTTATCTTTTCCCATGACTGGCCACTCCAAATTATATAGCACGGAAAGGAGTATCCTTTCAATAATTCCTATCGATATCCCTTAATACGACTCTTACATAACTCATTAATACTTTTAATACAACTCAGGCACTCCCTTGAATGAAATTAGACATGTTGTGGGAAGAAGAGATGTGTATTATCTCTGGAGATAATCGTAGTTGGCAAGATGAAGAAACACCTAAAACAGTTATTGAGTTATGGTGTAGGGCTAAATCAGGTCATTCTGTATTAGTATTGGTAAATGGTCTTAGGCCTTACATGGAAATATTCGATCCTAATATTTCCCATAATTCCACAGAAAAAAATCTTTCCTTAGATTTTGTTGAAAGAATGAAAGAAGTAGACGGTCCGCCAGAATCAGTTGGAAATAAGCTATTTGAAGGTGAAATGAAGGAATTTTGGAGGATTTATGTTTGTGAAACATGGTCTGTACCAAAATTAAGAGATAAATTAAAGAAATTAGGTTGGGTTGTGACTAGTGCAGATATTAATTTTGCTCAACGTTTGTTACTTGATTGCGATCTTGGCCCACATATCAAAGTCAAAGGAAGTGTATTGTGGGCTGACATAAGATCACCAGACGAAGCTAAAAATAACAGTAATAGTGATTCTCAAATAGCAAATAAAAATATCAAAAAAGTTGGTGGTGCAGGCATCTATCCTGTTGATATGATAATTTCATGTACGTTTGACTGTTTGGAAAAAACATTACCCTTCCCAACTCCATTTGTTACTTTTTC
Source organism: Marine Group II euryarchaeote MED-G38 (assembly GCA_002457145.1). Classification (GTDB taxonomy): domain Archaea; phylum Thermoplasmatota; class Poseidoniia; order Poseidoniales; family Thalassarchaeaceae; genus MGIIb-O3. Next base: position 24,095 of record NTJP01000003.1, read on the forward strand.
TTTCGATTTAGAAACTAGTATTAAGACCAATGAAATTCTTTGTGCTGCTGCTGTTATTCAGAGAGATAATGAAAGGTCTGAACACACTTTTACAGGCGATGAAGAAAATATAATGAAAGGCCTGACCAATCTTATCAGGTCCGAAGATCCTGATATCATAACTGGATATAATATAGATAACTTTGATTTACCTAGAATGAAAGAACGTGCCGAGGATTTATATGGTAAACAGAAATTTAAGTTATCACAATTAAATGGATGGGGACGGGTTCCATTAATTGAGAATGAAACAAAAAGATTACTTCCAGAGAGAAGGCAAAATAGAGTTTGGCGAATTCCTGGTCGTATACCTCTTGATGCTTGGTGGCAGGCACGTCAAACACTGAGGCCTCAAAGAGAATCTCTGCGTTATGTTTCTCAATTACTTTGGCCCGATGACGACGAGATGCATAAATTAGACATAGACTCGAGTCAAATGGACCGTGAGTGGGAAGAACGTCCAGAAGAAGTATTGGAATATTGTGTTAGGGATACAATTATTCCTATAGATATCCTAAATAAATTACAATCAATCGGGCGTAAAGAGGCATTAGCCTCGGTTTCTATGACAACAGTAGATATCGCAGCAACAGCGACTACTAGTTGGTGGATAGACTCTCTTGTAATCCGATTAGCAGATCGTTCTGGAATAGCTATTCCAATGACTAAATCCGGACCAAGGAGAAGAGATCAGATTGCTGGAGGTTATGTTCACGAGGTGGAAGCAGGAATGAGGCCATGGATTGCTGTTTTAGATTTTAAATCAATGTATCCTTCAATTATGATTTCAAATAATATCTGTTCGACAACTTTGGTAAGAAATGAGAAAGATAATTCAGAAGAAGATAATATATCTCCAATAACTAATACTAGATATATTTCCAGTAACAATAGGAAAGGATTAGTTCCACAATTATTAGAGCATTTGATGCAAAGTCGTGACTTACATAAAGCAGCCTATAAAAAAGCAAACGAAGAAGGAAATGAAGAACAATCATTTTTACAGGACCAACTACAATATGCGGTTAAAATCTTAATGAATTCTTTTTATGGCGTCTTTGCATCCAGTTTTTATCGATTCACAGATCCAAAATTAGGTGCTAGCATAACTGAATGGGCTAGACACAATATCAAGGAAATAATAAGACAATTAGATGATGAAGGTAAGCATGTAGTTTATTCAGATACAGATTCTATTTTTGTTCAGGCACCTGTCAGTAATGAAGCACCTACTAGTAGACCAAAATCTGATCAATTAAGTATTGATTCTTGGAAAGATGCAAAAGACACCACTCTTGATTTTGGTAAAAAATTAGCTACTCGTTTTAGTAAAGAAGGTGCAGAACTAGAATTTGAAACCGCATTATCTGCATTTTTTAGCCATGGAGCCAAAAAGAGATATGTTGGAAGAGTTGTATGGCCTCGTGAAGAATTACTCATTAGGGGATATGAGGTTAGACGCACAGATTCATTTGAATTATTGAGAGAAACAATGACAGAAATGTTTGAGTTGATACTTGATAACCAGTCTTGGAGCTCTGTTGAAATGACAAAAACAGTAATAGATGATGTAAAGAGTAAAAAGATTCCAGCATCTAAATTAGTAATAAGCAGGTCTTGTAAGGGCAGATGGGATAGTAAAAATAGCAAATGGTCTTTCGATATGTATTCTAATGAAAATTTACCTTATGTACGTGCGGCTAAAGATAGAATTAAACTTGGATTAAGTTTTACACCAGGGATGAAGGTAGGATATATCGTGTCCGATGCTTCTTCAAGTCCAATGAAGGTTGAGCCTTGGTTAGTTGATGAATTGGGTACAAAACCTCCTGAATATGATTCAGAATATTATGCAAAGAGATTAGCGAAGGCACTTGGACGTATTACAGAAGCTTTCAATTGGAGTGAAAAAGAACTTCTTTCCGGCTCACGCCAAAAAAAGTTATTTGATTTTTAATAATCCTATTTTTATTAGTACATTTGGGCGTTGGTTTAATTTTTGTTGAATGCTCGCAGACCACATGATGAAGCACTCCCGACCTCTAGCGTCCCTGCTCATAATCTTGTTAATTGCTCCAATTTTTTCTGGTTGTACAGATTTTTTTGATGAAAACGCGCCTCCAACCGTTATTATGTCTACTGATCCATCTGGTACATTAAAAGAAGGACAATCAGTAACATTTAGTGCCGTAGGAACCTCAGACTCTGATGGTGATAGTCTGACATTTAATTGGGAATTTGGAGATGGAAACACGGGTCAAGGATTAACTACTAGTCATACTTATTCCAGTATGGGTGAATACTTAGTTAAATTACGAGTTTCTGATGGGACCCATGAAACTACAGTAAGTAAAACAGTAAATGTAGTAAATTCTGATGCTAGAGAGCCCAAGGCAGAGATTTTTCAAGAAAAACAAGAAGACTGTGAAGGAGAAGAACCTTCCAATTCTGTAAAAGGAATACTATACTGGGTATGTGAAGATGATAGAGATATAGATGACAGAGAAATTGTGGTTTCAGTTACTGTAACATTGGACGGCTCTCCTTCATGGGCTGGATGTGATCCAGAAGACTCAACTTGTTATGCAGAAGAATATTTAGTCAGTTACAAATGGGATTTGAATATTCACCTGGATTCGGATGGAGACGGTGATACTGAAAATGATATTGATGCAACAGGCGAAATCTATGAATGGAAAGAAGTACCTTCTGGGGCCTTTGAGGTTAGACTGACAGTCGAGGATAATAATGGTTTTATCGATAATGTTGATTCTATGGTTTATGTCAATTACAGAGGAGTTTGGAACGACTTCGTATTGGGAAGAGTAGCCAATAATCCTCAAAGTGAGAATGCAGCCTGTGTAGATGAAGACTATCCCTGTGAATTAACATGGTCTTTTCCGTTAAACTATGAGGACCCCAAGGATAAATTAAGATATTATAGAGCAAAATTAACCTATCCTCAGAAAGATGATGATCAGCCAATTGGCTCTATTGGAGATGATGATAACAAATTAGATATGTACTTGAAAAATGAAACAGAAGAGTCTGTTACAAATACTACTTCACTCGGAAATGACAATAGAGATGCTGGAGATTGCAGTGGAGATGATTATTGTGTTTGGATTCAAATTGGAGGTTCAACAGTCCGTTCTTTTGAACCAGGTACTTGGACAGTCGATGTGAAAAATGAGAAAACCCACAATACAGATGTTAAACATATGGTAATTGAACTACAATACCGATAATGTGATTTGGTCGTTTTTACGTTATACTGCTAAGATATCCTCAATTTACATATTGGGGAACGATTCATATACACCCCATTAGTCGGCGAGAATACATTAGAGGTGTATAAAATGGGCTCACAATGGGAAGATAAGAAAAAAGATCACTTGAATATCGTGTTCGTTGGACACGTTGACCACGGAAAATCAACTACAGTAGGAAGACTACTTCTTGACAGTGGTCATATCGAACAACACGTAATTGACAAAAATGAGAAACTTGCATCAGAACAAGGTAAGGCAGGATTTGGTCTAGCATATGTTATGGATGGATTGAAAGAAGAGCGTGAGCGTGGAATAACTATTGACGTAGCACATAAAGAATTTTTTACTCCTAACTACTACTTCACAGTTATTGACGCACCTGGTCACCGAGATTTCGTGAAAAATATGATTACTGGTACAAGCCAAGCTGATGCTGCTGTGTTGTGTGTTGCGGCAAATGATGGAGTAAATGCCCAAACTAAAGAACATGCTTTCTTAGCTAGAGTTCTCGGTGTAAAACAACTTATAGTTAATATTAACAAAATGGACATTAGTGGTGTCGATTACTCTGAAGATAAATATAATTCTGTAGTTACTGAAGTATCTAATCTTTTGAAAACTGCAGGTTTCAATCCTGATGATGTTCCAATGATAGCTGGATCATCATTCCTTGGTGAGAACATATTCAATAAGAGTTCAAATATGCCTTGGTACAAGGGTCCAACACTTTTTGAAGCAATTGATGCAATAAAAATGCCTCCAAAACCAACTGATAGGCCACTAAGATTACCGATACAAGATGTTTACAAAATAAGTGGAATAGGTACAGTTCCAGTAGGAAAAGTAGAAACTGGAGTCCTAAACTCTGGTAAAACAGTAGTTTTCAATCCAAGTCAAAAATCTGCTGAAGTTAAGAGCATCGAGATGCACCATACTATTCATGAAAAGGCTGAACCAGGTGATAACGTTGGATTCAATGTAAGAGGATTGGCAGCTACAGATATCCGCCGAGGAGATGTGGCTGGATACGCAGATAATGCTCCAGTATTCGTTCGTCACGATGAAACATTCGTAGGGCAAATACAGATTATGGATATTCCTAAGGCAATTGGTGCAGGTTATACTCCTGTTTTCCATGCACATACATCTCAAGTTGCAGTTCGTTTTGTAGATCTCTTAGAAAATGCCAAGACAAAAGAAGCGAACCCCGCTTTCCTAAAGTCTGGAGATGCCGCATTAATCCGCTTTATGCCTACTAAACCTATGGCAATAGAGGAAATGTCTAACTTCCCAGAACTAGCACGCTTCGCTATTAGAGATATGGGTAAGACAGTAGCTGCTGGCGTATGTATGAAGATTGAAAAGAAGTAATTCTTCATATGGAGTGAACATTATGCCAGTTGTAACTACCATCAAACTCACTGGTGATAATCACAATGATGTAGATATGGTATGTCAGCAAATAAAGCATATATCCGATGAGACTGGTGTTAAACTAAGAGGACCAATACCTTTACCAACAAAAAAACTACTTGTCCCTTGCCGAAAAAGTCCAGATGGTGAAGGAGCAGAAACTTGGGATCATTGGGAAATGAGAGTGCACAAGAGACTCTTGGAATTAGTTACCAATTCTTCAAAAGATGAAAAGTCACTTAGGAAAGTATTGAGAATACCTATACCAGATAGTGTAACAATAGAACTATCTCTTCGCAATCTAGGATAAACTTTCTTTCGCCAAACTACCCATGGGATCCCATGCCGGTAATACTATAGGTTTAGTTTCTAAAGCTTTCAACATATCGTCTGTTAAATATGACTTTGGAGAAGCAATTTCAAACATATATTCATCAAACCAATTGTCATTCATTGTATAAAATCCCTTTTCTCCACTGTCTTCGGCGCCCCATGAGTTCTCGACTCTCCACCTTCTTGGTCTTCCATCAATCAGGTCCACGCCTGTAAAAAGCATCGCGTGTGTCATCATAGTTTGACTATAACGTAATCTATCTGCTTTGCTCATTCCAAAATCAACACCATATAAATTCTCATATTCAAATAGATTCGCATCCCATAAACCCCTTTTTCTTTCCATTTGTTTACCAACATCACAGCCCATCCATACTGGCACACCATCAATTAAAATATTCTTAGTAATATTCTTCATTGCTTCAATACCTATATTAAGATATATTACTGGGGGCCCACCTGAAACATTTTGTAGAAAATCTACAGTATAAGTTTGCATTTCTTTATTTCTAGGATCATGAACCAAACATACATAATTTTCCCAATCAATTTCTACATATTCATTAACAAATTCTTGAGGTGTCATTTTTCCTTTAGTGTGGAAATTATTATCTTTATCTCTCCATTGCCAATCAAAACTTTCTGGTGGAGTGCCAAGGTGTATACACAATATTTTCCATATATCACTTATTCTTTTTTCTTTATGTTTTCTTGCTTCTTCAAAACTTCCTCCATCATTAATAATTTTTCTAATCTCACATGCTGAACTTCTCAAAATATCTTTCAACATCGCGTTCATCCATCTTGTGGAACTACTACTATCTGATTCTGGATAGACTGATTTAGGAACTAAACCATGTTTACGAATTAAATTCATTGCCATATTCCATTGGCCTCCGTCTCCTATTGGATCTCCCAATAAAAAGTCAATCGTTCGATCACTTATTTCACGATCTGAAGTAGTTATTATTGATTCCAATAAATGATTAGATCTTTCAAATTTATCCCAAAAGTGAATATGAGATTGACTAAATTCAAAATCTTTTAAATTCATTTTTTTCATAGCATCAACTCTGAATAAATTTAATGCTGCAAAAAGCCAACATCTCCCACTTCTTTTTTGGTTTGTAACTGACCATTCATCTAATTTTATACTAAATGTTGGATTTATTTCATTTACTAGCTCCCTGTTTAGAGTTAATTTTGGAAGAGGTACATTTGTAACAGCATTTTGTGCAATTTTAGCAATATTGTCTTTTTCAAATTTTTCTCTATATTGTTTAATCTGTGTCTTTGTTATTTCATTCATTTAATTACTTCCTATTTTAATTTAATTTATTATAAAAATTATCTTAATATTAATATTCGGCTTCTATACTGGCGCTGGTTCTGCCAACCCAGCTGCAATCAAAGTATCTGCAACTAATAATGAACAAGACTCAATATCTCCGGCATTAAGTAATAACTCTGTACCATCTTCAGCAATAATCGGATCATTTAAATCTTTAATTATTTTTATTCTTCTTAGTTCAGACGAGTTTCTATCTAGTATCTTCAATTCACTTTTAGGGGGGACATGACTAACTTGGTAGGGAAACTCTTCAATTTCTCTAATTCTATCTTCATCATCATATTCAGGATCTTTCCATTCTCTATTTATTTCTTTACTTTTTATTGGAATTGTATTTTTAATATCTAATTCCTCATTACCGTTAAATTCTTGTAAATTCATATGATTTGTAGCGATTTCGATTTCCTCAATAAAATTATCAGGCCCATTCAATAAACCATCCCATTGGACGTCCATCTTATATTTTTCAGTAAAATCAATCATCCCATTGTAAAATTTACGTTCAGCAGGATCATGTTTCTTCCAATCTATTTTGTGTAATGTTCTAGAAGAGCTATGAGAAATTGCTTGTTTATTTATCAGATTAGATAATATAGCATGTTGAGCAAAGGCATTCAATCTCAATCTTGTAGTATCATTAACACATGTACGTAAAGTATTCAATCTTCTGGATTGTAATTGTGATTTGGTAGTTTGTCCACCTTCTTTCCTTATGGTTTCAGAACATTCCGTATCTAGATTATATAGTAATTGCCTAACAGCTGACCAAAAATTTTCTCTAGGTAGATCTACTGGGATTGTTTGAGTTTTTTGTTTTCTAGATACTTCAAAAACGGCCTTTTCAACTTCTATTAGTTCGTAATTACTCAATCTTGGAATGTCTTCGTTGCCTAGCACGTGAGTAACCTGTAACAGGTGGGCCACAGGCGATAAATGAACAATCCCCTTGCTATATCTATTTCTATGCTTTATGCGTGAGTATCAAGAAGTAGTATTACTCCCCACAATGTGCAGATGTACCCGAGTGGTCAAAGGGGACGGGCTCAAGATCCGTTGCGTAGTGCTTCGCAGGTTCAAATCCTGCCATCTGCACCTTTTTACTCTAATATCTGAATTAACTTTTCGATAAATTCTATTGTACCACTTTTTCCATTTTTTTCTGTATTATAATCCGAGGCATCTACTACTTCCTCAAATTTACTATCAATCGCGACTGACCAACCCACAGTATCAAACATTGGTATATCATTTGGCCCATCACCGCATGCTATTACATTTAATGGATTAATGCCACGTTGTTCTAGTGCAATTTTTAGTCCAACAGATTTATCTATTAATGAAGAAATAATATGAATCGCAAATCCCGTTTTAACTACCAGTAAATCAGACCACTCACTATCATTCAATAGTTCACACATTTTTTCATAGTTTTCATTAGGGCCAAGACACCATTCAGTTTCTCTCCAACGATTTGATTCTATCCCCTTCTCATCAAAACCATCAATCTTGGTGGCTAACCACTTTGCTGCTTTTTCCGATCGAGAACCATCAGCCAAAACTCTAATTTCATGTCCTTCTATGCTATCCCATACAATACCTCCATTTTCTGCTACAATAAAACCAGATAAAGCCAAAGATTGCATTATTGGGGTAATATTAGGTAAAGTTCTACCAGATGCCAATGAAACTATCAAACCTATATCTTCTAGTTTACGAATCAATGGAATCATTTTAGCGTCAAAACCCTCGAAATCCATTAGAGTTCCATCTATATCAAAAACTACCATTTCCCACTTTCTATCCCGGGGGAACTCATTCATATCTCTCCGAGAGTGCAATCTATCATGATACCACCGCTCCATATCTTACATTCATCACATTCAAAGACATCTTGCTTTTGCAAAGGATATGGTGGAGGAAGGTGAAGATTTCTTAATTCTTGATGATGATGAATTTCAACCATTAGAATCAGAAAACTATTCTAAGAAACCTTTACTCAGTATTCCAAATAATATCATAAATAAAATTTCCAGAATAAATAAAATAAATCATTCTGATAATAAAAAGATACACAATATTATTGATTTAGAAGATTCATCATTATTATCATTAGACGGCGTCTATGATTTCGATTGGAAAATTCGTGGAATGGATTGTCCAGACTGTGCTATGAAAGCATCTAAAGCTGTGCGTAGACTATCGGGAATTGAAGATTGTTATGTTTCTGCGACTGAAGGAAGAGTAAGAATATCACTTGATGTAGCTAGAGGAAGTACATACAAAATATCTTCTCTATTAGATAAATTAGGCCATTCAGCAGATGTAACTTGGCTCTCCCTTGCCAATCAGAGAATTTCAGATGTAGAGTCTAGAACTGGATTAAATAATAAAAAATTACTTAATTCTATTTCTAATATAATTGGTGTATTGAGCGTCAGAGTAAAATCTGAGAGACTAGAGTTACAGCTATTAGAAACCTCTGATTTACAAATTATTCTATCGAGAAAGAAGATGTTAGCAATGTTTTTTGGTAATGATTATCTATTAATGAGAACTAATCATTCTTATTTAGATAAAGAACATATTCAATTAATTGGTGCTATTTTAACGATTCCTTTCCTCTTACTGATTATTCTTTTAGAACAAATACCATTAGTACCAAATTTCATGATAATTTTAATATCATTTGTTGGAGTTTCTTTTTCTTCATATTACATGTTCCAAGAGGCAATTGTAAGTATAAGAAATAGAATATTGGGATTCCAGGTATTGACATCTTTGGCTGTTATTGGGGCATTTCTTTTAGGCGAATATCCTGAAGCTCTTATGGTTTCAGGATTAGTTGGGCTTTCGGCACATCTTGAGAATAGGGCCCTAGTAAGGGCAAGAGAAGCAATGCAAGGAGGCTTTGATAGGATTCCAAAATATGCTAGAATTAGTGCTAAAAAACAACCTATAGCATTAAAAAGTATATCAAATAAAATTTCACTAACTATTAGTAAACCTCATGATGATGATAATTTAATGCCCATCGAAGCGGTAAATATAGGTGATGATATAGAAATTAGGTCCGGTGAAATAATTCCTATTGATGGAATAGTATTAGAAGGAAATGGAGAAATTGACAAAGCTCCTCTCACAGGAGAACCAATTCCTGTACCTATTAAAAAAGGAGATTTTGTAGAAGCCGGTTTAGTCTTAAAACGAGGTCCTATTCTTGTTAAATGTCAATCTGTAGGAAATGATACTAAACTTTCAGGACTAATAGATCTTGTTCGACGTTATCGTGATATACCAACTAAAAGACATACATTAATTGAAAAATTTACATCCATATGGGTTCCTTTTGTCCTGATATCTGCTCCCTTTGTAGGACTCATAACTGGAAATCTATTCAATACTCTGATACTTTGGGTCGTCTCATGTCCATGTTCATTATTACTAGCATCACCAGTTCCTCACGCAACGGCACTTTCTGTAGCATCTCAATCAGGTTTAGTCGCCAGAGGTGGTGATGTTCTGGAAACTGCCGCTGGAATAGATTTAGCATTATTTGACAAAACAGGAACACTTACAACTGGAAAATCTACTTTGAAAGAGATATATACGATTAGGAATTTTGATGAGGATAAAGCACTAATAATAGCATCTGGATTAGAAAAAAAATCTAATCATCCATATGCTACTAGCATTTTACAGGAACTTAAAGATAGAAACCTTAATGCCTCCAAAATATCTAATTTAAAAGATGGCCTAGCTGGTATAACAGGTCAGGATAATTCCAAATCAGTAATAATAGGTAGATTAGATTGGTTAATAGACTCAGGTATTGAAATATCTAAATCAATTCAAAATACGGTTGATAAAATGAGAGATAATGGTTATGGAATAAGTGTTTTAGCAATCGAAGGAAAGGCAGTTGCAGTATTTTCATTTTCACATGATGAAGCAAGAGAAGGAGTAAAAGAACTTATCCAAGAATTAAAGGAAAGAGATATTAAGATAGAAATATTAAGTGGAGATGAACAAAAAAGTGTAGAATCTTTTGCAAAAAAACTAGGGTTAAACCCCACTGTGTGTATGGGAGGAATAGATCCTGAAGGAAAAGCATCTTTAGTTTCAGAGAAGATTAAGAAGAATCGTATACTAATGGCAGGAGACGGTTTTAATGATGCAGGAGCATTGGCTGTAGCAAATATAGGAATTGCTGTAGGAAGTGGTGAGCAAGTTAATTTAGATGCCGCAGACGTTCTTATTCCGGGGCAAAATCCTCATTCGATAATAAAATTAATTGACTTAGCCAAGAGAACAAGGAATATTGTTCTATTAAATATAATAATTTCAGTTCTTATTACTGCGATTTTAGTTTCAACAGTATTATTAGGTTACCAAATTAATTTAGCTACCGGCATCGCTCTTCATGAAGCAAGTGTATTTTTAGTCATTCTAAATGGTATGTGGGTATCAGGAAATAATATTTCTAGGTTTTCAACTTTAATTTCATTATTTAATGATTTAAGGGATGATATTTTACATTCATTCACTATTTTGTTTCAAAGTTTTTTTAGAGAACCCCCTGCTACCACTTAATCTAGCCGAGGTCATGTGTGATGTCTGATATTGCTTATGTTGAATCAAAACATGCTCCTCCATTAGCAGAATGTCCTAATTGTAACCATATGCTTCCTCAAGGATTAGGGGAAGTAACTTGTGAAATATGTTCGGCTGTTTGTCGAATAACTCATCAACCCACAATTGATTCTTTAGTATCTGAGTCAATCCCCTGTCCAAGTTGTAATACTGTTTTAGTTTCAGGAACAGATCAAAGGCCTGTTAACATGACTTGTAGCGCCTGCTCTTCAAGCTTTATGTTAACTCAGAAAATAATTAAAGTAGATATTCAATGTCCAAGTTGTGAAAGGCAACTTAGGATTAGACCAAGGCCAGGAACAAGAGAATTAGATTGCCCTGCATGTGAAACTTCATTTAATGTTACATTCTAAAATTCTAGATATATCTAACATAGCAAAAAAGCCACTATTGAGTAAATTTTAACCTGCGAACTCAAATATTACAAAAGTTTCGTAGATGTGGGGATGGACATTAATGAGTGAAAGCAAGCCATCAGAAAAAGTTGATAATGAAGCTTCAGATGAACTTGCAGTACTTAGAGCTCAACATACACTCTCATCTTCGTCAACGATGGAGTCACTTGCCAGGACTAGAGATAGATTAGATGAAGAATCTAGATTAAGATCAGGAATAAGAAGAGAAAGAAGAATGCGAATCTCTGAGATGTCAGAAAGACTGTCTGGCATGCACGGTGCGATGAGGAAGGCTAATGAAATATTTTTTGAAGATCAGATTCAACAAATTGAAACAGATTTAAGAGCTGAGTTAGAAGACGAGTTGGAAAGACTTGAGTCAGAGGCTTTAGAGAGAGAGGAAAGATTACTCAGAGAAGAAATGTTACACCGTCTTAGAAGAGAAGAAAATAGATTAAGAGAACAATTAGATCTTGAGAGAGACAGAAGAGTTGAAGCTCACTCTTCTAAAATTAGAACTAGGTTAAAACAAGAAATGGAATTAGAATTTACAAGAAGAAAAGCATTTTTGAATGAAAGACTGGAATTAGAGGCTACTCAAAATATTGAACGTATGGAAAGAAGAGTTGAGATGGATTTACGAGAGTCTATGGAATCTCAGGTACATAGAGTAGTTGAAGCATATAGATTGGACCAAGAAATACAAATGCGTGAAACACTAGCTAAAGTACGAAGGACCCGAGAGTCTGAATTACAAAAACAAATGAACAATGAACAAAAATCTCTCGAAAAAGAAATGATTTCCGATGTTGATATTAGAATTAAAGTATTACAAGAAGAGTCTGAACGAGCTGCTCTAGCCGAACTAGATCGTAGATTCCGTTCAGAAAGGGAAACTATGGATATTGCTTTAGCATTACGTAAACAAGAGCTTGCATTAGAGAAAGAAGTAGAAATGGAACAAAGAATATCATTATTTGTTAAAGAAAGAGAATTAGAATTAATGAATAAATTAGAAGAGCAATTATCAAAAAGAAGTAAACTATCTGAAAAAGAAATAAATGAAGTAATAAAATCTTTAGAATCTGAAATTAAAGTTAAAATAGAATCAATACTCATCGACACTCGTCAAAGTATGTTAGAAACACATTCTTCTGAGGATTAATTATTAAGTATTTTTTTAATTTTGATATCAACTTCTTTTGCTAGTGACCAATAGGCCAAGCTGCCTTGATTAGCACTAGTTGGCTTTTGAGTAATAACAATTGGCGCCCCTTCGAGTGGAGATTCTGCTATTGATACTGAACGTTGAATTTGTGTTTTGAATACATGATCTCCAAAATGCTTACGAGCTTGCTCTGAAACAGTCTCGCATAGCTTACTTCGTGTTTGAACCATTGTGAGTAGTATGCCAAACAATTTTAGGTTAGGATTGACAGCTTTCTGCACATTTCTTATAGAATGCATTAATTGATTCATACCTTCTAATGCATAAAATTCTGCTTGGATTGGAATTAATACCCATTCAGATGCTGATAAAGCATTTATGGTCAATAACCCAAGGGAAGCCGGAGTATCGATTATGATTAAATCAAAATCATTTTTAATTTTACTAATAGCAATCTTCAATCTATTTTCTCTCCCTATTCTAGTTGCTAAATCTATTTCTATACCAGACAAATCCAGATCAGCAGGTAATATCCAGATATTTTTTACTTCGATATTTCTTGGTGGACCTCTACTTCTATCTGGATTATGAATTTTCCAAGATTTTCTCATAGCCCTAGTTATTCTCTGTGGGCCAATTAGATACTCAGTAATATCTAATTTTGAACCTTCTATTTCACCTTTAAATAATTCATTCATAGTCAAACCAATATTTTTCTTATCTAGTCCAAATGTAGTAGCTACATTCCCTTTAGGATCTAAATCTATCAATAATACTTTTTTTGGCATAATTCCTAAACTATCATTACCATTCGCCAGAGATACTGCTAGATTTACTGCAGTTGTAGTTTTAGCACAACCGCCTTTGTGATTTATGCAAGCAATAACTACAGTCACATACACTCTAGTAGGCAGTCGGTTAATTGTATTGTCCGATTATTGTATTACAGGAACAACAACTTCACCCAATATTTTTCTCATTACATGCTGTCCAGTGACGCCCCTTATCTTTGACTCTGGCTTGAGCACAATTCTATGGCTTACAACTTGGAGTGCTATATTCTTTATATCATCTGGAATTACATAATCTCTTCCATCAATCGCAGCTGAAGCTCTACAAGTCTTGAATAAAGACTGACTGGCACGAGGAGAAGCTCCTGTAATTATTCTATGATCTTCCCTAGTTCTCCATACAAGTTCAACGATATACGACATTATGGCAGGATCAACATGCACTGTTTCGAGTGCTTTCTGCATTGCTACAACTTTATTTGGAGAAGTAATTTTATCAGTTTCATGGTCATCTTTACCTCGCAATTTCCTTCTTTGAAGTATTGCCTTTTCCTCTTGGCGATTTGGATAACCCATACTCATTTTCATCAAGAAACGGTCCATTTGAGCTTCTGGTAAAGGATATGTCCCCTCCTGCTCAATTGGATTCTGTGTTGCCATGGTGACGAAAGGAGCTGGTAATTTATGAGTAATTCCCTCAATCGTTACTTGTTTTTCTTCCATTGCTTCTAAAAGGGCTGCTTGAGTCTTAGGTGGTGCTCGGTTTATTTCATCTGCCAGAAGGATATTTGTAAAGAGAGGACCAGGTCTTAATTTGAATTCACCCGCTTGCTGATCGTACATATATGTCCCCATAATATCTGCAGGAAGTAAATCTGGAGTAAATTGTACTCTTTTGAACTTACATCCCAATGCTGTAGCAAATGTGTTAGCCATTAATGTCTTAGCAGTTCCAGGTACATCTTCTATGAGGATATTTCCATTTGAGAGGATTCCAACCGCGATTCTTCTAAGATTTTCTTGTTTCCCAATAATGACTTTAGAAACTTCATTCATTAATGAATTTGATATCTGTGAAACGGTATTTATTAGTTCTCTAGATTTAGGATTACTACCATTCCCCATCGTCATTGCCACATCACCAATAACATAAGCCCACTTTATTCACTACTTGAGTCTTCGGTGTTAATGAACTACTGCTTCATCATCATTCATCTTCCCCAAAAGTGATCTTCTTTACGATGAATAAGCATTAATTCTTCTAAAATTTCCTTTTCAATAGGAGTCAAATCCATTTTTATTAATTTTATTGCATGTGATTCTGGAACATCAACTAATAATTCATCTCCTTCTTCAATTTGTCTTCCAATAGTCACACCGTCAACTGAAATCGCAACCTCTGAACCTTGCTCAGATTGTTTCATACTATCTTGTCCTGATCTAATTGACTTTATTCTCCCTATTCTCTTACCATCTTTTAGTAGCCTTTGTCCAACATGAATTCTCCCTCCTAGTACTCTAACGCCGACAACTGCTGGTTTAGAGGCTCTGAATGTATGGTCGGGAAGTAATCGTATTCTACCCGGATATACAACATCTTCTCTATTTTCTTCCTCTATTTCCTTTTTCCTAAGCTCAACCCATTCTTCATGCTCATCAAGTATTCTGTAAATAATATCTGAATTGATATATTTAATTTTATTTTCCGATTTCTCTATTTCATTTTTCGCATCAATGAGTATATCTGTACTAAATGCCATAATTATTCTATGGAAAGGATCCTGAGATGTTTCCACACTTCTTACGTCTTTTCTGCTAACTTTTCCTATACTGGCACTACGAATCGGAACTCCAATACTTTCTAATTCCTTAGCCAGAGCCTCTAATCCTCCAACAGTGTCAGATTTTATACAAACCCCCTCCTCACTTAATTCAATAGATAATTTAGATTCATTATTTGCGTTTTTTATTGCAATTCTTTTTTCTTCTTCATTATTTACAACTCTAATTGTAGTTCCTGCTAGAACTCCTTCTAAATTCACTCCACTTATTTTTAAACCAGCTGCAGCATAAATAATATCCGTGTCGTCCCATCTGTTTCCTGCGTCTCTCATTTCACTCATGCCACGAGGACTAAACATGCCCTTTACTCGTGTAGATGTACCTCCTTCATTGGTAACTAATACTATTTCATCTCCCTTTTTTATCGAACCTCGGTGTAAAATGATATCCAAGGTTTTCCCCAAACCTCTTTCTTCTTTAACTTCCAGAACAGTCCCTTCACCAGATCCTTCAATATCTGATAATTTTTCAGATAAATAACGTTCTGCTAATCCAATTACTACAGCTAATAAATCTTGAATACCCTCTCCTTCTCTAGCAGATATTGGTACGAGCGCAATTTCTTTTGTAAAATCCTTAACTCTATCATATCTTTCGACATTAAAGTCATATTCGGCCAATTGTCCAACTATTTTCCAGTATTTTTCTTCGAATATTGCCATAGCATCTTTTGTTTGTTGTTTTAGTGAGTATGCCATAGGTCTATTAGATTCTGAACTCCATCCATGTAACCTATCAACTTTATTTGCCGCCAATACAAATGGAGTTTTAGAATTCTTCAAAATACGTAATGATTCTATAGTCTGAGGTTTACATCCTTCTGAAATATCGACTATCAGGATTGCTATATCGGCTAAAGCACCTCCTCTAGAACGTAATGCAGAAAATGATTGATGACCAGGAGTATCTATGAATAATAATCCAGGAGAATCAAATGTTTTTCCCCCTAACAATGGTCCACATAAATTATTGAGTATTATTGCCGGAACTTCAGTAGCACCTATGTGTTGTGTGATTCCGCCAGCCTCTCTATCCATTACAGATGATCTAGCCTTGTTTCCTAATGATCTAACATGATCTAATAAAGATGTTTTTCCATGATCTACATGACCTAGTATTGCGATGATTGGTTGTCTAGTTTTATCCACTTAATCACCTTCATAATTCCCACTCTTTATCGAAATTTATTCATATATTTGTGATTCAGCATCCCTTCGCCATTCCGAAAGACCATTTGGAAACCATAATTCTAATTCAAATTTAGCAGTTTCTTCTCCATCTGAACCATGAATTATATTGTGTCCAATATCCATGGCTAAATCACCACGTATTGTTCCAGGTGAAGCTTCTCTGCCGTTAGTAGGGCCAATTATATTTCTAGCTACTTTAATTGCTTCAACACCTGTCCAAGCCATTGCAACTACTGGCCCAGATGTGATAAATTTAATCAATCCAGAATAGAATGGACGATCTTTGTGGATAGCATAATGTTCCTCTGCAACTTTAGAAGAAGGAATTAGCTGCCTCAAGCCCACCAATCTTAATCCTTTATTCTCAAAACGAGTAATTATTTCTCCAACTAAACCCCTTTGTACACCATCAGGTTTTATCATAATGTAAGTTGTCTGCATACCTTCCATATTCTGCCCGACAAACCTCCCCTATTTCAACGCAAAGCACAAGTTAATGCTTATTATGCCCAAAGCGCCGAATTATTGATTTATCATAAGTCTCTCGTGGTGGTATGCGAATACTGTCTACTGTGTTAATTACTTTGATATTGATGTCTTCAGGTTGTTTATCAGATGTTGAAGATACAATTAACCCTGAAAAGGAACTATTCGAAGATACAATATTTATCGATGAAGATGGACATATGAAATTAACTTGGACTATTGACAGTATTCAAACCATTCGAATAACATTAGAACTTTTGGATGGGCCAAATATCGATTTATATACGATGAGTGAGGCAAATTATGCAGATTACGAAGAATGTGAACCATTCAATTATTACTCCCAACTTAGTGATCCAAATACGTCGAATACAAATATAGAAGTAAATGTAGAACCAGGAACTTATGTCACGGTAATAGACAATACAGATTGTGGCGACAGTGCACCTCCTGACCAATTTCCTATAGATGAAAATGATAGAGCTAGAGTACAATATAAAATTACAGCACAGTAATTTTTAATAGAATAAAATTACTTAATTCCGCCCTTTTCATAGCGCTGTGTCCACTTCATTCTTCGAGGATTACGTTTTAATTTTAATGAATTTTTCCGAGCTTTACTATCCTTAAACCACATAACAGAACCATCTCTTCTGACAAACATCATTCCTGTGCCAGGTTCTATTTCTTCATGGCTGAAACTGCAAATTCTTCTTTCTGGCATAAATACACCTACCTAGTTCCTAAGCGACGAGCCTCTCGTCCTGTATCTCTGAGCATCAAAACATCTCCTACTCTTATCGGACCAACTACATTTCTAGCTATAATCCTTCCAATATCCCTTGGATTATTCGAATCGTTGACTCTTACTTTTACTTGAGTTGCTTCACCAGTCATACCAGTTCTTCCTACAATTTCTACAACTTCTGCAGGCCATGCTTCTTTTGCCATTTCTCATCTCTCCTAAGTTAATTAATTTGATAGTGTTTCAAAGTGGCCTTTTATTTCTTCAAATCTATCCTTAGCATCTTTTTCCATAGTCATTATTGCTACTGCAGCTGTTTTTGTTCCAGTACTCATACCAGCAGCTTCAGCAAGATATGTCTGATCGGCAACATAAATATAGGGTATTTCTTTTTCCTTACAAATCATTGGAATGTGTGCCAGTAATTCACCAGGACTAACATTTTCTGCCATCACTATCATTAGAGCAGTACCTCTTTCCGCAGCCTTAGTTACTTCATTGGCACCCTTTTTCAAACGGCCCCTTTCATTTTTACCAATGGCTTTCACCAATTCATAGACGGACTCTTGTATGTCTTGCGGGGTTTCAAAAGATATATGTACACTCATTAGATAATCTCCTCATGTAGGTAAGTCCGCGCACGACATGGCTGATATAAACGCAACGCATTGGAAATAATATATCTAAATTATCTCTAATAGTTGTTTTATGCCTCTGTAAAGAGCTGGAGCACAAGAAACCAACCCTCTTGGATTTGATAACGAATTCGTACTATGTACTCCATCTACATGATTTGCAAGTTTTGAAATTGCTCCCCCAGTAAATAATCCATGAGTACATGCAGCATGCACTTCTACAGCACCCTGTCGACGCAAAGCATCACTTGCTCTGCAAATTGTTCCTCCGGTACTAATCATATCATCAACTATGGCTACTATCTTATCTGAAACGTCTAAATCTTTTGGAGTATGTTCGATTGTATGGGCATCTATCCTTTTCTTTTCAAGGTATGAAAATTCACACCCTATGAGTTTTGCAACTTTAGATGCTCTGTCTATTGCCCCTTTATCAGGACTTAGTATAAAATCAGGACCTACTTCTTTTTGTAATTTTTCTGCTATTTCAGTCATTGAACTAACAAACATAATTGGGAAATCTAACCCCTCCATAACTTTCTTTTCATGTAGATCTAAAATTACCATACCATCACAAAAACTCGAGATAACATTTGCAATTACTCTTGCAGAAATAACTTCTCCCTTTGAAAATCTTTTATCCTGTCTGGAATATCCATAATAAGGAATTGCAAGGATTATTCCTTTTCCTACATCCTGCAACTTTTGGGGTTCTTCACCCTTTAGATTGGATAAATCACCTTTTCTAACATCTCCAATAGCCTTCAATAATAATATGGTCTTCAAGATATTTGAATCAGGATATGTATTAGAAACTAAAATTACAGGTTCAGACCTAATTCTATCTATTTCTTCACTGGGGACTCTAACATATCCCTCTCCATCAGGAAATTTTCTGTCTTCAAGTCTGATGTAGTCCATTTTCATTATTTCTGCTAATGATTCTGCAACATTTTGTCCATTCGAGCCACTAACTACTGGCATATTAATAATCTCGAAGTGCAAGTTGTTCATGATTATGCCGATTGTTAATAATTTATTTTTGGTGGACATGACAAGATTTGAACTTGCGACCTCCCGGTTATCAGCCGGGTGCTCCAGCCAGACTAAGCTACACGTCCTTGTGTAGTCGTTCGACATGAGTATTGTTTTTGAACACTACTCTAATTACTTACTCACTATCAAAAGATATTTCATTACTATTTAATTTCAAATAACTAGGTAATGTTGTCAATCTTTTAGCAGAACATTTTAGTATTATTTCATCCAATCTTGCAGTTGTTCTGGATAATTGTCCTACTGGAACAATTATTTTTTCTGATAGATTATACTTAGTCTTCATTCTAAAATGTGGCTTTACTACCAATCCTTTGTATGTACGCTTTAGTTTTACCAAGCCGATCACATTTCCAATATCTGCTCCATCATTATCTAGAACTGCTCTATCGCGTAATTCGTCTGGAGCATATAATTTTTCATCAATCCTTATTGTATTTCTCCATCTTCTTTGAAGCTCTCTCATCGATTTTGATAATTTTACCCCACCATCAGAACGTATACTATGTACCAATTCCTTTGATAGTGGAGCATATTCAGCTGGCTTTCTCATATATTCATTGGCAATATTATCAACTACTTGCAATCTCATTGATTTAACATAATCATCACTTGGATGAAATCTTTCTCCAGTGATAACTCCTACTAATTTGTCACCAACATAAACTTCTCTTTTTATTAATTCTTGTATTCTATATTCATCATTCATTTTATTTCCTCTGAAAGGCGTTTGTGCATCCCCGGCATCTTCCTCAAGCAAGCCAAGGTAAGAACGGCACTTATATATATTCCATAAATCATATTGATAATTCAATATAAAAATTTACATATAATTAAATTTTTCAATTGAAAAATCAATTTTACTTTAATTATTTAAGTGATTATCAGAATTTATTATTTATTGATTAATTGAGAAGTATTTATTGATTAATTGACAAGTATTTTATTTGCTAAAACAGAATATCTTCAGAATAGATTGATGAACACTGCCCTCTCACGTATGTCTGATGGCATCGGTTCTTGTACAACTCCAAGAAATTAGGAACAAATCAGGTAAGCCTAATACTATTGGTTTAAATGATAATCTTGTTATTAAATTTAGCAAACTCGATCCTTTACTATGTCAAGCGATAGATGAAGCCGTGATTAACCAAGATGCCCTGATAGAGAACTTTGGTACGGATATTCTAGATATGGAAGAATCTAAGTTAATCCCATTACTACAAGAAGACTATGTAAATTTTTATTCTAAAGACACCATTAATCCCTACGTCGCCATTTCAGCACGAGGCCCATGGATTATTACATCCCACGGAGCAGTTCTTCATGATAATGGAGGTTACGGTATGCTTGGTATGGGACACGGCCCAGATATAATTATGTCAGCTATGAAAGAAAACTGGGTCATGGCTAATGTGATGACTCCGTCTTTCAGTCATAAAAAACTATCAGATAGTCTAAAAAAAGAGGTAGGACATAAAAGGGGAAATTGTCCTTTTGATAAATTTGTATGTCTAAACAGTGGTTCCGAATCAGTAACAATTTCTCTTCGAATATCTGATGTTAATTCTTACAATATGACCTCCAAAGGAGGTCTTCATGAAGGAAAAAATACAAAATTATTGGCACTTACTCATGGTTTTCATGGACGTACAGACAGGCCAGCCCAGATATCAGATTCCTGTAAATCCAAATATGACTCAAAACTTGCTAGTTTTCGTGATAGAGACAATCTTATACTTGTTGATCCTAATGATACTATTGGGCTCCGAGATGCTTTTTCGCGAGCTAACGATAATGGAGATTTCATAGAACTAATGGCCATTGAGCCTGTTATGGGCGAAGGGAACCCTGGACTATGCGTTACTCGAGAATTTTATGATGAAGCGCGTAGATTATGTAATGAAAATGGTACTTTATTATTGGTTGACTCTATACAGGCCGGTATACGTGGACAAGGTTGCTTAAGTATAGTTGATTATGTTGGGTTTGAAGATTGCGAAGCTCCCGATATGGAAACATGGTCAAAAGCTATTAATGCAGGGCAATATCCTTTATCTGTAGTCGGTTTAAGCCAAAGAGCTGCTAACCTATATGCGGTTGGAATATATGGAAATACAATGACAACAAATCCTAGGGCTTTAGAAACAGCTGTCGCTGTTTTGGACAGTATTACTCCCAAATTAAGAAAAAATATTGTCGATAGAGGTTTAGAATTTTTAGAAAAATTAAATAAGCTCTCAGAAGAATTACCTGGTTGTATTACCAAAGTACAGGGAACTGGATTATTGCTAAGTGCAGAACTCGATCCAAAACGATTCAAAGTTGTTGGCCCAGAATTAGTTGAAGAATGGTGTCGTCGCCATGGACTTGGGATAATTCATGGAGGGGAAAATGCAATCCGCTTTACTCCTCATTTTAAACTAACATCTGCAGAAATAGATTTAATAATCTCTATTATCAAAGAAGCATTGATTCATTTTTCCGCACCAGAGATTGTTGAACCATTATTAGTCTAAGTGGTAAAATGACCATAGAAGTAAATATCATAGGAGAAAATGATTATTTTTACGAAGCTCTGAAAGACAGACTCATTAGAGCAGGTATTTTAATTGTTGAAAAACCAAAACTTTCAACAATAAAAATTGGATTAGATACGGATAAGGATGTTGACATACTAATAGTACCCGGATTAACTAGTAATACCAACTCTAGATTAGTAATTTCAATTTACGATTTATTAATACCTGAAGGTAAAAATAAATGGGGTTCAGATATATTATTCGAATGGTTAGAAAATATTAAGAAAAATAATAACAAACCTTTGAATGTTGATGCAATTCATTACTGGGTTCATATAAGAGACGCCATTGAAGCAATATTAGTCCTATTATTATCTGAAGAATCTTCTATTATCAAGGGAAAATTAAATCTTTCCGGGAGGCGAGCATGGTCCAATGATTCTGTTTTTGAAGAGTTAGAGATGTTATTGTTGAGATATACCAATTCGATTAATTATTCTCATACCCTAGAATCTTTGTCTAATATTCCGGATCCGGTAAAGAAAAATAAGAAATATATTAGGGAAAGACCTGATTTAAGCCTTCTAGATAAAGAATTATTAAGGGCGGGAGGAGATGGTTGGCATCCCCTCACGCCTTTGCGTACAGGACTCATGGAATTGCTTGCACAAAACCTTTGAATCCATTCTGAACTATTTTTTAAGGTTAAGAAATTAATTAACGAGAATTCTTGTCGCCTTGTACTTGTAGGCGTACTGCTTGTGCAGATCCTTTTACAGCTTGCATAGCCTTTCTTACACGTGTTCCTGCAGCGGAGTTTCCGCCATCGTGCTTTCCAGCATCTGCCATTACTGCAGTTAATTCATCAATCATTCCTTGTACCATATCGCTAACGGACATACCCCACCCCAGCATAGTGCCATTATTAGCAATTACTATTCGGTTGTAAACCAAATTACAACATCAATTGAATAAATCCGCACCTAAAATAGGCAATATCAAACTAGCATCCCCCTCAATAACTACTTGTGGCGCTTCCGGACTAATCTTGCCCCAAGATATAGCTTCTCTTAACCTAGCACCAGATAAAGAACCATCATATTCTGGTGCTGTAGTAATCCCTACAGCGGAGTCAAGACCTCCTCTATATTGATTCCACCATATCACATGATGTTTGGAAATTCCTCCTCCAACCATTAGTGCATGACTCTCTTTTGCAGTCCATGTAAGATCTGAAAGAATTTGTTCATCAGCTAAAAAATCAATGATAAAATCTGGATTTTTCTGTCTATGCATAAATAGTTGCGCTCCTATCGCACCATCTGATAGACCAGGAATTACTATTGGAATTCTATTCTTTGCAGCCCAGTACAATAGCGAACTCTCATCATTAATTCTTTTACCTATGGCCCAACAAAGCTCAACAGATCCAAATCCTAGCCAAGGATTATCAGGATTTTTCTCAATCCTCTCTAATTCAATTTCACCTAGCCATGGAATTATTACATTTTCTAATATTTCACCGTAACATTCATTGGGAATTATTACATTACCCAATCGATTTAAACCCTCATTTCCTAATGCAATATCATCTAGATCAAAATCACCATGAAAATAACTTTTGAATGTTCTAGCGATATCATGGTCTAAAGTTCCACAGGTTGTAACTATTACGTTGAATTTGTTATTCTTTATTGCTTCGAGAAAAAATCCCCTAGTTCCTGTGGCACACAAGCAAGCAGGGAAAGATAACCAATTCAATATTCCATCATCTTCCGATTTTAATAGAGAATTTCTTAATATGTCTCTTCCTCTTGCTAATTTAGTTGCTGTAAATCCCCCAGCATCTTTCATTTGGTCAATTAGTGAAGTAACATCACTTATTTTAGCAAAGTCATAATCTTTTACTGGGATGTCAAAATTGTCTTTATTATACTTAGGCACAGATGGAGCGACAAGACATCTCAACTTCAATCCGTCGCATTTTTAATTTGATAAATCCTATCTCTAATAGACGCAGCTCTCTCAAAATCTAGTCTTTCTGCAGCTTGATGCATTTCCTTTCTCAATTTTTTAATTAATATATCATATTCTGTATCTCTTTCATCAATCATAGGATATTCTTGTTCCAATTCTTTTGGTTGAGAAATATTTTCAAGGAGTGAATCTGAAGAGTTCCATAATCCAGCACCTAAATTGAATCTCTTGGTTATTTTATCTCCTCCTTTCTTTTTAGATGATTTCTTTATTAGCCTCTTTCCGCCCTTTTGTCCTTTTCCTGCTACTCCAGATATTAAATCATCAATTTCTACCCCCATAGTAGGCATGGTTTTCATAATCGTTTTTGGGATGATTTTATGTTCTTTATTATATGTTTTTTGTCTTGATCTTCTTGAGATTGTTTGATTTATTGCTGCTTTCATCGAGGCAGAAATAGTGTCCGCATAAAGAATTACCAACCCATTTTCATTTCTAGAGGCTCTTCCAATTGTTTGTAAAAGAGAACGTTCATTTCTCAGAAATCCCTGTTTATCTGCATCAAAGATAGCAACAAGTGAGACTTCTGGTATATCTAAACCTTCCCTTAACAAATTAATTCCTACAATTACATCAATATGTCCAATTCTTAGTGCTTTAATTATCTCCGTTCTTTCTAAAGTATCAATCTCGCTATGTAAATAATGGGCCTTTATTCCCATTCTTTGAAAATATTCTGATACCTCTTCTGCAAATTTTATGGTTAAAACTGTAACTAAAACTCTCTCATTTTCTAAAACTCTCTCATTTATCATACTTAGTAAATCTTGAACTTGTCCTTCAGTAGGACGAACTTCTATTCTAGGATCTAATAGACCAGTTGGTCTTATTTCCATTTTAGCTATTTCATTTACTTTTTCTAGAATCATTCCCATTGTTTGTTTAATTTTAGGTTTTTTCAAATCTGGCTTCCCTGCTCCTCCATTACTCTTAACGTGAAGCAAACCATCAGGAATTTTTTGCTTATTTATTTCTGCTAAATGCCTCAATTCTCTTTCCCCTGGGGTGGCACTAACGTACAGCATCTTTGGGATCAATTCTTGAAATTCTTCTATTCTTAATGGTCTATTGTCAAAAGCAGATGGGAGTCTAAATCCATGTTCAATCAAATTCTTTTTTCTTGAATAATCTCCTCCATACATTCCTCCTACTTGTGGTAATGTTACGTGTGATTCATCCATAATAACAAGATAATTTTTTTCTCCTCCATGGAACTTCTCAGCATTTTTTGCAAAGAAATCTAAAAGACAATATGCTCTTTGTCCGGTTTTCCTTCCGTCAAAATGTAATGAATAATTCTCAACACCTTTACATGAACCAATTTCTGATAACATTTCTAGATCGAACATCGTACGCTGTTCAATACGGTTACTTTCTAATCCCATATTCTTTGAATTAAAATAATCTTTTCTATCTTCCATTTCTTGTTCAATGTCTTTCAGAGCCTCTCCAAATTTTTCTTCATCTGTCATGTAGAATTCCCTAGGGTGAATCCATGCTTCTTCAATCTCATCTAATATTTCCCATGATATTGATTCACAAACTTGTATACTTTCAATACCTTCCCAATTAAATTTAATACGCAATGGATCATCTCTACTAGGCATCCAAATATCTAATATTTCACCACGCAATCTAATATCTCCTCTCGTAATTTCTCTATTTATCCTGCGATATTGTAAACCTATCAACTCACGGACTATATCTATTGGATCAGATATTTGACCAACATGTAATCTAAGATGATTTTGTTCAAATACCTCAGGAGGATTCAACCCATAAATTATTGATACTGATCCAACTGCTATTACATCAGGCCTAGAAACAAGCGAAGCTACTGTTGAAAATCTTTCCTGCTCAATTCTTTCATTCATTTGTAATTCTTTGTCAATAAATAAATCTCTTCCTGGTATGTATGCCTCTGGTTGATAATAATCATAATAACTTACAAAATATTCAACTGCATTTTGAGGAAATAAATCTGACATTTCTTGCCACAATTGTCGTGCTAATGTTTTGTTATGCGATAAAATTAGTGTAGGAATTTGTAATCTTTTGATGATATTTGCCATTGCAAATGTTTTTCCAGAACCGGTAACGCCAACTAAAATACAACGTTCTTTTCCATTTTCAAGTTGTTCAACAAGCATATCAATAGCTTGTTGTTGATCTCCTGCAGTTTCATAGTCAGATCTCAAAAAAAACATTTTAAAACCTCAAGTTAGAAATCTATTATTAGATGGTTCAATCATTAATATGGTTGCTAAAAGTAACCAACCTGTGAGCATTGATACTCGAAATAAGGTAATTTGAAAATTTTCCAGTTTCTTTCTAGAAAGTATTACTCCAATATTGAGAGTGGACATAAAAACCGCCACAGCAATGAACCAAATTTCATTCATAGGATTCGCTATGGCAAAACAAGCAAACCATAGTAATGTAAGCTGTACTGAAGTTCTGGTTGTAGCAATTTCTCCAAATTTAGAAGGAAATGAATAAATTCCATTTTTAACATCATTTTCCAAATCCATTAGCGCATAATTAATATCAAAAGTTGCAATCCAAATAGCAACTCCTAAAGAAATAAAGAAAATCGTTGGATACCAAAGAAATTCAGTACTCCCATCATTTAATCCAGTAATTGCATCCCAACCATATACATCTGCAGCAACCGCCACCCAAGCCCCTGCTGGTGCTAAAGACAAGCATATCCCAAGCCATAAATGACAAAGCCAAGTATATCTTTTAGTGTATGGATATATGACAAATACTAATACAGGAAGCCAAGACATAGCAAATGCTACTTCATTGAGTTGCCAGGCACCCAATAGAAGCATTCCAAGAAAAACTATCGATAAAACCCAAGCAGTATTCATTGACATTGATCCAGATGCCAAATGACGACTTTTAGTCCGAGGATTGTTGGCATCAATATCACGATCAATAATACGATTTAGAGTCATTGCAAGTCCACGAGCACCAACTGCAGCAATAAGTATCCATACTAGATCTATTCTTATCCAAACCCCATTCGATTCTAAATCATCCATAAATTGATTATTCGCAAGAATATATCCTATCAACACAAAAGGTAGAGAAAATAAGGTATGTTCAATTTTTACAAAATCGAGTATTTCCTTAAAACCCATTAATATCCCATTTCCTTCATGATGTTTTCTACTCTTTCCATCGTCTCCGAGTTATGTAGTGTAACTGCTGGCCACCTTCGAACTGGTATACTTCCTTTTTGTGACGGTATTGGGGCAGTAGCATCCCATGCCAAACGTTTCTTTTTATCATCAAAATGAATGTCTCTAGAAACGTCAAACCTACAAAATAATTGCCACAATAATTTTCTCTTCCAATCATCATTTCTCAGATCAACATCATTATCTGTTATGAATAGCCATTTTAAATGATTTGCACCTTCCAAATTCCAAATATCTTTACATATTTTTTTAATTTTTTCTCTTTGTTCCCAAGCTAATTCTTCATTCTCTTCTTCCATATTTTCTTCTGGCTTGGGGCCTCCTTCAATATCAGTTGTTACGACCATCATACTTGGCCTCAACATTCTGGACTCAACCACGCCTTCGACAGCCGAAGCAGAAATCTCAATAGATTTTGAATTATCTTTCTTAATATTTTCATTTATTAAATTCTCATCACTCGTAGCATCTATGAGTAATTTAGTATGTATATTTTCTTCAGGAGAGGCATGTTCTAACGCATCAGCAACCATTCCGTCTAGAAATACTAAATCATTAGGTATACTAACATTCTTTTCTAAAACATCCAATAAACAATCAAGATCTTTAACTGGATGTTCTGAATCAACACAAATTATTACCTTTAAGAACATCATTTGCCCTGCACCCAATAATCCAAGAGCAGTTTTTCTTCCTTGCCTAGGATAGCGTTGCTTTGAAGAAACTATTGCAAGATTATGAAAACCAGTTTCAAGCGGAAGAAATAAATCTATCACATCTCTATGTTGAAATTGAAGTACTGGCCTAAAAGCATCTCCTATTGCTTCTCCTAAATATCCGTCTTCCATTGGAGGAACTCCTACAATAGTCATTGAAATAACTGGATCTTTACGGTGGGTTATTTTTGTAACATGCATTACCGGATATTGATCAGATAGTGAATAATGTCCAAAATGATCACCAAAAGGACCTTCTAGTCTAGTTTCACCTGGAGTCATATATCCCTCAATAACAAAGTCACATTCAGCTGGTACCCACAAATCATTAGTTTTACATTTTACTATCTTCAATCTTTTTTTACCTAATAGTCCGGCGAATTCATACTCTGATAAATTGTCAGGAAGTGGTGAAATAGCACTGAACATGACTTCTGGGGGGCCCCCCAGACATATTGCAACAGGCATCCTATCTCCGAATTCTTTAGCATGGTCAGCTCCATGCTTATGTGCTTGCCAATGTAATCCAACTTCTTTTGCTCCGAAAACTTGACTTCTGTACATCCCCATATTGTGTACTCCTGTGTTAGGATCACAAGTAACGACCAAAGGTAAAGTCATGAATGGACCTCCATCCAAAGGCCAAGTAGTAGGTATTGGAAGTTTTGTCATATCTGGATTGTCAATAATTATTTGTTGACAAGCACCCTTTCTTATTTTTTTCGGAGCCATTGACAGCCCCTCTAAGGCTAAACTTATGCCCTTCCAAGGAGATTTCAGAATTGCTCCAATATCAGGTTTCATTAGTGCTACCATTCTATCTCCAATTTCTCTTGGCTTTATGACTCCTAATGCTAGATTTGTCCTTTTTCTAGTACCATATAGATTCATTGCAAGGGGATATTTACTGATAGTTCCATCTGCAAGTCTCGGTTGATCAAAAATTACTGCGGGTCCTCCTTTTTTAACTAAATAATCAGCTATACAACCAGCTTCAAATTTAACATCTATTTCTTCACTTATTCTAAGTAAATCTCCTTCCGCTTCCAATGCGCGGACGTAACTAGTCAAATTTCCCCATGTCACATACCTTCGCAGATCTCTAAGAATGATGAAGGTTCGCTTTTCACCATAGACTTTTGACCGAGAGATTCTTTGATACTAACCTACTCGCAGGGCCATGACGAGCGGCACTATGATGTACGATGTCTTAGTAATAGGCGCGGGCCCAGGAGGCGGAAATGCCGCATTACATAGTGCTAGAGCAGGACTTTCTACTATTCTTATTGAAGATCACGATGAAATAGGAACTCCTGTTCATTGTGGAGAATGTATTTCTGATGTTGCTTGTGCTAATTTGGAATTAGATCTACCTCATCAAGTAATAAGTAAACGAGTACATGGAATTCGTGTAATTTTTCCTGATGGTACTGAGAAAAAATTAACTGAAGAAGGATATGTTTTGGAAAAGCACCTTTTCGAACGCTGGATTTGTGATGAAGCTGTTTCTAATGGGGCTGAATTATGCTTAGGCCACAAAATTAATTCAATGGAAAAAATGTATGATGGAGACAAATTTATTGGTTGGAGATGTGACGGTAAAGGCGACAAATTCCCTATAGAAGCAAAAATAGTAATTGATGCATCTGGAGTTGCAGGAGTTAGTTCAAAAATATTAGAATTAAATCCCCGTCCGCAAGTTATCGCTGGCATGCAATATGAGATGCTAGAAGTTCCAACAGATAACTATCTTGACTTTTATATATGGCCCAAATATGTAGAAAAAGGATATGTATGGATGATTCCAAAAAGTGATGGAAGGGCCAATGTTGGACTAGTTACTGAGAATAAATCTCAAACAAAAAAGTCACTTGATGACTTTATTGAAGATACACACTTCAAAGACTTAAAACAAATTTCACCTTCCTGGAAAACTAAAGGTAATCCTGCTTTTGGAGGGACCATTCCGATATCTGGACCACATGAAAATACTCATGCTGATGGTTTAATGTTAATTGGAGATGCAGCAGGATTCACATCACCTTTGTTTGAGGGAGGCTCTCATTTAGCATTAAAATCTGCAGTATTTGCCGCACAAACAGCTGTCAAAGCTATTTCCTCTGGGAATTTAAATGCTAGTTATTTAGCAGAATATACACGACTATGGAAAAAGGAATTTCCTCCATATAGTAAGATTTTGAGTGGAAAGTCTGCACTTTTCAATTTGTCAGACGATGATATGTCACTAATGGCTCAATGTTTTCCAGATGAAATGAGTAACATGGGCGCCCATGGAAAATTATTAGTTTGTTTGAAAATATTCTTACGTAGACCTAGATTATACGTAAAAAGAATAATTCCAGCTATGCTTTCATTTGGTTATTCCCGTGCTAAGTATTATGGCTGGTGATCCGATTCTTCCTTTTTTAGGCCATCTTTCGATTATTATAGCAGCAGGAATTTCTGCTTATCATATTTTTAATAATAAAATATTTTCTTCAAGAGACAATAACTTAACATTTTTATTTCAATCATTGCCATTCCTATTACTGATTTACGCATTCTTATTTAATATTAAATCTCTAAGTATTGTTTCTGAATACGGAGGATCTAATCTACCTGTTTTATACCGTATATCAGCAGTTTGGGGTGGGCGTGCAGGGCCATTACTTTTATGGGTATTTTTAATGTCAACAGTCACATGGTTAATTTCGATTTTTCACAAACATGATAACTTATTATTGCGTATTCTACATTCTTGGATTTTATATCTCTTATTCATATCTTGGTTATTAGATCCATTTTCTTCGTATAAGGGAATAGATGGTGAACTAAACCCTTTGCTTCAAACAAATCTTATGGTCATCCATCCCCCAATAGTATTTGCATATTATTCACTATGTATTGCAGTTGCAAGTATCGCAATTTCTGGAATTATCCAGAAACTTCCTAATGAAACAATTCACTCTGATTTGATACCCTGGGCACGTGCTGGTTTTTTCGTAGGTACATTGGGAATAGGTTTGGGCGGACTTTGGGCCTATACTGTTTTAGATTGGGGAGGATATTGGGCGTGGGACCCCGTAGAGACTGGTTCCTTATTGCCTTGG
Source organism: Marine Group II euryarchaeote MED-G38 (assembly GCA_002457145.1). Classification (GTDB taxonomy): domain Archaea; phylum Thermoplasmatota; class Poseidoniia; order Poseidoniales; family Thalassarchaeaceae; genus MGIIb-O3. The sequence continues at coordinate 55,055 of NTJP01000003.1, forward strand.
CTAACACTCTTATTGATAATTCATACAAGGGCTAAAAGTAATTCTTCTGGTAATGTATCATCTCTACCTGCATTGGCTTTAATGACAGGAATGCTAACTCTTCATGCAACTTTGGTTACTCGAGCTAATGGCGTATGGTCCTCTGTGCATGCATTTGTGGGTAATGATGCTTCAACACTACCACAAGACCCCTATCTTAGAATTGTGAATATTTCAGATTTTAGCCCTATTGGTTTAGAAATATTTTCCTACCTAATAGGTTTGATAATTCTGGGTATATTGGTTATTTTCTATCTTTTTAGAGAACAAATGAATATTTTATTATCAGAAGGGGATAATTCATTTTTTCAAGAGAACAAGATTCTTTCTTGGGCTTTATTGATTACTTTCATATCAATTTCAATAAATATAGGTGCTAGTTCAGTTTTGTTTGTAGGGACTTCCTTATTATTCTTAACTCTACATTCTTCTTCTAAAAAACCTTCTTTTCAATGGATTATTGCCGGTATAATACTCATGCTTTATTCAAATTGGTCTTGGTCCGCTAATACATTTCAAGCATTTATTGGAATGATTCCATTCCTTGTTCCTTGGTTCTTATCCGATGAAGAAGATTTTTCAATTTTATTAAAGCCCTTCAAGAATACATCACAAAGAACTAGAATGGCCCGAAATATACCTTGGTATGGAGGTGCAACTTTTCTATTACTCACTTGGATACTTCTTACCGTAGAAATTGAAGGAAGTAACATTTTAGCTCATGAATTTTATGGAGCCCCATTAATTGCTCTCCTTGCAATAGGGCTCACTTTTTATGCATGGGGCAATTCTGTTAATTCTCGTAATGGCAATATATTAATTACAATTATACTGTTCCTTTCTATATTCTTTGCTTATATCTCAGATCAAATTTACTTACCAGGGGATCCAGAATTAAGTGTTACTCAAGGAATTTCCCGAGGTTCCTTGGGACTATTTATTCTAACATGGCTAGTTTTCGCCCTTCCTCCTACGATTAAACAATTATATTCAACAGCAAATTCTATATTTTCCTCTCGCCGTTCATCAAATATCAATTTAAATAAACCCAAATTAAGATTATTAGGATCACACTTGGCTCATTTTGGTATACTATTATTACTAATTGGTCATGTTTTAACAACTACAATGGTTGATAGAACAGATCCATCACATTTAGTGACACTGGTTAAGGATCAGCCGATAGAACACAATGGATATGAATTTATATTAATCGATGTAGAAAGATTTAGTGCCGATGAAGAAGAATATCCATATTCAATAGGTGATGGTTATATCGGTATAATCATTGATGTAATGGAAGATGGAGAAAAGATAGCAGAACTATCACCAGGAATGTTAAGATTTACTACTGGAAATAGTGTTTCTCCAAGATCCGAAGTAGACAGATTCTCTACAATTTTTGGAGATACAATAGTTATATTAGATTTTTATCAATCTCAAGAACTTCTTGAATGGATGACATTTGGACAATCAGATGAGGTAGATAGAGTTAGAGTAACTGTCCACTCTCTCCCGGGAAGCCATCTAGTTTGGTTAGGATGGTCAATAATCATGCTTGGGAGTATTTTTTCGATATCTTCAGATAGTTTTTCTCGAAAAAAATCTAGTAAATACTCTTAATTTTCTACACTCTCTAAACCGTTTGAATGAAAAAGGGTAAGCAAGTCGCCGAGTCGTCCGTGGAGGCTATAGAATGGAACAAGGTTCAATTATTCATATTGATTATGACTTATTTAATGCAAATACAGAGAAACTAATCGAGACTACCAGAGAAGAAGTTGCGAAGGAACATGATGTGTACGATGAGAATCGTACCTACATACCTATGATCAGCATAGTAGGATCAGGCCGATTAATTAAAGGATTTGAATCTCATTTGGAAAATGCTGAAGTAAATACTGATTATAAGTTTGATATTGAGGCAATAGAGGCTTACGGAGAACGAGACCAAAGTTTGATTGAAACTATTTCACAAAATGTGTTACTAAAGAGTGTGCGTGATCCCAATACTTTGCATATTGGAGGCCCTGTTGAAATCGGAGGGAGAACTGGTACTCTTCAATTCCTCAGTGCAGGAAGAGCAAGAATTGATTACAATCATCCATTGGCTGGAGTCACACTTCGATATGACTACAAAATAACAAAAGTGGTAGAAGATCGTAATGAACAAGTTGAAACTTTACTAAAAATGAATACTGGTCGAGAAGACTTTGAAGTAGAATTCGAAGGAGACGATCTTACTGTAACTTTGCCAGAAGAAATTTCTTATGACCAAAATTGGCCATATGCTAAATTTTCGCTAGTACAAACGATTAGAGAAAGTCTGGGAGTAGGAATTGTAATATTCAGAGAAGTTCACAAACCACGCTCGGTTGAAGAAGAGTAATTTACTTCCAATGTATGTTATATTGTTAGTTTTTATCAACATAGCTTGTTAGTAGGTTTATTTCTGATGTCTTTTTGGCTTGATACGCCTCAATGACGACAAAAGGGTTTACTGAGCCAATTGGTATTGACGTTCCCTATGAGTACCGAGAGGCACTATTGATGCGTGGTTTGAAATTACACTACAGTATCGGGTAAATAATGAGGAATGCCAGTTCAGTTAGTATGCTGGTCGCAATTATGCTTGTTTGTATTGTAACTAGTGGTTGTCTCAGTCTAGCAATGCAACGTGAAATGATTGAAGATATGCGAGAAGAACCTGTATTGATTGAAAAGGAAGATAGATTTGGTTGGGACTATACTTTTGATTCTTCAACCGCTGTCAACACGATACTTTATTCTAATGAAACATCAATTTCTTTTGATGATACTGTTTCTAAACTTGTTATAGAATTTCGTGCACAATTTCCATATTCAACATACATTGAAGATCTAGTTGGAAATGAGACAAATGAGGTTCGTTATGTTGATGTTAAATTGTGGCAACCAGGAACAAGAGGAATCTCTTCTCCTTTTTGGGAAGTTAGAGCTACACAGGACTATCCATTAGAGAGATTTACATTTGGAAAAAGTGATTTTATTTTGGGAGAATGGGAATTAGTAGTTGAGGCCAGAGGATATGGAATTACTGCCCCAGTAGATCAACTATCCTTTCATGATCATTTTGAAGTCTGGGCTACTGTAACTAAACCTTGTGTCCGATTTCCTGAAATAGATGATGTTGGAGAATGTACTTTTCTCTCGGATTTAAAGAGCTAGAATATTTTCCATCATGCGTAGCGCTTATGAATAGAAGGCAGGTGGCCGCGCTACTGAGGTTTGATTATGGATGAAAGTATGACCCCACTAGTACCTTTTGAAACATATGAACAACATGCTGTTCATATAGGTACTAATCAAAAATCAGCAGATATGAAAAGATTTCTTGATACAGATAGACAAGATGCAGCCGGTTTACATCTAATAGATCTAAATCAAACAGATGCTCGAATTAGAACTGTTGCAAAATTTATTTCAAATTATGACGCAGACAGAATTCTCGTAGTTAGCGCGCGTCAGTATGGACAACGTCCTGCTCGAATGTTTGCACAATCTATTGGCTCTAAACATATAGTGGGACGTTTTATACCAGGAACACTAACTAATTCACGATTACGTACTTATTTGGAACCTGAGTTAATTATAGTCACTGATCCTGCAGCAGATTCTCAAGCTCTAAATGAAGCAGTAAATTCAGGCCTTCCTGTTGTAGCAATTTGTGATGCTAACAATAAATTAAGAAATGTTGATATCGCTCTTCCTGCCAATAACAAAGGAAGAAGATCATTAGCTCTTATATTCTGGTTATTATCTCGTGAAGTTTTGAAAATAAGGGGTACTATTGCTGATGCTGATTGGGAACGTTCTCAAGATGTAGAAGATTGGGAATCTACATTCTAACTCCCCGACGCACTCATAGAGTTGTTATTAATCCGGTAATCGATGAAGAGCGGCCCAGTCCCACTTTTTCTTGCACCAATGGCAGGAGTTTCGGATTTAGCATATAGAATCCTTGCTCGTGAGTGTGGTGCTGATTTCACAGTAACGGAATTTACTGCTGCTGCTGGATTATCAAGACATGCTTCACATTCTTGGCTAAAAGTAGAGAGCCATCCACTTGAAAATCCATTCATACCTCAGATTTTTGGAGGAGTAACCGAAGAAATGGTAAAAACAGTCAAACTATTGCAAAAAAAAGCTGATATAATCGATATAAATTTTGGTTGTCCAGCACCTAAAGTTTGCCGTAATGATGCTGGAGCAGCATTACTGCGTAACCCTGATAAGATTGTAAAAATGGTTAGAGCATGCTTAGATGTCGCTGAAGTGCCTATTTCTGTAAAAGTAAGACTAGGCACAGGAACTGGTCCAAATACAGCTCTTGAGGTCGCTCAAAGACTTGAGAGAGAAGGAATATATCGGATCTGTGTCCATGGAAGAACTCTAAAACAAAGATATTCCGGTTTAGCAGATTGGGAGCAAATAAGAGAAATTGTCGATGGTGTCGAAATTCCTGTGATTGCTAATGGCGATGTAGTAGATTCTGCTTCTACAAAATTATGTATGGATATCACCAAATCAGCTGGATTAATGATTGGTAGAGGTGCTATAGGTATGCCAAATATATTTTATGACATTAAAAGAGATTTAGGATGGAATACATCTCTGCCTCCTTGGAAAGAAGACAACCCTGCAGCTGCAAGACTCTGGTGCTGGAAAAGATATTTGGATATTAGTAAACAAGTTTATGGTGAAAAAATGAATAAAAATATCAAAAGACATGCCATTTCATTCACTAAAGGATTACCTGGGGCTTCAGCAATGCGTGTACAACTTCATTCAGTAACTACTCAAGAAGAATTAGGAAAAAGAGTTATTAAATATCTTGAGAATTTAAATCTTGAAGAATTACAATCCTAAACATCTTTGGCTATTACCTTATCAAGTCTCTCTGCAACAGTTTTTATCCTGAGTAAAGACCTCTCCACGCTTCTCATTACATTTTCTTTTACTTCATCTCCGCTTGAACCTTTTATTCTATAACCATAGGGCATTCTACCTCCTAATGTATTTAGTAATATTTTTTGTTTTTCTATTGATAAAGGAGTTAATATTTCTTGAACTTTAGCACTATCTAAACTCTTTTCTTCCATGCCATAAATCAATTCTGAAGCAATTTCATCATTAATTCTTCCAAAACCACCTCTGTTAAACAACCACTCTTTTCCTCTGGCATTATATTGTCTCATTATTCCAATGTAAATATCTTGGGCTATACGGTCTAACATTGGAACTCTCTCAGCGATATTCGAATTTCTAAATCTGTCTAATGTTCTTTTAATCCTTGATCTCGATTCTAATAATTTATCTGAAAGAGAGAGAATTGTTATCGGATCACTGCTTTTTGCCAATTCAATAAAAATCCTCTTTGCTAAATTATCGCTATCTTTTGCCCTATCACCATTTAATCCTAAATCATTTATTAAAGCATCAAATTTATTTTCATTATTTTTTGATGCAGAAGGTTCAGATATCTTAATTTTAAAATTAGTATCAGTTAATTCACTAGGAATCCTCATTCTTCTGTCTGAGTCTTTTATGTAATGGCCTAATTCTTTTAGTCTTAATTTAATAATTTCTTTAGATTGAGCAGCTAATAAATTTATAGCGGCAGTTATTGAACCACCTCTTAAAACATAGATATGCCATCTTCCGTTATTTTCTGAGGATACCAATCCAGATTCTTTTAGCTTTAACATTTGATGATGCATTCCTGTTTGAGAAAGTCCACAAACATCCCCTAGCGTTTTAATATCCCATCCCTTTAATGGCTCTAGTAATAATGCATCGGACATTATTCTGTGTAAAGCTCCAAATTCTTTTTCATCGCCCCATGATTCTATCTTTCTCTTTACCAATCCTAATGAATCTAAAATCCAACTGAGAAGAATATCTGGGTCTTTACTGCCGGTTGGCATAGACTTCTCGATCACATTGAGTCTAATCACAAACCACTCGAATATTACATGGCTCAAGAGCATTGGCTATGTTTTGAAGTATATTTATGCTAATTCTTGACGAATCCCTAGCCACGGATAATCAACTTTAGATTCATGTAAGGCATTAATATGAGGTGCAAGAGAGATCCCGGCTTCACTCAATATACCTCTATTTCTAAGTACAGTGATAGCTGAATGGACTGAAGCGCGGGATCGACCCAAATCTCTGGCAAGTTGAGCTTGAGACGCGGGTTCAGGCGAATTTGATAATTTTTTTACTATACTCTTCTGAACTCCAGATAAGCCCACTGGTAGCATCGAAGCCGCCCTGTATTCATCAGTAACTCCTGTTCCTTCTAATATTTCGACTTGTGCAGGTGCTCCAGCATAGTAACAAGTCCTCCCATTTACAGATACTGTAGTAACCGACTTTTCATTTGTTAAAACTCTTAAATGGTGTCTAAGTGTACCATTTGCAGCGTCTAATTGTCTTTGTAATTCTCTAAAATGTATCCCAGGAGATTTTACAAGTGTAGAAATAATTCTACTTCTTAATGGATGCTCATAAGACTCTCTAGGTGCTATTATTGTTCCTTGTATCATGGGAGGCGCAATAAATGGTAATATTGATCCAAATCCCAATGTTCCACCAAGTATTGCAGTAAAAATATCTGTAGTCACGGGGTAGTTTCTACACCACTGCTCTAGCAAGGCCATATTCAAAACCCTACATTATGACCTTTAAGTATACATGGTCTCTTGAGTCATTAATACTTATTGTTTTACTTATCTATTATTACTCTTCCTTGTTGAATTTTCATATAAGCTACAAGTGGACTTAATAATCTTCCAGCATTTCTTCCATGTTCAGTTAGTTGGTATCTGACTCTGATTGGTGGACCTTCGTCCACAATCCTGTTCACCAATCCCAATTCAGCACAATTAGTTAATTTATCAGATAATGTTCTGCTACTTATCCCTTTTAATAAATTACGCATTTCATTAAATCTACGATCACCAGCAATATATAGTGCTGCTAGAATCTCGATACTCCAACGTGAACTGAAACTAGAAAAAGCCTCAACTGCTGCACCAACTTCCCACTCAATATCATATTCTCCATTCTCATTATATGGTGCAAAAGTTCTTCTTATTGTGGTACCACTTTTCTTGACATCTTTTATTGCCTCATCGATTACTTCGTAATCCAAATTTGTAATTTTCATTGGTTCTCTTGGCATACTATCTAGTTACTCCACAACCATCTAGTGTATAAATTACACCTCGCTGTGTACTTGAATACTACTCAATTAATATACATAATCTCAGTGATTAGATGTATAAATAACACCGATTGTGGAGTTGAAAAAAATGGATAAATTATTGGAAAAATGGATGGAAGAAGTATTTGAAGAAAGTGGATTTAAGGGGCTTGTAAATTGAATTTAAGTAGATTAAAAGAATTAACTATTATCGCCATAGCTGAATATAGAGCGCCTGTGTGGCCAAGGCAATACAGTAGAAAATAATCAACAATCGGTATAATTAGGTCTTCTACCCTCAATCAAAGATGAAAGACCTTCAAGTGCATCTTTTGTAGAGAATATCTCCTCTAGATAATTTAATTCTTCTGATAACCCTTCTGTTAATGAAATATCATTAGAGTTGGCAATTTCTAATAATTCTGCAGCAGTTTTAAGAGCTATAGGAGCAGTGTAAGATAGTAACTTTATCTGCCTTGAAACCATATTCTGATCTAGATTTAAAATATCTTTTGGTTTTGAACCTTCTAATATATCCTTAATATTAATATTTGAATAAAATCCTTTTGCAAAAATAACAATACTATTCCTATCATCTATCTTTTGACTACCATATTTGTTAATCGGTTTTCCTTTCGATACTATTTTGTTTACTGTATTCAAAATCTCATTCTGATTTACCAGGTCTGTAATCAACCCAAATGCCTTTGCAGTTTCCGCATTTAGAAAATTTCCCGCCAGAACAGCATATCTGGCAACCTCTATTCCACATATTCTAACAGTTCTTTGAGTCCCCCCAAGTCCTGGATAAATTCCTATGTTAGTTTCTGGAAAACGCATTTGAGTTTTATTTGTACCAATCCTGTAATCACAAGAAAGAGCAAGTTCTAACCCTCCTCCTAATGACAATCCAGTAGTCAGCGCAATAGTTATTTTAGGACTATTTTCTATCTTATTCAACACATTATGCCCATGTGCAGTAAAATCGTAGATTTCCTTGAACGAATTATCTTTAATTTTATCTACAAAAAATTTTACATCTGCTCCTGCAACAAATGCCTTCCCTGAGCCTTCTATGACAATCGTACTAATATCATCTCTGTGATTCAATTTATCTATTTTTAATCCTAATTCATTAATTAAATCCACATTTAGTGCATTCATTGCTTCAGGACGATTAAGTATAACAGTAGCAATATCATTATCAATTTTAATGTCAACATATGAAAAATCAAATGCCATATCTAATTCTTTTTGTATTTGTAGTAATGCGGGAATATCCATATTTGCGAGTTCACAATATTTTTTCGATATTTTGAAAACTTTATCAATTCCCATTTCATTGGCTATCTCAAATGGCCCTTTATTCCATCTAAGTCCTACCTTAGCACCTCTATCGACATCTTCTTTTGAGCATATTTCTTCATCTACAATCTGAGCGGAAACTGTAAAAACTTGCCCAAGTAATCTTTCTTTAACGATTTCTTCAACAGATTTTTCATATTCTGTATTATTATCAATTTCCCATAATTCATTATTAGAAACTATTTCCCTAAGATTAGATGCACCTCTATATCTGGAAGTATTTAGTTGCTCAGCTAGATAATCTGTAGCATGAAGTGCTATTGATGGCCCTGTTAGATTCATCAATGCAAATGGTCCCATTCCTATATCAAATGCATTGCATGCGATTGAATCTATTTGTGATATTGATGCAACCCCTTCTTCTAATAGCAAACATGCTTCATTCAACCAGGGAACAAAAAATCTATTCACTACAAATCCAGGTCTATCTTTACATACAATTACGACCTTACCCATAGCTTTACAATAATTTTCTACTGCCTGTAAAGTTTGTTCTGAGGTTGTTTCAGCAGGAATTATCTCAATCAATCTATTTTTTGCTGGATGGTAAAAAAAATGTAATCCAACAAAACGATCTGGTCTATTTGTAGCCTTGGCTAAATCATTAACTGAAAGTGAAGAAGTATTACTTGCAAGAATAGTATTTTCATTACATACACTGTCCAATATTGAAAAAACTTCTTTTTTAATATTAAAATCTTCAAAAACAGCTTCGATAACCAAGTCTGTTTTGGGACTAATATTTTCTGTTCCGACAACACCTTTAATTCTAAATTTAATCATATCAATTTGTTGATTATTAAATATTCTTCTTTCTAATGCCTGATCTAATAAATTTGAGATAATTTCTTGGCCTCTTTTAACCCACTTTTCCTCTCTATCTACCATTTGAACATCAAATTCTTCTTGTGCAGATTTTTGTGCTATGCCTGAGCCCATGTTCCCTGATCCAATTATCGCGACTGTTTCTATTGCATGCATGTTACGCCCAAGACAATCATGCCCATATATTCAACGGATAAACAATCAAAAATTACAATATATTATTTTACACTCCACCTTCGGCCTTTATTATGGTTCATCGTAATAACATGGTCATCATGATATTATTAATATTGGTTTTATCATTCTCCAGTCCAGTTATTGCAAAAGAAGATGGTAAATTCAACTCATCTAATGGATGCAGTTGTCACTCTTCATCCTCGACATCTACAACGCCAACACATAATTTTCCTTCCTCATATACTCCCTCTACTTCTTATTCCATACAGATAGGACTTACCGGTGGAGTTTCAGGAACCAAAGGTGGATTTTCCTTAGAGGTTAGTCAAGGAACTCTTTCTACTGGCATAAGTATAGGCAGTGTTCAAATAAATTCAGCTGCTAACCAAGCAACTCATACAACATCTAACTATAGGTCGTGGGGATTATATTGGGAATCTCCTTCTTCAGGTTCAGGAAATGTTATTTTTGAATTAGCTGTATTATCTGCTAATGGTAACGGAGGAACATCTGGCGATTCTTGGGGAACAATATCGCCCTTTACATCTTTAGAAACTAGTAGTCAAAATACTCCACCCGAAGCCTCTTCACTATCATTTAACACTCAAAATCCTACAAAAATATCTGGACTTTCTATAAATTATACATTTTTTGATGCCGATGGAGATTTAGAACAAGGTACCGAAATCAATTGGAAAATAAATAATATCAGCTCTCCCAATGTAGATAATATGACCTCAATACCCAATAATCTCATTACAAAAGGAGATTTATGGGAGGTTGCAGTAACTCCTAATGATGGTATTGATTTTGGAGAAATTATTTCAGAAGGACCTGTAGAAATACATAATTCTCCTCCATCTATATCAGAAATTAATATAAATCCTGAAAATCCAAATGATGATGATAATCTATTATTGAATTATGAATATTTTGATTTAGATAACGACTTGGAACAGGAGCATGAAATTCATTGGTATCTTGATGGAGTGAGACAAAATGAAATCGATAATATGGTTAACATTTCTAGTTTAATGATTAGATATGGAGATACTTGGCAAATTTCAATCACACCATATGATGGTTCTGATTATGGAGAAACAGTATGGAGTAATTTGATAATTATTGGCAGCTCAAATACTCCGCCAACAATCAATGTAGATTACTCTAGATATAACATTAAAACTATTGATGATATTTTTTTATCATTTGATTTTTTTGATGTTGATGGCGATCAAATACAAAATACTGAAATAATGTGGTATAAAAATTCATTAAATATGCCAAATTTAGATAATCTAAATATAATTCCTAACTCTTCAACAGAGAAGAATGAAGTATGGAATTTTTCTATTAGAGTTAGTGATGGGTTGGCATGGTCTGATTGGTTTCATTCAGCTAATATTATTGTTAATAATACTCCTCCTGTGGTGATTTCTTCGATGATTTCTTCTGAAAATATAACTACTGCCGATAATATATCTATATCTTGGCAGCAGTATGATGAAGATGGAGACTCTGAGATAAATAGTCAAATAAAGTGGTTTTTAGATGGAATTTGGATACCTGATTTTGATAATTTGATTACTATTCCATCATCCTTCACTACCCGGAATCAAATTTGGAATTTTCAAATAACGCCAAATGACGGAGAAGATTTTGGAGAAATTTTCATGAGTACTCCAATTTTGATTGAAAATGCCGCCCCAATAGAATCTATTATTTTCTTAGAATCTGGATATTTAGGATTGATTAGTCCGATGGAAGAAATTATTTTTGAAGATACTAATGAAATATTTTCTATTGAGAATTTAACTCTAGTAATTGGATATAAAGATGTTGATGATGATCAAATTAGTTTCAAGATATCTTGGTCAAGAAATGGCTTTCATGTTCCAGAATTAGATAATCAAAGCCACATTCCTAAAAATCTCTTGAGTCCAGGACAATCTTGGTCTGTTTCAGTGTTAGCTTCCGATCCATTTGGGTTATCAAGTTTAGTATCTAAATCTGTAATAATTTCAAATATGCCTCCTGAAGCAATAATGAATGATATTTCAGAATCTCTAATTCCTGGTTCAATGACTCTTTTCAATGCATCATCTTCTGTAGATATGGATGGTACGATTAATTCTTGGATATGGACAATCAATAATAAAGAGATATATGGTATGAGTTTTGAAATATTTTTGGATTCCGGTCAGCATGATATAAAATTGACTGTTATTGATAATTTAGGATTATCTCATACAATTCAATCAATCATAAATGTAGATACGATATATACAGTGGATAATTTAATTATTAATCTAGATGGAGCAAATATTAATCTTGAATGGTCATGGAATGGCCCTTCTACGGATTTTAACATCTATAGATCCACGAGTCCTATTAATTCTGTAATCGGCCTCTCACCACTCGATGAATATCCAGAATGGGGAGATCCAATCCCAACTCCATTGACTCCAATTGCATTTACAAGTGATAAATCATGGAGCGAAGAAGCACCAGTAGCAGCCAAGGTTTATTATGCAGTTACTACTTTTTCAGATGGTAAAGAAGTAGTATGGATATCAGCCGATAATAACATGATTAGTATTGATGCCTCTTCAGCAGCCAATTCTACATATCTAAATAAATCAGATAATTCTTCTATATCCATAATTTCTTCTATACTTCTAATGTTTATAGGAATATCTAGTATTGGCATTAATTTATTTTTGAGGAGGAATAGAAAATGAGAGATAAATTAGTAATTTTAACTATCATATTTACTTTATTATCATCAACCAGTTTCTCTGTTGCAAATCCTGGAGGGAATGGAGATAGTAATCGAGATTTCACTTGTGGCGGTTCTTGTCATGGAGACCCTTCTCTTTCTCAAGAATCTGATGGTACATTATCGTTAGAGGTTCAAAACAATGTATATGCAGGTAATGCTGTAGCAGTTCATATAACTGCTAGTAATATGAGTTTGTCAAGTAATAGGATTGTAGGTATTTTTCTTTTAGGCTCATTAAATGGAAATTTAGATCAACCCTCAGATTATGGTTGGCAAATCATTCAAGATCCAAATGGAGGAACAAATAATTATGTAGAATCTACAGTCTCTTCCAGTAATTCTATAACTCTTACATGGATATTGTTTGCTCCTGAAGACGGGGGAAAATACAATCTCTTTGCTCAAATTAATCATGGAAGATCTCAAGAATCTAATGATATAGCATATACTGGAGTATCGGATCCTCTTTTGATTGATGTTCAAACTCCTCCAGCAAACCTTCCTGGTTTTTCTGAATTTTGGATTGCACCAGAATATAGGCCACCTGGTGATTCAACAAATGTAATTATAATGACAAAAAATTCTAATTCAATCCAAGTTAAATGGAAATTAGAAGGAGAGTGGGCTGAGCATAACGCGAATGTAACTTTAATTGAAAAAGATACATGGTCAGTTGATTTACCTCCTACACTTGGTAGTACAATCATTCAGTACACTGTAACAACATCTAATGGAAATTTTTCGATAAAACAACCATTACTGACTATTGGAACATCTACAATTGGTTTTGAAGGAACATTAATGGGCGCCAGACTACAATCTCTTGCTTTAGCATCAATAATAATTGGATTCATTTCGACATTACAAGTAGTTATCTCAAAATCCAATAATTTAACAAATCAAAATCCATCGGAATCTTCAGAAATTAGTAATGATAAGAAAAGGTATACAAAACATTCTGACCATCCTGGATGGTTGTGGGATAATATTGAAAATAAATGGATTGAAGATCAAAATAACTCAATTCCTGGAGATGATGTTTAATGGTTAGCGCTGCAACATTTCATGCTGCAATTGTTGAAATAACAATAGGAAGTTTAACATTGGCAGTTATATGTAATTTATTATGTCTCCAATTTGCTTTTCCTATGCCTTTCGATAAATTGAAATTATCTGAAAATGTATTGATTACAATGGATCGTGCAGCTCTTATGGGTGCATTATTAGGTTCGGTAATGATGCCATTTGCAATATTTACTGGAACACTTTCAGTTTCCGGTAATCCTGCGGGTTCAGAATTATTGTATAATAAATTTCTATATAGTGGGTTAGCATTTGGTTTCTGGGCTTCATACTTAATTGGGCGCATAAGGATGGGTTCAGAATTATGGAAAAATAAGGGATATAACTTATTACAGGTATTTACATCAATTTTCGCTTTTACTATGACAATAACTGTTGCTTCGATTGGTGGAAAAATTGTCAGAAATGAATCCATTCTTGATTTGTTACCATTTTGGCTACCAATTGAAAAAACTATAATTATTAATCCAATAATTTCTAGTTTATTGATTATAATTGGTATTTACTCTATGACGATAATGTATAAAATGAAAGATTCTGTTGAATAAAAAAATTAATTTAAAATCTCTTTAATTTTTCTAGCGTGACTCTCAGGAGTCAAATCAAGTTCGGAAATCCTTCTTCTTCCAGCCTCAGTCCATTCCTTTCTATTTCCCTCTAGGCTAGCTTCTTCCAAAGCAATACGCCAAGCAGAAATATCATTTCTTTTTAATAATCTCCCACTAATTCGGTCAGTTATTGTATCTCTAAATCCTCCTTCATTTACGAAAATTGCTGGAACTCCTATTGAAAATGCTTCTATAGGAGTTAATCCAAATGCTTCTCCATATGCCATACTTACTATTGCTCTAGAATTACGCATCAGACTAACTAATTCTGGAGAGGATAATCGTGGTGCTATCCAAAGATTAACACCTAAATCTTTAGCATATTTTCCTAGTTTTTCTAGATCTTTTTCATCTCCTCCTCCAACATGAGCTACTTCTATATTTGTCTCAGCAGCCATTGAGATAGTTTCCCATGTACCTTTTACCCAGCTAACCTTTCCTATATTTACAATATATTCATTATTACTCGGATATGGATTTTCAATATCATCATTACTTTCTCTAGGAAATTCTGATGAATCAACACAGGGCCATAACACTTCTGTATTTATTCCATAGACATCTTTTGCCATACTTGATGAATAATTAGAATTACTACTTATTAGTGATTTTTCACGTAGATTAAATTTCTTAATAATTTCCAAATCTCTTTTTCTAGCCCTAGAAAGCAATAATTTTGTTAACCACAGACTTCTCTTGGGTTTTCCATCGATATTTCTATGCAAAACATCTTGATGCAAACCCCTATGTGGTTCAAGAAGATGTAAATGGCAGGAAACATGCTCTGGGATATGTTTGAAAAGACCAAAACTACCATCTCCACTCACAATATGGATAAAATCAATTTTATTTATTGTTTTTATCAACCCTTCACATGTCAACCAAGCCTTTGAGGCAGACTCAATACCAGTATCTAATATTGTGGACAAAACACCTTTCGATAAAACCCAATTTATTTTTGGTGCGAATAATTCAATCTCCAAATCTTTACATAGATTTTCTAGTTCTGGAACTTTATGTAAAGTAGCTATTTTTACAGAAAATATTTTTGTTAATGATGGAATTACTCGTAGTAAATCTCTTTCGGCTCCACCCATGGCAGCAAAACTACCCTTCGCAACTATCAAACCTGGTCGAACTTCTTTTTCCGACCCCGAATATCTACTCATCATGTGCCACATAACCCGCTCTCATTTAAGCACAACATGTTTGGCAACGTCATGGTAAGGCGTGTTCTCCTGGCTCGTGGAGCATCTTTACCAACAAATAATGGTCTTGGAAGGGCTCATTACTCTATCGAATCTATTCTTAATCATGCTCTTGTCCCAAACTGGACTAAGTCATCTGTAGTTGAGCATGATAATACTTCGAATATATTCATAAGACTTCTTAATAGATGGATAAAACATCCAAAAAAGGTTACTCTAGAAGCATCTAAAGATGGAATTGATTTATTACACATCACAGATCAAGAACAAGCGCATTTAGTGCCATACAAATCGAATATTCCAGTCGCAGTTACTATTCATGATTTCTTCCATATTAGGCCAAGGACTATAGAAGCTGGAGACGTATACGTATCTGTAGGAGATAATAAACCAAATTATATTCGTAAAAGAGATTTAAAAAAATTAAAGTTGGGATTATTGAGAGCGGATATTCTAATATGCATATCTGAGGAAACTAAATTAGAGGCTGAAAAACTATTTCCTTCTAAAAATACCTTCCTAGTTAGGAATGATGTAGATGTAGATTATTGGAATCCATACAAAAATCCTATTTCAAGAGATATTATTTCTGATTTTGATGATGAATCAAAATGTTTAGTTATCACAGTAGGAACTAACGCACCTCGAAAAAGACTTAATTTTATAAAAGAAGTATTTTCAAATCTTCCAAAAGAAGTCCGGGAGGACATAAATTTAGTAAACATAGGTAGTGATATTAAAGTCTCAGATAAACAACTTATTTCATTCTTCCAACATGCTGAAGTATTATTATTTCCAAGTATATCAGAAGGTTTCGGATATCCTCCTGCAGAGGCAATGGCAGCCGGTTGTCCAGTAATAGCTGCAAATTTACCTGCACATAATGAAGTAATACCTCAACATTGTTTGATCGATCCAGTGAATATAGATATTTGGGCATCCAATATTATAAAAATTCATAATGAATGGCTTAAGTCTGGTAAATCAGATAGAATACCTAATGATAAATTGATTGAGCATGTAAATGAATTATTGAGCCCCAAGAGACATGGAATAGAACTATCTAAAGCATATGATGAAGCAGTTAGAAGATTTGAAAAATAGGTTTTAAGTTATGGATGTAATCATGATTACTTACCTCTATAAATACTAAAAGTCAATCGTAAAGTCAAATTATGCTCAGAGTTCAATCTCTAACAAAAGGATTTGGTTCCGGTCGAAATAGGTTAGAAGTCCTTAAGGGAATAGATTTAGAAATTACTTCAGGAGAATTAGTTGCTCTAATGGGGCCCTCTGGATGCGGTAAATCTACACTCCTAAATATCATTGGAGGGATATTAGATGCTGATTCAGGACAAATTTCTTTACAAGAATATGTATATGGAACTAAGCCACCAAATAAAGTTGTTGACGTCCGTAGAAATGGGGTTGGATGGATATTTCAAGACTTCCACCTCATAGATAGACTATCTGCTTTAGATAACGTTATTTTTGCTTTGGAGTTAGCTGGTTTCACCTCTTCAGAAGCGATGGTGAAAGCAAGAGATGCTTTGAACAAAGTGAGCCTTGGAGATCGTATGGATTTTATCCCTGATCAACTCTCTGGCGGCCAGCAACAAAGAGTAGCCATTGCAAGAGCAATTGCCGGCAATCGCCCTCTATTATTAGCTGATGAACCAACTGGTAATTTAGATGTTAAGAGTGGTGAAGAAATAATTGATTTATTCAAAGAGTTAGCAAAGGATGGCGTATCCATATTGATGGTTACTCATGACCCCATTTTAGCTTCCAAAGCAGATAGAATGTTGCTACTCAAGGAGGGTAAAACAGCCGCTTCTGATATCCGTTCAGCTTGGGGAGATGGTGCAGGAGCTGAAGAAAAATGAATTCCTCGAATGGTGATAATTTAATGGATCAGATTGCTATGCGTGAAGGAAACGAAGGAGAAAATATTTCTAATTCGGAAATTGAGGTGCCATTAAAAAATATGTACTCAAGAAATACTAATTTTATTGATTATTTACAATCATCTAAAATTACAAACAAAATTATTTCGTTTCCCGATAATATTATCATGGCAGCCAAAAGCTCTTGGAGAGGACGTGAAAGAGTATTAGCCGCATTTGCTGGTGTTTTTCTCGCATCATTAGTGATTACTACTGTATTGGCATATTCAGTAGGGCTATCATCAGCATTTCTGCAAGGTGCATTAGAGAATGATGTTTTCGATGCACAAATAACCTTTGATGAAGATCCGGGAAAAGATTTCAGAACAAATGATTCTTTGCTATGGGAGTCAACATGCGATGAAATAATACTCACAGAAGGAATATCTGATTGTGGAATTGTTTATGGAAGACAAGGAATTAGGGCGAATAGTTTTTTTGATGATGATAATATAAAAGCTCAGCCATTAATAGTAGATTCTGTTACAGCGATTACCGGAGATTGGATAAATGTAAGTTGGGAATATCCAGAAGCATCAGAACAGGGACCCCCAATAAATGATAACAGACCAATTAGATTCTATGGAGATGGTGTTTGGGATGGAGAACTAGGGGATCGACATTCTAGAGATACACTTTATGGAACTTGGCCCGTCAACCATAACGATGCAGAAAATAATAGAAGTATAATTCTACCATCGCAAATTGCCAGTAGAGCTGGAGTTTCAATAAATGATACAATCGAATCACTGACATTTACATACGTCAGCGCTGCTGCAGGTGGCTCGGAATTAGAAGATATTTCTGGAAATTGTGCTGGTGAAATTGAAATAAATTTCGACTCGGGATTTCAATTTTGCAGAGAAAATCTTACAGTATATAACCTAACAATTTCAGCAATATATGAAGAAGGATCATTTGGTAATCCAACTTTATTATTTAATCCTTTAATGGTTTCAGATTCAGTACTGAATGATTCTCAAAAGTTACTCTTAATGGATAATGATCATGGTTATTTGGGAGTTTCTGTTGATAGAAATCTTCTTCCAACATCTACAACATCAGCAGCCACTTCATGGCTTAATGATTTAGAGAAAAATTTAGAAAATAAAGAATATGGCGATTCTTCTATAAAAATACGATATAATGATGTAATATCTGGTACAATAGGATTTTTAAATATATTTTTGGGGATAATCCAAGTATTTGATTATATTTTAATGATACCAATTATAATTTTATCTTTTTCAGTTCTCATTTATGGCCTTGTTTTGTCTTTAGAACAACGGAAAAGGGAAATATCAATTCAACGGGTAATTGGAGGTACTGAAAGAAATCTGACTGGAATGATTTTATTAGAATTAACTGTCTTAGGATTTGTAGGGTGGTTCACTGGTTACATATTAGCACTATTGTCTGTCCCATTAGTACTGGATGCAGTAGGATTCATGTCATTCCGCTCATCAGATATAAGCGTCAATCCTTCTTTATCATTTGGTACAACTTTTATAATCATTTTATTGACTGTGGGATTGACTTGGTTTTTCGGAAGAAGTAGAGTTAAAGAATTTTTAAGTATTGAAATTGATGAAGGCGTCAGAAAAGTAACAACTCTTAAGAAATCAAGATTTTTCTTACATGTTATAATTTTTATGATAGGACTCTTATCCTTCTTTGAAAGTTGGATTGAAAGTAATGGAGGGTGGGGCCCATTTGAATCAAATGGAATAATATCAAATTTCATTGTAAACGCATTAATACTATTATTTGGACCCTTTTTGTTATGGATTGGCGGAGCACTTGTTCTTGGTCGTTTAGGTGCTTCAGGGCCAAGAATTTTTACTCTTATTCTAGGCTGGTCTCCACTGGTGACAGATATTCGTAGAGGACTCAAAGGGTCTGGATCTAGTGAATCTGTTAACCGATTAGCAGTAATAATGTTACTAACTCTATCCATAGTTACTTTGGCTGCAGTACAAGGATACACCGGTACTGTTGTGGACGAACGTACAACATCTGCTCAGAATGGAGCAGATCTCCAAGTACAATTTAGCGCTCCGATGACTGAAAAGCAAGCAAGAGATGAAATACAACTTGCAATCCAAACTGTTGATAATTCTAATATTCAAGATATAGCTTCAATGACTTCAGTTGGAGATATATTTACGACCGTAAAAGGAGATGACTCAAGATTAAGAACATGGATATTATTTGACAACCATGAAGATACATTACTTTGGGATACTCAAACAATTCCGACAAGTATAACTGATGCTTCTACATTATGGACTAATGATTGGTTTACCGCCGGTTCGAATGCTCGTAGCCAGCTTGATATTACCGACTCAGATATTGAAAGTTTTATCACAATTGAATATACTAGTTATAATTTCTCATTTGGATCAGGAGGACTAGAAATAACTTCGACCGTATCGGAAACCAATATTCAATACATGGGCCGCCATAGTTGGATTCCAGGTCTTGAACCTACACAATCTTCACAAGTTATAACAATAGGTGAATCTGCATATAGATCATTGGTGGGGAATCAGACTGCAAATTCATTCACCTCAAATAAATGGTTTTTTGAATTATGTGATGAAAAAGATAGAAGTTGTGCAGATGCATTACGTCAATTAAATAATGAGATATCAAATAGTGTAGGAGTTTCTTCTTCTACAGATTGGCCGACTGTTCATGAAGAAAATGAGCGTAAGGGAGGGCTAATATATGGAACTCCGGGCCTATTAAGCCTTCAATTTGTAGTGGCTTCGCTTGCTTCAGTAGCATCGGCCTTTGTCTTCCTATCACTTGTATTGACACAGAGAAAACGCGAACTGGCTATACTTCAGGCTATAGGTGCGAGCCCAAATCAAGTAATTCGTTTGGTATTATTTGAAATTATGGCTATTCTTTTAGTTAGTATGGGATTAGGGGTTATACTTGGTTTGGCAATAGCCGAATCTTTCAATGGTTTCTTTGGTATATTTGGATTTATATTTCAGATATTTTTAGGAGAATCAGTTCCAATTGATAGGGAATTGATATGGCCTTGGTTTGATTTAGTAATAGTCAATAGCTCGGTTTTGCTTGCAGTTATATTAGCATTACTATATACAACACGTAAAGCACTAAAATCAGATTTAGCAATAGTTCTCAAGGGGGAATAAATTTGAAATTTGATGATAATATTATTCTAAATGCAAATGGTCTGTTTCATATCTATGAATCAAAAGCAGAAGATGGAAATGTGGTCGCACTTAGAGGAATTCATGTCTCTATTATTGAAGGTGAAGCAGTTGCTGTAGTCGGCCCCTCAGGCTCTGGAAAATCTACCTTGTTGAAATGTCTTGGAGGGCTAATGAAACCCACTGCTGGAAATGTATCATTAGTAGGTAAGCGTATGACAAGACTCACAGGAAAAGAACTTGTTGAACTTCGGCAAAAAACTATTTCTTTTATTTTTCAGGATTCTAACTTACTTCCTCACATGAATGCTCTGGATAATGTTGCCCAACCATTAAGACATCAAGGAATAACGCCAAGATTAGCTAGAAGAAAAGCTCAAGAATTATTGGATAAATTAGGAGTTGGTGAACGTTCTAGAGGTTTACCTGAACAACTATCAGGAGGTGAACAGCAAAGAGTAGCTATTGCTCGAGCATTAATTACAGATCCCAAATTAATCCTAGCAGATGAACCAACTGGAGCTTTAGATCCAATAACAAGCAGAGAAGTTTTAAATTTATTTTCAGATCTTAACAAAGAATTTGGAGTAGCATTCCTCTTAGTCACACATAATAGAGAAGTTGCATCATTTTGCAATCGTTCATTGGAATTAAGAGAGGGTAGATTTGTAGCACAACATGGAACTGAAGTAGATATCTCAGATCTTTCAAATAGCAGAGAATTAATAATTGATGATACTGGAACAGTAACACTCCCTCCTGATGTTTTATTAAAAATTGGAGGACCTGGTCGCTTTGAAATTCCTATAAATGTAAAAGATAAAATTCAATTGGAAAGGGTAGAAGAAGAAAAGATGAATTTGGAAACAAGTAAAAAATTAATTCTTTCTCCCTCCTGTCCTGCTTGTTTCCATAAATATTCTGATAATCAAACTCAATTATGCCCCGATTGTGGCTCCAGTAGACCAATGATTGAAGACAATAATTAAAGAACAATGGACCTATTCATTGGATATATGTTACCTTCATTCAATGTTCTTGGTGAGGAATTAATCGAGTGTTCAATAGATCCTTTAACAGGTTGGTTTCGTGATGGATGTTGTAATACTGATAGAAATGACAGGTCATTACATACAGTTTGTTGTGTTGTTACAGACGATTTTCTAAATTTTGCATTATCAAAAGGTAATAATTTAATCACACCGGCTCCACAATTCAATTTTCCAGGTCTTAAGGATGGAGATAGGTGGTGTGTGTGTGCACAAACTTGGCAAGATGCATATGACGTAGGATGTGCTTGCCCCGTTGTTCTTGCAGCCACTCATGAAGAAACTTTACAAATTATTTCTTTAGATAAATTACGAGAATACTCTCTAGAAACAATCTCTTGAAATTCCGCTATTAGTTCCATCAGGGCATACTGTGTAATACCATTTGGCCCCACTAAAGTCAGCGCCGTCAATAATTGCACCTGTTAAGTCAGAAAATTGTAAGTCAACCCCCTTCAGACTAGCACCACTTAAATCTGTGAAATTTAAATCTGCATAAGTCATATTCGAATTATCAAATACAGTTTGATGAAATTTAGTATTTGATGCCTTTATCATATGAAGATTACTATCAATGAAAATACTATTTCCAAAATTACCTTCTCTCAAATCAGCATTTTCCATATTAGAATTCTCAAAATCAGATTCAATGGCTACAACATTTGTCAAATCTGCAGAAATGAATGAGGAATAAAAGAAATTAGCATATTTCATATTCGCATAAGATAAATCCGCATACAAGAAATTTGCTCCTAAGAAAAAACCCTCATCCATATCTGCCTCAGATAGGTCCGCATTGGTAAAATCAACTAACGCAAAATCAGATCCAGTTAATTCAGATCCTGATGCATTAGCATTAGTCCAATTAGTGTTATCAAAACTTGTGTATCTTAAGTTTAATCCAGATAAGTCAAGATACCTAAAATCACCAGTTTCTAAAGCTTCTAGAACTGCAGGATCTACTTTATCCGGTGGTGCTGCACAACCAGATAAAATTGATACAGTTATGAGAATAGAAATAAGTGATTTTACTATTTCCATATTTTATCGCGCTACTATTACTCCATTAAATATGTCCATAGAAAGAATATTAATCAGTACTCACTACCTATTCCATGAACTATGTCACTCATCTGGAATGTGCCTTTACTGGAGAAATTGTAGAGAAGGGTATTCCTCATACTCTATCACCAGCTGGCAAACCACTCTTGGTTAAATATGATTTAAAAAGAATGAAAAAAGAAATTACTAGGGAAGATATAGAAAACTCAACTGAACCAGGATTCTGGAGATATTCGCCACTTCTGCCAGTTTCTAATCCCGACAATAAGGTATCACTTGGTGAAGTAATTACTCCTCTTATAACACTAAAAAGTAGTGTAGATCACTTACATGTAAATTATGGTAATGTAATATTCAAGGATGAATCCCGTCTTCCTACTGGCTCATTCAAAGCCAGAGGTTTAGGTATGGCCGTTTCAATGGCAAAAGAATTTGGCTTCCAACATCTAGCTATACCAACTAATGGAAATGCAGGCTCTGCACTAGCAGCATATGCCGCAAGAGCTGGTTTGAAATCAACCGTCCTATGCCCAGATAATACCCCTGTAATCAATACTTCTGAAACTTTAGCTCAAGGTGCTGATACATTTTTGGTTAATGGGTTGATAGGAGATTGTGGCTCAATTATTAATGAAGGAAAAGAACAAATTGGATGGTTTGCAGTTTCAACTCTAAAAGAACCCTATAGAATTGAAGGAAAAAAAACCATGGGCCTTGAATTAGCAGAACAATTAGGATGGGATTTACCTGACGTTATATTTTATCCTACAGGAGGAGGAACAGGCCTGATTGGAATGTGGAAAGCTTTTCATGAATTACTTGAATTAGGATGGATAGATTGTAAATTACCGAGAATGATAGCAGTTCAGTCTACAGGATGTGCACCTATAGTTAAGGCATGGAATGAAGGTAATAGACATGCAGAATTCTGGGATAATGCGGAAACATTGGCGAGTGGAATTCGTGTTTCTTCAGCAATTGGTGATTTTCTTATTTTAGATGCTGTAAAAGAATCTGGAGGATTTGCTATTTCAGTTACAGATGAACATATCACTAAGATATGCGAACATGTAGGCCAAACAGATGGACTTTTACTTTCACCAGAAGGAGCTGCAACCTTTGCGGCATATGAAATATCTCTTGAACAAGGATTAGTAGATAAAAATGATAAAGTAATATTATTTAATACTGCAACGGGGCTCAAGTATCCTTTACCAGAAGTAACAAAAAAATTGGTAAAAGAACATGATTTTGATGCATCAAAGTTCAATTAAATCTTTTTTGAAATATTACTATATGGTCTATTTTTAACATAATTTAATGAAGACTTTCATAACCCATTGATTACTGCATAAGGATAGTGTTGTTTCAACACAATATGAGGTTAAAACTTATGACGCCAATAAAAAACCAAATTTCAACTATCTTAATAATTGCTATGATGTTAATATCAGCCGGATGTTTAGGTAATAATGATGATGAAAAAGAAGCAGAAGATATTCAATCCAATATTCCATTAACAGGTTGTATGGATATTACCGCAATTAATTATGATGAAAATGCTACAATTTCTGATGGCGATAGTTGTGAATTTCCTGACGACCCCGCTGATGATTTACTTTCAATACCTCATAGGGACGGGTGCGATAATACCAATCCAATACATTGTATGTTACCATTCCCTTCTGATGCGTTTTTAGTTGATGATGATTCTACTAATACTGGTAAAAGAATTTCATATTCGGCTAATACGATACCAAGTTCCGGAACAGTTTCACAAATAAATCTCCCGATTATTAATCAAATAGATGGTGCTAGCCCCAATACTCAGATAATGACAGCTTTTGATACAGACCCAGATGTCTCTCAGATGGCTGGACAATATAGTATCGAAAAAAGTCTTGAAACTGGACATCCTTCGATGATTATCAATCAAAACACAGGAGAATTGATTCCACATTGGACCGAAATAGATATCAGATCTGACGAAAGTGAACCATCAATAATCCATCTAAGAACCATTAAAGCATTGGATCATAATACTTCCTATGTAATATTATTCACAGACCTTAAAGATTCAGATGATAATTACATAGTAGCTCCAGTTGGTTTCGCAGCTCTTCGGGATAATGTAATAACTAATTCTCCTGACATAGAAGATAGAAGAACTGATTTTCAAGAATTATTTATTTGGATAGAAGAAAATACTGATAGATCAATCAGCTCTTTACAAACAGCATGGGTTTTCAATACTGCATCTACAGAATCGATAATCGGTCCATTACTTTCTATGAGAAATGATGCTTTAGAAAGAATTGGCGAAAATGGAATAGGCTGTACTGTTGAATCCAACGAAGAAGTATTAGATGAAGATGGTAATAGAAGCCACTGGATGCTTACAGGTACTTATACCGCCCCTCAGTATACTGAATCATTTTATCCTCCAACATTAATCAGAAGAACTTCAGATACTGATCGAACACCTGTTTTTGTAGAAAATAGGGAAATACCATTTTGGTTAGTAATTCCTAACACTGCCGTATCTAATCCGGCAGATTTGACTATTTGGGGTCATGGTTTCCTTGGAACTGGCGATACTTCTGGATTATATGGTTGGGCTAATCAAAATAATGCTGCAATGTTGGGAACCAGTTTTTATGGCTGGTCAAGTGATGATACCATAAGCATAGAATATGCAGTATTGGATATGGAGAAATTTCAACACCAAGCAGAAAGATTGGAACAATCTATGATAAATCAAGTAGTGATGATTAAATCATTCATGGGTGTTTGTGCTGATTTACCCGAATTACATCACAATGATAGTAGCTTAATAGATAATTCAAATCCAGTATATACTGGATATTCTAATGGCGCCATTAGAGGACCATCGATAATTGGTCTTTCCCCAGATCTTAATAGAGGAGTATTATGGGCCGGAGGGTCCTCTTTTTCACATATAATAGAAAGATGTACACAATATGATAGATTTCATTTCATTTTTGCAAGTGAATATGGATACTCGAGTCAATTAGATAGAGCAGTTGCAATTTCAATCATGCAATCTCTTTGGGATTCAGTTGAATCAGATACATTCCTTAGTCTTAGAGAAGAAGGATATCTAGATCAAGTTGAACCTTATGAATTAATGACATTATTCTCTATTGGTGATTTACAAATCTCTAATATTTCATCATCAAGGATGATGAGGACAGCTAATATTCCTATTTTGGATTCCTCAACTATAATCCCATATGGTATCGATGTAGTCAATGAAACACATCAGGGTTCAGTAGGGGTTTTCTTTGATGGAGGATATATACATGCGCCGGATGGGAATGAATATGGAGAAGAACCACATCCAGCACACAATGCAATAGGCGCACTAAAAATTGCTCGTGATATGGCTTTTGCATATTTACAAATGCAGGATATTCTAGACACATGCAATGGTAATTGTACATTTACTTCAGATAACCTAAGTTGGGGTTGAGAGGGAAAAAAATAAGTTTATTTGATAAAAGTAAATTACTTTTTATCGCTTGAATTATCTATATTTTCTCGTTCTCTTTTTTCCTTTAGAAACAATACCAATGATTCTAAATTTGAAAATTCTATAGTTACCATACTGATGTTATCACAATCCTGACAAATAAATCTCTTACCAGTTTCATAACCCATATATGGTGTTATTCTAGGGCTAAAACAATTTGAGCAGACTTCAACAACTTTGTCACTTTGGTTAATCCAGTCAGTTCCCACATTACGGTGACATTATCTGACGTTTATAATAAATTGTTATATTTATATTATTATTTATAATGAATCCGTAGACAACTCTAAAGCATACCTGCTTAAAGATGATTTATGCAGGAATATCCTGACAAAACTATTTTGAATTCAGAAACAGATGCCTCTCTTTACGGATTTTATGCTTCTCTAGCCGCGGGTGGGTTCTTATTAGCATATGCAATTTATTATGTAACAATAGTTAATGTAACTAGTGATTATGCATATTTGACTTTGGGAATTGTTACTGGCGCTACCGCTATATCTTGCATAATATTTCACGAATGGTTAAGTAGAACAAAAGGTCAAGAAAGAAATGAAAATGCAATTGAAGAATACTCCGCAGCTACTGCTGTTTTAATGGGTTCCCTTTCAGCAATATGGCTCTCTAGATTTTTAGTTTTCTTTATGGGAAAGGAAAATGAATGGATCGAGATTCAAGATAGGGATATATGGATTCCAGTATGGCTTTCATTACTTCAAACAATCTCTATTATTATAGTAATGGAAATAAGTATTAAAATGATAAATAGACATTCGTTAGGTACATTACCTAGGACTATTGTTATTTTAGCGCCAATCAGTCTAGCATTTAGTGCAATATCAATATGGATGGATTATTCTAATGGTGTTTTAGATATTTTTCTAACATCTTCATTTATTTTATTAATGACAAGTTCAATTCTAGCATCTCTTCGTCTTAATCGATCAGCATTATATTTACTAGCGTCAGGTTTAGCAGTTGCCCTTCCATTATTATTAGGAATTTATAATTTTGAACATATAAGTTTACTAGTTCCATTTGTTATAATAATAGGAATCACTGCTACAGATAAAAGTCTCTCCCAACAGATGATTGAAAGAGGCTCGGGAGTTGTTGTTTCAGCTATTTTATTTGCACAAATTATTGCATCAGGTAGTCAAACATCATATATTTTTGTAGGATTAATAGATAGCTCTGAGCCTTTTGGATTAACTTTTTGGCTGTGGGTATCACTATTGATTGGTTGGTTCGCACCTACTGCAATGTTACGAACTCCTGCTATGCCCATAGCCCTTGCCCTTTCGCTAACTTTGTTATCTTCAGAAGCGGCATTAATTGGTTGGTTTATCGGATTTTTAGCATTCATTTATTTGGAAACAAGGGAACAAGCCCGAGACTGGGTAGTAAAAGCAACATATTTTGCTATGATTATTGCTTGGCTGATTTCAAGTGTTATAGGAATAGAAAGTGAAATTGATTTAATAAATATTGGCGATTTCACTATTGATTCAGCCACAGGATCGAGCTTAATACTATTTCCTTTAATACTGGCATTAGGTTATTGGTGTCAAAATAGAGGTAGATTTGGAGATATTTTTGGCCCCTCATTAGTAATTCTTGCCGCATCCATAAATATTGTACTATTATCTGAATCAGGTATCTTATTTCCATTAATTATAGTTGTCTCGTCAATAATCACATTCTATAACTACATTAGTAGAGAAGAAATAAGTCTTGATGCATTATTGGATAGAAATGTATACTCATCATACGTTCTTTTACCAATATTACTCGTAAGCCTCCAAGTATTTGGTACTTTTGAATTATTTAATATCGATCTATTTTCAATTATTTTCGCCTTAATAATTTATACTATTTGTCACACATATAGGAAAAATTCTGAAAATTTTATTTTAAGGTCAGAATTCACCTTTGTGATAATTTTAATATTTATCGCTTTGGTAGCGAATATTCCAGAAGAATCTGAAAAAATTATACAGTTAATATTAATAATTTTAGCAATTTTAGTTATTCTAATTGCTATTGAAGCCGGAGCAATAAGATCCTCTACGCCAGTTGAAAGATTAATTGGAATTATATTTCTACTTCCTATTGCCGCAATTTCATCCGCTATCTTGTTAGAAGAAAATGGAAGTATATACACATTAATCTTACATGATTTACTTATTCTTTCGGCACCATTCGTTGTTAATATGAAACTCAAAAAAATACATGATCTCTCTCAGGAAGCAAGAAATTATGGTAGCTTAACACTAATATCTCTTGTTTTAATTGGTCTGACGGATATTTCAGGAGGATTATTGGCGATACCAGTATACACTCTTGTAGTATATAGGGCTACAAAACATGTATCTACTCCATTATTACTAATACTACCATTAGTTTCAGTTGGCTATGCTACTATATTTGGAAGTAATTATTCCGATAATTCAATACTTTGGCCATTGCTTGAAAGTATCCCATACCTTGGTCAAAACTCTGAATTATTTATATTAATAACTCCTCGTTGGTCATCTTTGTTATTATTGTTTTTACCTTTGATGGTTTTAGTAAATATTCCAATAGAAAATCGACGTCCAGAAGGTTCGAGGTATGGGCCAGAACAATTCTTTGGCCCTTTAATTGCTGTATTATTAGGAATATCTTTCTTACTCCCAGATGAAAAATTAGCACCCATATTCATAATATCTCTACTAACATATGGGTCATGGAAGTATGGTTTAGGACATTGGTTCTGGATAACTCCTATTGGAGCATATTGGGCAATTTTAAATCTTACACAATTAATGAACTTAGGAGATGATTATCATACTGGATATGCAACTTTTGTTGCTGGTTTGATTGGCTTGATCCAATATTTATTAATAAGAAATGGTATTCTATATACTAATTTTAAGGATAATTTTTCTATTGATCAATTAGAATATTTAGCCCCGGTCTCAAGAATATGGGGATATTCATTCCTTTTATTGTCTGATGATATTAGTGATTTCATACCATTTTTCACTAGTCTTATTATTGCATTTGATACCTTCTATAATAATCGAACTTGGCTATTCCATAGCTCTATTTTACTTCAAACCTTAACTCTATATTTCTTACTCGATGGCCAAGTAGCGTTTGGTTATGTATCATTATGGCCATCATTTATTGGAATATGTATGTTATATTGTTCATGGGCCGATTATAATCCATTTCCAATTGATGAAAATTTATCAGAATCAATAATTAATTTTGACTATCAATATAATTTAGGATTAATCGGCTCTTTATTTACAATATTATTTATGATGCCTTTTGCTGAAGAAATAGGTCTTTTAGATTTCTTTGCAATAGTAATAATTATAATTGCTGGTCATCATATGATTTTAGGCTTTAAGCGGGATCAAGGTTGGAGGAGATTATTTGGATTAGTTGGCGTACCTTTAGGATTAATCTCCCTTGGTTCTCAATTTGCTGGTTTAATATTAGTCTTAATGTTATTTTTAGCAGCTT
Organism: Marine Group II euryarchaeote MED-G38; assembly: GCA_002457145.1. GTDB lineage: Archaea > Thermoplasmatota > Poseidoniia > Poseidoniales > Thalassarchaeaceae > MGIIb-O3. The sequence goes on from NTJP01000003.1 coordinate 84,705, forward strand.
TAACTTTAATCGGTCAAGCTGTATTATATTCTTCTAAAGGTGGTTTGGGAATAGGCAGTACTATTGAGGGAGCGGAACCAATATTGTCAAAAATAGGTTTACCAGAAAAAACTGAGGATAAACAAAAGAAAAATGTAATTCCTACTAATGTAAATGAAAGTATTGATAATCTAACTAAAGAAGAACCAAAGGAAAATATAGTTATTAATATTTCATCTTCTCCAGTTTTTACCTCAGATAAATCTAATTTTAAAATTAAATTAGATAATTTATTATTAGAAAAGATGGATATCAATATTGAAGATGCCTACAAATCATTCGACTCTTCTATATGGTCGCCAATTTTAAGAATAAATCCTGATGGTAAGTTATTATTAGAATGGGAAAGAATCTAAAATATCAATACCTTTTGAATATATTTGTATTTTTATTTTTAAACGACTGTTTATAGGTAAACACAAGCGATTGGTAAATAGGTAATACAATGACAGATATCGATAAATTATGGATTAGACTCGAAGAACAAATTAAATCTGACTTCTTTATTCACAAAAGTGAATGAAAATATTAGTTTTTTTCTGACTTACTAATGGATAATATAATCTTCTATTGGCTTTTGGGTGATAATATGAAGCTTGCCTCAGTCATTGGCATTATGATGATTACTATTTCTCTTTCAGGGTGCATCCAATCCAATGTCAACTCTGTATTTTTTGATCAATCATCTCGAATAGACGGTGAATTTGTTACTGATAGAAATGGTATGCCTGTCGATATTGCCCTATATGATAGCATTTTAGAAATTCCATTTGATTTTGTTTTTAGTAATGTTGGAGAGATCGGTCCAGAACCTAGCATAGGAATAACTTCTAGCGGTTGTATATTTTTTATTGCCATGGAATTGCCAATGCGTTCATGCGATCATGGTCTGACATGGGAAAATACTCGAGATTTTACTCAAGCACCTTTCACTAGTGATCCATATGGTTGGGTAGATCCAGTTACTGATCGAATTTTCAACATACACATGATGGGGCTAGAATCGACTTGGATTGGATGGTCAGATAATGATGGAGAATCCTGGTTGGGTAACCCACATGACTCTGGACCGCTCCCGCTGAATGATCACATTAAACTTGCAACCGGGCCTTGGACTAGTGACGGATACGGAATACCTGGCGCAATCACGCCGCTTTATGATGAAGCTGTATATTTTTGTTACAATAAACTTGCAGGAATATTCTGTTACACTAGCTTCGACGGAGGTGCTTCTTTCGAAGTAGGTGGCCAAATATACGGACTTGCTACCACAAATGGAGGCCTACATGGTGCAATCACTACAGCCCCTGATGGAACTGTATATGTTACTCCTAGAGTCGAAATTCCTGCAGTAATTTTTTCTAAAGATAATGGTTTATCTTGGGAAACTCGTGAAATGGGGGAGGATGTAGGAACTCCTAATCCTCGTAAAAACTCTGAAGTCGCTACCGATACAAATTCCAATGCATACCACATTTGGTCAGGACAAGATTTTGGCGTATACATGTCACGTAGTATAGACTCTGGCGAATCATGGGACCAAGAAAGTATTCGAATTAGCCCCATAGAAGTAATATCTACCACCTTTCCTCAAATTGATGCTGGAGATCCAGGAAGGATAGCAATTACATACCTAGGGAGCGAAAATTCTAGTGAGCTAGATATCTCAAATATTGATGGAGAGCCTTGGGACGGAAATCCACACTATGCATCTAGTAATGTTAGTTATTACCTTTATATTACATTCAGCTTAAATGCTTTAGATATAAATCCAATCTTTCATACAATTAGAGTTTCTCCAGATCCTGTTCAGATTGGAAGTATATGTCTGAATAGTGGAGATTGTAGAGATATCGGGGGCTCTAATAGAAATTTACTGGATTTTAATGATTTACATATTGATAGAGATGGACGTGTTTATGTTGCGTTTGCAGATGGCTGTACTGATAGTTGTGCAGAAAATTTCAATTCTACAGCCGAAGATTCTCGAAACCGTCTAGGTTCAGTTTACTACCTTGGCAATGGTCCAAGTTTATATGAGTCAGTAGGTATGCTAACTGAATTTTATCCTCCAGAAAATAGTTAGATAGGACTTTTTAACTTAGTTATTTTAGTAAACTATTCAAGTATATACCATCACTAGTTAGATATGAAAATAGCACGTCACAGACTGGTCGCCGAGAATTTGATTGATTTATACAATTTAATAGATTCAGTAATACTGAAGACAAAACTTGAATACCCTAAATTAAATGTTGAATTTGACGATCATATCACTAATCTTTACACCGGCTTCAATCCACATTATGATCATGAAGAAGGATGGTCTACATGTGTAATCATTAATCAGGTAAATGAATCATTGGCGTAATTTATACAATATAATTTATCAATAATGACGAATAGTATAATTATCTACTCCTAAAAAAAAATTTGACCAATCTTATTTAATTATAAGTCACTTACGATTATCTGTGAGTGACGCCAAATTTAACCAATTAGCAGATTTAATTCGTTCAAGACCATTTACTTATCTCACCTTAATGCTAATTATACCTTTATTTGTTACCGCACCTCATGTTTTACTCGATTCCGAAACTCCAGAAGGAATAACAATCCGCCCACCCTCTAGTCACGAACCTCTCAGTGAAGGGTTTATTCTCATTATTCTTGACGGAGTCGGCGAAGGTTGGATGCTTGATGAAGAGAGTATGCCATTATTAAATGAGCGAAGAGAAAGTGGCGCCACTCTTCATTTGAGAACCGGGCCACTTACTCTTTCAGCTACCTGTGTCTCTGAAATTATGAATGGTGTACCCAATTCTCCGAGTGACGGACTTCGAAATTTCAATTTAGAACACCCTGGTGGAGATGATGCTTGGACGCTCGCATCAACTAATAACCCACTATATGATGTTGGACTAGTCGGTAGTTATGTTTTTGGAAATATGTATGGAGATATGCAAGACTTACAATTCACAAATACTTTCCTTGGACATGCAGACTATTATCAAGGAGATGAAGACACTGCTGATGTCTTATTTGAATGGTTTGAAAATGATTCTTATAATGTAATCGGAGCTCATTTTTCAGGACCAGATAAGGTAGGCCATAGGTGGGGAACTACTGGAGAAAAGTATTCAGAAAAAATTACTCATATAGATGGTTTAATTGATGAGGTTTTAGACGAAGTTCCAGAAAACTGGACAATTCTTGTTACTGCTGATCATGGTATGACAAAACTAGGAACTCATGGTTCGTCCCAAGATGTAACTAGAGAAGTTGCTGCATTAGTTTGGGGCCCTAGTATTATTCCAGGCTCACATTCAGAAGGTCATCAACGTGATATTCCAGCACTAACTATAGCAGTCCTTGATCTTCCCTTCCCAGTTCAATTACATGGTCGAATACCATTAGATATTCTTGATATTTCTGCAACAGAAAGAGCTGAACTTGATATGTGGAACTGGCAAGCTGCATATGAAAGACAAATTTTTCTTCAATCTATAGATAGGCCTGCAGCAAATGACATATATTCCGATATAATTGAATGGGATAAAATACCAATAGATGCTGAATTTACCAGATTTATAGATTTATTAATTTCAGCAAGTACATGGAGCCTTCTTGCTGCTTCAGCAATTTTATTAGTTGGAATGGGGATACCAAAAACTATTGAAGAACGTAGAGTTTCTGCAATATTTATAACTGTTTTAACGGTGATGATATTAAGCCATGCCTTTATAGGTTATGTCACAATTTTTCCTAGACTCATAGGAGCCTTTTCATCAATTTGGATAGTTTGGTGGGCATTAACTAATAATAAACATCAGAATTTTAATTCAAAGAAAAAACAACATAAATGGATTAGTAGTATGCCAGAATGGTGGCCGTGGTTAGCAGCTGCTTTGGTTCTAAGTTTCAGTAGTATAAGGCTATGGTTTACTTTAATACCTCTAACTTGGATTATTATAAATCGTAGATTTAAGACCAGAGATAATTTTCAAACTAAACATGAAAAATATTCTTTATTAGCACTGGGAACCATTTCCTTACTAGGTATTATGGGAGTTCATGAAAGGCTTGTTGGGGAACACTGGGTTTTACATTTAGTTCAATCTGGTTGGCCAGATAATAATATGAATTTGATATTTAGTATTCTTATTCTTTCAATAACTGGTCCCATTTATAGATATTTTAGTAATCCAGAAGAATACAAAATAGACGGTATTTTTACTTCAATTTGGTTATTACTAATATTGTTTGTAAATTGGATTGAAATTTCTTTAATCGATATAATTTCTTTACTAACCATATTGATTATGGGTATCATAGGAATCTCTCAGCGAGTAAATATTGTCCCTAATAAATTATTCAATATAAAATTACCAAAAGAAATCGATATTGCTGCATTAGGTGGTCTATTAGTTCTTACTTGGGGGGCATGGTCAGCAGCTGTAACCCTCTTGATAATCTCTTCAATTGATGTTCTAATGCGTACAGAATGGAAATGGATTACGTTAGAAAACTATAATCTAAAAAATCCTAAACCATTCATTGCTGCAGCAATTCTACCATTAGTGATATGGACACTTTGGTGGACAATGTTGGGCCAAGTAAATGGCTTAGAGGCATGGGCTCTCCCCCACCCAAGAGAACTCGATCCTGGTAGACTTATTGTAAAAGGCGGCTATGTAGGGGCTAGAGATAATCCACCTACGGAATGGATGGCTCTTTTAATTTCCTTGCCACTACTACTATCTTCTACAGCAATAGTATCGAAATTAAAACAGAGAAATCTTTCACTACGCCCTTATGCCCTTGCACTATCTCTACAATTAGTAGGTTGTTTTGCAACTTTGGCATTCGCACCCCCATTCCCAAGACTTGTATTTAGTTTAACTTGGAATATTGTATTCTCCATATTTCAGATTATTGCTGTTTTACTTTCACTAGGAATGGAGTTTTCAATTAAGAAGATTATTAAAAATAATGGTAAATTAGTTATTTCAGGATAAAATTTTAATAATTCAGGAAATACTCAATCCTCCCAAGTAAAACGTCCATAGACCAATAATCATGACTAATGTGAAGAGATGAAATATTATAGAAATAATTACATTAGTTGCGGTTTCATCAATTAAATTATATGGAAATAATTTCTCAATTTCTGAAAAACCACCTTTAATTCCAAATAATGGTCTTGCCCAAACGGCTCGTCTAGAAATCTCAAAGCATAACATTACTGCAAACATGACAAATATTGTACCTAGAGTCAAACCAAGATAATAATTTAGGCCAATAATTCCAAAAATAGCAATTGGCAAAAACGTTAGATGCATATGGACAATATAGGTTGGGTAAACTGCTTCATTGAGGTATACTAACCATTTACTGGGCCGATTAAGTAGCTTTGATGCCCAACTGAATATGAATAAACACCAGAACCATGCATGAAATGACTGAATAAATGCAGCCAGTATCGCTTCCAATGAAAAAGCTGAACATGCAAGAGTCCCAGCACTGCTTTCAAGAATACACTGAGAATTTTTCATCCATCCTCCCTCCATTACATTTGGTATTCCAAATTCATCAATTGATAGGAACCAAATAATAGCTAGAAGGGGAGTAAAGATTGTAATTGGAATTCTTATTTTATCAATAACTTTGAAGAAGTCTTCTTTAGCAGAAATCATTAAAAATCCGAATAAGAAATATAGTAAATAACGCGGAAATTCCCACCACATACCAACCTCTCCAAACTCCCATGGTTTGAATAAAATACCATTAATACTGAGTATTATTGGTGGTAAAAATAAAATTCCTAATCCGTAACGAATATTGAATATAGAACGCACAAATATTACAATTTTACCACTAGGATTATTTCTGACATGAGAAAATAATGGAGTTAGTAAAATAGAGTAAATAAGTAAATTATAGATGAACCAGAGGTGTCCATATGGCATATCATCAGAACCTGGAAATATGGTGAATAATAGAATTGTAGATTTAATCGGACTAAAAACCCCAAAAAATAGAATATAAATACCAAATAATAATGGTATACCAAGCCTGATAAACCTTTCATTGATGTAATTTTTCCAAGTTCTTCTTCGAAAAGCGAATGCTGTTCCCATCCCCGAAATAATAAACAAAGCCGCTAGTCTCCATTGATGCATTACTGTAATGATAAAATATAGTGGAAGATTAAATATCATGTCATCGTTAATTTGTTCAATAGAGAAAATAGCATAATGAAACCAAATTAGTAAGCCAAATAATATAACACGTAACCAATCTATGTCATATCTACGAACTAAATCAGTAACTAATAGTTTATTCTCATCCATTTATAGTATGTGCATAATAAACTAAATTAAATATTTATTCATTGAATACATATTAGGGGTCATATTAAAATAAAATAATTAAACTTATACAGTTACAAATATGTTGGATAGTAGGCAAGATAGTAATCATACATCAATCTTTAGAGAAGGTTTTCTCCTAATATTTATTATTTTTTGGGCCATCATCTGTTTATTCACTATGGGTTTATTAAATATGTTTTTACAACCAGAGACGGAACGTGTTTATGGTCATGTAGAAGAAGGAACTGAATGGTTTGAAGAATATAGAGAAATAAAAAATACAATCAATGGAAGACAATATTATAGTGATGAATTTCGATGTTATGCATTTTTAAATTATACATATACTGTAAACGGAGAGGTTTTTTATGGCAATTACGGGCAACCTGTAGAATATACCATATCTAAATCGAGTGTTAGTTGTATAGATACTACATTAGAAAAATATAATTCTTCATTTAATGTATCAGTTTGGTACTATCCCGATGATCCAGCCAATAGTCGTTTAACAGAAGATGTGGAGGAAATTACTTCTACAGTAACATGTTGTTGTTGTTTTCAATTTTTTATTGGTGTGATTTTAATCCAATTAGGGAAACGTAAAACAAATAAAAATAATATTCCAACTTCATTTGAAAATATTTCAGTTTCTCAGCCTATGACTATTTCAGTACCAAATAAAACAGTAAGAAATACAGATTTAGTGTTTGTATTTTTGAAAAAAATCATTGGCATATGCATAATAATTTTCAGTATTTTACCTCTCTACATCGTTTATGAGGCTTATACAAAACCAACTTCACAGGGAGATCTTTCAATCCCTTTCATATGTTGTGGTTCTGTAGGTATCTTGATTGGTTTAGTTTTTTTAATACCTACAAGAAATAACGTAATAAAAACCAAGAATATACCCATTATCATTCTTGAAGAACCGACACTAGAAAATAATGAGACTCCTCAAGACATTGAGTGGTGGAATACTTCTACAGAAGATAATTAGTCCAATTCAGATTCAATTTGCATTTCAGTAATTTACAATAATAATTCTATGCTACTAAAGGCATGAATCCCATTATTGTTATTGCTACTGATGCATATCCTCCAACAAGGAAAGTAAGTATTTGTGCTACGTTCATACTTTTACCATTGACGAGGTATTAATTAAAGAGTGTTTATTTTTGTTGTAATCAAATATATATCTTTGTATATCTGCAAATCATTTTCTATTTTATACAGAACTTTCTTCTTTGGGAATTAGACCAAAAATACTCATCAAACAAGGTAGTAAAATTATACTAGAAACTAGTGCTAAAAGTATTGCAATTACGAATACTTGGCCGAATAATCTGAGAGGTAAAAGAGAGCTTAGATTGAGAACTGCAAATCCTCCTGCAGTTGTAAATGCTGCAGCCATCATGGCTCTTCCTGTGGTTGCATTAGTTATTGAAATCCAATTTACTATTCCTGCATTTGGGTCATGCTCAATCTCTTCATCTAATCTAGTAACAAAATGAACTGCATAATCTACCCCAAGGCCTAATGTTAGTGCTCCTATAGTTACTGTTTGTGAGTTTAATTGATATCCAAACCATCCCATCAATCCATAAACCCAAATAACAACAATCGAAAGTGGTAACCACATCACAAATCCTTTCAAAATTCCTCTTTGAGGTGTTTTTTCTCTAGAAATATTTATTCCCAATAACATAATCAAGATAATACCAGCTACAATTCCAGTTGACGCTACAGCAGATTTTGCCACATCTTCACTAACTTGTGCTAATATTAACCCTCTACCAGAAATACTCGCTTCTCCTTCTTCATTAAGTGAATTATCTAATTCAGTAACAAAATCAACCGTTTTCTGCCAGTCTAAGGTTGGTGCTTGGAAACTTATCACAGTTTGTTTGAAATCTCCTCTTAAATATCTAAATGTCAAATCTTGATTAGCATCTGCCCAATCTTGTAATGATAACCATTCTGGATTTGCTGTATCTAATGAATCTAATATTTCTCTTAAATCAGAATCTCTTGAAGATTCTAATTCTAGAACCTCCCAGACACCTGTTTGATCTGTTATACTAGGGTCTGCGTCTAGAACTGACATCGAATTTAGATACGCATTCTTTCCTTCTTCACTAAAGACTTCTACATTCAATACAACATATAGGGGAGGTTGATTTTGTCCAGAAAATTCATCACTTAAAATTAAGAAATTGGCAACTACTGGGATATCTTCATCCAATTGATCTCTAAAATCAAAACCAATCTCAAGCTGGGTTATTCCTGCACCTACAGGTAAAGAAAGTAACAATGCAGCAACTACCACAGTCATTGGGTTGAGTGCCTGCTCACCTGACCATGTTGAGAATTTACTTTTCTCTACCTTAACAGATTTAGCAACAGGAATTTTTTGGGGTTTAAGAACTGTAAGTAATGCTGGTAATGCAGTAATTGATAATAAATATATAAAAAATAACCCAACTGCGATTACCGTTCCAAAGACAACTAAGAAATTCTGAGAAGATAATCTGAAACTTAAAAATCCAACCATATCTGTGAAAATTGCCACAACTAAAGCAGCAGAAGTAAGCATTGTTCCAGTTTTAAGTGCCTTTAATCTTGCTTCCTTAGAAAAATCAGCCATCGTTTCTTTTCCTTTAGAATCCATATTGACTAATTCTTCACGATAGCGTAACACTACGTGCAGGCCATAATCCACACCTATTGCTAGAAGTAATATCGGGATACTATTCATTGCAGCATTGAATTCTAATTTTAGAATTCCCGATACTCCATAAGTAGCCCCTATTGCTAATAAAGTTAAGAAAATAACAATGCTAGTATCTCTAACGCTTCTAAATTGCCTCCATAAAATTATTCCTAAAATTACAACAGATGCACTTGTTAGCATTCCAATCTCTGCTCCAACATTTCCCGCTTGTTCTTCAGCAAATCTAGAAAAACTGAATACTGTTAATTCGTCATTTTCAGAATATTCAATATTAACAGAATTAATTAAACTAGTTTCTAAGTCAACACTCATATCACTTACCAAAACAGAAACTTCTGTTTCTAATTCAACTTCATGTAGTGAAGGTTTCGTATCGATGGCTACAGTTATCAGAGCCATATTAGCTAATGTCCAAGGATCATCTCTAGATTCTGTAGGGAACATACTCATCATTGAACTTTTCATATCTAAATTCTGTAGTGCATTCAATGGTGATAAAGCACCCATCAGTTGACCCTGTAAAGGTGCAATAGTCATATTTTGCTCTATGGTCCTACCATCTTTCAATCCAGATACCATTCCAATCAAATTATTTATTGTATCAGCATTATTATCTCCAGAATCCATTCTTGCTTGCCATTCGCTTGGAGTTCCTCTGACAGAACTAGTCTCACTCCATTGGTTTAGAACTGTAGAATCAGGATAATCTACAGATGGAATACTTGTTATTGCAGCCATTGCCGTTCCAACTGCTGAACTCAAGTTTTCATCATCAGACATTACAACATTCATCAAAGCAGCCTCAACACCACTTGACCAAGTATCTGATCCAGGATCTTGTATTTGTTGCCAGAACATTACCGAACTAGCAGGGCCTGTATTTGGAGATCCCCCAAATAAACCATAATGGAATGGTACTAATTCTTCATATCCAAGCATTTGTGATTCTACATTTGCAAGCATTATCCATGTTGACTCTTCTTCTAAATCTCCATCAAATTTTACAATCGATCTAACTAAATCCAAATCAACATTGTAAGTATCTTCTACTTCATATAATAGTGAAGTAGTGTCATTTTCTGGCCAAAAAGCATCTTCAGAATTATCAAAAACTATGTATTGAGCAAATGAAGATAATGCAAAAATACCAATAATAGCTATTGCAATAACAGTTTTTGGCTTATCTACAGAAATTTCACTTAGTTTATCAAACGGATTATTCATGCTATTGCCCCTTGGGATTTTATTACCTTTAATGCTTTTTTGACATGTCCAGTAACTCCTAATTGACTGGTATGTGCAAAGGCAATAGTTCCCTCCGGGTCTATTACAAATGTAACTCTTGCGCGAAGAAAACCAAAATCTTTCTTCAATTTTAGTGCTTTAGCCAGTACTCCGCCCTTATCACTCAGAAGAGAGTATTGTAATCTATATCTTTGCTTAAATCTTTTATGAGATTTTACCGAATCAGATGAAACACCATAAAGTGATATTCCTTGTTCTAAAAATTGATCGTATCTATCTCTAAATGAACAGGACTGTAATGTACATCCTGGCGATTCATCCTTAGGATAAAAAAACATTACAGTCCATTTTCCTTCAATATCTGAAGTATTAACTGATTTTCCTTCATCATTCAAGCAATCAAAATCAGGTATTTTAGTCCCTACTAAATACTCATGAGAATCTACCAATTATTCATCTCCACTTTCCTAATGAATCTTGTAATGCTGGTCCTAAATTTTCATGAGTGAATTTATATCCCGTTTCTTGAAGTCTTTTAGGAATAACTCTTTGACTATCCAAAGTTAACTTTACTCCCATTTCTCCAAACATTATTTTCATCATAAATCCAGGTAATGGCGCAAATGCTGGTCGCCTCAAAACTTTTCCAAGAGTTTTCGCAAATTCTTTTTGCCTAACAGGATTAGGTGCTGTAAGATTATATGCGCCTTCAGTTTCTTCACTCATCATGAGATGATACATAGAATATATTTGATCATCCATAGAAATCCATGACATAAATTGTTTCCCTCCTCCAATAGGCCCCCCTCCTCCCATTTTTGCCGGTAAAAGCATTTTACCTAATGCTCCACCAACTGCAGAGATTACGATCCCTGTTCTGGTATGAATAGTCCTAATTCCGGCGCTTCTAGCAGAGTCGGCACTTTTTTCCCATTTTCCACAAATATCTGTAAGATAATCATCACCTATGCTAGTATTCTCATCTACAATATCTTCTCCTCTATTTCCATAATATCCTATTGCACTTGCCACCATGAATAAATCTGGTTTACTATTTAGATTGGCTAAAGTATCACTCAATAATGTAGTACTATCTACTCTACTGTCTCTAATTGCTGCCTTTCTTTTTTTACTCCATCGCTTATCACCTATTCCTACACCACCTAGATGAATTACTATATCAAAACCTTCTATTTCACTAGGGTTAATTTTTCCTTCGGAAGGATACCATGAAATTTCCTTTTTACTAGGATCTGATTTTTTCCTAACTAATCTCCAAACATCATGATTACCAGTATCTAAGAATGCGACTAATTGTGTACCTATCAAGCCAGAGGAACCAGCAATCAATATTTTTTTCCTATCTATATGTTTAAATTTAATATGATTATCCATATCTCTCTTTAGTCTGTATTCTCTTGCTTTGAACATTGAAGAAATTCTTCCAGTTACCAAAGAGCCACCTAGGGCCTTGTCTACCAGCATTCCTAATGGACCAAAAGGAACACTGTATGTAACATCATCAACCACTGTTGTAACTCCATCAACCTCGGTCAAAAAATGATCATGATTCCATTTCCAAAATGGTCCTTTCACCATTGTATCCGCAAAATATGCTTTATTATCAGCCGGTTTCTCGTATCCAGTGTGTTCGGCAACCCATGTCATTTTGAAGAAAGGAGCACCTGGTGCTGGAAATCTAAACACCCTTTGTGAGCCTACTTCCAGAGAATCATCTGCTCTAACTTCCTCTGCAACTTCCCATGGAGGCATCAATCTTCTAAATGATCCTTCATGTTCAAACCAATCAAATGTGGATTCTACATCGGCATTGACTATTGTTTCATGTTTGTAATTTGTCGGCATTCTATAGCCTCTGTATTTCTTTAGGTAGAGGGGCATTTTCTGACCATCTATCAATATAGTTATTTAATTTTAATTTTCTTCTTGCGCTCTCAGTAGTCATGTAACGAACTTTACCAAACACCGGTCTTTCTGGACCCCATGCCCTATCATGACGTCCTAGAACCCAAAAAATTCCAGTGTAAGAATTTGGATCTCTACCATCTAAAGCCCACCTATCATTAATTTTAATCATCCAATCAGCAGCAGTATTAGGATCAGGAGCCCATTCTAGAATTTTCTTTCCCCAAACCATTCTCATGTAATTGTGGATTAATCCTGTTCTTAGTAATTCTCTTTGTGCAGCATTCCAAACTTCATCATCTGTTCGAGCATTTTCTATGTCATCAAAAGTATATGGCTTACGTTCATCTTCAGCGTGTTCTTGAAGTGATTTTTTTGCCCAGTTTGGTATAGAATCTATAGATTTATGATCTCTTCTATAATGAGCAAAATTAAATCCTAACTCTCTCCATGTGATGATTTGATCTAAGAATGATTCTTCACTCTCTGATAATCCCCACCATCCAGCTCTCGTGCCTTTACCCATATCTTCGAAACATGTCATATCATATGTCCAATTACTTCTTTTGAAAAGCTCAACGACTACCTCTATTGTTGAAATATGGCCAAAGTGAAACCATGGAGAAAGAGTACTTACTGCGGGGTCTTCGGTATTATTTCTGTCTGTAGAATATCTTTTAAGGTTGATTTCGAGGAATATTTCCATTCTTTTTAACGCTTCAAATCGCCCTCCTTTCATTTTCTTGACTGGTTTCACTTCATGATCTATATTCAATGGCAACATGGCCTCTTGTGATATTTTTCCTGTCTCGCCTACTCTCCATAACCACTCTAGAGGAGTAAATTTTACTTCAACCGCTGCAAATAAAGATGCCATTTCTTTTCTGTCGAATTTAAGATCTGCGGAAATTCCTTCTGTTGAATTTTTTAGTGGTAAATTCAACAGTGCATCAGCCATACTCTTTTGGACATGTTTTCTAAATGAGTACGCAGTCATATGTTCTTTTCCAGCCCAAGCCATTGGAAGAATTCCATTTGAGTCAGCAGCTTCTGTTCTTACTTCACATATTTTAGCTGCCCTTTCCATTATGGTTCTTGGTAGATAAGTAGGATAATCATCAGTAATTACCGAACATGCATGGCTAGATAATTTTGCAAGCAGTCTATTCCCAGAATCTTTGTGTGTTTCTACCCAAGGGAGATATGTGATGTTATTTTCTTCAAATATTTTGATATTATCTAACATTCCTTGAACAGAGAAAGATAGAATTCTCTCACTTGCCCAGTCGTGTCTGATTGACATACATTCCACAACTAAAACTGGTTTGCCTAATTCTATTGCTAATCCTACTGCTCTGTCCATCGCTGCATTGTAGTGGAATCTTCTAGCAGATGTCATCCAGTACAGAATATAGTCACCAGAAGAATTAATGGGCATTTTATTTAAAGGGCGTATTCGAGATATTTTTTGTTCCGTCATACTCACCCGAACGCCTCTACAAAACACTGCTTGTATCTTATCACCTATAAGTAAGTGTTTTCAAATGTGTAGTAAAATTAGTAATATTACAGATAGCAATAAACATCTATTCATAAGTGTAAGTACGATTCAGCAAGTATGACCATACAAGTTAGAAGACAAGCTGAACCAGTAGACATTGAAGCTGATGCAATGCTCCCAACCGAGCATGGCAACTTTAGGATTAGAGTCACAGTCGATTCGACCGGAAAAGAACATTCGTTACTATATACCGGTGACCTTAATTCTGTAGAAGCGCCGTTAATCAGAATTCATTCTGAGTGCCTAACTGGGGATGCTTTTGGATCTATGAAATGCGATTGCGGTCCACAGTTACAACTCTCAATGAAGAAAATTCAAGAAGAAGGAGTAGGGGCAATATTGTATCTCAGACAAGAAGGTCGAGACATTGGTTTACATTCCAAAATTCAAGCATATGCCTTGCAAGATGAAGGTTATGATACTTTAGATGCCAACCTAGCTTTAGGTTTACCTGCAGATGCTAGAGATTACAAGATTGCTGCTGAGATGCTGAAGGAAATGAAAATAGAAAGAGTCAGAATGATGACGAACAACCCTCTTAAAATAAAAGGATTAGAAAATAATGGCATTGAAGTAAGCAAGAGATTTTCTCACATTAGTGGAATTTCTGCGAACAATAAAGATTACCTAGCTACCAAGAAGAATAGAATGGGTCATATGCTCTAAAAAACGATTAGGTTTTAATCTATAAACAAGGGAGGGTTCATTATGTCGTCTTTAATTGGTTCCACTGCATCAGGGTTTACTTTGAATACTAGCGAGGGAGAAGTCTTTTCATTGTCCGATTTAGATGGTCAGTGGAAGGTATTGTTTTTCTATGCAAAAGATGGTTCTCCAACATGCAAGAGGGGATGTCTATCATTCAAAGACCAGTATGATTTATTTCGCTCTCTCACTCCTCCAGTAGAAGTTGTTGGAATCAGCCAAGATACAGTAGAACAACATAAAGAATTCAAAGAAGAATTAAACCTGCCATTCACCTTACTCTCCGACCCTGATAGAAAGGTTGCTTTAGATTTCGGGGTAGCAAATCATTTAGGTTTATTTCCGGCAAAATCATCCTTTTTGTTAGGTCCAGATAATACTATACATCATGTTTATGACTGGTTATTTAGGCCTAGGACACACGTAGCAAAGATTCTCTCTGCAATGAGTAAAATTACAGATGGAGAAAGATTTGCATGAATTGGAATACACTTTTGATTGATGCTGGCTTATCTGAAAGAGAGGCAGAAGCTGTTATTGCACTATCTGCTAAACCAAACCTAAAAGCCAGTGAATTAGCTAAAGAGCTCGGTACTACCAGACTAGATGCATATAATTCTCTTGAACGTCTTCAAAGTGGCGGATTAGTTACAGTAACGGTTGACAGACCAATGAAATTCTCAAGCCCACCTCTAAAAAACGTTCTAGAACATTTGATCAATATTAGAAAAGAACAATTAAAAAAAATTGAACAAGGATTCAAAGATATCAAAGATGGAAAGACACAAGATGCCGAAGAAGAAATAAATCTTGATATAGAAATAGAACCAAAGTTTGCAGTATTAAAAGAAAGAGTACATATATTTTCTAAAATGGAAAAAATGGCAATGGAATCTGAACACTCATTAATCCTTACTCTAGGTAAATTTGGAATACTTCATTTGTGCAGAAGCACAGCATTAGCAGAAGTAAATAAAGCAGCAAAAAGAGGCGTTGAAGTAAAAGTAATGGCACAATTAGATCGCCGTACTATTAGATTTTTTTCAGAACTAGATCCAGCAGTAGTAGTTCGTCACAGTGACGATTTAGAATCACAAGGAACAGTAATGGATCAGTTAGAAGCTATCCAATACCTAAATACCGAAGAAAATCCCGTCGGCCGAGGAAAAACAGATGCTGCCCTTCTCATCCAATCAATGCCGTTTGCCGAATCACAAAGAAATTTAATCGAAAGTATTTGGGAAGAAGCAATACCCTTTGAATTAGCATCAAAAAGATTCACAGAAGAAAGAATAGTAGATCCATTAAGACTTACTTTAGATGGAGGATCTTTCTTAGATCGTATCAGGGATGTATTACAAATCTCTGAAGAGTTACCTGAGTCTGATACGCCTTTCAATCTTGATGCTTTCATGGCGTCTGGTTTAGAAATAAGTGATGCAAGGAAAAAATTAGGCTCTGGTGGCATTTCAAGTCTCAGTACTTTTGGAATCGATATCGGCTCGCTACTTCGCCAAGTAGGTAATAGAATAGGAGAAGAATTAGCATTTAGTTTGAGGAAAATTGAGGGTCATGTAGAATTTCTAAGTGAAATGATGGACTGGTATGAATACGCAGGACTTGGTGAACTAAGTTATGATGCAGATCCTATTTTCCACATCAAAGTTCATCTTTTGCCAGACATAGAAAATTCAGATGAACTTCCATTATGGGAACTTGATGATGGCATAATTGAAGGTACTTTATTGAGCAGATATTCTTCAATGAAAGAAGTCACAATAGAAAGAATTCAATCATCAGAAAATAAAGATGAATTCTGTAGGTATAACTTAGTGTTGTCCGATGAAAATTAATTAAAAACATCTTTTTATTAAAGCAACAATTCTATGGTGGAAAATTATGAGATTATTTACTTTCTCTCGTTTCATGTACCAGATATTAAGAAAAAGACCGGCCAACTTGAAATGGATTCAGAATCAAGGACTTTTGGCGGTTAAACTTTCTCAAATTTTTGCACTTAGGCCAGACCTACTGTCTATAGAGAAGTGTAAACAATTACAAACATTGTATGGTCAAGCTTCTACAATACCGTCTGAAGACGTTCATTCAATACTGAAACAAAAAGCTCCTGTAGAATTTCATGAATCTATTGAATGGTTCGACGAAGAACCATTGGCAGCCGCATCAGTTGGTCAAGTTCATAGAGCACGTCTTAATACTGGAGAAGAAGTTGTTGTAAAAATAATTAAAGCTAATCATAAATCAAAATTCAAAAAAGATGTTCATAGGATGAAAAGATGGCTAAAAATACTAATTCTATTTTCTCCTAAACTAAGGAAAGTGGGCAATCCTATTGCATTGTTAAATCATGTAGAAGATTATACATTGAGGGAATTAGATTTGAATAATGAAATTAAGGGTGGCAATAGATTAAAACAAATCCAATTAGATCTTTCAGAAGATTTTCCGATGCCAAGATTACAGTTTCCTAAGTATTGGGATAATTTATCTAATGAAGATGTTCTAGTGTCAGAATTTATCGATGGTAAAACACTGGAAGAAGGAATTAGGTCACAATCTTTAGAATGGGATTATTTGATTGAATTATTCAGAATTCATGGTGCCTATATGTTTGGTGTAGGAACTTTTCATGGAGACCTTCATCCAGGAAATTGTATAATCAATAAAGAAGGAAATTTTGTATTTATCGATAATGGTGCAATATGTGACGCACCAAGAAATATAAGCATCTCACTTTTCAATTTCTTTGAAAATTTATCAAATAATAATAAAGATTATGCTTATGAGGCATTACTAAATCTTGCAGATAATCGTCCCACGGACAAAAAGATAGAGAAATTTAAGAAAAATATGGAGT
The DNA here is from genome assembly GCA_002457145.1 of Marine Group II euryarchaeote MED-G38. Taxonomy (GTDB): domain Archaea; phylum Thermoplasmatota; class Poseidoniia; order Poseidoniales; family Thalassarchaeaceae; genus MGIIb-O3. The sequence continues at coordinate 102,167 of NTJP01000003.1, forward strand.
CCATATATGATGGATTTGAAGATAGATCAGTGGGACAACAGAGTTTAACTGAAGTAATGATGAAGACTGTCAGGGCTGCTGTTGAAGATGCAGGTGCGGATTTTGGAGAAGAAGCGTTCCCCATCATTCGATCTCTGATGTATATGGACGGACTAGTAATAAGGACACATCCAGATGTTAAATTAATCCTTGAAATGGGTCCATCTTTGGATGAATTTAGAGAAGGATTAGGTTTAGGTAAGGAAGTGATAGTATGAATGAAAATAAAGTTGTATGGATAATTGGAGCTACTGGTGGAATTGGCAGATGCATCGTCTCTAATCTAAAAAATGAAGATTGGATAGTTGTTGGAAGCGCAAGAGATGAAATTAATCTCGAAAATCTTTCTGATGAAATGGGAATTAAAATACATCCAGTAGACGCCAGAAATAATTCAGATATGCAAGAAATAGCTAATTCTATTAAGGAGGAATATGGGAGGATTGATGCTGTAGTTCTGGCAGTTGGGACAATATTTCTACGCCCTACACATGCCACTTCTTCAGAACAATTTATGGATACTGTGGAGCAAAATCTACTTACTGCCCATAATGTAATTAATTCTACTGCTAAAATAATGATGAAAGAAAAAAGTGGACGTATTATTTTATTCTCATCAGCAGCTGCAAGTGTAGGTATGCCAAATCATGGAGCAATTAGTGCTTCGAAAGCTGGATTAGAAGGTCTAGCTAGGGCTACTGCTTCAGAATACGCAAAAAGAGGCATTAGAATCAACGTTGTTTCTCCAGGACTAACTGATACTCCATTAGCTTCCAAGATATTATCTTCTGATTCTGCAAGAGAAATTAGTAACAATAAGAACCCATCAGGAAGAATTGGGTTAGCTTCAGAAGTTGGTGATGTTGCTTCATGGTTAGTAAGTCAAGCTCCAGATTGGATTACTGGAGAAGTAATACATGTTGATGGTGGACTTTCGAATATTAAATAAGGATCAATATTAGATTATTACATCTTACAATAATATAGAGCAGTCAACTAAATTCGCCCGATTAGAAGAACCCTAAGTACCATCCAGTCACATAAAGAAAAGGAATTAAAGGAAGTAAATAGAATAATATTGGTTTCAACCAATCTCTCCACCACCATCTTTTATCTAAATGGCCTAAAGTACCTTCATAGACACCTTCAACAACAATTGCAGCTATATCACTCTCACCGGTTGCCATAACCTTGGAGAAATACCATTAGAATTTCAATGATTCCCATTCTGATTGCTTTCAATCATTTTGAATATTATTGAATATACTAATATTTATTTCTCTGATATCTATTTCACAAAATTCTCCAAAATTTATATCAAAATCACTTAAAACCATATTTCCAGTAGATAATCTATGTAATTTTTTTATTTCATTTCCAACAGATGTCAACATTCGTCGAATCTCTCTTTTTTTACCCTCATCAATTGTTATTTCCATACTAAATTCTTTGACATTGGATAATATAGCTGGTCTAGTAATATATTCTTCGACAACCACACCATTATCTTTAACTGATATTTCTACACCGTTTTTTATTGATTTAATTTGTTCTTTTGTTATCGATCTAGTAGTTTCAATATAGTACGTTTTTTTAATATTATTTTTTGGATTTGTAATCTTATGAACTAATTTACCGTCAGTTGTCACTAATAAGAAACCTGTAGTATTTTCATCCAATCTTCCTACAGTTATTAGTGACTCATATACAGTTGTAGACGTTCCATCACGGAATAATTCATAAACAGATTTCTTAGATAATTTCTTCTCTTGTGAATTCAATCTTGAACAAATAAAACCTAATGGCTTGTTTAACAGAAAATAAATTTCTTTTTGTGGAAGTTTAATTATTTTATTATCATAAATAACTTTTTTTTTATTCGGATTAAATTCAAAACTCATATTTTTTACAATAGATCCATTTATTGTAATTTTTCCTTCCCAAATTGCTTCTTTAACTTTAGTTTTAGATGTGAAAATACCACTCTTAGATAGAAATTGATGCAATCTAATTTTCATAACTAATCAATATTTGAGTCTAACTATTATTGGTTATTAGGTGTTCCTCTAACTAGTATTAGATTTAATGCCAAACCTATTGGCATTAGCATAACTCCAAAAAATACTGAAGTTACGATAATCCATTTCTCAGCTCTAGCCTTCATGCATCTTTTCCAAATCCATCTCGTAACGAATATATCGCCTGCAACCATGTGAGCCCATGCAGCAGACGCACCAGCTTTCGTACCTAATAAATCAGCTAAACCTTGTAAAGCATTTGATGGATCCATAGAGTCTTTGGCCAGTCCAATAAGTCCAGAAATATCTGAAAATGAAATTAAAAACCATATTACAATAGGCCCAATAAAAAACCAAGGACCCTGCATTAATTGCTGGGTTCTTTCATGTTCAGGATATATCATCATAGCAATCCAGAATGGTCCAACCCACATAGTGGACAAAAAGAACGATAAATCATACACATCCATATTAAAACCTCAATTAAGTAAACTTTTAATCTCTTCTACAATCTCTTCTGTGGCCCAATAGGTTTTTGAGGTCCATGTTAATTTTCCTGTTGAATCCATTATTTGTAAAGTAGGTGTAGATGGATTTCCGAATGCATCATAAATCGAGTATTCACTTTCTAATCCAGTGTCCAAGTCTAGTACCGGAGTATTTTCGGATGGCATAACTAGTGGCCAAGAAACTGGATTTGACGCATTATCACCATACACACTTTGTAGAGATGAGGGACTTTCAAATGAAGCATATCTGTGAATACTCAGAACTGATGTATTACTTATATTCCCAGCGCTTACTTCTTCTGCTATTACATCCGTCCAATCATGACAACCTCTACAATTTGCTGCTACCCAAATTAGTAAAACGGAATTATCAGAGACGTAATCTTCTAGATCTAGATTAGAACTATTTCCATCCCCCATTATCGGTGAAGTAAATGAAATTCTTTCCGGAGCTGATGATTGTATGATTTCTTCTTCATCTATTAGTTGGTCTTCTTCTATGCAACCCCCAAGAGAAGTTAAAATAAGCAAAAAAACTATGAACAGTGTTTTTTTCATTACTGAACCACCATTTTTGACTTTGTTTTAGGCTTCTTGATATCTTCAAACCAAGTTTCTACACCATTCCAATCGGGATCTACACCTAAGTCAGCACAAATCAGCTTAGCACTTATCCTGCCACTCTCAAATATAGTTGGTAGACCACTTCCTGGATGCGTGCCTCCGCCGACTAAGAAAAGATCATTCAATTCTTCAAATCTGTTTTGCGGTCTTCTCCAAAGCATTTGATCTAATCCGTGTGCAAGATTGAAAACAGCTCCTTTGTAAATATCTCGGGAGCCCCAATCATCTGGAGTAACGATAGTCTCTGATACAATATGCTCTTTCAAATCATTATATCCTAGTTTTTTCATGGTTTCTAGTACTACATCTCTGTAATCATGTTTTATTTCTTCCCAATTAATTGATTCATGAACATTAGAAACTGGAACTAGTACATAGATAGTAGAATGACCTTCAGGCGCCATTGAGGGGTCTGTTAAACAAGCATTTTGAACATACAATGAAGGGTCTTTCCAGGTAATCTTGTTTTCCGTTACGTCTTTTAAGTTTTTATGATAATCCTTAGATGCGTATATTTGGTGATGATCCAAATCATATTTTTTATCTATCCCGAGATAAAGCATAAATGTAGAACAAGAATAAGATTTTTTGTCTAACTTCTTGTTAGACCATCTTTTTCTCAACTTATCGGGAATCAAATCTTTCATTCCAGTTGCGAAATCAACGTTCATCACATATTTTTTGGCAGTGTAAGTATTTTTGGCAGTTTTTACTCCAATAATTTCTTTACCTTCAAAAAGGCATTCTTCAACAGGTTCATTCAAACAAATTTCCACTCCTAATTCTTCTGCTAGTATCCCCATTCTTTCAGTCACTGTGCCCAATCCTCCTTTAGCGTGGTAAATGCCATATTCTAATTCTAAAAACGACAAAATAGTGAACAGACTAGGAGCTTGAAATGGAGACATACCAAGATATTTAGTTTGAAAACTCATGGCAAGTTGCATCCTATCATCATCAAAGAATTTGGATAAATCTGATGCAACACTTCTCCATGGCCTCAATACCTTGGCTACTCTCAATGCCCTCTTATTTGCAAGATTGGTCCAACTTGTCCAGGGAGAGTTTAAACAATTTTTGGATAACTTAAGTTTCTCTCGATTGTCTAATACATACTTCCTAAAACCCTCAGCATCATTTTCACCACACAATTCTTGTATTTGCTTTACCATGTATTCGATATCGGTGCTCGCATTTAATGAGCCACCTTCTCCGAATACTAGTCTGTAATTTGGCTCGAGTCGTATCAGATTTAATTCCTCATGAGCATCTTTTCCTATTGCTTGAAATATTTCTTCTATGATTTCTGTGTAGTGAAAGAAAGTAGGCCCGTTGTCATATCTAAAACCATCTTTTTCTATTACCTTCGTTCTACCTCCAACGGTACCTGTTTTTTCGATTATTTTAACCTTCAATCCCGCTTTAGCAAGTAACAACGAACATGCAAGACCACCTGGACCTGCTCCCACAATTATTACGTCCGATTTATCGTTTCCCATTGTATCAAGTCATTTGAATTGCCCAGTACTTATAATCAATCGTTTTCTTTTTTTGAAATCGATACATCCAATGCTTCGTAGAAAATTACTAATTTTTATGAATCAACTAACTATGGTTTCAAACATTCATATAAAAGGGGTAAGTGGTGCAAGCCGCTTCATGTTTAACTCAAAAGTTATGATAGCCGTGCTAATGACCGCCAGTCTTGTAATGTCCCCAATAGTGGCTGCAGATGAGACGGAAGATATCCCTACTAATGCAATGGGTACTGGATCACATGACTCTCTAGTAGCAGCATTAAGCCATGCAGGACTTGTCGCAACATTGTCAGGCGATGGTCCATTTACTGTATTCGCTCCAACCGATGATGCATTTGCAGCAGCAGGGATTGACCTAACATCTTTCGACACAGAAGAAAAGAATGCTACATTAATCGACATTCTAACTTACCACGTAGTTCTGGGACAAGTATTGTCTACAGATTTAACAGATGGAATGACAGCAACTGCATACAATGGCGATGACCTTACTTTCACTGTTTCACCAGATGCAGTAACTGTATCTGGAGCTACAGTAACAAGTGCGGATGTAATGGCTTCAAACGGAGTAATCCATGTAATTGATGCAGTATTGATGCCACCAGCACCATACACAGGAATAGGAATTTGCTACAACACAGCCACACACATGATTGCAGCTGGTTCAACATATGAAGAATGCATTGCTTACATGTACGTAGAAGATTTCGACATGGGAGGTCAAACATACACAGGTTGCTACAACACAGTATCACACGCTCTAACCGATGTTACACAAGCAGTCTGTGAATCATACATATGGACACCACCAGTAGACATACCAACTTCAGCAACTGCAACAGGAATTCACACTTCTTTAGTGGCCGCATTAACAGCAGCTGATCTCGTATCAGCTCTACAAGCAGACGGACCATTCACAGTGTTCGCACCTACAGATGCAGCTTTCACAGCAGCAGGAATCGACCTAGATTCTTTTGATACAGCTGAAGAAATAGCAACTTTGGCTGACATACTAACCTACCACGTAGTTGTAGGACAGGTAATGTCCACAGACCTAACAGACGGAATGACAGCAACTGCATTGAATGGCGATGACCTAACTTTCACTGTCTCAACAGATGCAGTAACAGTTTCCGGAGCTACAGTAACAGGCGCAGATGTAATGACTTCAAATGGAGTAATCCATGTAATTGATGCAGTATTGATGCCACCAGTAGATCCACCAACTCTTCCCGAAGGATGTGATTATCTTGTAGGAATTGATGATACAGGATATGCATTTGATCACACATCCCTTGAAATAGCAGTAGGAGAAACTGTATGCTGGATATGGACAGATTCAGGAATGGCTCATAACGTTGCAGAAACTGCTAGTGCAGAAGATACCATGAGACTAGTTGGCGGACTCTACAGCGGCGCTGCAGAAACAACTGTAGACTACAGAGTCACATTTGATGCAGACGAGACCTTTACCTACATCTGTGAACCACATGCCTCAATGAATATGAATGGGGTTGTAGTAGTAGGAACGGGAGTAGAAGCTGTCCAGACTCCAGAGCCTATGGATGACTCTGATGCAACACCTGGATTCGGAGCTTCATTACTTGTTTTAGCAGTAATTGGTGCGGTTCTAGTAACAACACAAAGAAGAAAGTTAGATTAAGCGCCTAACTTGATCTCTATCCAACCATCAAGTTCTCTCGCCGTATGAATGGCGAGGGGACTTGGTCTACGGAGTTTTCCCAAAATTTTACCGTACATAGGAATTAATGGAAATGGAGACCACTCTTTCACTTCTCCAGTTTCTAAGTCATATCTAGTTTGATGAAGAGGGCATGTTACACATCCATCTTTCAATTTACCTCCATAAGGTAACGGCCATGCCATATGTCTACATAGAGCATCGGTAACCTGTACTCCAGACTCATCTCTCAGTATCATTATACTACGAAGGCCAATATTTTTCATTTTCTTTTTACCAATTTTAAGTTTATTTCCTTTCATAACGCGATGCCATATTTCATCTTCTAATGGTAGATTCATGTGCTAAGCAATATATCCCATTATTAATATCTTTCAGTTTTTTATTGTTAAATTATCCAAGATGATGCACACATTGAAGATGTAGAAGTGTAGCGTATATCATGGACAAAACCCCCACTCTTACTGATATCGAAAGAGGCGACGAATCTTGTATTCTAAGATTTAGTGATGGTAAGTCGTTCAGAGTTGAATACCTAGCAATTCGTATCTGCTGTCAATGTGCAAAATGTAAGCCAAGACAAGAAAACGAGCAAAGAATAATAGAATTTCATGAAGAAGTATCAAGATTAGTTATGGAAAAACCTATGATCGAACCTGTAGGTCACTATGGAATAACTATGATATGGCCTAGTGGCTGTAGTAGTGGAATACATTCATTTTCTCACCTTAGAAGTATTGCTGAAGACTCTGGAATTATAATTTAATATAACGAAGAAGTCAAATGTAAAGGACTTTGCCGAGAACTATCGAAGAATAGGCTAGCACCGTTCTCGATAGGTGATTTAATGACTAAAAGTAGTCCAAAGGATGCCGATGATGATACATGGCATCAATTTTCGAATGCTGGTTATTCTTCTGCCTCTGTTGATTTTGATGATGAACAAGAAACAGATATTAAAATTAATTCAGAAGAAGAATGGTTTGATGGTGATGATTTTGAATTTGAAGGTAAAACATTAGATTGGAACTCACCACCCTGCCCAACCCCATTAGGCATATCTCATATGATTAAAATAGGTACATGCAATCATTGTCTTAAACGCGTTTCAGGTAAAAATAATATGTCAGGTGAAGAAATAAGGCTTGAGGCATATGCCAGAGACGATTCGTTAGAATCATCATTTAATAATGATTTATGTCCACTCTGTGAGAATTTATTTGATGATATCAATAATATTGTTGAGAGAATAATAGAAAAAATAAATAATTTAGAATATACTACAATCCAGATAGGTATTCATTTACCTAAGGATCTCATTCAAGAGGCTCATGAGATTACTTCTAGGCACGGAGCATCACAATCCATGCCTCTAAAAACTTCTATGGTTCTAGATATACAAAATACAATTAACAATAAATTGAACACGGATATCAATTTTGTAAAAGATAGGCCCGATATTATGGTTCTTGTTGATGGATTAACACTAAGAGTTGATGTTGATGTCAGGCCAATTTATTATTATGGAAGATACAGGAAATTAAGTCGAGAAATACCTCAAACTCGTTGGCCTTGTAGAGCATGCAAAGGTCGAAATAATGGATGTGATTCTTGTGAAGGATCAGGCCTTCAATACATCGACTCAGTACAAGATCTGGTAGGGGAGCCATTACGCATTGCTTTGGATGCAAAGGATACTAGCTTCCATGGAATGGGAAGGGAAGATATAGATGTAAGAATGTTGGGGCTAGGACGACCTTTCATAATAGAAATAAAGAAACCTATGGGTAGAATATCAGAAATGTCAAATTTGGTTAAGGAAATTAATAAAAAATCAGATGGGAAAGTGGAAATAGATAATTTAATTAAAACAGAGCGCTCATTAATTGCTAAGATTAAGAATTCTCGTTCTGATAAATCATATACTATAAGATTCAAAATATCTGAAGAATTAGAAGAAGAATTCATTACAAATTCTATTTTAGAATTATCTGGTGCCATAATAAACCAGGAAACTCCTCGAAGAGTTTCTCATAGACGAGCAGATAAAATAAGAAAGAGGAGAATCGTCGATATTAATAATATCATAATCGAAAGTAATGAAGTTGAATTTAGTATCCGTGCTGAAGCTGGAACCTATATCAAAGAACTAGTGCATTCTGATGAAGGAAGAACAAATCCCTCCGTCTCCGATAAACTTGGTATTGATTGTGAAATTTTATGGCTTGATGTTAATGAAATACATGATGATGAGGAAAATAAGGATAATTGAGGCATTTTCAAATCCGAGTCCTTAATAATACGCGGCAAGTCGCCCGCTTCCACGACCTTGGTCGTTTGGTGGTATTATGGTTACTCGCACACATGGTTTACGTCAAGGCACTCGTAGTATTCTAAGAAAGAATAAAAGAGATAAAGGTCGAATTTTTATTAATCGTATTATGCACCCTTATCAGGAAGGAGATAAAGTTGCTATTGTTCTAGATGGTGCTCAACAAGGCGGCATGCCTCATCGCAGATTTCAAGGTAAAACAGGAATGATTACTGGTGTTCAAGGTAGGGCATACATTGTTAGTGTAAAAGATGGTAATATGCAAAAAACCGTTGTCGCCAGACCAGAACACCTAAGGCCAATTGAGGGATAATTATGTCAGAAGAAGAATTTGTAGATGTTGCTACAGTTAGAGACCTACTTTTAGATGCACAAAAGAGACGTGGTGAATTGTCTTATGAACAAACTATGGCGCTACAACATGCAGAATGGGCTGCTAGTACACAAGGACACCCCACAGGAAATCTAAAAACAGAACAAAAAGTTTTCAAATCATTGTTTGATGAACTTATGAAAAATGAAAAACTGTTACAATATCCTGAAATAGCTGCTAAGATAGCAGAATTATGCCCTATGTCAGTTGCAGATATTAGAGTAGTAATTGCAAGTAAAAGAATAGCTATGGATACATCTGAAATCGAGGCTTTAATCGATATAATCAAACAACACGTACTATAAATCATGAATTTTATTAAATATTATGCTCATATTCATGAGGTAGAACCTTTCAGAGAGGCACGATAGATATGCTACCTAGGAAACAACCCGACCCCGGGGAAGATATTTTTAATTCCGAAAATAGTATAAAAATACTTGATACATTAGAAAAAAGACCATTTGGGAATGAAATAGAAGCACTCACGTCTCCTTCTTTGTACTTGATTAAGGCAAGACTTAATGATGATACTATCCAAACTGGAGATACTATTGAATTACCCTCTGAAAAAATCGGACCTATCTCAGAGATTCGATACAAGGATATATCCTCTAGTACTCAATCAGAATTGGTAGAAGCAATCATGGAAGAGATAAATAATACTCCTGATAATCATCTAAGTTTTTATAATAGGGCGAATAATATCTCACTTAAAGTACATTCTTTCCAATTATTACCGTCTATTGGAAAATCTAAAGCACAGCAGATGGTACAATCAAGGGGGATGATAGGATGGGAAAATTTTACCGATATAGATGAAAAATGTTCAATTGACTCTGTCAGATTACTTGCAGAAAGATATGTTATCGAAATGGAAGATTCCATACAAGTGCCTCGATTACTTGATCTCTTAATTCGAACCGGCGTATGATCTATGTCACTCTTCCATGATCTTAATGCTCGTCTTCTCGTTGACCTTTTACGTGATAGAATAAGGCCACAAAAATCCTTGGGTCAACACTTTTTAGTTGACGAGAAAGTTATTTCACGAACTATAGAATTAACATCAGAATATCAAAATCCCTTGAAAAAACATTCTAATGTATTAGAAATAGGTCCTGGGCCTGGAACCTTAACCCTTGAGATACTTCGTTCTGGGGCGAAATTAACTGCTTTAGAGATAGATAAAGAATCAGTTTCTCATCTGAAAAGAATATTTCCAGATTTAGAGGACAGGTTCACATTAAATGAGCAAGATGCATTAATTGGAAATTGGCCCGATAACATAAGCCATATAATTTCAAATTTGCCTTATCAGATATCTAGCCCAGTTTTAGAAAAAATTCAAAATTATCACATGATTAATCCATTATCAATTATCATATTGCTTGTACAGGATGAATTCGCGGAAAGAATGGCTATGACTAGAGGTTATGATACTCGTGGACCATTAGGGATGTCTTTATGGCTTGATTTCGATGTCCATTTAGATAGAAAAGTACCTTCTAATTGCTTCAGTCCAGCACCTAAGATTAACTCAAGATTAGTGATTTTGACTCCTTCAAATAGAAATATTTTGTCGCCTATTAATAGGAAATTTTTTAGATTAATTACAAAGCATTGTTTCTTAAACAGAAGAAAGAAGATTCGCACCTCTCTTTCCAAGTCTCCAAAGAGATTGAATAGAATCAAAGGATGGCATAAGGAAAAATGGATTAAAACTATGTCAAATATTTTTAATAATTCAATAGAAGGTATGCCAGATGATTGGTTAGACCTCCGCCCCGAAGACCTTCAACCAAAGCATTGGACTATCTTAACTGATGCAATATTTACAAATTAATCCATTTTTCGACTCATTCTTACCACGACTTGATAGAGGAACCCATGGTGCCGAAGGTGCGGCGAGCCACTAACAGGGCGTCCAAACTGAGGGGTTGGCATGGCAAAAAAAGACACATATCTAGCATTACTACGTCGAGGAATCGATGAAAGTACTGCTCAAATACTTTCAGATGGTGGAATTAAAGTTGGAGATTTAAAAGATTTAGATACTGAGACTTTGATCAATAATTATGGACTTAAAAAGGAAATTGCCAAGTCTGTTCTTGATGCTGTTATTTCTGGCCCCCGTTCTCAAAGTAAACAAAGATACTTGGCTGATGTTTTGTCAGATGGAACAACAAAGAAAATTGATAAAATTGATGAAAAGCGTTTCAAACGTCAACTTCATGATATACATGGTGAATTATTAGAAAAGAAAGAACAATTAAGACTTGCACGTGTAGAATCATTTAGGAACAAAAAATTAGTAATGAATAGATTAGGTAAAACTATAGAACTTATTGTTAAATTAGAAAATACATTAGATGACGAATCAAAGGTTGAACAACAATCCAAACTCAGGGATCAGCTAGAAACAAGGGGATTAGAAGCAGCAAGGGATCATGAAATGTTAGAATTATCAGGCACGCCTCAAGATATAGTTGATTTTAGAAGAAAAATTGCGCCAATTCTATGCCTTCATGCATGCCCTCATTGTGGAGATGAAATGGATCCAAGAGGTAGTAGTATTCTGGATGATATGACTGATTTTAGATTTATTTGCTGGGATTGTGAGGAAGAATTCCTTTCACCAATGGCTCAATCTGTTGAAGATAGATTAAGTAATGGTTCTAGAATAAAATTAGATCCTAATATTAAACCTAGGTTGACAGTCATAAAACCTCCTGCTAAAAAACATGCCTCAAATATTGAGGATTTAATCGCTAGAGATGTTAAGAAAACTGGAGCATCAGCTGAGCAGTTGGAAAAAGCAATTGAGGAAAGTACACTATCTGGTACTCTCATTAGTATAGATGAGTGGATAGATCAAACTATATCCGCGAAGGGGTATATCCAGGCGCAAGAGCATAGAGAAGAATTCATTATCGCTACCGGGGCTGGAGCAACTAAATTCAATAAATGGATGAAAAAGGCTGGTTTATACTTTAATAAACAAACTGGGAGATGGACACGATGGGAAGATCGTTGAGGCTCATTGATTATGGAAAAAAAAGAAATAATACGCTTTTTTAGAGGTAATTTACCATTAGGAATAACTAAAATTAATCATAATCTTACTATTGTAGAAATGGCTGTTGATATTGGAGTAGATATCCCGACAAACTGTACTTCTGGGACTTGTGGAACTTGCCTAGTAAGATTAAAGAAAGGACAAATCCAATATCCTGATGAGTTACCCCCTGGTCTTGACGATTATCTAGTAAAAAAGAAAGGATTCTTGTCCTGTTGTATGATTCCCGAGGGTGCGTGTGAAATAGATGTAATACCTCCACTCTAATTGAGGTGAGTAAATGTCAAGTTGGTTTGAGCCATTTTTTATTCAAAGTTTACTCATTTGTTTAATCGGTCTTTCAATATCTTCATGGTGGCTTTACAGTAAAATTAAATCAAAATTAAAAGAAGTTGAGGATAGGCAAATTAATGCTAGGAAAGATTAATGATTTATTCATTAACTGCTGCAGTCCATCTTTCCGGTTGAGGGACTCCAATTATTTCAATATGACAGGCCAAGATATCTTTATGTTCTTTTACTTCATTTCTGAGACTAATTAATCCATCCAAGCAACAAGGACAATGTGGGTGTGGTGGACAAATCCACAAATCTATATTTCCCGCATCACTAACTTCTACTCCTTTCAAAATTGATTTATCAGTAATCAATTTACCATGTGATTCTTTTCTATTTCTAAGAATCTTAGCTAGACTTTTTTGTGCAATTTTCTTCGCTTTAGTCATTTTCACCACTCAGTAATTGCTGAAAATTTATCGCCCATAGTTAGACAAATCATGCCATTTTTAGTCCTAGACCAAGTATCTTCTATCCCTATTGCCCCATCTTTATGGATAACTTTTGGTTCAATTGCCATAGTTCCTCCAATCTCTAGGGGCCTATCGAAACCTTCAGCCACCACTGGAGTTTCGTCTAATTCTAATCCCACTGAATGACCTAGAAATTTTGCCTGATCAGGCCTCATCCCCATTAAATTATTTGAATGACCCATTTCAATTGCCATCGAATGACCAATATTCCATGATTTAGAGCATTTATCACCTTTACCTAGACTTTGCGTTACGGCTTTACTAATTTCTTGCATATCAGATAATCTTTGTATCCATTCACTAGATAATTTCCCACTACTAAAAATTCTTGTACAGTCTGATACATATCCTCTATGCAGGTGTACAATATCGACTAATACTGGCTCGTTTTTCTTAACTTTGGCAAAACCTGCTCCCAAAGCAGATATTGGACTTGCTCCGATTCCTCCAATAGCCGAGTCAAAATATGAAGGAACTGCACCAGAACCTCCTGCCGCAATAACAACTCTATCGCAATCCATTGGCCATTTCCTCATTCTAATTCTTCCTCCAAAACCTGCCGCTCTACTAACCTCATCGGCCATTGCAGCTATTTTTATTTCAGTATCTCCCTCTCCCGCTCTATCTCTAATTACTTCAAACATCCTTTGATTTATCTCTCCACTTTCTTTGTGCATAGATATTTCCCAGTCTGATTTAATCTCTCTAAGATTATACATTAAATTTGTACAATCTTTTATATCTCCTGATAAATTACCAAATTTCGAATTAATAAAACTCCATCTTTGATATGGTATTTTTGATAATAATAAACTCGGACGTTTAGTACAACCTAATGATTCTAATGATTTTTCTAATTCATTCATTCGTGGATGTTTTTCAATTACATGTGGTGAATTTTCTCCTCCGGCTTCAAAAATAGCTCTTTCCAAGGATTGTCTTACCCAATGTCTATTTTCAATTCCAGAATCTTTAGCCCCTATTAACATAACAGAATTTTGCCTACCGCCTGTTAACCAATATAATTCAACTGGATCATCAATCCATGCAGACTCAATTCCTTCCGCTAATAGTCTTGAAGATAATAGGTTTTGTCTATGTTCAAGTTCAGAAACTGGTACTCTCCAATCCTCATTTTCGGGACCTCTCAAACGTGCCACGTCCCAATTCATAATCATTCTTTGATGCATTAAGCAAAAAGCATTTTTGTTTATTTGGTCCTACATCTCTTCCACAACGGCCAAATGTAAGGCATTAGTGGCGGCATACGTGCAAGGCGTTCTTTCGCTGAATGCCTATGACTTAGATGGCCAAACTGTATTGTATAGAGTAGATGTCAATTCTCCTCTCAACCCAGTTGATAAAACACTGTTAGATGACTCAAGATTAAAGACAATAAAACCGACTTTAGATAAACTTTCAAATTCTAAAGTTATCATTTTAGCACATCAATCAAGACCGGGTAAAGATGATTTTTCAGATTTATCTCAGCATAGCGATAGACTATCTCAAATAATTAATCGTGAAATTACTTTTATCCCAGATATTTGTAGCGATTCAACAATTGATAGAATAGAAAATATGAAAAATGGAGATATTTTATTTCTAGATAATGTACGTGGCCATAACGAAGAATATGGTAAAAAATATAACTCTTGGCAAGATACATCAGATTCTGAAATTGTAACCAAACTATCATCTGTTGCAGATTTGTATGTTACAGATGCTTTTGCTGCAGCTCATCGTAGATCTCCAACTCTTACGGGTTTTGCAAATAAATTACCATGCATCCCAGGCGAACTGATGATGTTAGAACTTTCCAATCTTCAAATAGCTATAGATAACCCTCCTCGTCCGTATCTCGCTATTCTAGGTGGTGCAAAAGCGGACGATTCTCTTAGGGTGGCATTGAATTTAATTCAGAAAAATATCATCGATAAAATAGCTTTTGTAGGAGTAGTTGGAAATCTGATGCTATGGGCTAATGATTATGATATCGGCAATAAAAATAAGGAATTCATTACTAATTCAATTGGAGATGCTTTCGATGAAACATGGATTATGGCAAATAAATTAATCCAAAATCATTCTAAATTATTGATAATACCATCTGATGTAGCAGTTGAAATAAATGAAGAAAGAATTCCTATGAATATTGAAGATTTACCTACTGAATATCCCATTTATGATGTAGGTATCAAATCTTTGATGAATCTTAGGTCAATTATTCTAAACTCAGAATGTATATTATGGAATGGCCCAGCCTCATTTTTTGAGAAACCAGGATTTGCTTTTGGCACTATTGAGATACTTAATATGTGCATTGAAACAGATGCACTTACAATAATTGGAGGAGGTCATACAAGTGCTCTAGTAAGTAGTAGAGGGGTAGCTAGTAAAGTAACTCATAACAGTACAGGCGGAGGATCTACAATGTGTTTATTATCAGGACAAGAAATGCCTGTAATAGATAGTTTAATTGATTCTGCATCTAAATTCTCAAAAATGAATTAACTTTTCTAAACTAAAAGCATTATTTTAATACATATTTCTCTTCTCACTCACTATGGAAGGGCCACCCGAAGGAACATCCCCAATTTGGGAATCTAATGAAGACTTAAAGGTCGACGAACCTCCTACTACAGATTTAACTAATACAATTGAATTATCCGGAACTCCTAGTTCTGTTTCAGGCTTTATTGCCCCAGAAGTTGTTGGAAGAGCCAAAAGTGGAATGCCACAAGCATTTGGTATTTTAGCTATAATATTGGCTGTATTTGGTGTTATAATTAGTTTATTGGCATTTCTAGCAATCCCTACTCAACTAGATATGGCCAATAGTGTAGGTGAAAATAGTACTCTTTTTGTTATTTGGACATATCTTGAACCAATAATTGGAATCATTGTTTTTGCCATCTTTGGTTATGCGGGTGTCGAACTTTACAATTATAAGAAGAGAGCTATATTTATTGGTTTGGGCGCAGTATCAATCAATGTTGTTTCAGGTCTTATAGCTTCATATGTTACAAGTGTAATTGCTACATCCACCACTGATTCCGAAGAGTTGGGTCAAATTTTTGGTGGCCTAGAGGTAGTTTTTGTATTATTTTGTAACGCATGTTGTGGAATGATACTTGTACTTCCATTATTGATTAGTCCACAAGATCTGGAATAATTATTTTAATTTTTCAAGATCAACAAGATGCCCTATTCGCCTACCTACATCTGAAAGAATATCATCCAACGCCTGTTGGTTCTTTCCTTCAGCACGCATAACTAAAATTGGTTCTGTATTACTAGGTCTGCATAAATACCAACCATCTTCATATCTAACTCGGATACCATCGACAGTTGATTTCTCCATATCTTCAAATGCGTTCAGAACTGCTGACATTGTTTCTTCTCTTCCTCTTGTTAATGGTACTTTTCCCTCATCTGTTGTTGGGTATTCGGCCATAAAATCAAATCTTTGTGAAAATCTTTTACCGCCTTCTTCAGGAGACTTATCATTACAGACTATCTTCAACAAACGAGCCGCACTGTATATCGAATCATCAAATCCGTACCAGTCATCATTCATGAAAAAATGTCCGGACATTTCCCCAGCAAACGGAATATCCGGATGTTCTCTTAATTCAGTTTTCATGAATGTATGACCAGTTCTTACCATGCGAGGAATACCGCCCATATTTTGAATCGCTTCCTCAACAGCCATACTACATTTTACATCAAATAATATTGTTCTGCCGTCTTGAGATGTATCCTCAGTAATTCTTGATAAAACGTCTTTTGCAAATATTCCTATTAGCCTATCTGGATGGATAAAATCTCCATTTTCATCTACTACTCCTAATCTATCTCCATCACCGTCCATTCCAATTCCAAATTCAGCTCCATGCTCTACTACGGATTTTCCCAAATCTATCATATTTTCCTGTCTAGTTGGATCAGGCGGATGATTTGGAAAAGAATTGTCCCATTCACAATATATTGGAACTACTTCTACACCTAGTCTTTCTAATGTTTTTACTGATAATGGCCCAGGAACAGCGTTTCCACAGTCGAGTACAATTTTTATCTTTCTTCCAAGATTACCAATATTTTCAATAATTTTATCTATATACTCTTCTTCATATTCTTCTTTAAGTTTGTATGTTCCATTCCCTACTCTAAAATCTCCCTTATCAAAAGTACCTCTGATATCTTGTAAATCTTGTCCTCCAAGTGGCATGGTACCTTCACAAATCTTGAATCCATTATATTCTGGAGGATTATGGCTTGCAGTAATTGCAACTGCTACATCAACTTGTAAATCTACAGTTGAGCGATATAATACCCCAGTAGTTGTCACTCCTAAATCAATAACGTCCGCACCAGAAGAAATCAAGCCTTTGACAAAAGCTGCATGATATTCAGGCCCCGATTCTCTAATATCTCTAACAATTGAAACGGTATTTGCATCAAGATGGGTTGCAATCGCTTTACCTAATCTTTCAGAAAATTCAGCGCTTAATTCGGTACCCGCAATACCTCTAATATCATAAGCCTTAAACACTGTCATGATGCATCCTAAAGAGACTCATACATGACTTCTTTGCATACAATATTGATAATTTCTAATTATCTTCAATCTATTTTTTATTCTAAGCCTCTAAAAGCCTCACAAATAATTTCTACTAGTGCGCCCATGGGTAAATTTGGAACTTCATAAGCAGCGCGTGATGGTGGAATAATATCTTCTAACCATTCTCCATAAATTCGATTAATCATATTATAATTGTTAATATCATTCATTAGAATTGTAACTTTTACTAAATCTTTCTTGGAACTATTGCTAGCCTCTAATAGCCCATCAATTTTAGATAAAACTTCTCCCATTTGTAATTCAATACTATCTCCTGCATCCACTCCAATTTGACCAGATAACCATATGTGATCTTTTACTGAAATTCCAGGGCTATACGGCGCCCATGTTTTTCCACCGGTGTCAATCTTAATCTTTCTAGTCATAGTTATACGAACAGGACCTTATTGTTAGAATTATTCATTTAACATGTCATTCAATAAGCCAATTATTTCTATGTGATCTCCTGCAATATTATCTGAATTAATACTATCCAAATTAACCCATTCAGCATCTACTGCATCATCTCCTGCAATTGGCTCATGTTCAGGATCAACATCTACAATATAGAATAATCCAATACAATGTTTTCTTGGGTCTCTATTGGGTTCTCCGAGTATTGCCAATGATACAGGATTTTGACCATTAAGACCTGTTTCTTCTTTTAATTCTCTAATTACCGCAACTTCTGGACTTTCTCCATAATCGACAAAACCCCCTGGAAATGCCCACTTACCTTCCCATTCAATAGGAAAAGGCCCTCTTTTAATCAACAAAACCTCTCCACCGTTGGGGCCTTTACGAAGTACTACGGCATCTACCGTAACAGCAGGATTTCTATATCCATCTCTACCACAAACATTACACAATTTATTTTCCATATTTTCTTCTCCTATATTGGTAGGATTCTATTGCTTCATACAAATCATTTTTTGAAAAAGATGGCCAATGAACATCAGTAAAATATAGTTCAGAATACGCAATCTGCCATAATAAAAAGTTAGAAATTCTTTCTTCTCCACTAGTCCTTATGACTAAATCCGGATCAGGTATTTCTGCTGAATAGAGCCGATTAGAAATTTCTTCTGAGTTTATCATTTCCAATCTCAGTTTACCGTTTGCATAGTCTTCAGCAACTCCCTTAACGGCATCTACAATTTCTTCTCTACCGCCATATGCAAGACACACTGTAAAGATATAATCAGAGTAAGCAGAAGTTCTTTCTTCTGCATTCTCTATTGCCTTTTTGACCTTTTCAGGTAGTTCATCAACTCTCCCTACAGCTTGTACTTTAACATTATTTGAATGAATCAACGGGTCTTCTGCAATTTCATTTAACCCAATTTCATATAGTTCGTAAAGTGATTCTAATTCTCCAGGTTCTCTTGCACCAATATTCTCAGTTGAAAGAGCATAAACAGTCAAGTATTTTATTTTTAAATCCAAAATCCATTCCATTACCTCTTTTAATTTTTCTTTTCCTCTAAAATGACCAATTTCTTGTTCAAGACTTTTACTCCAAGCAAACCTCCTATTTCCATCCATTATTATAGAAACATGTTCAGGTAATTCTTCATTCCTTATTCTTGTACCTAATCTCTTAGTTCGTATTCTATCAGTTCTGGAAATAAATCCCCAAACTAGTCTAGAATTAGAAATATACCTTGCTGGTACTGAGATTATACTAAATTTCAATAGCCATTTAGCAATATTATCTATCATATTACCAATTTTACTACGACCCATTATATCACCATCAATTTAATTTATCATTTTATTCAAAGACAATATCGGCAGAATCTCCAATTTTATTCAATAATCCATTTTCAGGATTTACAACAATAACTTGACCTGCATGTTTCCATACATCAATATCATGATGACTGTTTCCAGCATAACCAAATTTTTTATCACCATATCTAGCTATTAGTGACTCTGCTTTCTGTAAACCTCTTAGAT
This sequence comes from Marine Group II euryarchaeote MED-G38, assembly GCA_002457145.1. Taxonomy (GTDB): domain Archaea; phylum Thermoplasmatota; class Poseidoniia; order Poseidoniales; family Thalassarchaeaceae; genus MGIIb-O3. The sequence continues at coordinate 121,773 of NTJP01000003.1, forward strand.
TGTAATCTCCATCCGAGGCCATAACATCTGAGAAGAGTCCAACATGTGCAGCAACTTGTTCTGCAACGATTCTATCTGATGCTGTAGCAAGAATCAACGTTCTACCTCTTGCATATTCGCCTGTTATCCATTCCAGAAAATTATCATGATAATCTAACTTGGCTGGATCAAAAACTAATTTTTCAGCCAAATCGCGCTTCCATTTAGCCCTTTTACCTGTTAGTTCATTAAATAATACTCCAGGTATTAGCCAAGGTTTTCTAAATATTACTTTGTAAATACTAATCCAACTCATATCTGATAAAATGAGTGTCCCATCCATATCAACAGCAAGTGGAATGTCAGACACTGCATTGTCCATACGTTCCGGTTGAGGTCTTTGCATTCAAGTCTTCTTCGACCGATTGCATCAATAATGATACCTTATCGTGAATATGAGTGTTAGACATGCCGGCAGTAGAGAATCCTTGGCGGCCCTCTGCAATGAAAGTATCTGAGACCAAAGGAGAATCGCCATCTGGATTCAATTCAATTCGTTTAATCGGTTCTAGAATGAGCATGGATATTTTGGAACCTATTTCAATTGAATCCTCAGATGATTGGAAAAATGTAATATCAGAATTAGATACGTGGGGGGAAGTTCCTGATTCTCAAATTTTGGAAATAACTTCTCAATCTGGTAACGAAAGAGGGCTATCATTAGAAATCAAATGCTCTGATATTAGATGGCTTGCAGAATTTCTTCCATGGGGTTCTGATAATAAATTAGAATCCAAAGTAATCAATTCTCATCCATCTTTGGATAAACCTTCCGGAGGATACTCATGGAAAGGACAAAATCTTATAATTCTAAGAAAAATAAATAATTCCCATACCAATTCAAATATCGAATTATTACAAGCATTAAAAGAAGAAAATAAAGAATTAGCAACTAAAATACTATACAATTCAGGTAAATCATTAGGAATCTATCATTCTTCAGTAAAATCAGTTAGAGAGACTCCAATGGATCAAAAGAGATGGAACAATAGATTAATTAATTTAGAAGAAAAACTCAGAGCAAATACGATTTGGAGAGCACCATTTAGTCGTAAGGCTACTTGTATGTTAAGCCTTGGAGATATTCGTTTCAAAGATATATTAATTTCAGAAAATGATGATTATTTTATCCGCTTAGGACCTCCAAGACTGGCAGATGGACTATACAAACCAGACTGTGAATTTCCTGCTATTCGAGATTTATCCTGCCTTATTCAAGATTTAGGTCGATTGTACTATAGTATCCAATCTTCAATAGAAATTACTCACTTAAGAAAATCGTTGATTGAGGGTTGGTCTGATTATGCTCCACCTTCTTGGAGTTCATCTGATGTTTTTTATACACATAAAGGAGGACTAGCAATTTGGGAATATGAACAATCACTTCTTGATGTGTTGGAATCAACTGCAAATCAATCCGGACCACCTACACCAGCAGTTCAGATAATTTCCAAAGTTATACCTTTTCAAAAGAGTATGTACAATAGTAGAACAATAGCCGCACTTTCATTTTTATTAATATTTTTAGGAGTAAGTACAGTAATCAATAGCCCTCCAAACTCTCTTTTGGATGCCCTAATTCCTTCTATTTGTATTATTTTTGGCTATTTTACTCATTCTTTCTATCGTAGATTATCTCCTCCACCAGAGAAACCAATTACCGATATTTAGATATCTTTCCATCACTGTAAATATAAAAACGTGGTTCTCCTGTTGGTATTTCAACATTAATTATTTCTTCAGGGGTTAATTCTTCAATATGCATAACAATGGATCTTAGAGAATTGCCATGGGCCGAAATAAGTATATTTTTACCCATTTTTAATTCTGGCATAATCTCTTCAGTAAAATAAGGAATAGTTCTTTCAGCAGTCATCTTGAGACTTTCTCCTCCTGGCGGCGCTATATCATATGACCTTCTCCATATATGTACTTGATCTGCCCCATGTTTTTCAGCAGTTTCTTTTTTGTTAAGTCCTTGCAATTCACCATAATTTCTTTCATTCAGCCTATAGTCTTTGTATGTGATAAAATCCTTTGATGCTACATTATTTTGCATAATTATTTCTGCTGTTTTTTGAGCTCTAATCAAATCACTTGTATGTATCGAATCAATTTTTATTTTTGAAAGTAAATTACCAGCATTTTGTGCTTCTTGTTCCCCTTGTGCAGATAACTCCACATTAGTCCAACCAGTGAATCTATTTTCTGCATTCCAAATAGATTGACCATGGCGTATAAGAATCAATCTAGTCATATTTACACCTCACATCTGTTGATGATGTTGTCTTTTTCGTGGCTCATGGAATACTAGATTATTTTCCTCCGCTCTGCTTCGGGCCATAAGTAGTATATCTTCTGTAAACTCTCTCTGTACTTTTGCAGAAGATATGCAATAGAAATTAGTTGCGACTATTACCATAGATGGAGCAAAAGACTTTACTCTCACCCAGGAATCTTCAGGTTTTGTAGATCTTGGATCATTAATTACTTGCTCACATAATGAGTCACAGAATTTCTTTAAAGCATCTTGATTACTATCAGATTCAAAGTCAAAAGTAGGAACAATTCTACGAAATCTCCTTTGACTAAAGTTTTCTACAGATGAATTAGTTATATTAGAATTAGGTACTGTAATCATTGTATCCGCAGATGATCTAACTTGAGTTGTTCTAAGTCCTATAGAAATTACTTCTCCTTCTACTCCATCAACAACAATCCAATCTCCGACATTAAATGGCTGATCAATCAATATAGAAATAGCACCAAACATATTGGCTACAGAATCTTTAGCCGCTAGAGCGATAACAAGTCCAGTTACGCCCAATCCTGCTACAAATGAATTAGCATCAACACCTATCAGTCCTGCGATAATAAAGAATCCCAATACAACAACAACAACTCTCCCGATTGATTCTGCTACACTAGCTAATGATCTTCTGGCAGCCATATTATCTCCTTCCACAACAATTAGAACATCTATGTAGTCAACCAATCTAAAGGCTGCGAGTAACATCAAAATCACAAATCCTGCATAGAAAAGATTTGATATATTTTCCATCCATTCATCATTCCAAACCGGCTCACCATTTGCAGAAATCCAGTTTAGAGTCATACTCATTATTATGCAACCTATCATCCAAGCTAATGATCTAGGGGCGAATAAATCTCTTCCATCTATTCTCTCAGTTTTAGCAATAATATCCATTAATCTTGGAAATATTACCCTTCTAGACAAAATACCTGAGATTGTAGCACCAATGCCAGAAAGTATAACTAAAATTAGAGTATTCTGTGAAAAATCTAAAAATTGAGGCTCTCCTGCTAAGAAATCAACTAATTCGTCCATATTTGTGCGACAACACATCACTCATAAAGGACACTCCATAAATAGCACTGGAATACGTGGGTTTCAAGACCATATGACGTTTCGGTACAATAACATATGACCTCGATTAGACTAGATGGAAGTAAGAAATATGGCCAAAGAATGCCTGTTGTTGCATTATTACTACCTCTCCTACTTTCCTTAGGTGCTCCAATTGCATTAGCTCCTCCTGCCGAAGCTCAAGAATTTAATGAAGTAATGCCTAGTGATATTTGGTCAGAAGATTATGTAAATCAGTATTTTCCATGGGGAGGAGATGACAGAGTTCAATTTAGAGAATATCATGATTATTTTACCATGAAAGATAGGATGCAATATCTAGCCGATCGTAATCCCGATATAATGAGTTTCCATGAAGGATTAATTGGAGGGGTAAATCAACGCGGAGACCAAATGTCTCTTGATGATTACAAAGGTTGGTATTACAATCATCCTAGTCCTTGGATTAAAATTACTGGTGGAGGAGAAGCAAGAGAAGGAGTTACTGGAGGGGATTGTAACACTTTTGTGGGAGATTGTGGAAATTATGCTGAATTACCAGATATAATGTTGGCTGGAAATTTTCATGCAAGAGAATGGATGTCATATGAAGTTCCTATGTTATTTTTGGAAACTATAGCATATTATTATGGAATGGCCGGAGTTGATAATGATGGAGATGGATTAATCGATGAAGATGGTTGGGATGGAATAGACAATGATGGTGATTGCTCTAGATTGAACGCATCTGCACAAGATAGTAATGGTGACGGAATACCTTGTGGGCCAGGCGATTTAGGAGTTGATGAAGACTTCTCAGAACAATTTATTACAGATATGGTTAATACTAGAGAAATATATTTGATTCCTATGGTGAATGTAGATGGAAATAGATATGATAGAGAAGTATATTGTGGAGAAACTGCATGGGAAAATTGCTATCAGTCAGGTTGGAGAAAGAACCTTCGAGATAATACTGCAACTGGAGTTACACCAATTCCAGACATCGATGAAGAAGTTGATCCAGCATGTGATGGAGTAGATTTGAATCGTAATTTTCAATATGAATGGGGAGCACCACTGGGAGCAACAGGCCCTCTTTTTCCAGGCGCATGTTATGCTGGTGATGCAGGTCCAAACAATGATGTTTATAATGGACCTGTAAATTATGAAGATAATGATGGTGACGGATTAATTAATGAAGACCATGTTGATGGGAAAGATGACGATGCGGATGGACAAGTGGACGAAGATTGGTTAGGAGGAAATAGCGAACCTGAGACTAAATTCATTCAAGATATGACTGAAATGAATGACGATAATGGAGACGGTTCTTCCGAATTCAAGGCAACGTTATCATGGCACTCATTTTCCGAATTAGTTTTATGGCCATGGGGTCATTGTACGAATTGTTATTCTCCAGATGACGAATATCTTGTATATCATGGGACAGTAATGGGTCAAATGACTGAATATGCTGCAATGCAATCATCAGACCTATATCCTACAACTGGTGATTTTTGTGATTGGCACTATGGAGTTCATGATTCATACTGTTACACAATGGAAATAGGTAATGCATTCCATGAATATCCAGAAGATATTGCTCATATAGCAGTAAGAAACTTAGGCGTACCGTTTTATATGACTGAAATTACTGATGATCCTCGATATAGGGCAATTGTAGGAATAGAAAATACAACTTCAAATCAAATTCTACAAAGTCCAGATGAAATTCTTATTCCTAATTCCGGAGATATACCCGTGAATATGTGTTTAGACCCTACTTTTCCTTTTACTTCTAATATGACAAATACACATTTGATGTGGAGATTTGTAGAACCTACTAGGATTCAAGATGACTATGGTCCAACAGAATGGAACTTTATGCCTTGGGAAATGTCTCCATTTACAGAACTTAATCAACAATGTCAACTTAAAGATGGGATGAATGGTACTCTAATATCTGCGGATATACCACTTCCAGATACTGTGGTTGGAGAAATCCATTACAAAGCAATGCTAGGTACTACAAATGGGGCTTTCCCGTTCAGATACCCCACTCTTGAAGAGGGCCAAGGCGATTATTATGCACTATCACTCACATATAGGGCTGATTTTGGTTCAAAGGTACTTGCAACTTTGATGTTTCTTGTTATTGCTACCTTTGTTTGGGGCGGATTAGCATATACTTTGAGAGCCATGTTTTCTGATAATGAAGAAATCCTTGGATTACCTCGTGAACCTAAACCTCAGATTATATCTAATTCACAAAGAAAAAGTTCCTGATATAAATTTTTGGAGAATGATGAAATGAGTTCTGATACCGGCGCTAAATCTGATGAATTCAGTGGTAGATTAGGTCTAATTTTTGCAACTATAGGGGCTGCAATAGGAACAGGAAATATTTGGAGGTTTCCTAGAATGGTTGGAGCTAATGGAGGAGGATCATTCCTAATACCCTGGTTAATATTCTTATTTCTGTGGTCAGTTCCATTAATTATTGCTGAATTTGCTCTTGGTAAAAGGAGTAGAACAGGAACTGTTGGAACTTTCAGAATATTTGCTGGGAATAAATTTGCATGGATGGGTCTATGGACAGCATGGATATCTACTGCAATAGGATTTTACTATGCGGTTGTTACAGGATGGTGTATCAATTACTTCCAAACAGCCATAAGAGGCGGATTAGGTTCGGAAGTAGATACTGCGGAAGTTTGGAATTCTTTTCTACAAGATCGAACAGAAGTTATTGCATTCCAATTTTTGGCTGTAGTCATAACAATGGCAGCGATATGGAAGGGTGCAAAAGCAATTGAGAAAGTAAATGTAACCTTGATGGTCTCACTGTTCATCCTACTCTTTTCAGCGTTATTCCTTTCATTTGTAATGGATTTGAAAGACGGTACATTGGATGGTTTTGTCTATATGTTTAGCATACAACCCGGATATCTTAGTCAACCAGAAACATGGATCAATGGCCTTTCACAATCGGCATGGTCATGTTCTGCAGGAATGGGGATGGCAATAACATACTCAGTATACATGCGTAAGGATGAAGATACGACATTAAATGCTGCAACCATGTGCCTTGCAAATAATAGCATTTCAATAATAGCTGGTTTGACTGTAATGATGGCAGTTTTCTCTGTTTCTGAAGATCCTCTGGGAGCAGTAAGCGGTGGAAGTAGTGCAATCACTTTCTTAGTTCTTCCAGAAGTATTTGCACAAGCACCAGGAGGTCCTGCAATTCAACTAGCAATGGTTACAATGTTTTTCCTAGCTCTTTCATTTGCAGCTCTAACATCTATGATATCAACTGTTGAGCTGTGTGTTAGAAATTTTGTTGATCATGGTATTGAACGTCAAAAAGCTGTTGGCTTTACAACAATTGCTATTTTCCTTTTTGGATTACCTAGTGCTGCATTATGGATAAAAATGGATGAAGATACAGGAGTAGCCTTTCCCCAGTTTTTAGAGGTTCAAGATCATATTTGGGGATATGGTCTAATGTTTAGCGGACTTTTTATAGCATATTCAATATGGAAATATGGTTGGAATCAGTATCGAGAATGGCAATATGAGAATGATATTTCAGGATTCAATTTCCGTGAATATCTTGATCATGGAGTTTCTCCATTTAGGGATGATTTTATCAATACTGGAGATAATGATTGGTGGATTGGTAGGTGGTGGGATTACATCATGTACCTCGGATTCCCTATTATGTTCTCAGTTCTAATATTGTCATACTTTAGTGATTTATTGTTAAATGTGGATGACCCATGGAACCCTTCTAATCCAAATGGAATTAGTATTATTCTACTATTTTGGGGTGTAACTGCAGGACTGTTTATTGGCATGAATAAATATGTGCTTGTAAACAGACTTGTCCCGACAAACACTCCTAATTGGCAGCCATCAGGCTATATGTACATATTTTATCTCCCCTATGCATTATTTCATTGGTTAATTACATTTGTAACTGGAAATTACGAATTAGAGCCAAGACCACTATACAGAAATGTGCCAGAAGGTGCAGATGCTCCAATTGATAAATTACCAGGAGGAACAGATCCCTATATTGTTCAAATCGGCTCTTCTTTACCTCCAACATTTGTAAATGAATATGGTGAAACAGTTGCTCATACGCTTTCCAATGTGGAAGCTGAATTAGCGTGAATAGTATGGTAAATATTGTTTCAGACGAATATCCTTGGTCAAAATTATTCAGAGAATATTTGATGTATTGTGCTGTTGGTTGCATCAATGTTACGATATTTTTTATTCTTTATTGGATATTTGTAAATTATAATACTTGGACAGATTATGTCGAAACAATCGCTTGGGCGATTTCTTTTTTGATTAGCTCCGCTCAAGCATTTGTACTTCATAGATGGCTCACATTCGAATCTGATTCCAATATCCGCTCAAGTTTCACCAGAATGATGCTGGTTTACAGTATTTTATGGTTAGTTTCAACTGTGACTTTTGGAATAATGGTTGAAGTATTAATAATGAATCAATGGATATCATGGGCAATAAACACAACTGCCTTTGGATTCCTTACTTTTTTAGGTTTAAGAATGTACGCTTTTCCAATTGTGGATGGTCGTATTACACGTAAAGAAAGGCTAGATGCGTTCCTCGAACAACGTAGGGCTTGAAGTTAACCTATTTCTTGGCAAGTGTGTGACACAGGGCGTTCGAGGCACTCGTGACTTCTATCCTGAGGATATGAGATTACGAAATTGGCTATTTGATAACTTCACTGATGCGGCACTTTTACATGGTTTTGATGAGTATGATGCACCTGTTCTTGAACATGAAGAATTGTACACACGTAAACAAGGGGAAGAAATAACTCAACAATTATACAATTTTGAAGATAAAGGAAATCGTAAAGTCGCACTTCGTCCAGAGATGACTCCTTCACTTGCAAGGATGATAATGGCTCGTGCAGGAGCTTTATCAATGCCAATTAAATGGTTTTCAATTCCTCAGTGTTGGAGATATGAAAGAACACAACGAGGAAGAGGCAGAGAACATTATCAGTGGAATGTCGATATTTGGGGCACAAGTGAGATTTCTGCTGATGCGGAATTAATATCGATATTAGTAACATTTTTCGAAGGCGTTGGCCTAACTGCTAAAGACATAGTCATCAAAATTAGCAGCCGTAAAGTTCTCGAAGAAGTTTTAGGTTCATTAGAAATCAGTGAAGAAATTTTTTCAAAGACTTGTATTATTGTAGATAAAATGGATAAATTACCCGCGGATGTAATAGAAGAACAACTAATTGAATTGGGACATAATTCTGATGCAGTATCGAAGATTCAATCAATACTGGCAATCAAGAATATGGAGGAATTATCCAACTCATTAGGGAAAGAAAGTGTGGCTCTATCTGAATTAAATTCACTAATCAATTCTATAGACTCTTATGGAATTCTAGAATGGGTGGAATTTGATGCATCTGTTGTAAGGGGTCTTGCATACTATACTGGTGCAGTTTTCGAAGCACATGATCGCGAGGGTAAATTTAGAGCAATTTGTGGAGGAGGGAGGTATGATAACCTTCTTTCTACATTGGGAGGTAATGATTTACCCGCAACAGGTTTTGGATTTGGTGATATGGTTATTATGGAACTATTAGCAGAAAAAAACCTCATTCCTGAATTAATTAGTGGTATAGAAGATATCGTAATTCCCTTGAATCCTGATTTGAGAAGTGCAGCAGTAAGCGTAGCAGCTGCATTGAGAGATACAGGAAGAACAGTTGACCTAGTTTTAGAAGATAAAAAATTGAAATGGGCATTCAAGCATGCAGAAAGAATTGGAGCCGATAGACTTGTTATGCTAATGCCTGAAGAATGGAAATCTAACAAAGTCAGAATAAAAGATTTAGATTCCGGTGAAGAAATAGATGTCCCATTTGAAGAATTATGATTTTCTCATTATTCTGATTTTCTAGAAACTGCTACTGCTGCCATAGCCAGAGATGCTACTCCTGCCATCAATCCGAAACCAGGTAGTCCACTACTTTCTTCAGAACCGCCATCTATTCCTCCAACTCCGCCTGGGCTATTGGGATCCGTGAGATTAGCAATTGGAAAATCTACTATCCCGGTATTATTCCCAATCGTGTAATAGTACATTCTAAAATATCCATCGCAATCAAAAACTATGCCACAACCAA
>NTJP01000004.1 GCA_002457145.1 Marine Group II euryarchaeote MED-G38
ATTATTTGTTAGGAATGGATGATAGAAATTTTATGTCAATAGCTAAAACCTATCTTTCAGGAATAAGGGAAGAAAAAAATGAAACTGGTGTTTCAATTTATTGGATTCCTTTGAGTGATTTTATCGAACTATGTCCAAGAATATCTGGGAATTATTGGAGATTAATCAATAGATCAGTAAAAGATGGATGGGTTTGTATGGATTCAGGAGCAGGAGAAACTAGCAGACAGCGGACTTCGAGAATTTTAAAAGAAAGAATACGTGAAAATCTAAATAAAACCTGTTCAGAAAGAATGGAGAAAATGGATGATGAATTCGCTGCTCAGTTTTCCTCTTCTGTTGAAATAATAATTGGATTATTTTCAGAAAGAGTTCAGGCAGAAATGCCAATAAGTGCAGCAAAAAGAGATGAGTGGCCGCCTTGTTTTGAGTTGGCAGTTTCAGAATTGAATCAAGGGGTTAATGTAAATCATACAGGTCGTGTTTTCTTAGCAGCCATGTCTAGGTCTATGGGTTTTTCTCAAGAAGAAGTTTTAGGATTTTTCTCAAATGCACCAGACTTTAGTGCAGAAACAAGCGGATATCAGATAAATCAAATATATGAAAGAGAATATACGCCTCATGGTTGTTCCGCGTTGAAAACAGGAGCTAGGTGCCCGGTACAAAGAGGCGATGATACACTTTGTGACCAAGAATGGATGACTCACCCCTTAAAATATCTAAGAGCAAAACAGAGAAGAAGATATAATGAAGGTGTGAATCAAAATAAGGATATGGGAGCAGAGGACGATGCTGAGACGTCCAATTCTTCATAGGTAATGTCTAGACATGAATAAATATAAATAAAGGAGGGATAAAATGGTTAGAACTTTAGTTATGACTGTCGATAGGGATAATGATTTGGGTGTAAAAGCAGGCATTAGAGGGCCCGTGATAGGTAGAAAAAGTGCTTTAAATGCTGTTTTACGACTAGGCATTGCAGATCCAGAAGAATCCGATACAAACGCAATCTTGGGTGCATTACATCATCATGATAAAATGGTAGAGAGTGCAAAAGGAAATGATGAATTAGAAATTGCAATATTGACAGGAGATGTTAGGGTTGGTCCGCGAAGTGATAGGGCTATAGCAAGTCAACTTGAAGAGGTTATTAAAGAGTTTCAACCAGATTCAGCGGTACTTGTAACCGATGGTGCTGATGATGAAGCATCACTCCCGATTATAACCTCAAGAATAAGAGTGGACCATATTGAAAAAATAATTGTAAGACAGAATAGAGGAATTGAGAGTACCTATTACTACATAATAAAAGCGGTTGAAGACCCGAGATGGAGGGCTAGATTACTTGTACCAGTTGCTATATTTTTGATGCTTCTTGGCCTTGGATTAATGCTTCCAAATGGAGGTGTTTTAATTGGTGCAATGCCTCTAATAATCGGTATATGGGTATTAGCAAAAGGACTTGGTTGGGAACAACAATTAGATCGTTTACTCAATGATATGAGGGAAAGCGCAACTGGTGGCATATGGTCTTCTTTATTGTGGGGTCTAGCAATTGTCTCTGTACTCTTATCTGTTCTTACGGTTTGGCAAGTTCTTACTGGATCTACATCAGAATTAAATGAGTATGTTACTGAAAGTTATGTTAGCATTGATATATTTGATCTTGACGCTGTAAATAGAGATATTGCGGTGTGGGTTATCGCACTTGATCAAGCGCTAACTTGGATAGTTGTATCTACTTTTTCTTTTGCATTATCTTTGGGTGTGCTAAGATGGAAAGAAGGAACTTTTACAGGAAGAAGTATACTATTATTTGGTCTCGGGGGAGTTATTTATACTGTCTCTAGAGCTATAATTGAAGTACTATTAACTGAATTATCAGGTGATGATTATAGCCTAGCATTTGGTGAAATATCAGATACATGGTTTCTTCCAATCATGGCTACTGTACTTTATTATCTTCTAAGAACAGTAGTCCAATCTTTTGAAGAAAATGATGAAAATATCGTTGGAAATAGGTTTTGGGGTGTATAAATAGCCAAAATCTATTTATTTTTTAATAATTATTAAATTAATTTTGTTTCTCTTTTCTCCTAATATAGTCAGAATAATTTCCAGGCCAAACAAATAAGCTTCCATCTCCTTTTAATTCCCATATTGTATCACATACCTGGTCTAGAAAATATCGATCGTGACTAACCGTTATTATTCCCCCATCATAACCAATAAGGGCTTCTTCTAATGCTTCTTTGGCATCTGTATCCAAATGGTTAGTTGGTTCGTCTAGTAAGAGCATATTATTTTCCTCTAAAAGAAGGCAAAGTAATGCCACTCTGGCTCTTTCACCACCACTTAATTTTGAAAGTTTTGTTTTTGCCATATCTGAAGTAAATTGAAACTGACCTAACATTGACCTAAGAGAAGCATATTCCATCTTTGGTTTTAAAAATTGAATTTGTTCTATTGGCGTTAAATTAAAATTCAGTAATCTATGATCTTGATGAAAATACCCTATTTGAACTCCGGGACGAATATCAATTTCACCAGAATCTAGATTTAATTCTCCATTTATTATTCGTAATAATGTAGTCTTTCCTGCTCCATTTGGACCAATTATTCCAATTTTCTGCCCTCTTCTAACACCAATATCCAAGCCTCTAATTATTGGACGCGATAAACTTTCAAAGGAAAGGTGTGCTTTTTTGAAATCTAATACCTCTAAACTACTTTTCTCTGTTGCTTTCATATTAAATCTCAATGGTTTTCTTAAGTTTGGTTTAATAGATCTTAACCAATTCAACTCACGCTGTGTACGCAATATCATTACATGTTTTTGGGAGACTGATTTATCATATTTATTTGAGCTTTTCATGGACTGCATGGCCCCTTTCAATCTTTTCAGTTCTTTCTGAGTTTTTTCAATTCGATCATTTAAGGTTTGTAAAAAAAGTTCTTTTTGTTTAAGAAAAGATGAATAGTTGCCATTATAACCTCTTGTATGAGCATCTTGTACCTCTATGATGCTATTACAAACTCTATCTAAAAAGTACCTATCGTGACTTACAATTAAAAGGGCTCCTTTGAACTTAATTAGAAAGTTCTCTAACCAGTTTAAAGTCTGTAAATCTAAGTGATTAGTTGGTTCGTCTAAGAAGAAGACATCGATTTCACTTAAACCAACAAGTTGTCTTGCAAGTGCGACTTTAGCCCGTTCTCCCCCTGATAATAGAGAAAGTTGAATGTCTAAGGGATGGTGTGCTAAATCTAAAGCTTTCAAGATTTCTTGAGCGTGTCCTGCAACGTCCCCTCCTCCTGAACGCGCCATGAGACTTTGTAATTCTTGGTATCTATCCATATCAGGTTGCCAATTTCCATCATAGAAAGAAGGATTTGTCATTTTTTCTTCTAATTGAGATATTTCATCTTCAATCTCTTGGAATTGCCGTCCGCGTCTGTTGAGTTCTTCGCCTAAAGTAGCATTTTCGTCTAAATCTCTAATCTGTGTTAAAAATGCCAAACGGAGACCTGCTGCAAATGAAATATCACCAAGATCATGGTCCTGATTACTTATGGTACGTAATAATGTAGTTTTACCTGCACCATTGTGTCCAACAACACCGATTCTGTCGCCTTCGTCGATACGTAGGTTAACGGCTTCTAAAACAGTCAGAGGACCAAATGCACGATGTACTTCTTCAAGTCTAATGAGTTCCCTCACCATGACTCGTTCCCGCGCAGATGTTTGATATAATACCAGTACAAATCAAAAGAGGTAACACGTACGGAGTTCATGGCAAGTACAGAGGCCGAAATAGTCTGGAATGGGCCAAAGTGGCGCGCTGAACTGTTACTTTCAGCAATTTCTCCTGATGACCCGAAATCGTTTTCTTCTGAAATAATAGATTTAGATGGTTCTGCTGAATTAAAAATAAAAGTTACTTCCACAAATTTAAAATCTATTAGATCTACAATCGATGACATTCTAGTTTGCCTTTCGGCTGCCAATACAAGCCTAGATGTGATTGAAAAGAAATAATACATTTTATTGATTGATAATTAGTACTATTCAAGTTAGATGCTTGATACGGTATGACATGGGAGACATACCCCACGATCGTTCACATCTTCTTTGGGAAGGAGGTATTGAAAATGGAACGGCGACATTATTATTCAAAAAATCAATGGATGGATGGATAAATGCGATGGTGTCTGATGAACAAGGAGGAGGAGAGGGTCCTGAAATTATATCTAAAGGGTATGTAGTATGTAAAGAAGGAGGTATTTTTTGTGGGAAACCGATCGTAAATAGATTGATAAAATTATATTTTTCTGAATGTAGAGTTATTTGGAATGTGACTGAGGGTAGTGAAATTAGAAAAGGTCAGATAATTTTAGAAATAATTGGAATATCGAAAGAGATTTTAAAAATTGAAAGGATACTATTGAATATTTTAGGAAACATGTCAGGAATTTCAACTAATACCAGGAAATGGGTTGAAAGGTTACCGAATGTAAAAATCGCAGCAACACGAAAAACGGACTGGGGATTAATGGATAAATGGGCAGTCAATGTTGGAGGAGGATACACACATAGACTGAATAGAGGCGATGCTCTTATGATAAAAGAAAATGACTTTGCGGCATCGAAAAAAAAGGGAGAGTTGTATATTGATACAATTGGTAGAGTCATTAATGAAATAGATGATCTAAAAATACACGATTTTATTGTAGTAGAGGTACAAAATCTAAACGAGGCAATGATTGTCGCAGAATCTTGGGTAAAGAAAATAAATATTAGTAAAAAAATAAGTAAAATTGTATTATTACTAGATAATATTAGCATAGATACAGTTAAACAAATATCAAAAGCGTTAGTGAAAGAAAATCTACGTAAATATTGTATTTTAGAAGCCTCTGGAGGTATTAATATTGATTCTTTAGAATACTGGGCTGATACTGACATTGAAGTTATTTCATCGAGTAAATTAAATCGGGGCGTTCCTCCTCTTGATTTATCGATGTTATTAGATAGGGAGTCAGCTTAATGTCAGATATACCAAAAAGTCATCCTAGATATAATTCATTAATTTCACGAAATAGATTGGTCAAGGCTGCAGAAGAAGGTTACCTAGCAAAATCTGCAATGATTGCACATGGAAGGGGCGAGGCTTTTGATTATCTTCTTGGTGAAAAAACCTCTTTATCTGCTCTAAGGGCAATAAAAGAAGTTGCTAATAGGTTAAAAAAGGCTAAAAGACCTGTTATATCTGTGAATGGTAATACAGCAATTTTAGCAGGAAAAGATTTGATAAGAATTGCGGGAGTGCTTTCCTGCCCTATTGAAATTAACATATATTATAGAACTGATATTAGGATATCAAAGTTATTACAGTTAATGAGGAGATATAGATATGATATTTCTAAAGAAGAACCCCCGGAAAATTGGGAAGGCGACTGGTCAAAAAATATTGAAAATGTTAAGATATTAGGAGATGAATGTCATGGTAAAATTATTGGACTAGATGGTCCTAGATCAATGTGTTCTTTAGAAGGGATTGAGAAGGCAGATGCAGTATTAGTTCCTCTAGAAGATGGGGATAGATGTGAGGCCCTTATTGCACTTGGTAAAGAAGTTTTAGTTATTGATTTAAATCCTCTTTCGAGAAGTTCGAGGAACGCCACTGTAACTGTTGTAGATGAAGTTTCAAGAGCTTCAAAATTATTATTAAAAGAAGTATTATCTAGTGAAAATAATGAAGTTTTTTGGGATAATGATATCATATTAATCGATGCCTTAAACATAATGTCGAACTCTACTAATCAAATTTAATAGTTATTCTCTATGATATGAACTACCTTTAATTATCTCAGTGGCCCTGTATAATTGTTCCAATAGTATACATGATGCCATTTCGTGAATAAATGTCATTTTTGAAAGTGAAATTATTTTAATTGCTTTATTTTTTAACAAATCACTGAAACCATCAGGAGGTCCTGTGGCAAAATTTACTGTTTCATTACTTAGAGATATGTTTGAAATAAAATCAGAAAATTGCTTACTTGTTTTTTGAATTCCATTTTCATCTAAAATAATTAAATTTCCTTTAAGAGTAGCAAGATTGTTTTCATAATAATGACTATCTTTTTTATCGGAATGAATTTTTAATGTTATACCTCGAGAAACCAAACGATTAGAATATTCAGAAATCATTGATGCTAAATTATTATCTTTAGGTTTGCCATAAATATGAACAATCATCCTTCCCATAAATATACCCAGAAGGGAGTGTGTAATAGGATTTCGCAAAGCATCAAGACCGAGCGCTGTTACGGTAGTTCATTATGAGTCGATGGCGCCGTCGGCGCAAACCAAAACCCCTGGTAGAAGAACCTCATGTGCGTGGAGCAAGAATGTGGATACAGGATTTAAGAGAGATATGTGAAAAGTCATTCAATAACTACACAGAAGGTCAAATAAAAGTTCGAGAAATGCAAGTAGAATGGATTGCTGCTCACAAAGTAGGTGAAGTATCAGATTCTTTGCTTGAAGGTTTAGATAGAAGAGCTTTTAGACTCTTAAAGTCTAATTCAGAAGAATGGTTAGAATGGTTAGATAATGATAAGTTTTGGAGTCCAGGATGGAAAGGAGATGTGATTGAAGAATGATCTCACTCAATTTTTGGATATTTTTTTATTTTTTTATTGGTGGAGTAATTCTTTATTATAGTAAATTTCAACCATTTCCTGAAATTGGAGGAAGATATAGTTTTTTAATTATATTTTTGGGAATTATCTATGCTATTGCGGGTACGGCGCCTAGAGAAACAATAGAAGAATTTCCTGCTTTGGTCTCTGTTTTTATTGGATCTTTTGGAGTTATTTTCGGAGTTAGGCATATGGTAATTACCAAACAAGATGTTATTTTAGCTCCATTTGCCGGTATATTATTGTGTATAGGCACAATTGATCTATTTACTGTTGATTGGGTCAATTCAACAATGAATGAACAAATAATGTCTTTCATAATTGCTTCTATTATTGTGATGTTAGAAATCTATCTAGCATTTAGGGGGTTAGTAGTTGGTGTTCCCGGAATATCTTGGTCTAAATCTGGCCTGAGGCAAATTAAAAGAGGTTTAATTTATGGAAAAAATGGTGCAATAGAACACTTCAACAAATCATGGGACATGAATGATCCATGGCTCAATACAATGAGTCATGCTGCTCTATTATTGATATATGAAAAAATTGGAAATGAAGAAAAAACTGAAGAACACCTATTAGGATTGGAAAAGGAAGGAGGATGGGAGGCGTTAGACGAATCTTGGACAGAGGTAATTAAAAATTCATTAAAAGAAATTTCTGTGTGATTTTAATACCAACTATTCAAAATAATAGTGGCCCTCCGGATGTTTTATGGTTCGTATTACAAAAGTTCATACTGGCGGTGGCGATAAAGGAGAAACTTCACTTTTAGATGGTTCTAGAGTAGGTAAAGGAAACCCAAGAGTAGAGATGTATGGTACGATTGATGAATTAAACTCACAACTTGGAATGGTTAGAATGGAGCTAAAAAGGTTTGATGGCTTACCTAATGAAAATAAAATATCTATTGATAATGTTTTGGGGCGGGTCCAACAAGAGTTGTTTGATATCGGAGGAGAGTGTGCATGTACTCCTGGAAAACTTCCTTCGATGATGGTACTTATAGGAGAAAAGGAAGGAGATAAATTAGTTGAAGAGATGGATTCGTGGTTAGAAGATGTAGAACCACTTGAATCATTTATTATGCCAACCGGGTCCGCTCCAGTAGCCAGTTTACACGTTTCAAGAACGGTTACGAGGCGAGCCGAAAGAATTGCATGCTTAATGTTAGAAAATGAAGGAGAAGGCTCGGTTAGAATTGAAATAATTTCTTATTTAAATCGCCTATCAGACTGGATGTTTGTGATGGGGCGATGGATAAGTGCAAAAAGTCAGGAAGAGGAGGTTTTATGGACTCCTCTTGGTTTAAGAACAAAAAATGACTAAATTTTAAGATCGTGCTTTATTCTGTATGCACGTAAGGAATTGATTATATCTTTTTCTTGACTAAAGGTCAATTGTTTTTCTGTATCATCAAAACTTAACCACAAATAATTGATATGTTCATTAGATAATTTAACATCTAATTCTTCTGTCTCAGCCAAATACCAGAATACCTGTTTAGATATTTCTTTTCCTTTACGGGTAAAAGTATATTCCGTATGTGCATTCCAATCATCGTGAATAAATACCTTTTCTATACCAGTTTCTTCAGATAATTCTCTCATAGCAGTTTCGTGGTGGTTTTTATCTTGTTCTTCAATATGACCTTTTGGAAAACTCCAATGTCCTTGGGGATATTGAAGAAGGAGTATGCTGTCATAGTTAACTAAAATAAAGCCACATGATGTTTCCATATTATCCCGTAGTGGTGTTTGCCTATCGTAATTTCCTCTCAATGATAAAAAATATAAATATAATTTGTTATTCGTCATAAAAAGTATTGGAAATTATGTAGGCAATGGTGAATTAAATGTATGATAAAATATTTTCATTGGATATAAGGCGCATAGTAACCGATACGGACCTCGATGGAGTGGTTACTGGGGCTATACTAAAGAGATTCTGGAAAGAAGCAGATGTCGTTTTTACACAACCCGGCCATTTACGTTCCGGGATATTAGATAATATAATAGATGAATTTACTGCAATATGTGATTTACCATATCATCCTAAATGTGGACTGAATATCGATCATCATCAGTCCAATAAACCAAAAAATAATTTAAATTTTGGAGGAATAATTATGTGGGAAGATTCGTTATCAGCAGCTAGAATAGCATACAATATTTTCTCAAATAAAATAGATCTTAGCGATCTAGATGATTTACTAATATGGGTCGATAAACTCGATAGCGGCAATATAACTAAAGGAGAATATCTATCAGATAATAATGTATTGTGGTTAGGAAGAATAATTGGTGATGACCCAAGAATTGCAGCAAAAATACTAGAATCATTCAAAGAAAAAGAATCAATAAGTACTATTCTTGAAGACTATGATATTATACCTCATTTGGCTAAAAAAAGGAAAGAACAATTAAAAATTAAAAAAATTATTATAGAAAAAATGAGTATAGTTAATAGATTAGCAATCGTAAATTTTGAAGGATCTGGGATACGGTCAAATGGATATAGCGTCACAGCAATGGCTGGTGAGGCTTGCGATGCGTGTATAATAATCCATGGAGACGTAGGAGCATCTTTTGAAGACCATACAAAATACCCAGTTTCGGCTTCCTTCTATACCAATTCATTCTTACACAAGCAAGGAGGGATCTATGATTTAACAAAGTTGGCAACAAGATTTGATTCTGAAGGAGGAGGTCATGCTAATGCATGTGGGTGTAGAATAAAGGCAATAAAAAACGGTAAAGTAAGTGATAATAATGTACAATTAGATGATATTGAAAAGAATTTAGAAGAATGGAAACGTATGTGGAGTGAAGCAATTTAAATGATTTGGAGAAGGTATAGAAACCCTAAAAATGCATGAATAATAATTAATATGGACATCACATCACTGAGTCTTCCATGTAAATCTCTAGTTTTTGAAAAAGAATCTAATTTTCTTTTATTATTTGAAGAATGTCCTAATTTCCAAAGAATGCCCATTAATAATAAACCTAATAATCCTCCTGACGCATGAAAGTTATTTGGTATTACATATGTGAAGATTGCAACCTTGTCGAACCATGCTCGAGTAATTTCTGCAACAACTGCTAACAGAATAACAAATATTGTTCCAAGCATCAGTCTATCTCCGTTTAGTCTATGTTTTTCAAAGGAAGATTGGTACTTTTGCTCTTTTAAAAAATTTTTATCTTGTCTCCATTTTCGTTGCTTCATGAATGTCCAAATAAGTACTAAAGCGGCTATCGGGTGAAGAAGAATAATAACACCCAACATGAAGTTCATGTTACTCGATGAGGGACATATGACTTGAGGTCTCTGTTGAAATAAATTGTGTTTATGGGCGATGTATTGATGTACGATTGATAGAGGGCCGTAGTTAGTTGGCTTCATATGGAACAGTATCTACTTGAATGTCTAGATTCATTATCTCAGTCAGGCGATGATAAAACAAGGAGATTGAAAAGGGTCCAACGGATATCTGCATGGGATCTTTTAAACAAGGAATGGCGAGCTTTAGTAGCATTGGCAGCTAAAAAAGAAAGTTTACCAGAGATTAATGAAAATACAAGCGATAAAATCGTAAACAAAAGTACAAATCGTAATAGAAAAATAGGTAGACGTGGGGGAAAAGGGCTCAGGAGGAGTTTTGAAGATAATTTAGCCCATCCACTGGAAATAATTGCATCTAATGAATCCAATGGCTATAAATTGGCTGTTTTAATCGCACAAAAAACAAAAATGGATAAGTCATGGAACTTAAAATGGGATGATGAGTTAGAAAAACTTAGGATAGCATGTGAAAAAGGAATACA
Organism: Marine Group II euryarchaeote MED-G38; assembly: GCA_002457145.1. Lineage (GTDB taxonomy): Archaea > Thermoplasmatota > Poseidoniia > Poseidoniales > Thalassarchaeaceae > MGIIb-O3. The sequence continues at coordinate 10,536 of NTJP01000004.1, forward strand.
TCCAGTCTGGAGTAAACTAGCAAAGGAGGCAAATCTTTTTGCAGAACTTAGTAGATTTAAAATTACTCAAGAAAATATAATAAGGAAAGATTCTTCAATATGGATTGAAAATTCATACTTTGATCCAGAAGATACTACGCAAATGAAGGCATGGTTGGATATGAATTTACCGTTTAATGCAAAAACTGAACAATTAAAGGTGATTCAGAAGATAAAAAAGGATATGGCAAATAAACCTCGTTTCTCAGAATGGAGTAAATGGATGGAGCCAGTTCTAAGAAATCAACATAAAGAAATAGCACTAATTGAAGGGATGCTGCTTGCATGCTCTAAACACAAAGATGCGATTAGTGTATTAGAAAATATATCTGATAAATCAACTATGGATATAGCAAAGAAGCAAGTCAGACTATTAAAATTACGTAATGGCAATATGAATAATTGGGAAGAAGATGCAAGGATAGAGGGAGAAGATTTGTTATCAGCTGCCATCAGAACTACTGCATGGAAACAAATTGGAAGTATTGATATAAATTTATCAATTGATGATTTACGTTTTGGAATAATGGTTTTGTCTGAATCAGAAAATACTGTACCTGATTCTATTGCCTGGAAACTAGCATATGAATTATTTGAGGCAGGAGAGATTAAACAGTCTCATAATGCTATAAAAGGAATAGAAATAGTAAATAATGAACAACTTAGAACAGCATTAAGATTAAATTCAGAAGAAAATATGGATAATATGATAAATTCTTCTTTGGATAATTTAGATGATGATGGACTATTAATGGTTGCAAAAAATTTATCTTGTAAAAATGAAACACGGATTGAAGCAGCAAAAAGGGTTTTACAATCCGATACAATAAGATATATGAGTGATAGTTTGGATATTTTTACAGAATTAGCCGATATAGAAAATTTATCAAGAATTCTGATAGAAAATAAATCACTGGCCAAGGTATACCCAGAGCGCGTCTTATTAGTTTGGCATATGATATATGCAAAAAATACAAAAAATATTATTACTGAATTATCTCATTTAAGAGAAAATGCCTTGGCCTCTATTTCAGAATCTCCCGAAGAATTAATTCTTTCCGATACTTCTAAAGCACTGATATCTCTACTTGATGGTATTCCCGATGATGTTAGTATTATAAATGAAAAGTTAGATTCAGAGGGTTTATTAGCACTAAATGAAGTACGGAGGGCTTTGTCTCCTGAAGGAGATAATATGGTTAGAACAAAAACAATAGAGCGTCTTGAGGGGTCAATAAAAATTGCAAAACTAACTTACTTAGAGAGAAAATTATTTCAATCTTTAACTAATTCATTATTGTTAAATAGAGTAGCAATGGATATAGAAAGTGGAATGCCTGCTCGAATATTAGATGCGAATCAAATATTAAATTTGATTACAGATAACGATAATATATCGTTGCAAAGTATAAAATTCATCATTGAGATGATTGTGGAGCATGGGCAAATAATCGCGGAAGGTATTAATCCTTTGGAAAAATGGTATAGAAAAAATAATAATAATAGTTTAGAATCTAAACTTGTGAAGGCCACGATTCAAAGTGCACAGAGTAACCATTTAGAGGCGGCAAGAGAATACCAAGAGGCGGCAAGAAAGGTTAGGGATGACTTCGAACAATATGCATTAATAATGAGAAAAGCATTGATTTCCTATGCACATGGAGGAGGATGGAGTGATTCGGTAAACCTGATTAATTCAAAACCTGCATTGACAGCATCAGTAACCGAAAGATTTCAACTTTATCTAAATGTCTGTAACGATGAATTAGGAAATAAAAAAGATAAAGCAAGAAATCGACTACATGAATATGCTATAAAAGAAGTAGGCACAGTAGTATCAGATATTAAAGAAAATAGAAGCGCACAAATAGAGGTTTTAGAATTATTAATGAGATATCCAGAAGACTTAGATCCTCCACTACCAAAATCTCCATTTCAGGGACGAGTAATGGCGGCTATAAGAGGATTACAAAGAATAGATAATACACATAGGTCTGAATTGGATCTGAAGTTTGAACAGGAGATGGCTAGAGATAAGAAAGATATTTATGAAATTCAATCAATAGCAAATCAAATAGCAGATTATGCTCCCATCAGAGGATTACGTAAACTAGAAAGAGCCATGTCTTCTTCAGATTTATCAGAAAGAGAAAAGACAATACTGGAAAGGGTTGCAGGTGCAATGTTTGTTCAACATAGCACATCTATTCCAATAAAAGAAAGGAGTTCGTTGCGTAATCTTTCGCTTAAGCCTGTAATAATTGTCGATACAAATATCTTAATTGATGCATTAAAAGATGATTTGTTGAGAGAGTTAACGGGAGATAGTTTTGGGAGCCTTAATTGGACTGTGGAACGTTCATTTCATTGGATGTTAAGAAGGAGAGGTAAGGAAAATTTAGTGCTTATGAATATTCCTCCAATGATAAAATCAGAATTTATGAATAGAGTTAAAACTCCAGAAAATGTGTTAAAGTTATTTTCAAAAAAAATATATATTGATTCGAATAAATGGAATGAAAAAATAACTAAAACATTACTAGATAATAAAGTTAAAAAAATATGTGAAGAATTTGGAAATTGGGGGTGTAAAGTAGATAAAGATAAAATGAAAAATATTCAATTAGAAGATTTCATGATACAACATAGAAATATATTTGATGAAATTACTAAACAGAAAATGTCTAGAGGTGATAACTCAGGGAGAAGTATAATAAAAGGTCTTGAAATATATCCTGAAGGAGGAGATATGCAAATAATTCGTTATGCTGCTGAATTATGTAATAATATAAATCCAGAGATTGGGAAAGTAATTATTGCAACAAGAGATAGTGATTTTAAACTAATTTCAAGATCTCTAGAAGAAGAATATGGTTTTGGAGTTGTGGGTGATGCCCAGGAATTAAATAGAAGAGTTTTACAGAAAATATCTTAATTTATCTGCTTTAAAAACCATTTTTCTAATATTTTTCTTCTCTCAATTGTGTCTATGGACGATGTATGTGGCATAGAATCCAGAACAAATATTTCAGATATATCTTCATAGTGCTTTTTTAATAATTCGAAATGATCATTTCCCAGTGTTTCATCATTACCTGCCTGGATAACCAATATTGGTACATTAGGAACGCCCCAAAAAGGAATTTGTGCGTTAGCATATCCTACATTCAAATCGGGGTGTATGCGTTGATATTCTCTTCTTAGAATATGCCTGACCCAAGAATTAGCTATCACTGCTCTTCCTGGTAATTTTTTTTCTATAACTAATGGGAACGACGTCGCAGGGGATTCTAATATTATTCCTCTAAGGACTTTATCCCACCACCCAGAAGAATGTGATGAAAGTCTAATTGTAAGAAAACCCCCCATAGAATGGCCATAGATCCATAAATTTTCTGGAATATATCCCAAAACAGAGGGGATTTTCTCTAGTAACAATTCAATATCAGCTATTACTTTTAGAATTGTCCACTCATACTTTCCCTTTTGTTCACCAAATCCCCGCTGATCTAAACTGAAAATATTTGGCCCCAACGTATTCATATGTTGACATCTTGACTCTCCTCTACCTAAACTTGAATTGTATCCGTGTAAATACAATATTACGTCTTTACTATTATTTTCTGATGCTAAAAAATGTGCATTTAGTTTCTCTTCTCCCCAACCTAAAAATGTAAATGGCTTCCAACGGACATCAGTAATATTAGTTAATTCTCTTGAAGGGGTAATAAAAACTGAAGAATAGATCCTCCATCTCATAAATAACCAACCTGCAATTGGTATTGAGGCTCCAAAAAGAACCCAGGAAATGCGATATGTACGCCATATTGGAAAAATACTAAGCATCATTAGTTGAATTAATATCAATGCAGTTAGGACTTTTGGTTTACTTGGTAGAAGAGGTTTTGGGGTTTTTTGATAAACTGCTGCTTTGAGTCTGGCTGTACGGCTATGTTTCAAATTATTCATCTATAACATTTCCTTTCAAATAGATTGACCCAATCTTTCCATGATAATTCTGGCTGATTCAATACTATTTACTGTTTCAACGCTCTTTCCTGCAGACCATAAATCCTTAGATGATTTATTCTTCCCTTTGGAAAATGCCCTCATTCTCCAAAAAGAGAGTCCAGTTATAATAACTCTAACTCTATGTTTTAATCTACTTTTCAAAAGAGTACGCACTAACCATGAGTTATGTTGTTTGAACTTATTATTATTGATTACTGAAATTGGAACCCCAGTTAATTTTGTTGTCCAAGTAATATCATCTTCTTTCGCTTTGACAATAGCATCCTTGTAGTCATCTGGTGTAGAGCATTCATATGTGGCGATAAATCTTGTACCCATTTGTACTCCATCATATCCTACTTGTAATGCTTTTCTTAATTCAATTTCACTGCCAATCCCTCCTGCACAAATTAACGGAAGGTTCATGTCTGCAAGTTGATCATAAATTTCTTCCATAGTTAATTCACCTAAGTGACCTCCGGCTCTGTCATTAACACATATTAATCCATCAACACCACACATCTTACCCTTTTCTGCCCATTTTCTATTGGTGACATCATGGTAAACTACACCGCCTTCGGCATGAACTTTTTTACAGACCCAATCAGGTTTACCTAGTGAGGTAACAAAAAATCTGATGCCCTCCTCAAGAGCAACATCAATCCATTCTGACATTTGTTTGAAATATTTCTCGCTTCCCTTTTCTATAAGTGCGTTAAATCCTAAGGGTTTATCAGTAAGCGTTCGGATATATCTAATTCCTGCTCTAAGACCTTCTTTACGGTTTGGCTTATCAAATCCATGTACCATTGTCAATGAAACAGGTTGTATAATGCCAATACCTCCACCTTCCGAAGCAGCAGCAACTAATTCTGGGTTAGAACAGGGGTACATCGCACCACATATTATTGGATACTTTACACCGATATCTTCAGTCAGTCTTGTAGTTACCAATATATCACTCTCCCTCAATTACTAAAAAATTCCACTTGAATACCCATTCGGAAACTATATCGCCGGACTTGTCTGTTGCAACTGAAGACAAGTCACATTCCACTGCTTTGCCAGTAAGCATACTTTCTTTAATTGCATCTCTAGTTTTTGAATTATCCTTACATGTGAAAATAATTTTACCTCTTGCTCTTTTGGTAAATGTTGCTTCAGTACCAATAACAAACATTCTAAGTTTTTTAGACATCGATTTTGATATTGCGAATGGGGCTGCTCCAGTACTTAATTCCGCACCCATTCCTTGTACTGCCCAATACATTGTCTTAAATGGATTTTGAGATCTCCACCCTCCTGGTAAAGAGGTTACACAAAGATTGTTATCTAATTGTATGATTTTTAACCCTGCCAGCCAAGCAGTTGGCATTGAAAGTGCGGTAAAAAACCTAAATCTTAATCCTTTTAATAATTTTTTATATTCAGAGAGTAATTTTTTTTGATCGATAGACACCATCATCACTAATCCATGCTCACTAATTTATCAACTACTTCACAATACTTAGTCATTGCATCAAATTTTGACGTTCCATGTACTGAATTCCAAGCTTTCCATTTTGCTCTATCTCTTATTCCGCCACTTGCCTTACCAACACAATCTCCCTCATTTGCCTGCTTGTATAAAGCATATAATTTTAGAAGAAATTCATTTGAAGGTTTAGAGGAAAGATTCTGTGCTCTTTTACTAGCACGTCTAAATTTAATTCTGAGTGTTTGACTTACTTTCTCTAACATCACATCATCTCCACAGGATAGTCCATCAGTGTCTTATGTCCTGCCTGTATTTTTGCTGCAAGCCCTATTGTCTCAGGAAAGATTTTTTTGAAAAAGAAACGGGCACTTGCAATTTTAGCATCATAGTACGGTTCTCCTTTTTTTGTTATTGAAACCTTGGCCATTTTAGCCCACATATAAGCGAGTAATACGTTACCAAAATATCTACAATAATCTGTAGCGCCTGCTGCAAGAAAATGAGGATTTCCTTGTCCTTCAGCGATCATAAGTAATGTTAATTTTTGTAACCCTTTTACGCCTTGATGAAGAGGTTTATTAAATTCATCCAATTCTTTAATATGTTTGTTTTCATTGATAAAATCCGTCATTGGCCATAAGAGATATCTTAGATTCTTGCCTAAATTTTCTGTAACCTTTCTTCCTGCTAGGTCTAATGCCTGAATTCCATTGGTACCTTCCCAAATTTTTGATATTCGTACATCGCGATAGAATTGCTCTACACCGTATTCTGTACAATAACCTGCACCTCCCATTACCTGCATACAGGTACTTGCGGTTTCACAACCAAGATCTGTAAAATGAGCTTTGACGATCGGCGTAAATAAGGCAACTAATGCTGTTGCCATTTCGGCTTCCTTCTTATCATCACTGTTAGACTGGTCAAGTAGAACTCCTGTCCATGCCGCAAGAGCTCTACATCCTTCATTATTGACCTTGGCTTCCAATAGCATTCTACGGACATCCGGATGTACAAGTATATTATCTGCTACTTCATTTGGTTCCTGCATGCCTTTAATATCTCTTCCCTGGCGTCTTTCTTTAGACCATGATAATGCATTCTGATATGCTATTTCGGCTAATCCTATACCCATCATACCGGTAGCTAATCTTTCTCTATTCATCATTTCAAACATCAAAGGCATTCCATTGTAAAGATCGCCAACTCTCCATCCAATACTTTGATTGAAGTTCATAACACATGTGGGGGAGGCGTGAACTCCCATCTTTTCTTCACTACCAGAACAAGTTACACCATTATGCTGTGATTTGAGTTGGTGAGATAGTTGAGAAAGACCTTCTGAATTCCAGTCAGAAGGCATATATTTTGGAACTAAGAACAAAGAAATCCCTTTCGTTCCTTCTGGTGCATCCGGAGTTTTAGCTAACACTAGATGTACAATATTTTCGGTCATATCATGTTCCCCATATGTAATAAAAATCTTGGTTCCTGAGACTAGATAAGTGCCGTCTTTTTGAGGCACTGCTTTTGTTGATATCATCCCTAAATCGGTGCCTGCATGTGGTTCAGTGAGACACATTGTACCCGACCATTTGCCTGTGGCCAAATATGTAGCAAAATAGTCAATAAGTTCCTTTTCTCCATGTTCAGCCAATACATCGTAAACTCCTAATGAAAGTGCCGGCAATACACTCAAAGCCATATTAGTAGAGGTTCCAAATTCAGCCCAAATAACAGTTTGAAAGAAAATTGGAACGCCCATTCCGCCATGCTCAGGTTTGCATGAAGTTGATACCCATCCGGCCTCTACACTTTCTTTATATGCATCTTTAAATTCTTTAGGCATTAATATTTTACCATCATTAAATTCCAAACCTTCTCTGTCGCCTAATTGATTAATAGGTAGCCAAACTTCTTTTGCATGTTCAGCCCAACCGTCAGTAAGCATAGACAAAAATTCTCTATCAAATTCAGAATAGCCTAAATTTTGAACTATTGGTATTGCATCTAATACTTCATTTATTAGGAATTCGTAATCTCTTTTTGGAGCATTATATTCTACCATCTCTCTCACCTCAATTTCTTAGGGGTTTACCCGTCTCAAGCATATGCTGCATTCTATCTAAAGTATCAGTATTTTTTGCTAATGTTGTTATTGCATTCTTTTCCATCACTAGAATATCATCTTCATTTATTGATTCTGTAATATCGGTATCTCCACCAGTTAATATTCCTGCAAGTGCATTTGTTACAACAACATCATGAGGAGTTACTTTACCAGATAATAAAAGATCATTGACAGCTAATTCTAATGCTGCTTTTCCTGACGGCCCTGGTAGTGAGTATGTCCTTGGTTCTGGAGGAGAATATTCTACTGATAGTTCAATAAGTGTTTTCTTAGCATCATAAAGTAGCCTATCTCTATTCATTGTTATGCGGTCATTGGGCCCCAAGAAACCCATAGAACGTGCTTGATTTGCCGATTTAGCTACTTGAGCTGTTCCTATTACTTCGAATGCTTTCATAACAGCACCCATTGGGCCGTTTGAGACTAAGCCAAATTCTTTTACACGCCCCAAATATTCCTTACATCCCCCCCATGCTGGTATTATCCCTACACCTACTTCTACAAGTCCTACATAAGACTCTGAATGCGCCTGAACAGCATCACAATGCATCAATACTTCTGCCCCTCCGCCTAAACAGAGGCCTGTAGAGGCAGCTACAATGGGTACTTCAGAATATTTTAATGTCTGATAAGTATCTTGACCTAAGGCAATAAAATCATCTAAATCTTTCCAAGCTGCTAAATTAGCTGCAAATAATGCTAATCCCAAATTAGCACCCGCGCAAAAATTCGCTGCATCGTTTCCTATAACAACTCCTTTCCAATCCTCACTTTCTGCCATATCTACTGCATCAAGAAGCATTTCCATATTCATTGGATCCATAGCATTCATTTTGGTATGATATTCCACTAGTAAAACTTCATCTCCCATATCCCATATGCTGGCGGAGCTATTTTTCTTCAATGGCTTTCCACGGCGCTTGAGATCGGCTACTGTTATGCTATCTTCTGTTCTCTCAACAATAATCATTTCTCCTTCAGGAGATAGTCTAGTAATTTCTCCAGATTCGATACCATAGAAGGTGCCCTTTTCAGATGCTAAAGATAGAAAAGGTGGAATTGATTTATTAGATTCTTCTAGCCTTTCAACGATATATTTTGGTCCTATCTCATCCATCATTTCAAAAGGTCCTTTTTTCCAATTGTATCCAACCTTCATAGCACCATCTATTGCAAAAATATCATCACTTACCTCGGGAACAATATATGCTGCATAAGAGAGTGAGTCGAGTAGAACATCTGTTACAAACTCAGCACCTTTGTCGTCACAATTCATTATTGCAGTCAATCCAAACTTTCCCATTTTAGCAGATGGAAATCCTGCTTTACGTTTCGCTTTTTTGTATTCACCTGAAACTAAATTTCTTGCTTCTTTTATTTTCTTTCCGTCTTCTACATTAAGACGATAAAAGCCGCCCTTACCCTTCCGGCCAGTATATCCTTCTTCGATCATAGAAATTATTGCATCTTTTCCGGCTCCAGCGATTTGATGGAATGGGTCATTTTGAGGTAGATGTGAAACTAAACTCCCTGTAACATGAGGAATTAGATCTATGCCTACTAAATCCATTAATGCAAATACAGCAGTTTTTGGTAAGCCTATTGGTCTTCCTAGCATTGCGTCTGCTTGTTCAATAGAAAAGTCGTAGTCAATAGTTGCCTTGTATGCGCGTTGGATAAAATAAATTCCCAGTCTATTACCAATAAATCCCGGGCTATCATTACACATAGTGACTCTTTTGCCCAAATCAATATCTGCAAAAGTACAAAATCTTTCTAAAACCTCATTATTTACATTTTGTGAACTCACTATTTCGAGCAATGGTAAATACCTTGGAGGATTAAAAAAGTGTGTAATTAAAAATCTTGATGATAAGTCACTTGTCATACCTGAAACAAGTTCTGAGCGTGGTATTGTAGAAGTGTTTGATGATAATATTGTTTCAGGGCCTATATTATTTGCAAGATTCTTGTATAAATTTCTCTTTATTTCTATATTTTCTACAATTACCTCAATTACCCAATCAAAATCTTTCAATTTTGATAAATCATCTTCTATATTTCCTGGACTTATTAATTTAGCATTTTTCTTTTCCATCAACATTTCTGGATTAGACTTATGCATTTTCTTAATTGCGTCTTTTGCAATAATATTTCTATCAGAAGAATTATTCGGAACAATGTCAAGCAAGAGAACTTCGCATCCGGCATTTGCACAATGGGCGGCTATTCCTGAACCCATTACTCCACTACCAATAACTGCTACCTTTTTTATTGGTTTAGGCATATTTTCACTTCCTTATATTTTCTCTAAAACCGTGGCAATACCTTGACCGCCGCCTATGCACATTGTTGCAAGTGCATATTTCTCGTTATTCTTATTCATTAATTGGGCTGCCTTGCCTGTAATTCTAGCTCCACTTGCTCCAAGAGGATGTCCCAATGCTATTGCACCCCCCTCAATATTAACTTTTGATTTATCTAATTCTAATTCGCCTATTACTGCAAGTGACTGGGCAGCAAATGCTTCATTAAGCTCAATAATACCTATTTCATCTAAAGATAAGCCAGCTCTTTCTAAGGATTTACGTGTTGCATCTACTGGCCCTATGCCCATTATTTCTGGAGAGCATCCAGACACCGCTGTACTTAATATTCTAGCAAGTGGTTTCAAATCATTATTTATCGCAAATTCTTCTGAACAAATTAAAACAAAAGCAGCACCATCGGTAAGTGGTGATGATGTCCCAGCAGTCACAGATCCATTCGAGTCAAATGCAGGTTTCAATTTAGAGAGAGTTTCAGAATTTGTCTCAGATCTAATGCAACCATCTGATTCTATAATCCCTGATTCTGTATTTATTGGTATTATTTCATCGGTAAATGCACCATTCTCCATTGAACTGGTAGCCTTTCTTTGACTTTCTATGGCAAATTCTTCCTGAGTAGTCCGATCGATTGAATATTTTTTAGCTAGGTTTTCTGCTGTGATACCCATGGAGGTGAATGCCTCTGGGAATTCACTGATAAGTTTAGGATTAGGCATAGGATTGAAGCCGGTCATCGGTATTCTAGTCATCGATTCTACGCCACCGGCGATAAAGGCCTGTCCTGCGCCCATAGATATGCGTCCAACTGCATCGTGTATTGCCTGCATTGAAGAGCCGCAAAATCTATTTATTGTTACGCCTGGTACAGTTTCTGGTAAATCGCTTAGAAATATAATCATTCTTGCCACATTAAAGCCTTGCTCTGCTTCAGGAAATGCTGTACCTACTATCAAATCTTCAATTAATGATGGGTCGATTCCTGTATTTTCTATTAATCCATTAACTACTGAAGTAGCGATATCATCGGGCCTTATTTTAGCTAAAGAACCCCTTTTTGCTGGGGTGAAAGGTGAGCGTACATATCCAGCGATGACTGCCTTTGATTCGGTTGATTGAAAAGTATTCTTATTCATGGTTCTCTTCTCCGTACAATACCGTATGGTTTTTAATACATAAATAAAATAGTGAATTTGATTACAACATGTTATAATATTTACACTAAGTGTATTATAAACATTAAGATTAAACTATCTAATAGATACTTGAAATACCTCTCTCATACGCGGGGAGGACATGGAAGGAACTACTGACCCAGATATCTTAAAAGATCGTCTTTATTTTAAGATTGGTATCTTTGTATATGATAATGCAAAAGTAGTTTTGGTACTGACTATTCTCTTGTGTGCTAGTCTTGCAAGTCTAGCGATAAATCTAGAACCCAAATATGTCGAAGGTTATGGGGAAGGTGATTTAGAATCAGTACATGGATGGAATGCAATAACTTTGGGCTTTAGTTCGGAAGAGGAGGGAGTTCAGGAAACATTCTATGTTTTATTTCATCACCCCGGTGAAAATTCCAGTAACGAAGAGGTAAAAGATGCAATGGAAGAAACTGTAGAAGTTTTTACAGATGTAGATACTGTTGTTCTTCATTATCCATGGTTAACAAATGATGCTAATCAGTCTGAACTAATTAGTACGGTAGATAGTTCTTGGTCTAGGATTAAAGTTGAAATAAATTTAGATAGGGAAAATGCTAAAATTCTCTTAAAAGATACGATAGATGAAATTATCTTGCCAGAATCGGCACCATTTGGAATGGAGAAATGGGTTACTGGTAATCTAGCTATTGATGTTACATTTGATCTTACTTTAGAAGAAGAATTAATTGAAGCAGAAATGATATCAGCACCTTTGACGTTAATCATTTTACTATTTGTATTCGGTAGTTTGGTAGCTGCTGGACTACCAGTATTGACTGGAATATATACTGTGATTGCCGCTATAGGTATAGTTACTGGCTTAACTTATATTTTTGATGATATTACAATATACGCAAATAATATTGTGTCTCTTCTTGGAATTGGGCTTAGTGTTGACTATTCGCTATTTATTGTTAATAGATTTAGAGAAGAGTTGGAAAGAGGTCGCGATAGAAAAACTGCGATCGCGATGACAAGTGCAACTGCGGGAAGAGCAATATTTTTCTCAGGTATGACTGTAATATCTGGGTTAATGGGAATGTTATTTTTTGATAACACAGGCTTACCATCCCTAGGTTGGGGAGGCATTTGTGCGACATTTGTAGCACTAACCTCTTCTATAGTACTTCTGCCTGCTATATTATCTCTACTCGGAGATAAAGTTAATGCATTGAAAGTGCCATTATCGAATACTAATTCCGTTTCTGAAAGTGGTTTTTGGACTTGGGTAGCAAATAATGTAATGAAACGCCCTTTTGCAGTTCTAATACCATCAGTGATTGTATTAATGCTTGCAGGTTCACCATTCTTAGGTGCAGAATGGGGAATTACAACTTGGAAAGCACTTAGTCCCGATGATGAAGCAAGAAATGGCATGGAAATAACAGACGAAAGATGGCCAGAAGATATTGCAAATACAGTTCAAATAGTATTTGAAACAATAGATGATACCGATCCGTTCTCTGAGGAAAATATACGAAATCTATATTCTTTTTCTACTGAAATAAATCAGATTAAAAAAACTAATTATGTTTATAATTATGCATATTTTGATACAAATATGACTTTGGAAGATGTAATAAGTTTCTGGGATGAGTCAAATGATAATCTCCTAAGCGAAGATGAAAAGAGAATGATGTCCCTACAAAGAGAATTTCATAGAGCCAGTTCAATAGGTAACAATGGAGTTATTGTGGTCCATGTCGGAATAGATGGAGATCAAGCTAGTGAAAGTTCAAGAAATGTAGTTAACGAGATAAGAAATCTAGATTCTAAATCATCTCAGTTTGGAGGTACGGCCGTCGTAAATGTAGCAGGTTTAGCCGCATATAATCAAGATGTTTTAGATGCTGTAGTGGAAAATATGCCAATAGCAATTGGATTCATTTTGATATCTAGTTATATTCTAATTTTCCTACAGGTTAGATCAATAATTCTACCATTTAAGGCGCTTATAATGAATATTTTATCAGTCACAGCATCTTTTGGTGTTTTGGTTTGGATTTTTCAAGAAGGTAATGGATCTGAATTATTAAATTTCACACCTCAACCTATCGATCCAACTACGCCAGTGATGATTTTTGCAATTCTTTTTGGCTTAAGTATGGATTATGAAGTCTTAATGCTATCTAGAATTCATGAAGAATGGGAAAGAACAGAAGATAATACCCAAGCAGTTGCTGTCGGTCTACAAAAGAGTGGAAGAATCATTACATCTGCAGCCTTAGTCATGATAACAGTATTTTCGGCCTTTGGGCTTTCTTCTGTCGCATTAATGAAACAATTTGGTTTCATGTTAGCCTTAGGAGTTGCAGTAGATGCTACTATTGTTCGTGCATTGGTAGTGCCTTCAACGATGCGACTGATGGGAAATCTAAATTGGTGGGCACCTTCATGGTTACAAAATGATTCAAAAAAACGTTAAAGATTCAATAATTATTTTTAGATTACATATGTGTTATTATCGCGTCCCCGAATGAGGAACATGAGAGTAATATTGCATCATCCATCAATCTTTCAAAATCATATGTTACAGTTTTAGCAGAAATTGCGCCTTCCATACCTTTGACGATTAAATCGGCGGCTTCATCCCAACCCATGTGACGAAGCATCATTTCAGCAGATAAAATTAATGATCCTGGATTAACCTTATTCTGGCCAGTATATTTGGGAGCAGTGCCATGAGTTGCTTCAAAAATTGAAATCCCAGTATCATAGTTAATATTTGCACCTGGGGCGATTCCTATTCCGCCAACTTGTGCTGCTAAAGCATCTGAAATATAGTCACCATTAAGATTCATAGTGGTCAAAACGCCATATTCTCTTGGTCGTGTTAGAATTTGCTGAAGCATCGCATCTGCAATTACGTCTTTGATGATAATTTGATTTCCTGTTTTTGGATTCTTTATGGTACACCATGGGCCCCCATCTATTTCTATGGCACCATATTCATCTTTGGCTAAACTATAGCCCCAATCTCTAAACCCACCTTCTGTAAATTTCATTATATTGCCTTTATGAACTATAGTAACAGAATCTTTATCCTGATTAATTGCGTAATTAATTGCTGCTCTAACTATCCGAGAAGTTCCTTCTTTACTAATCGGTTTTATCCCTATTCCACTGGTTTCTGGAAATCTTATTTTATCTACACCCATTTCTTCTTGTAAGAAATGTATAACCTTTCTAACTTCTGAACTTCCAGCTTCCCATTCTATTCCGGCATATACATCTTCACTATTTTCACGAAAAATGATCATATCAACATCTTCAGGGGCCTTCACGGGGCTTGGTGTACCTGCATACCATCTAACCGGCCTAATACATGCAAAAAGATCTAGTTTTTGTCGAAGTGCAACGTTTAGACTTCTAATTCCTCCTCCGACGGGTGTTGTAAGTGGCCCTTTTATTGAAACTAGCCCTGATTTCATTGATTCTAATGTTTCTTCTGGAAGCCATTCTCCAGTCTTATCAAATGCCTTTTGTCCTGCTAAAACTTCGTGCCAATATATCTTTTTTGAAGTTGAATATGCCTTTTCTACTGCTGCATTAACTACATTAATCATCACAGGAGTGATGTCTATGCCTATTCCATCGCCTTCAATGTAATGAATAATCGGAGTATTAGGAATTGTTAGTTTTCCATCTTGCATAGTAACTTTAAGTCCCTCTGTCATATATCTCATATACGCCACAAGCCCGTCATTGAAGAAGCCAACCCTCATGGCCTAGTTTATACTGGCCATAATTATGAGAGGGATGGTCCGATGGGTAGAAGGTCAAACAATGGAAGGTATTACCGAAGGAGGTAAGAAATTTGGAATATATGGAGAAGATTATCCGAGTCCCATGGAAATGCTACTACACGCTCATGCTGCTTGTTCATTCGTTGATGTTATTGGTGGACTGAAAGAACGAATGAAAAATGTAAACGCTGCATGGATAGAAATAGAAGGTGAAAGGAAAGAAGAGGCCCCTAGGGTTTTTACTAATATTCATATGAAATATGTAATTGAGGGAAATGTGGCAGAAGAGCTAGTTAGAAGAATAATAGAATATAGCCATGAAAAGCTTTGTTCTGTTGGTATAATGTTGACAGGTTATGGTATAAAATTGACTTGGGATTTAAAAATTGACAAAATATAATTCGGCGGACTTGGAAAAGTAAAAAAAATATCAATAATGGTACAATTTGGACTATGTTCTTCCTCAATCATTAAACACCCTCTATCAGGAAGACAAAACCCCGCACGTGGGGCAATGCAGAAATCAGACATTCGAATATTAGGAGGAGTACACAATGCAGTCAAAAATAAAAAAGGTCAATTCAAAATCAAAAGAAGAAAGTGGAATGATAATTGAAAGAAGATTTACTGCAGCAGGAGAAGATCCTTTTGGCTCATTTAATTGGATTGAGATGGATGTGGAAATTAGGAACCCTGATGGGTCTATGGCTGAATCTATCCAAGGAGTAAAACTTCCTTCAGGTTTTTCGGGAGTACCTGGAAAAGTTCTAGCACAGAAGTATTTGCGTAAAGCTGGCGTCCCTCTACATTTACGAAAGGTATCTGAGGAAGATGTACCTGTATGGCTTCAACGAAGTGAACCAGATCATGAAAAGCTTCAAACTGTAGATAAAGAAAAAAGAATGGGTGGAGAAACTGATGGAAGAGACTTGTTTAGGAGACTTGCGGGGACATGGACCTACTGGGGATGGAAATATGGATATTTTGCAAGTGAAGCAGATGCTCTAGCATACTTTGATGAGATGTGTTATCTAATAGCAAGTCAAAGATCGGCACCAAATAGTCCTCAATGGTTCAATACTGGTTTACACTGGGCATACGGAATAGAAGGTCCGGCCCAAGGACATCATTACATTGATCCTACAACAGGAGAGTTGTGTTTATCTTCTAATGCTTATGAACATCCTCAACCTCATGCTTGTTTTATTCAATCTGTATCTGATGAATTAGTAGGAGGTACTGGCTCTATTATGGGATTATGGAACAGAGAGGCTTTACTTTTCAAATATGGTTCGGGAACTGGATCTAATTTTTCTAGTATTAGAGGAAAAGATGAGCCTCTTTCTGGAGGAGGGAAGTCCTCTGGTTTACTATCTTTCCTAAAAATAGGAGATAGGGCGGCGGGTGCTATAAAATCTGGTGGGACAACACGTAGAGCGGCAAAAATGGTTACTCTTGACCTAGATCATCCTGATATTGAAGAATATATTGATTGGAAAGCTAGTGAGGAAGAAAAGGTGTCTGCACTTGTAATTGGTAGTAACATATTACAAAAGCATGCCAATGCCATTATGGAAAAGATTTGGGAACATGATGATGATTCAACAAGATTTAATCAAAATACAAATTTATCTCTAAGAAAAGCCATGGTGCAGGCAATAAAAGATAGTGTTCCTCAACCACATATTCAAAGGATTATTGATTTGGCAAAGCAAGGATGGAAGGGTGTTGATTTTGATGTTCTAGATACTGATTGGCAGGGAGAAGCATACATGACTGTATCTGGTCAAAATAGCAACAATTCTGTTAGAGTTCCTAACGAGTTTATGGATGCAGTAGAAAACAAAGGACCTTGGAATCTTTATTACAGAACTGAATTGGATAAAGCTAGTGAAGAAGGACGTAAACCAGAGCCTTGTAAAATATTAGATGCAGGAGAATTATGGGATAAAGTAGCATATACTGCATGGGCGTGTGCAGATCCTGGTGTACAATTTGATACAACAATTAACGAATGGCACACGTGTCCAGAAGGAGGTAAAATAAATGGTTCCAATCCTTGTTCTGAATATATGTTCCTTGATGATACAGCGTGTAATTTAGCAAGTATAAATCTCTTAAAATACTATAATATGGGGACTCAATCTTTCAATATTGAAGATTTTCGCCACAGTGTTCGTCTTTGGACTGCAACATTAGAAGTTAGTGTCTTGATGGCACAGTTCCCTTCTGCTGAAATTGCTCAAAGATCTTATGATTATCGAACATTAGGTTTGGGATATTGTAATATTGGATCTTTGCTGATGCACATGGGAATACCATATGATGATGAAAGAGGGTATGCTATTTGTGGAGCAATGACTGCGATTATGTGTGGAGAATCATATGCTACTAGTGCAGAGATGGCATCTATATTAGGGCCTTATCCCGATTATGATAGAAATAAAGAGCACATGCTTAGAGTTATGCGTAATCATCGAAGAGCTGCTTACGGTACAGATGATGGAGAGTATGAAGGATTATCTGTTAGGCCAATGAGTATAGATGCCAAAAAATGTCCTAAAGATCTGTTAGAGGCTGCACGTAATGCATGGGATATTGCGTTGAGAGAAGGTGAAGAACATGGATACAGAAATGCACAAACGACTGTAATTGCCCCTACAGGTACAATAGGATTAGTAATGGGAGCAGATACAACTGGCGTAGAACCACAATTTTCTTTGGTTCAGTATAAAACTTTAGCTGGAGGAGGTTCACTCAGAATTGTAAATAGTGGAGTACCAAATGCATTGAAGAGGCTTGGTTACAGTGACAAAGAAACGAAGGAGATTGAAGAATATATAACGGGCACAAAAACCTTGAGTAACTGCCCTCATCTTTCTGCGCAAAAATTAACCAAAATAGGATTAGATTCGGTCACAATAAAAAGATTGGAAGATAGTTTTGGTGATGTATTCGATATTCGTTCTGCTTTCTCTCCAACGATACTGGGCGAAGATACTTGTAAGAAAGTACTAGGGATGAGTCAAGAAAATTATGATGATCCATTCTTCGATGTATTATCTCATATAGGGTTATCATCTGATGAAATTGATACAGCTAACGATTATGTGTTTGGCTATAATATGATAGAGGGTGCACCAGGGCTAAAAGAAGAACATCTGGCTGTTTTTGATTGTGCAACTCCTTGTGGTAAATATGGTAAAAGATCTATTGATTGGAAAGCTCATGTGATGATGATGGCTGCTGCGCAGCCATTTATCTCTGGAGCAATATCTAAAACAATTAATATGCCTTCTGATTCAACAGTAAGTGAAATAAGAGATGCATATGACTTGAGCCATTCTACAATGAATAAGGCTTGTGCAGTTTACAGAGATTGTTCTAAACTGTCTCAGCCACTAATGAATCAATTAGTTGACTCCAGTGCTATGGAAGAAGAAGAGGAGGTTGAAGAATTAATAGTTACAAAAATGGTTGAAGAGGTAGTAAGAGTCTTGCCTTTACCAGAAACTGAAGCAAAACCTGTAGCACAATCAATGGTTAATTATATTGCTACAAGAAGACAACTCCCCAATAAAAAGAAAGGAGACAATATAAAAGCCCGAATTGGAGGTCATAGTGTTCGTTTAATTACAGGAGAATATCCTGACGGTGCACTTGGAGAAATTATACTAGTAACCTCCAAAGAAGGCGCTGCATGGAGGGCCATGTTAAATCAATTTGCAATAGCAGTTTCTATTGGATTACAGCATGGAGTACCACTTGAAGCCTTTGTGAAAGTATTTACTTTCCAAAAGTTCGAACCTAGTGGAATGGTTGAAGGTGGTAGTGGACGAGTCAAAATGACTTCTAGTTTAGTGGATTGGATATTTAGAGAATTAGCAATTGAGTATGCTGGTAGAGATGATTTAGCTCATGTTGCTGTAGAAGAGTCAGATTTTGATCCTTACTCAATTAGTAAACCTGAAATGAGTGATGTTGGGTTAGTAAGAAATCAAGGTGAAAAGAGAGAGGTTCAATATACTCTAGATTCAGTATCAAATCTAGAAGATAGTGATATGAGAGAAAGAAGAATAGCAAGAGAAAGAGGATATACTGGAGATATATGTGCCTCTTGTGGTAGTAGTCAAATGCGTCGTAATGGCACCTGTCTCAAGTGTGATTCTTGTGGTGAAACTACTGGCTGCTCATAAAATCAAAAATATAACTGTACATATCTAAATAAGATAGGATATGTACAGGCATATATGGCTAAAGGTGTAGATGTAGTAATCCCTACATTTCGTAGGCCAGAGGCTTTAGAAAGATGTTTAGAATCATTAAAAAGACAAACTGTTACCCCTCAGTCGATTGAAGTAATTGATGATTCCGAGACTGATTTAGGTCCTTCAATAACTAGGAATAAAGGATGGAAAAGAGGTAGTGCAGATATTGTAGCATTTATGGATGATGACTGTGTTGCTTCTCCTAATTGGATTGAAACAATATTAAAAATATTTGAAAATAATGATATTGGAGGAATTGAGGGGGCGATTACTACTGAAGATGAGAGTGGGAATATAGTTCCATTCAATCCTCCAAATAGATTCAAGTGGGATCGTTATAAAACTGCTAATCTAATAATAAAAAGAGAGGCTTTAGAAAAGGTAAATGGTTTTGACGAGAGATACCATCTACACAGAGAAGATACAAATTTAGCATGGAAAGTTATAGATGCAGGTTACTCTATAAAATGGTCTTCTGAATGTCTAATGCACCACCCTGAACCATTAGGTTCAATGGGTAGTTATGCACCATATCCTAGGTCGGAGCAATTACTTTACAGGTGTAATCCAAAAAAATACGTAGAAAGTGCGGCTGGAATGATTTCTAGAAGAAGCGTGATGAACGGGAATCTGTGGAAGCTTCAAAGAAATCTAAGGAGTCTTCAATCCCCTAATAATGTTAAACCCCTTACTAGGTTTGAGTCATGGGCATTATGGACTAAAGCATGGCTTTTAGCTATATTTTGGTTAGTGAGGAAAAAATCTTTTGGTGAACCTAATAACGTTGCAAAAGAATTGAGATTATAATTAATTTATTAATACAGAGGAAGGAATATATTCTTCAATATTATCAAAGAATTCTATATCTTTTGTAAAAATAGTTCTTATTCTTTCTTCAACTTCTGGAGATATATGTTTCTTTTCAGTGCGAACATATTTCCAACCCATTCTTCTGATCGGATCAAAAATTATTCTACGGAAATTTCTACTTGGTAAAAATAATCTAGCTAGTTTGAATATAAAATTAGGTGGATGTCGTAAAAATTTTCTTAAAGGGTTGTTGGACAATTTTCCTCCTTGGTTATTTACAGCTAATTTTTGTGGTAATTTGAGTGGATCTATGTCCAACCATTCACATATAGAATTAAGCACCCCTCTAGAATTGCCTGCAATAGAAGTGAGTTTGATGACCTTTACTCTATCTTCCCCTAAGTTTTCAATCCATTTCATTACAGATTCGGAATATTTAGGATATGTCAGGAAAGACCATGTGTCTTGATTATGAATATTCACCTTCCAATTCGAATTGTCCAACATATCTATTAATTCTTCAAAAGATGTATTATAGTTGATTCCTTTATTCATTTGTCCATACCATGAAATAAATAAATCATATGGGTTTCTAAGAGTAATTATTACTTTACTATTTGGAAGATATTTAGATACATAATCAAGGGCGTTAACAGAATAAAGATGCTGGGGAGATTTATCTATTATCCATTTTTGATTTTTGTAATTATCCAAATCTATATTATTGGGTAACACCAATGTTCCCACCGGTATCGATGGACTAAAAGGAAATTCTGCAAAACCACCTAATAAAAAACCACTCTCAGAATTAGGAATTGGCATATGCCCCCATGGGTGATATACTTCTGGGTGTTCTCTAATCCAAGATAGTAGAGATGTAGTCCCGGATTTAGGTGCACCTATCAATAATAAATTTGGAACATCAGTGATTGCTTGCATAATATCTGTAACGTCTCACAACATATGGATAATAAGAGGATATGTCGTTACTGATTTATTTGGTATTCTATTTCCTCAATCCAATGTTTGGTAGAAAAGTTAGTTATTTCTTCAAATAGCTTTAGATCTTTAATCACAATATCAGAGCATATTTTATAATTACTATTAGTTATTTTATTAATTTTTATTTCTTTACTTATCAAAGAATTTGTATAAATATTAATATCTTTAGCTTGTAACCTTGTAACTAAAGGTCCTTTCAAGAATATTGGAACAAGAGAAAATAATTTTTGAACTATTTTACCAATAGTAGAAAGTTTTTTACGATTTTTAGCAGAATTGGTGTGTTTAGATAAGTCGATATTGTAATTATATGATTCTAAACTTAGGAAATGTTCAATTTCATCTAAAACTAGTATAGGTTCTATTTTCATTCTTGCAGAGTCTACGATAAGAAAATTTTCTAAAGGGAAATATTCTAGCCATCTTTTCATAGATTTACCATATAATGTATCATCTCTGAGTCTATCATCTTCCCAAGCAATAGAAAATTCTGACCAATTTGTACTATTACGTATATCTGCTTTCGTATCAATAACCATATTCCAATGACTGAATGTACGAGAAACTGGTTCTCTTATACAAAGTATAAATTTCATATTAGGTAATTTGTCTGCTATTCTTTTTGGCGATACCGGGCATGCAAATGTATGTACTGAGGCATCTATACGAAATAGGTTATTTTTGAAATATTTGTTATATTCACTCCAGTTAGGTAAATCGTTTATTCTATCGAATGTTCCCTTGTGAGATGCAATAAGATTTGGTTCTTTTGGATCTGATATTTCTAGAACAGGGTTTTGATTTAATGTATTTGCTAACCACGTAGTTCCTGATTTAGGTACTCCAACAATAAATGCATCTATTAAATTCATACAATATTCCTCAAAGGAGTGCCAAGGAGCACATACATCATATGCGACTAGGACCGTCTGTATCAAAAGTATGCTATGATGTGAAGTAATCATGCAGGATGTTAGGGGGTATCGTTTAGTTTGGTTTCAACATCTACACAAAGCTGCTGGAACAGTAATTATTAATATGGCCAAAGCAAATCAAGAAATACTGTATAATCCTAATAATAATGCTAATCCAGCAAACAATAATGGAAAAACATTGCCGCTATGGCAGTATGATGAGATCGGACTAAAAAATTTTATAGATAAGTGTGAAAAAGAAGGAGTCACATTTGTTGCTTCAGAATTTGGTGCTCCGGATTTCAAAATACTTTCGGATGATTCTAGAGTAAAATTAATCACTTGTTTTAGGGATCCAAAGAAAAGACTTATTTCAAATCATAATTATGATTATTATTCTGGTTACACTAAAAGTAAAAAAATCTCTGAATTTATGAAAAGACCTAATATTTTCACCTCAGATAATTATTATGTTAGAATTTTTTCTAGAATGGATGAATATCCGAATGTAGACTTAAATGAAGAAAATTATAGTGATGCAATTAAGAATATTTCTAAATTTGACATATTAATTAATACAGAAACCGACAACATAGAAGAAAAATTAGAAAATAATTTGGGATGGAAAAAAATTAAAGTTGACCGCCATGGGACATTTGGTGATAAATGGAGAATAATCAATATGTTTAAGAAATTTGAAATTCGTAAATTAATAAAATATGTCAAAAAAGAGTCTGTAGGTACTGATGTATCAAGCTTAGAAAATAAATATAAATTAGATTATAGGCTTATGAAGCAAATATTTGATAATTAAAAATGTTATATTTTTGCGTTTATTTCAGATAGTTTTGCTTGTAAAATATTATCTCGCATTCCAACCCATCTATAAAGTTCTAAAAATGAATTTTGATCTTCGTCGAATATTTCTGTTGCAGTTTTGATGTATGAAGGTAAATCTAATTTCCCTTGTTCTACTATATAACTAACAAGTTTTGAACGAGTTGATTCGTTCGAATTAATCCATAAATCTGGTAAAATATTAATTTTATCTGTAATATCTTGATTTAGATATTCCATTAAACTATTATTTACCAACATTTGTAACGCTTTTTGGTTACCATGTTGAATTACAATTGGTGCTCTGAGATAATACTCTTCCGGGTTAAATCTAATTATGAATCCAAGAGCAGAGGTTGCAATAACACACGTTTCTTGATCTACGTCGGTCAGAAGTAAATCTAAGATAGAAAGGGTAAGATGAGGGTCGTGAGAATATATTTTTGGTATAACTGAAGCCAAGCTCCTCCTTATTGAGGAATTAGAATTTGAATCTATAGTAGTTAGTATGTTTTTTGATTGACTAGGATAATCTGGCATTAATTGTACTGTGGCATTTATCAATGACTCTGCGAGTTCTCCTGTAACATTCTCTAAAATTGATTCAATCCTTGAAAATAAATCTAAATGTTCCGTTAAAGAAGGGAATGTACTTAGACTATGGATCCAATAAGGGAGAATGTTTTTTGAGGCGGAATTAGATAGTGACATATAATCTAAAATAGTATTCACAGCCAAAATACCAGAAGGATGAGGAATATAATCCTCAGATTCAGTATATTCCTTTGATGAGTCCCAAGCAATATGATGAGGTCCTGTTGGATTTGATTTAGGTTTAAAGTTTGGAGGTCTGGCCATAGATATTGAAATAATAAAGTTAAAACAATAATCCTTACATATTTTAGAGCTTTCATAGCACATTCCTATTAAGATAGAAATTCCAAAATACCACCTATCTGTATCTGGAGAATATTCATCAAGGGCAGAATTAAACCAATCATTAATTTGTAAAATTATTATTCTTCTTGATATTTCATCAATATTATTTAATGCCCATTTTTCTCTTTCAATAGTAGGGTCTACATGTCTCTTTACATAACTAGGTTCTAAAATTTCTATTATTTCAGATAATTTATAATTAAAACCTGCTTTATCTGCAGAAAATAAACCCAACACCTGAGAAGACAATATAGACACAGATTTAGGATATTGAGCAGGAAAATCTGGTAGTTCAAGAGGAGGATGCGGTAAAAAACCATGTTTAAAACAATTTTTTACATATTTTGTGAGCAGGTCTGTACAATGCTCCCAAATCAAAACATTGGATTCACGGCGAACCATGAATTACACCAAAATTAAATCTCTAATTCAATATTTAAGTTTTGAATTAATTCTTTGTAACGGTTTCGTATTGTTACTTCAGTAACTCCAGCTACCTCTGCAACTTCTCTTTGAGTTCTTCTTTTACCGCATAAAACGCTTGCAATGTATATTATTGATGCAGCAATACCTGTTGGGCCTCTGCCACTAGTTAGTTCTCTTTCTTGGGCAGCAGCAATCAATTCATACGCTTTGGCTTGTACTTCGGCATCTAAGTCTAAACCAGAGCAGAAACGAGGAATATAGTCTTCCGGTTTTGTAGGTGGAATTTTCATTTTTAATTCTCTGACCATAAATCTGTATGTACGACCTATTTCTTTTCTTCCTGTTCTACTGGCTTCACCGATCTCATCTAATGTACGCGGGTTAGAGCATTGGCGGCAGGCTGCATAAAGGCTGGCGGCTGCTACGCCTTCTATTGATCTACCTCTAATCAATCTGGCTTCAACTGCTTTCTTGTAATTAACAGCAGCCGCTTCTCGAATAGATTTTGGTAAGTCCAGACGGCTTGCCATTCTATCCAGTTCGGCAAGGGCCATAGCTAGATTTCTCTCGGTTGCATTACTTACTCGGGATCTCTTTTGCCATTTTCTCATACGATAAAATTGGCTTCTGTATCGACTCGAGATAGATTTTCCAGAATAGTCTTTATTCTGCCAATCGATATCTGTTGAAAGTCCCTTGTCATGTAACATAACTGTCATTGGCGCCCCGGTACGAGCTCTTTGATCTCCTTGTTCTGGACTAAAAACTCTCCACTCTGCTCCTTGATCAATTACATTATCTTCTAAAACAAGTCCACAATCCTGACAAATGAGTTCTCCTCTATTTTCGTCTTTAACTAAATTTCGGCTCGCACATTCTGTACATTTTACGGTATCTTCAATTAGGTCATTTGCCATGTTATCACATCCATCTTTCCTAGGAAAGATAAAATACTCCGAAAGCGCATTATATTTAAGTCTGACAGTAAATATATCATTAGTTTTGTTTCTTGTTTTTATAAAAAAATAATTTGATTATCAAGAATTATGATATAGGCCGGGACCATGCCAAACAACATGGAGGAGAGAACAATAGAATTAGAACATTGGCCACCTCCAAAAATATCGCTTACAAAGGGTAAAAGAATTCTATTTTTGACTAAAGACTTAGATTTAATATCAAAACAACTGTATGAGGGTCTAAATCTTAAAATGGAAAATCTAGGTGTGGATGATCTACTGGACGATATTAATACCGATGTTATGACTCCTGCATGGGTGTGTTTTGATCATGAGCCTGCAAAGATTGCCGAAAATGCATATGCTGGTTTAATGCACTCTGGCAGAAGAGTGTTTGAAGAACGAGCGTTGATAGATGGTGGTTTTGAAGTAATTGT
This sequence comes from Marine Group II euryarchaeote MED-G38, assembly GCA_002457145.1. Taxonomy (GTDB): domain Archaea; phylum Thermoplasmatota; class Poseidoniia; order Poseidoniales; family Thalassarchaeaceae; genus MGIIb-O3. Next base: position 36,064 of record NTJP01000004.1, read on the forward strand.
ATCTGGACATAGGAAAGGTACTGGTTCAAGCAGAGAAACTGCCCCACAATGTGAAAGATGGTCGGGAATTAGATTGGTGATTGCTGCATCTTTTGCACCCATTCATGAAAGAAATAATATAAATTTAGGTCAATTAATGGGAGATTATGCAATTTTGGAAAGATTACAAAATGGAGATTCGATAGATTTATCAGAATTTACATCAAAATATGATCCAATAACACGTTTAATTTTAGAAAATGGAGGGATTTTGCCTTTCGCAAAAAAATTGAATAATGGTGAAATTGTACTACCTGATTCAACAACCCTAGAAAGGCCAATGACAATGATAGAAAAAATAATTGCAAAAAAAATGATAGGAGAAAATAAAGATATTAAATTTGTAAAACCTGGAGATGCGATACTAGCATCTGTGGATGGAGGTTATTCACATGAATTCACAACCGCACAGGTTCATACCTTTTTGAAAGATGAATATGGTGAAAATTATTCAATTCCAAACCCTGTAAAATTTGCAGTTTTTGAAGATCATTTACTTTATGCAACAAACGTTCCAAAATTTAGCCCTCATATTACTAAGATTGAGACGTTGAGAAATATGCAAAAAATATTTCAGAGACATACTGGTGTTAGAGATTATTCGGCAGAAGGCGGTATTAGTCCTGGCATTTGTCATCAAGTTGCTCGAGAAGAGTTTATTGATGTTGGAGATTTTATTCAAGCAACAGATTCGCATACCTGTATGGGAGGTGCATCGAATGCTTTGACATACGGAGTTGGGTCTACAGAATATGCAAATTTAATACATAATCAGTTCGCATTTGTTAAAGTTCCAGAAAGTATTCGATTTGAGCTAGAAGGAAGTTTACATCCAGGTTGTACAGCAAAAGATGTTATTTTACATATATTATGGAAATATGCATCGAAATCTGAAACTTTAGATAGAAGTATGGAATTTGGTGGTTCGGGACTTGCGAGTCTTTCAATGGATGAAAGAGCAACACTTTGTAATATGGCTACAGAGTGTAGTGCTAAAACTGGAATTTGTGAACCTGATTCGCTGACAATAGAATGGTTATTAGAAAGAAGAAGTAATTTAACCGCTGAAAAAATAAAAAAATGCTTTGTTTTACCCGATAAAAATGCATTTTACGATGGAGGTACGCATATAATTAATCTTTCAGAGATTATGCCCATGGTTGCTCATCCTGGAAATCCGGATGAGGGGATACCATCTGATCCCACAAATGGGGCGTTTATACATGATTTAGGAGAGGTAAAAATAGATATTGCTTATGCAGGATCTTGTACCGCTGGTAAAGATGATGATTTTGCATATTATGCAATGGTCACTAGAGCAGCTCTTTCTGCAGGACTAAAGGTTGCCGAGGGGGTTGAGTGCTATATCCAATTTGGCTCAAAATCTGTAAAGGAGTTGTCTATTAAAAATGGATGGACAGAATTATTTGACAAGGCTGGAATAAAAATTATTGACCCGGGATGTGGGGCCTGTATAGGGGCTGGGCCAGGAATAAGTAATGATTCAGAACAAGTTACAGTTTCAGCGATTAATCGTAATTTTCAAGGAAGGTCTGGTCCTGGAAAATTATATCTAGCGAGTCCACTCACTGTCATGACTAGTGCTTTTACAGGTAAAATTTCTTCATGGGAGCCTGGAATTTTTAATTAACAAAATTTGAAAATTTTGTAAACCTATCATTTTCAGCATATATTGTTATAATTTTCATGCAAAGTTAAGGAGGGTCTGCATTCTGGCTAGTGTAACCATAAGCAGGCCCCGTGCCAACAGGGTATTGGGAGGACCTGATGGAGGAATGAATGTGAATAAAGCAGAAGAAATTTCTAGTAAACAAAAGCAAATTGCTGTAAGTGAATTTTTTGAAAAAAATAAACATTTCCTTGGGTTTGATTCATTACAGAGATCAATAATCACTGCCGTTAAAGAATCTGTAGATAACTCATTAGATGCTTGTGAAGAAGCTAGAATATTACCGAATATTCATGTTGAATTAAATAAACAAAAAGGTGATAAAATAGAATTCATAACCCAAGATAATGGTCCTGGAATTCCAAGGAATGCAATTGAGGACGTTTTTGGGAAGTTTCTATTAGGTTCAAGATTTCATGCGATTAGGCAGACTCGTGGTCAGCAGGGAATCGGCATAACGGGTGTGGTTATGTATAGTCAATTAACTACTGGATCTAAGACACATATAATATCTAAAATAAAAAGTGAGTCTTCGGCTGTATTTGTAGAATTGGGCCTGGATACAAGGAAAAATAAAGCAATAAAGACTGGTGAAAAGAGAGAATTATGGATAGATGAACGAACGGGTGAAGAAATAAATCAAGGATTAAGAATAAGAACTATAATGAAAGGAAAATATCAGAAAGGAAAACAATCTGTTCATCAATATCTTAGAATGACTTCTATAGTGAATCCACATGCAAGTATATCATTAATAGTACGTGACAAAGAAGGCGATATAATAGATCAGGGAAATTGGCCGCGAACAACAGAGCGTTTGCCAAGAGTAGTTTCTGAGATTAAACCACATCCTCATGGGATACATCTAGGGACTCTTCAACGAATGTTACGTGAGTCTAATGAGAGAAGAATGACTTCATTTTTAAGACACAATTTTTCTGGTGTAAGTATGAGAGCGGCAAGAGAAATCCTTGTAAATGCTAAATTAGATGAAGGGAGGGAACCTAAAAGAATCAAGGCGGATGATGCTCAAGAAATGCTGAACGCATTTCAAAAGGTTAAACTTCTTTCTCCGCCTATGGACTGCCTTTCTCCAATAGATGATTTATTGATTAAAAAGGGTCTTTCGAAAGCAATTGATTCCAGGTTTGCTTCTACAGTCACTAGAAATCCTAGCGTCAGTCAAGGTAATCCTTTCCAGATAGAAGTGGGGTTAGTTTTTGGAGGTGACCTTGGTTCTGAAGGTCCAATCGAAGTATTAAGATTTGCAAATAGAGTTCCCCTGATGTATCAGCAAGGAGGTTGTCTATTAACAAAGGCTCTCGAATCAGTTGATTGGAAAAGATATGGTCTTGATCATCCGGGTGGGCGAGGAGTCCCCAAAGGCCCAGCAGCCTTGCTGATACACCTCGCTTCAACAAATGTACAATTTACAAGTGAGGCTAAAGAAGCGGTGGCCGATAATGAAGAAGTACATGAAGAGATAAGGAAAGCATTATTAGAAGTTGGAAGGGGATTAAAGAATCATCTAAAAAAGAGTTCGCAACGTAAGAAGGCAAAAGAAAAGTTCGAATTAGTAAACATAATCTTACCTGAGATAGCGAAAAAAAGTTCAGAAATACTCTCTAGGCCAGAACCGGATCTTGCGCCAGTAATAACTCAGATAATGAATGCTGTATTTTGTGAAGAAATTTTAGGATGGGAAAAGGATCGTAAAGTTGCAACATGTTCAATAAAAATATACAATTACACTGCTCGCGCTAGAGCGTATACTATTCTTGTTAAATGGCCTGAAAATAAAAATACCGCACTGGTTGATAATAATCGGGGCGGAAGAAAAGAAGCAAAAGGGATTTGGGCGTGGAGATTAGATACTTTGAATCCCGGTACATGCACAACCGTCGACTTTGGGGTTTCTGGATTGGCAAAAGGAGAATGGGTCGATACAGATATATTCTTTAGAGGGAATGGAGAAATAATAGGTGCGACAAGGATAGATGAGACATTACTTGATGAAATACGTAAATCTGAAGCACTTGTATTAGCAGAAGAAGAAATATTAAAAGAATCTGAAAATTTAGAGCCTTTAATAGAGAGGGCAGAAGAAAACGTACATCATCAGATGACATCTTCAATTTTAGAATCTAAAGAAGGGCAACTTTCATTATCTGATTGGGAGGTAGAATAATGACAATAGGAGAAACAAAAAGTAAGCAAGAAGTGATAGATGCATTACATGGTGTAGCCGCTGAAATGCATGATAAAATGTTGAAGGGGAAACCCCCAGCAATGACATTACCAGTTAGAACCAAAAAAAATATACAATTTGATAAAAAACTACAGGTTTACAAATATGGTAAAAATAAAAGTACTAGGGATGCTACAGCATTAAGTTCTGCAAGGGTTTTATTACGCTCGTTACATATTACAGAATTTATAGAGGAAATGATTAATTCTGGAAAATCATCAACGTTAAGAGAAATGTATTACATTTCAGAAGGATGGGGGAATGGTAAATTTGGAAACCAAAATGAGAGTAATAACCTTGCAGAAGATTTAGAGATAGTTACTAAATGTATAAGAGAGGATTTTAAATTACGTCCTGAAGAAGATGGTGCTAGAATAATTGGAAATGTTACCTTTGAAGAAAAGAATCGGAAAGGAGAATGGATGAGAATAAATTGTAGAGATGATGTTGGAGACTCGGGCTATGGAGTACCATATAACGTAGAATCTGAAAAATTGAGATTAGTAGAACAAGATATTGATTTTGTAATGGCGGTTGAAACGGGAGGGATGTTTGATAGACTGGTAGAAAATGGGTTTGATGAGGAAGCTAGATGTGCGATAATACACCTCAAAGGTCAACCAGCAAGATCAACTAGACGAATTATGAAGAGAATGAGTGATGAATGGAAGAAACCAATACTTGTATTTGCTGACTGTGATCCTTGGTCATTTAGAATCTTTGCTAGTATAGCATATGGTGCAATAAAAACGGCACACATATCTGAATATTTAGCTACTAATGAGGCGATATATTTAGGAATAACAGCAGATGATATTTTAGCATATGATTTACCAAGTGATGATTTAACAAAATCTGATTTAGGAGCACTTGAGTCTGAACTATCTGATCCTAGATTTGCTACAGGATGGTGGAAAGAACAGATTAATCTAATGCAAGAAATAGGTAAAAAAGCCGAACAGCAGTCTCTGGCAAAGTATGGATTAGATTTCGTTACGGATACTTATTTGCCAGAAAAATTAGGAGCCTTAGGGCTAAATTATTAATTAAAAGGTTGATACAGAAGTAGCCCTTGGGATAGACGTAGGTGGCAATTTGCTAAGATTGGGTAAATGGTTAACGGCAATATCATTAATTTTCTTATTGATGGGTACATTGTCATATTTTTATGCAGAAGATGAGATGATAGAAATATTAGATCCAGAAAATAATAACTTAGTAGAGCTGGCTCCCAACTCAAGTCAGTCAGTGGAATTAGAAAAAATGGGAATGTATGTTGCTCTTCGTGTCGATAAAAATAATGAATTAGCAGAATTAAAATTAATTAATAGCTCTGGAAAAGAAATTGAAGGAAGAGATGCTGCGTGGTATGATTTCCCAAGAACTGGTGTAGATGGTACTATTTATGAAACTGTTAAGGTCTATGAAAATCCCGAAAAAGAGCAATATATTTTGTATAATCAAGGAAATACTACACTTTGGTTGATTGATGAAACATCAAATCAAATAGAGATGTTTAGTAATCCTAGTTTCATAGCATTGACTTGTGGTTTTTGTTTTGGTATACCTCTGGCTATAATAGGACTTTTGATATTAATCATAGGCTGGCGACGAAAGAAGAACATTCGATTGAAAACAATATCTAATGAGTTTTATATTGATAAGGAAAATGAAAATATAAAAATTATAACGGATACAAAGAAAATACCAGATCCTTTTATAAAAACTGATTTGGAAGTATCTCAAAAAGTAAAAATTAGTGATAGTAAAGATGATTTTTGGGAAGATTGGGATAACCAATAATAATGATTGGGTTTTTAGAATACCTCCCACTACCCAACCACGGGTTGGTAAGTAGATGGCGGGGTTTGATGAGGTTTTATCTATATTAGAAAACACTACAAGGAGGCAAATATTGATGCTTCTTGTCAAAGAGCCTCACTATCCTTTACAAATTTCTGAATTGATTGGCGTTAGTCAGCAGGCTGTAGTAAAACATCTAAAGGTCTTAGAAAAGGCGGATTTTGTGAATTCAGAAATAGTTGCTTCAGAAAAAGGAGGTCCTCCAAAAAAAATGTATAAGGTAGAACAATCATTTTCTTTAAGATTAGATTTAGGTCCTGATCTATTTCGTACTGAACACAGAAAAATACCAAGAGGAGGGGCAATGAAACTTTCTAACAAACTTCCAGTGGAATTAGAAGGTGTGGTAAGGAAATTAGGTACTAGAAGAAAAATAGATCTGGGCGAAGCGATGGGTGTTTTAGGTGAATTAGATCTGGCATTAGAAAAAATTGATACTCAACGTGATGCGGTTATTGCAATGCAACAACAAGTTAAGAAGAAAGTGTCCTCTAGTGTTTCTGAACATTCTGATTCTTATGAGGAAAGAAGATTGGCCCATGCAATAATGAACCAACCAAGAAGGCCGTTGGATTTGGATTTATTTTCTCATGGCCTTAGAATACAGTCAATGGATGCTGAAGAAATGATGGACAATCTACGTGAACGTTTACTGAGAGATTTTGCAGCGAGCAAAGGAAATTTTGTTGCTGCCAAAAAAGGCACACCATTACCATGGTGGTTGGCAAAATAATTAGAAGACTATGTCATCATCGTCATTCTTTGACATCAGACTTGTCTTTTCAGCAAATGCTTGTAACGCATCTAATCTTCTACCATACATCACATATCCAGCTACACCAATCAGTGAAAATGTTGCACCTAATATGATGGTTGGGACGGAATACCGTGCTACTACATCAATTATTACATCCCCTGTTCCAAATGTTGAGCTTAATTCTCCTCCTGGTATTCTCATGATATTATTTGTTTCATCAGTCTCGACGATATCATTATCCGAATCTACTACTACAACAATATCATGATTACCAGCCTCAACCATATACAGGAGAGTTATAGGATCAGGATTTTCTAATCCCCCATCTCCAATGGGCATTATTGCTTTGATAATTTGTCTGTATACTATGTTATTCTCATCACAGCCATTTTTCTTTATATTGTTTGGAGATTGGTCTTTACAAAGTATTACGTTAACATCTGTGGCGTGTGCGTTCCCTCGATTGACAATCTTTACACTAACAGAAAGCATTTCACCTATAGACCCTTTTTTAGCCCCTGTAGTAACTTCTAGAATTTCTAAGTCCGGTGCCCTTAAACGTAGTTCTAATATTTGTTCATTGGTATCGCAATTTGGACGATAATTGTCTGGTATGCCATCTTTATTCGTATCCAAAGTACAAGAGTCTTCCCATCCTGGTGTTTCATCATAATCTCCATTGTTTTGGGATGATCCGAACATTGATACCGTCTTAATTCCTATTTCTCTATTTTGTAACGCAGCATCAGGAGCTATAGAAACAATAGCAACAATTTGGAGTGTAGTATAAGCTTCCATCATAGGTAAAGTAATCGCCCCTGTTTGAGCAGAGAGGTAGCATCCTTCAGACGGTATTGGTTCTGATAGTGTTAGAAAATCTGGTGCTTGGCCCAAACACAAGTTCTCTACTGGGTACTCTGTATCAAATCCTTCTAGAAGGGCAAATTTAATATCCCAATTTGAAAGTGTGTTCATTCCTGGCATAACACCCCAGCCACCAGCTGCATCTATTGTATGATTGTGTATAGTTGGCTGATCTGGAACATTACCAAAATTAGTTACATTCAAAGTAAATCTAACTATCCTACTTGGAGCAGTAGTCTTGATTTTACTTTCAACACTTGGATCTAAAGTTATTCTCATATCATGGAATTCAATGATGTTAATTTTTAATGAAATAACGTCTCTCAATTTACTACCTTCGTATTCCTCCTCACTGTATATGTTAAAATTAACAGTATATTGACCCGCTAAAGTTTTTTCTGGAACATTGATAATTATTGGGTATTCTCCGATTTCGTCTCTATCTAATTCTCCAAATAATATCCGTGGAATCTCAATATCCCATACGTGTGAATTGCCATCGGAATCTGTGATAGACTCTATTGTAACATCGAACCTATCTGGTCCATTTCCAAGATTTTCAATAGTAGTGTTCATTTGATAAGGCTGGCCTGGATAAAGATCCAAGATAGTTTCTGGAACTGTTGCTTCAAGATCGTATCTTTGAATCACATTGGTCAAAATTACAACAGAATCTCTAATTTTTGGTTGGCCATCTAAATGGGCCCTAACTGCTACGGAATCTCCCAATCCAGCAGTTGCATTGTACGGAGCACACATTACTGCAGTAACTGTGTATGGAGTATTGATTTGTGACCAATATCTCGGGGCGTCATCGGCTGGACCGTTTCCTCCCGGTGCATTTGAAAAATCTAAATCGACAGTCCAGTGATCAAATCTCCAAGTTTCTTCTGTCCAATTAGATGGTTTATCCGGAGGTGCCCCTGGAATATTGAATACCAAGTGCCCAGGAGTAAAATGCTTAGTAACATCAATATCAAACTCACTACATTCACCTGGAAGAACATATTGTGTGGTATCTCCTACAGAGAATACAATGTTTCCAGTAGTCCTTGTTGATACATTTATCCATAATTCCAGAACATCAAATGTTCCTCTATCTATTGATAAGACTGGTTCGCCCGTTGACCATCCTTTTAGATAGATTACAAAAGTTCCTGGCTCTTGAGAGGTGGGGACACTTACTTGTAAATTCTTAGTAACAGATTGTAAAGGATCTAATGATAAGGATGTAGGAAAATCAATGCCCCAGCCGAATGGTAATGCCCATTCATTTTGTCCTTCTAATGTAGAAGGATCGTAGAATGCAAACGTATCAAAAACATTGCCCGTATTCTTTACAGAAACAGAGAAAACTGCGGATCTACCTTGTTCAATATCTACTTGATAATGGCTAGTATCTAATTCAATACCATGTACTACATCCATCAATGTTAAAGTTAATTTTTCATTAAATATTGCTACATCTTTGAAAGAAACTGCAGTTATTTTCACTTGAGCTAATTCATCTTCCTTTGCTTGATAAATGGTTGGAGCTCGTAACTTCATGTAGATTGGAACTACTTCGCCCCCTTCCAAATGTACTGGAGTGGATTCGAATATTGGTGTATTGTTTGTTGCATAAAATAAAGTTGCACTCCAATTTTGAGGAATGCCCGACATAGTTACTGTAAATGTATCTTTAACTAATTCAGCAGGACCCGGAGTAGGATTTGCGATTGTCATATTATATGTGGTCAATTCGCCTGGGAATATTGTATGATAGAATGTCTCTGTTTCTTCTGGACAATCATAATAATGTCCTTCTAAATTAGGATTTGCGATCAACTTTTCATCGCATGCTAGAGAAATATCAACTAATCCCGTCAGGACATGTACATAACACAACGTATATTTTCCAGCATTATTTTCTTCATTACATTTGTTTGTGTCGGACCACCCAAGATGAGCCCCACTGCCTAAGTCATTTGCAAATGCTGGTGTCTGCCCTAAGTCTGGAGTAGCAGGAGAATTTGGGCCTAATTTATCTGATTGCCAAGAAGTTACAGGTATAATTGTCCATGGATCAAATATTGAAGATGCAATAGAGTTCAAAGGAAAACCATCTGGGTAGTCATCATTTGTATGATTTAGGCGTGTGTAAACTACTGTCTCACCTTGTGTATCGTTATAATTATCCAGCCATGCTAGATGAACATTATCGAAAGAATCCGTGATTATTGATGGTAAATGAGAATTCGCACCAAATGGGCGGTTTGGATCAATACCTTGTAACCCTTCTACATCAGATATCGCTGCATCTGCAATTTGTTTTATTCCAAATGTAGGTAACCCTTCAGCTGCCCCATCCCACTCAGCGGCACCTCTTAATTTCAATCTCGTATAATATATTTCATAATTAACATCAATATCGAAGCCATAGGCTCGTCCATCTTGCCATGCTAAATGTGTAAGGCCAGTAGAATCTAGTGCTATTGATGGATGTAAGCTATACGCATCATTAAGTGTAATTCGAGTATCATTCACGACGACTAGATGACCATATCCAGAAATATCTTCTGATGGACCTAGGTCTTCAGTGTATGAATTGGTGTTAGAATCTACTTCTGTTCCTGAATCTCCCTTGACCCACCCTGGCCAGGGTCTATCCAACAAAGATAATGGATCTAAAACTGTCATATATATTTCTCTAGAGTTGTTTGTTGAAAGATATACCATTGCTTCGACCATTATTTCTAACTCTGCTGAACTGGATGAAGAAGTGGGAAAACCATACATCTGGCCACCTGCGTTTGTTAATCTAAGGTTGTTGCCATTACACGTTCTGGAATTAAGACCAGAGCCATTTGGGCATTGTGCTAGATCCATCATATATGACCCTACATCTGTATCTGATCCTGCCCATAGGGGTGTCGGTACTATATCAGCCGTAACACAGGCATCATGAGATTCGGAAATACTTACAGTATCGTCATTATCCATTGGAGTACCCCCATAAGGTCCTTCATCGGAAATAGGTATTACTATTTTAGTAGCGTTAGGATTCCACTTATGATCTAACTGAGTCGGAGGATTACCAGGGACATTTCCATTAGCATCATGCCATGAAAGACAGGCCCAGGTAGCCGCTGGTCCCCAAAATTCACTAAAATATCCTCCATCCTGAGGAAGATCTACTGCAGCGTTGTTGTATACAACTTCATCTAAGTATCTAATTCCTCCTGAAGTTTCACTATCTCCTAAAGGTGTGCTTCTAGGTCCTTGGCTACCAGATCCTCCGGTTTGATATGCCGTCGCACATGCACCACTTTGTGATGCTGCAGGCCAATTACCACTTAATGCATAAAGTGTTTCATATACACTCATATTGGCACTTTCCAATAGTGGTTTCAGGCCTGGAAAAGAACCTCCACTTGCAAAATTTCCTCCATAGAAAACAACACACATATCAGCCCACTCCGTATTCATAGAACCTGATGTATCAATTGGAACAACCATTTCTACCTTACCTCCTCTGGTATCATCCCATACAATTTGAACAAAGTCATCTACATCTATCGCTATATCTGGATGTCCTTTATGACCTAATATAGGCGTTAATAATGTGCTATCAATGGCTATGATTGCCTCTCTAGTAACGTAATCTATTTCTAGCATTTTGTAATATATTTGTGGTTGTTGATAGAACTTTTCCAAGGGTTCAAACGCATCTTCCCAAACAATATGAGGATTGTTATTTGAATCTACATCTATTGCGGGATAGTCCCTATTTTGAGGATTATTGGCAACTTCATAGTCATTTACTACAGAAATTACTGAATCTAAAGCTGAACCTCCATCTCTATCGTCTAAATATGGGTCTAATAATGTGTACATTATTGAATATTGACCTGATTTATCTGTCCAAACAACATGTACTTTATCATCATCATCAACAGATAAATCTGGATGCCAGGCCCTATGGCTTCCTGGGTTAGATATCTGGGTAGCTGAAATTACTGTTTCACCCCTTGGATCTTGCATTTGATAATATAGATGTTGAGTATTTCGACTGAATACTAAGTGAATATTACCATTAGAATCTCCAGATATTGCCATCATTCTATCGCTATATTGAGTTCCGCTATTCACAATTTGAATTGGATCTGTTAAAACGACATCGCTTGCTTCGGCTGGAGGTATTTCAATGGCTGCAAACAAACTCAAAAGCATTATAGAAACTAAAGTAATACTGTTCCTTTTCTTGAAAGAATCTACTTTTCGAATTCCATAATTAGCTTCCATCAGTTCCGTGAGGATTTTCAGATACTTAACTGAACCGCTTTGCGGTCACAATTTAATAATTCTAATTATTATGTTTTTTTAAAAGTTAAATCCACTTTGAAGGGTCAAATTCTTTACCAAAACCCCCCGATTCATCGGTATCTATCTGTGTTTTTTCTGATTCTGTTACTGCTGCTTTCTTTGCAGTTCTAGAGGTCCAATCATCTACTGGGCCTGGTTTACCAATTCCTTTACCGAAGTTATATTTTATTTGGTGTATTAATGATAGTTTTGTTAACCAAAGTTTACGCATTGAATGCATAAATTCATTTTGAGTAAGACCATCAAACCACACTGGTCGAGATAAATTAAATGCTTGCAATGGGCCGGATTTATCCCCTTTATGTCCTATATGTAAAACCCAATCTAAATCACTAGTTGTTAGTTCTAAACGAGTATTATGAAGCCAATGCTCCCATTCTTCTGAATCGTTTTTTGATTGTTCAATCATTATTTTTTGTTGTCCTTCGTCTACTCTGGTAACTGTATATATTAAAATTAAATTTCTTCTTTTTGGGATTACTATATTGAAAACATGTCCTTGACGTGTAGGAGGGTATTTACAATGTAAATGAATTAGGGCCTGATGGTCTTTAATTTCTTTATATTCAAGGCTCTCACTTTTGAGCCAATTTTTAACAGCGTTGATTGCGTCTTGTGCGTTCACAATAAGACATGGATGGGGCATCCTATTTTAGTACGTCTAAATTTGTATTAATTTCTTCAATTAATTTGATTAATTCTGAACCATCTTTTGATTGATTAAGAATTTTTCCATTCAGTGTGAATTTAAAATCAACCCACATATCATAGCCTTGTAAAAACAAAAGATTACAATAATGATAAATAAAAATCGAAAATATTAAGAAAAATGGAAAAGACAAAGCTGGTAGATTAAAAAATATATTATCTATTATAATGAAATAAATTAGAGAAACTAAAGGCCATATAGATATTGGAGAAATCATGGCTGCTATCATATGATATGTGGTTCTAGCATCTATTCCTTCGTCTGTTTTATTGCCCAAATACCACGCGAGTAGGGCTTGAATTCCTGTAGAAGATACTGTTAATGGAGAACATAGTATCATAATAAATAATCCAAAAATACCTTTGATAAGGTTTGGTTTGTTACTTATTGTTAAATCATTATTTATTATACGGCCATCTAGGTCGCAGGAGTGTAGAATTTTAGATGCCTTTATCGCTTTTTTTTGTAAAATGGGAGAGTTGTTTTGTCTAATTTTTTCTCTGACATTCCTTGTCGCAAGAACTTCTTTTTTGTATGTTGATAATTTTTTACCATTATTAATTGCAACAAGATGGGCAAGTAATTGCCATGATCTGTAAGTTTCCCAATCGGGAGCGTCCCTTGATATTGGTGCCAATTTTCTTGTTAACTCATCTCTTAATTTTAATACTAAATCTTCAGGAGGTTCGACCCAGATGCCTTTCATCAATTTCTGTCTATCTTCTTTAATTGGGTTATGTGGGACTAATACTGGTTCTACCTGTTCAAGATATAAATCTGTTCTAAACCAATGATGAACTCTAAAATGTAATCCTATAGGTTGAAAAACTGGAGGAGGTATATTACGTTCCTTTGCAATAGAAGCAGCGTTTATTGCAGACCTCATGGAGCCAGTCCTGAGATGACGTAATTGAGAATCTTGGTGGCCTACTCCTTCTGGCATAATTATTGCACAATATCCTCCTGATAGAGAATGGGCAACGGTAAGCATACTTCTTTGGTTAAGGTGATGAGCAAATTCTGCTTCTGCGATTCCTTCTATTTGTTCTGCCTTTCTAATCACTGGTTGTGAACCAATACGTCTTGCTATCCAACTAATTACGGGAACAGATGTGGTCAAATCATGCCTACCTAATGTTACCATTCTTTGTTTTGGATTACTCATTGTGATGCAAATTGGATCGACCAAACCATTTACATGGGTAGCAACACATAGCCTTCCTCCATCTGTTTGGTGGGGTTTTTCAACTTCTTTTCTTCGAAATAAATATGACCATGGAACTAAGAGAATAGTTGTTATAAATTTCCAAAACCAAGCGGAACCAGGATGAGAACCATCATGTGCCCAAGGAACAGATTCTAATTTGTGCATATTAATTTTTTTTGCCCTTTTGGATAGTTCAGGAGCAATATCTTTTGGAAGTGTTGACTCATGCTCCATGGTCATCTCAGCAGGTTTGTGGTTTAGACTATAGCCCTTTTATAATGATTTGATTAATTTTTTCAGTCATTATTATCGCTTCTTCATGGTCTATAGGTGTAGATTTGAATGGGAATTGTAAACCACGACCATCTGGAAATTTTGGAATGATATGAAAATGAACATGGAAAACAGATTGGAAAGCGTTTATTCCATTATTTTGTAATATATTAAATTCCTCTGCTCCCGTAATTTCCAATATTGCTTTAGACAGTTTTGGTAACATTCTCCCAACAGCCGCTGCAGATTTACTAGATAATTTATCTAATGTTACAACTTTTTCTTTCGGAATTAACAGTGTATGTCCTGGGCTAAATGGATTAATGTCCAATATTGCTATTATTAATTCATCTTCATATAATTTATATGAGGGGATTTTGCCATCTATTATCAAGGAAAATATAGTCTCTTCATCGGACAATTTACCCAATCCTTTCTAATTATCTAAAAGTATTTCTTCTAATATCATCATTAAATGGTTTAATTGAATGGCAGTCAATAATTCTGTATTCACAACTTTTGATTTATCTGTCAATCTAATTCCCTGCTTCTGTAACCGACTTAATGATTTATTGATGGTAGAATATTGACTGGAATCTATCAATAAATCATTTGCTAAAGATGTTAAAATTGTTGAGGCTTGTCCTACTGATTTACCTCCAGGATTATGAATATTTTTTATTTCATCTAAATATTTTATTTCTTCAGAATTTATTAAGGAAGAATTTGAAAATTTTTCTTTTATTGCCCATGAAGAAGCATTTGAGCCTGCGATTTGACCAGAAAAGAGATCGTTTAACAGCATATTACCGGGCAATAGTCCATTGCCATGCATTCCATTATTCGAAGATTGTCCGGCAGCGAATAACCCTGTAAACCACATTTTTCCTTTATCTAATGTGACACGTCCTTCGGGATCAATAGGAATTCCACCTGTTGTTACTACACTAGAAGAAACGGGTATAACATCAACATTTATATCTAAATTTGTTCTATTTTTAATGTTTGAAATTGTGTTATCAAACCATATTTTGTCGTTTTGATTCATTTTTCTTAAATCTAATACACAATTTTCTTCTAAGACATCGTTTGGCTGTGCATCATCTCCGTTTGGCTTTCTAAGTTGGCCACCGGCGTCTAAAATTTCTATTGGAATATGTAAATTAGTATCCTTTATCATTAGAGGGTGTATTGGGAAATTATTCATACCTTTGAGTTTGATGCCAGATTTTATTGCTAAGGCTAGACCTGTTCCAGATCCTTCCATAGGAGATTTCCACAGTCCCTCATATCCTTCTGTTGCAAGTATTATTGATTTAGCCTGTATTGATTTAACTTCTCCTGAAATAATATCTAAATAAATAAGTCCCCTTATTTGTTTATTATCTGAAACAAGACGTGTAATTTGGCAATCATATCTTCTAGTTATTTTTCTTTTTATTATCTGTTCTTCTAAAACTCTAGTGATTTCCCTTACGGATGCCTCTCCACAACCCGTTAATCTTGCTTTACTATGGCCAGGTGAATTCGAACGATATGGTAATCCTTCTTCATCCCTTCTAAAAACTAAGCCCCATCTTTCTAATTCAGAAATTATTGAAACCGCTTCACCACAAGCTCTTGCAGCAGAAATAATATCTGTATTTTCACCACCAGCCAATATAGTATCGTCACGATGTGCTGAAGAGTTAATCTCACCCACACTAGCAGCAATACCTGCAATAGATGGTTTTCCTTGTTTGGAGCCTATTCCCCCACTATCGATTAGGAGTGTATTTGAACCTTCATCTGCGGATGCTATGGCTGCACGAAGTGCGGCTGGATTTCCGCCGATAACCACCACTTCCCAAGACTCCATGTGCTATCGCAGTAACAATAATGTCATGAACATGACGCATGAAGTATCTTAATTGAGGGGGACTATTCTGCAAAACTAAGTGCTAATTCTCTGACCGAAGATGCTGCATCAATCATTTTGTTTCCAGCACTTTCAGCATGAGCTCCTGCGGAAATCGCAGTATTTACTACTGTACTAATCAAGGTTTCTCCGTTATCTAAATTTAAATTTATTTGAACGGGTCGGCTTCCTGATACTGTATTTGGCCATGCTAAGCCAACCCAAAGCGTAACACAGTTATCTAATTTCTCAGTTAGTGCGTCAACAAGATCTTCATCATCCTTATTTAGATCTATAGAAGCCTTTAATCTCTTGGAAGAAGGTGATTGTAATCTTATTACTTGTGATGTTGGTGCACCCTCAGCAGAAATTATTTCAATTTCTATTATTCTTTCTTTTCCTGAAAAATTATGTACCATGGCTATTAAGTCAGTCTGACCTTCAGATGCTAGCGGTGGTATTTCTAAATCCATCCTCCATTTATCTTCTATAATAGAAGAGTGTCCCCTTTGAACATCACCTACTAATCTATCAATTACTCTAAAAAAAGAAGGTTGCCAACTTTTTGTATGCTGAAGAAGAATTCTTAAGGATTTTAAATTAAATTTCGAATCTGATTTTAAATCATCTACTGCTGAAACTTTGAATACTCTTTTTATTTCAGAAAACATTCTGTTTTCATCTAATAAATTTAGTGAGTTTAAATGTAAAGTTCTAAGTAAATATTCAACTGCTTCTTCCGGACTAATGTGCCTTCTAACTTTATTTTTCAAAGAGGTGACCCATTCTTCAAAATAAGATGCGGTCTCAGGATCTAAATGTGCTATCAATATTTCAGTAATAACCTTTTCAAGCGCACTATGATGTAATGTTGGCGCGTGTAAGGATAACAATGGGAACTGGTTATCCCTCATGGGGACCTGTGTAGAGTCGAGAGAAATGGATATTAGAAAACAAAATAACCCCAAAACGATTGCAGAAGTATTTAGTATTGATCCTAAGATTATATCTGTTTGAAATGAAGAAATGAAATAAAGTAAAATAGCACTGAATAAGGGAGTTAATATCCTAGTTGTTTCTAAAACTCTTCTTTCGCGCAAAGTATTCAATATACGCTCTGTTCCTGGTATGGAATTCATGGATTTTTTTCCATCTGCAGTCTTTAGCTGTAGTCTATCTCTAGCAGACATTTGTGCAAATATTATTGCTAAAAAGCTAGGAATAAATAACATAAAAATTAAGATAAAAAGAAATATACTAATATTAACATTTGTCCCAGTAACATTAAAATAATTTAGAGTTGCATAGATTGGGGCTATGAATGTTAAGGAAATTCGTATCTGTTGTAAAATTCGATAAGATGCAATTCTTGTCCATAATTTTCTTCCAGTATCTCTTGCCTTCACTCTTCGGTATAATGAGTTTTGATTACCTGCACCATAAATACTTCCATTGCCATAGGGAGTCGGTAGTTCGGACTCTTTACTCACATTTGTTCGAAGAGTATTACAAAGTTTATGCTATCGGCTAAATTATTTAAAAAAGGTTATATTTAACGATACATTTCTTGAGAAGGGGGGCTTGGGAAGAATGGGCGTGTAGCATAGCCTGGATAATGCACTGGCCTCCTAAGCCAGGGACCGCGGGTTCGAATCCTGCCGCGCCCGCCATAATTATACTAAATTTATAAGATGCTTACCAGTAAAACTATTACTGTTTTTTGAGATATCTTGAGGAGTTCCTTCTGCTACAATACAACCTCCTCTCTCGCCTCCTTCCGGCCCTAAATCTATTACCCAATCTGCACATTTTATGACATCTAAGTGATGTTCTATTACGATAACAGTATGTCCGTTTCTTCTTAATCTTAGTAGTACATCAGTCAATTGGTGTACATCGGATAACGATAAGCCGGTTGTTGGTTCATCCAGTATGTATAATGTATGCTTCCTAGGAACTTTATGTAATTCTGTTGCTAATTTTACTCTTTGTGCTTCACCGCCAGATAATGTAGTAGCAGGTTGGCCAAGTCGTATATATCCTAGACCCACATCTTGTAAAGTAGATAAAATTCTATATATTGATTTTTGATTCTTAAAGAAATTACATGCTTCTTCAACATTCATTTCTAGGACATCATGTATTGTTTTTCCTTTCCATAAAGCCTCTAAAGTTTCTCGTGTATATCTTTTACCTTTGCAGATATCACATGTAACCCAAACATCCGGTAGAAAGTTCATTTCCAACTTAGATGACCCTGCGCCCTTACATGATTCGCATCTCCCTCCCTTGACATTGAAAGAAAATTGACCTGGGCCATAGCCTCTTTCCTTGGAGGTATTAGTTTTTGAAAATAATTCTCTAATTGGAGTAAATAAACCTGTATATGTTGCAGGATTTGATCTAGGCGTACGGCCAATGGGAGATTGATTTATCACAATTGCCTTATCTACATTTTCTAGGCCTTCGATGCTATCATGGGTTCCTGGAGCATTATCTGAACCATGTAATTGTCTGAGTAGTGCTGGTGCTAAAGTAGAAGTAACAAGAGAGGATTTTCCAGAGCCTGAAACACCGGTAAATACGACCAAGCATCCTAATGGAATATTTACATCGATGTTTTGTAAATTATTTTGTTTTGCACCTTTAATATTGATCCAACGGTTCCTTTTGGGTTTGTGTCTATCGTCTGGTAGCGGGATAATGGACCTACCTGATAAGTAAGCACTGGTAATACTTTCCTTGTTTTTTAATAACTCGTTGATGGTGCCACTAACTAATATTTGCCCTCCTTCTTTACCAGCTCCTGGACCAATATCAACTATCCAATCTGCCTGCCTCATTGTGGCCTCATCATGCTCAACTACAAGTAAGGTATTACCCAAATCTGTTAGTTCTCGTAATGTTTCTAATAATCGGCCATTATCTCTTGGGTGTAGTCCTATACTGGGCTCATCTAAAACATACATTACACCAGTTAGTCTTGTACCAATCTGAGTAGCTAATCTAATTCTTTGAGATTCTCCTCCTGAAAGTGTGTTAGCGCGACGATCTAGTGTCAGATAATCTAAGCCAACTAATGCCAAGAATCTTAATCTTGACTCTATCTCTTTAATAATATCATTACCAATATAAATTGATTTGTCGTCTAAATTAATTGATTTTTGAACTGTAGAAGAGTTCGGTTTTTTCCTTCCTAATTTTTCCCACGTATCTTCTGTACCTTCTGCACGCCATTTTTGAACTACTGCTAGAGCTTCAAGAACGCTACAGGCAGATATTTCTGGTAAAGAAATCCCTCCAACAATAACTCCACTTACAGCTGAATTTAGTTTTTGTCCATTGCAGTCTAAACAAGGTTCATCAGTCATGTAAGAAGTGAGTCGTGATCTAGTACGATCTGAACTTGTATCTGTATATGTCCTGTTTAATCTAGAATAAACTCCTTCCCATGGTTTAGACATTTTATAAGATGATCCGCCATCAGATGTAAATTCAAATTTTATTGATGTGCTACCTGAACCGTTCATTAGAATATCCTGAAAGTCCTCATTTAACTCTCTAAATGGAATATTAATTGGAATTTGATAATGATTACATGTTTGAATCATTTGTTTTCTATACCAACCTGACATCATTGAGCGGCGAAAGGGAATTATGCACCCATCTTCTACGGTTGATATTTTATCAATTATTAAATCTGCTGAAAAAGTTCTTCTGACACCCAGACCTTGACATGCTGGACATGCCCCTAATGGATTATTGAATGAAAATACTCTTGGAGACATTTCTGGAAGAAAGGCTCCATGTTCAGGGCATGCAAATTCTTCTGAATAAGCTATGGTCTCTCCCTCCTGAGCATGCGATTTTATTATTTTTTTATTATTAGAATTTTGAATATTGATTTTTATACTTTCTACTGCTACCGTTCCCCCACCTAAGCGTAAGCCGGCATCAATTGCTTCGGTCAAACGTTGTCGGTTTTCTCTAGACAGTTTTAATCTATCAATTCTAATATCTATATCATGCCTTAGATTCTTTTCTAGAGTTGGGGGGGCTTCAAAACTAACTTCTCTGCCATTTACTTTACCTTCTAGATATCCCTGCTCAACAAGTGCCTTAAATAAATCATTATGTGTTCCTTTTCGGTTACGAATTGTTGGGCTCCATACTGCCAAAGCATGATTTTCAAAACGCCACATTACATCGTCTACAATTTCCTGAATTGTTCGTCTTGCTACTTCCTTTCCACATTCTGGACAATGAGGGATTCCTACTCTAGCCCATAATAGACGCATGTAGTCCATCATTTCCGTAACGGTTGCTACTGTAGACCGGGGATTATGGCTACCTTGTTTTTGATCTATACTTATTGCAGGAGATAAGCCCTCAATCGAATCGCAATCTGGCTTTTTCATTTGTCCTAAAAATTGACGAGCGTAGGAGCTTAAACTTTCGACATATCTTCTTTGCCCTTCTGCATACAATGTATCAAACGCAAGGGATGATTTTCCCGAGCCCGAAACGCCTGTTAAGACAACAAACTTTCCTCTAGGTATGTTAACATCAATATCTTTGAGATTATGTGTCCTCGCGCCACGTACCTCTATCCATCCTTCTTGATTGGAATGGTTCCTGTTTGCTGACATATTATGCCCCCTAATATGTCTGGTCGGGTCAACGATAGCCCTTGAATTCATGGTTGAAAAATTAAAACAAGAATATATTCATCTTAACCATAATGCTTCAATTTCTTCACCTGGTTTAGCATCTTTGTCTGGAGGCAATAAGGATAGTCCATTATGAACAACCATGCTATTGATGTTTCCACTACCTTGGTGTGTCTTTATATCTGCATGTAAGACGCCTTTCTCATTATTGATTTGTATTCTTCTTAAACAGACTTTTCCTGGTGCACCTTTAATGTGTGATTTGGATATTACGCTAACTCTATCTGCTAAACGCGGCCCCTGATTTTCGTCGTAACCAAGTGAATTAGACACCCAAGGAAAAACAACCATGGTAAAAACTACATGGCTACTCACAGGGTTTCCAGGTAGGCCAAATAAAGGTATTTTTTTCCATTTACCAAATAATGGAGGGCCTCCAGGTCTCATTTTTATTTTCCAAAATTTGATTTCTCCTTCTTCTTGCATTATTTTTCTTACAAGATCCCACTCGCCCATACTTACTCCTCCACTAGTCAATATAGCATCACAGTTTTTAGAAGCAAAATTCAATGATTTTCTTAATCCTTCCATGTTATCATGTACTATTCCTAATCTAACAGGTTCGCAACCAATTTTCTTGACTAATGCTGCTAGACCAAAGGAGTTAGATTCGTAAATTTGGCCATCGAGAAGTTTCTGTCCTGGTTCAATTAATTCATCTCCATTACTTATTATTGCAATCTTAGGTTTACATATTACTTCCAATTCGCTGTAACCAATTGTTGCAGAAAGAGAAATTTTAGAAGAAGTTAATAACGTGCCCGCAAGTAATGATTTTTGACCTATAGAAATATTCTCTCCACATTTACGAACATATTCTCTTCTTGCAGGGCCATTGATTATTACAAAATTTCCATCTATTACACTATCTTCCACTATTACAATAGCGTCTGCACCATAAGGCATCGGTGCACCTGTCATTATTCTACAGGCCTCTCCGGATTTTACTGTATTGGATTTATAATTTCCAGTTTGATTGGTTCCAATTATTATTAATTTACTACCCACATTTTGGCAATCTTCTAGCCTTACAGCCCAACCGTCCATAGAAGAATTATCAAAACGTGGATCGTTAACTTTTGAATATATGTCAATGGCTAATATCCTATCTATCGCATCATCCAAGGAAACTATTTCTGATTTCCTAATTAGAGGTGTTTCACAAGATATACTAATGGCATCCTCTATTGTTACACCTTCCATGGTGTTGATATGGGGAGGAAGTTGTTAAAGTTCTCTTGCTTTACCAATTGATATGGAGTTGAGTTTTGAGATAATAGTATTAGGGTTATTTTTAATGTCTCTATTATATTCTTCTGTCGGGCACGGCGGTGCTTCTGGATATTTGGCTATTTTATCTCTGAGTATTTATGCCAATGAAGGTGATTTATGGCTAAAACAATACGCTTGGGCATTAAATATAATAGTAGCAGGAGTTGCATTTTTAAATTATAAAAAAGAAGGTTTTCACAATTTTAATCTGAGTTGGCCCTTTTTAATAACAAGTATTCCCTTTACACTTTATGCTAGTTCATTGAAATTAGAGGGAGGTAATTATGATTTTCTTCTTTCCTTGTTTTTGATCTTTGCAGCTTGGAAACTTGTAAAAAATAAAAATATAAAAAAAGAATCGGAGGGAAATATTCCTAAAATTTATCTTTCATTAATTATAGGGGGAGTAATAGGATTGGTTTGTGGTTTGGTAGGAATTGGGGGCGGAGTCTTGTTATCTCCTATATTGGTGATTAAAGGGTGGGCTAAACCTAAAACAGCAGCTGCTACTTCTGCGGTTTTTATATGGTTTAATTCTGCAGCAGGAATCTTGGGGTCTACTGTTTCTAATCATCTTGTTAGTCTTGATAATATTGTTCCATTTGCTATAGCGGTGCTATTAGGAGGTTATATTGGTTCGAAATATGGTTCAGAAAGTGCACAACAGAATTCTATAAGATATGTTTTATGTGCGGTTTTGCTTATTGCCGCTTCAAAAAGAATACTGGAAATATTCTAAATTTTTTTTATTTGGGTAAGATACTAGTTGTATCTATCAATCCACTGTAAAAAATCACCCCTATTAAGGTAGATATTGTAAGTAATATAAAAATTATTTTTGTGATTTTTCTTTTTCCTTTTTTTTCTTTAGGAACGTCAGAAAAAGTAATATTTTTTGGAGGTAAAATTAATTCAGGGAGAGGGAGAGGGGGCAATGTAGTTTCTTCCTTATGAATAAGTTCTGGATATAACTCGTCTAAATCTTCTAATCCTGGGGCGTCGGGAATTTCCGAGAAGAAATCTTTCCATTTTTCATTAATCTTAGATTTGGTAAGTGGAGTAATCAGAACTCCTACTGCACCCGCGGAGTATGCAGCATCTTGTGCTTTGGATAGTCTCGTTTTACTTGAAACAAAAATAATTCTGGCATTTGGATCTATTTCTCTAATTTCTAAAGCTGTAATGTGACCATCCATAGATGTTAAATCCAAGCTTACAAAAACAATTTCAGGATTATGTTCGACATATTGATCTACAGTTTTATCGCCATCGGATGTTTTTTTGCATGACCACCCTTTTTCTTTCATTATGGTATTTATTCTCCCTGCGGTTATTGAATTATTAATTGCAATCAGCGCAATCTTCTGTTTCTGGCTGGTCATTATAATAGATTCAGAGCGGGCTTTATTTACAATATTACGCTATTAAATTTAGTTTAAAATAGAATTTAATAGCCATTTAGGATTAAATAATTCTAAATCTTCGTATTCTTGTCCTACACCGGCTAGTATTATTGGTCGACCAGTCGCGTGTGCAATAGAAAGTGCAGCCCCGCCCCGGGCATCCGTATCTAGTTTTGATAATACTGCTCCATCAAATGATAATATTTTTTGAAATTCTTTTGCTTGCAATACAGCATCGTTTCCTGCCAGGGCGTCGGCGACGAATAAAACAAGATGTGGTTTAGTGACTCTGTGTATCTTCTGTAATTCATTCATAAGATTTGTTTTGTTTTGCATTCTCCCTGCAGTATCGATTATCACTATGTCTTCTCCTTTCGCCCTAGCACTCTCTATTGCATCTCTAGAAACTGCTGCTGCATCTCCTCCTCTTTGGCTTTGAATACACCTAACATTTAATTTTTGAGCATGCAATGATAATTGATCTATTGCACCAGCCCTAAATGTATCAGCCGCAGCTAGCACAACAGAAAACCCAATATTTGTTAAACGATTTGTTATTTTGGCTGCAGTAGTTGTTTTTCCAGTCCCATTCACTCCAACTATCATAATAGTAACTGGAGTTTCGTCAGATACGAAATTTTGTATTGTTTTATCAAAATCCCAATATCCTGCTTCTAACAATGAGATAAGTGCGTTTTTTACAATCTTTTCTATTAATTCTTCTAAATTTATTTTTTTATTTATACGGGCTCCTATCAATTGAATTCGTAAAAGAGTTATTAATTCTGATACTGATGAATGGCCTATGTCTGCGGATAGGAGATCTTCTTCTAATTCCTCTAAAATCTGTTCTAAAACAGGTCCTCCTTTAATTATCCGACCGCCTCTTTGTACTTCATCTTGAGAAAAATCTATGTTAAATGTAGATATGTTTGTTTTCACTAATTCTCTTCCAGTAGTAGAATGCATCACATCATTTGTTTTACTTTTCTGTTTTAATTTGGTATTCTTTTTTATTTTTTCTTCTCTTAGATGTTTTTTCCTTTCTTTTGATGTTTTATTGGAAAAAGGATTGGCAATTATATTATTCTCAGGATCGTCCCACTCTTCTTCTGTCGAGGTGATTGGTTCTAATTTATTTTCCTTATTTTTTTGTTTATTATTTTTAATTTTTACCAGGTTTCTCTCTCTCTGCGCGATTGCTAATATAGCCTCTTTAGAATCCTCATCCACCGTAATTTCATCTTTAATCAGGGGTTCATTAACTCTTTTTTTGAATCTGTCAAATAAGCCCATTGAAAATACCTCAATCATCTAGTGTTAATTCCGTCCCTCTTTTTTTTCTTTTCCTAGGGTTTATGGTTGCTTGTGATGTTTTCTTACTATTTTCATCCTCAGTTATTTCAGTTTTATTTTCTTGAATTTGTTCTACCCCTGTGGTAAATTGGTGAGCTAATGAAACAATGTATTGTTCTAAAACATCAAACTCAGATTTTAATTTTTCTATGATACCATTTAGTTCTTGATTTCTCTTATCCAAGACCATAATAGCCTCTTCTCTAGTTTTTTCTGCCTGAACTCTGCTACCAATATCAATAACTGCACCAGCGTCTTTTGGGATATTAGCCAATATTTGAACTCCTGAACCCAAGGGTATCATAACTCCTTCAGCACCATCTTTAGGAATCGTATTTAATGTTTGTAATGCATGGTTTTGTTCTAATTTTACTTCCTCTAACCTTTTTATCTGCTGTTCCATTGCCTGTAAGCGCTCTCTACTTATTTCGACTTGTTGTGCAATTTTTTGCAATTCAGCCTTGTCTGTAGTAGTCATCGAGATACGCGAACTTAACGGCTCTCATGAATCCGTCGGAAATAATATCAATTAAACTACCTTAAAACTTCTTTTACCAAAAAATCAATAATAATATCTGCGGCAGATTCGGGAGATGTTTTTGTTGTATCTATTCTAATTTCTGGATTTTGAGGGCTTTCAAATGGGCTAGAAATACCTGTAAAATTTGGTAACTTCCCCGATCTTGCTTTTGCATAAAGGCCTTTTACATCTCTCTCTTCACATATCGACAAAGGAGTATCCACAAATATTTCTATAAATTCACCTTCTTGGACAAGGGAGCGTATCATTCTTCTTTCAGATTCAAATGGAGAAATAAATGCAGTTATACAAATTAAGCCACTATCTACCATTAACTTTGCAACCTCTCCCACTCTTCGAATATTTTCTACTCTATCAGCTTCTGTGAAACCAAGATCCTTGTTCAATCCATGTCTTATATTATCACCGTCTAATGTAATGGTATGTTGACCCATTGTATGTAATTTCTTTTCTAGAATATTTGCTATAGAGGATTTTCCAGATCCTGAAAGCCCAGTGAACCAAATTATTTTTGGTAATTGATTTTTTTGTTGAGCGCGTTGCTCCTTTGTTATATCCATGTTTTGCCAATGTATGTTGTCTGAACGCCTCAAGGCAAAATCAATAAGCCCCATCCCTACAGTATGATTGGATAATTTATCAATAATTATAAAGCCACCAGTAGTTTTATTTTGTCTGTAAGAATCAAAAGCAATTCTTTTATTTAGAGAGATGTTACAGACGGCAATTTGATTTAATCCTAGATCATTTGCTGGTAATTCATTTAATGTATTTACATCTATTTGGTGTTTTAATTTCCCTAAGTTTAATAGGGCAGTTTGCGTATTAGATTTGAATATATACTGTCTCCCTGGTTTCATTGTTTCATCACTCATCCAAAGAATACGGGTTTGAAATTGATCTGCTTCACCACATGGTTCATGAGCAGAAACGATTATATTACCTCTTGAAACGTCTATTTCATCACTTAATGTTATGGTTACTGAATTACCGGCTTTAGCCTCACGTAGTTCTTGATCATACGAAAAAATTGATTTAATTTCTGAATTTTTTCCACCTGGTAGGACTCTGATTTTATCTCCTATCTTTATGTTTCCACTTGCAACCAAGCCGCAATAACCTCGAAAATCTAAATTTGGCCTATTAACCCATTGTACTGGCATTCTAAATGGTTCTGAGGAGTCTGCTTCTTCAACCTCGACGGTTTCTAAATATTTCATAATTGTTGGTCCCGTATACCATGGTGTATTTTCACTCTTAGAAGTAATATTATCACCTAATAGAGCAGAAATTGGTATTGCTGTTATTTCTTCAATTTCTAATGCTTCTTCAGCAAATTTAGAGTAATCTTTTACTATATTTTCATATATTTGTTTTGAGTAGTCTACTAAATCTAGTTTATTTATTGCCAATATTATTTTTTTAACTCCCACCATTGAAACAATAAAAGAATGTCTTTTTGTTTGGGTCATTATTCCATTTCTAGCATCAACAAGAATTATGGCAGCATCTGCTGTTGTTGATCCAGTGGCCATATTACGTGTATATTCATCATGTCCTGGCGTATCTGCAACAATATATTTTCTATTTTCTGTAGAAAAAAAACGATAGGCGACATCTATAGTTATACCTTGTTCTCTCTCTGCTGATAGCCCGTCAACTAATAGAGCAAAATCTATGTTCTGGCCTTGTGTGCCCATACTCTTTGAGTCCTTTTTTAATGCAGATAATTGATCATCAAATAGCATATGAGACTCATAAAGCATGCGACCTATTAGGGTTGATTTGCCATCATCTACAGAACCGCAAGTAATGAATCTGAGAATATCTTTTTCTTCGTGCTTTTTCAAGTATAGATCGATATCTTCAGCTATTAAATCGTCCACATGCACCATCAGAAATAACCTTCCTGTTTTTTCTTTTCCATTGATGATTTGGTATCAAAATCAATAGTTCGTCCCTGGCGTTCTGATGTGGTAGTTAACAGCATTTCCTGAATTATATCTGGTAAGGTGTCTGCTTCTGACTCCACCGCACCTGAAAGTGGATAGCAGCCAAGAGTACGAAATCTGACACTCTTCATAATAGGTTCTTCTCCTTTTTCGAAAGGTATTCTATCATCATCTACGAGTATTAAAGTTCCGTTTCTTTCAACTACTGGTCTTTCTTTAGAAAAATAAAGAGGAACTATAGGTATTTTTTCAAGGTGTATATATTGCCAAATATCTAATTCTGTCCAATTGGATAGAGGGAATACTCGGATTGTTTCTCCTTTGTTTTTAAAGGAATTATAAATATTCCATAATTCAGGTCTTTGTTTTTTGGGATCCCAGCGATGCTTTTCAGATCTAAATGAGAAAATTCTTTCCTTTGCTCTTGATTTTTCTTCATCGCGCCTTGCACCGCCAAATGCAACGTCAAATTGATATTTATCAATTGCTTGTTTCAGTCCTTCAGTTTTCATAATTTCTGTATGTTTGGCAGATCCGTGGGTGAATGGGCTTATATTCATTTTTTGACCTTCTGGATTGATATGTACAATCAGGTCTAATCCTAGTTCATCTGCAGTTTTATCCCTAAATTCTATCATTTCTGAAAATTTCCAGGTTGTATCTATATGCATTATTGGGAAAGGGAGTTTGGATGGATAGAAGGCTTTCATTGCAAGATGCAGCATCACTGAAGAGTCTTTTCCAACTGAATAGAGCATGACTGGATTTTCTGCTTCGGCGACGACCTCTCGCATGATGTGAATCGCTTCAGCTTCAAGGGACTCGAGGTGCGTCATTGGTATCGGGAATATTGCTGCGTATTTCACATCAGCGGGAAATATGTTCAATTTGTATTATTATTTTGCTTAATCCAATTCTTTGTCCATCTATCATCTGCGGCTACTAGAAAATATGGATTTAAGATATTTTCAATAATATCATAATTAAGTGTAATTCCTTCGGGGTCCAAAACAAACCCCCCTGCACTTGTTACAATAGCATGTGCAGCAGCTATATCCCAGCATGATGTAGGGCCAAATCTTGGATACAGGTCTGCGTTTCCTTCAGCTACAATACATGCCTTAAGAGAGGAGCCCATTCTTACCAGGTCATATTCACCTAAAGTATTCGCAAAACTTTCATCAAGCATTCCTCGATGAGATCCACTAGCTACTAATCGTACAGGTGATGGGGGAATAGAGGGTTTTACCATCATTAATCCTGAGCCCGACGGGCCTCTTCGCTGCGCGGGAATCATAACTCCTCCAAACCATGTTGTTTTTGTCACAGGAGCGTGGACTACTCCAAATATTGGTTTCCAGTAATCATTTTCTTTCTGCATAAGAGCTATATTTACAGTAAACATTCCGTTTCTCTTTATGAATTCCTTTGTTCCGTCTAATGGATCTACTAACCAACATAATTTACTTGTTTGGGGATTGCCTTCTATTCCTTCTTCAGAAACTATTGGTATCGAATCAATGTCTAGAAGATTTTGGACAATTATATTGTGAGCAGCTATATCTGCCTCAGTTAAAGGAGAGTTGTCATCTTTTCTTTCAACTTGTAATTCTTCACTTCGATGATATATTTCTAATATTGCCTTTCCTGCTAACTCGGCAATATGAATAATTTTTTCTGGATTCAAAAATTAAGACTCCTTATAATTAAAAATCTTGTATTTCTTTTGCCGCTTCTTCCAGTCTCTCACGTGCTTTTTCTGATAAATGAAAGAGATAGGGGTCTTCTTCTCCAATTATTTCTTTCCATGAAGACATTGTTCTTGCCCATATTTCTTGGTCTGCATTCCATTCAAGCCACCTATCTATAAAATCACAATGTCTTAAAATTTCAGGATTATCCTCCGAGGTTTTTCTTAATATAGTATTGGTCTGAGATAAAATTAGGCCCACTGGGGCATTTATTTTGTATGTTGTAAAAGGATTTCTTTCTTGTACAACTGTGAGATGTTCACGCCACAAACCTAGAACCACATCATAAGTCCATCCTAACAACAACACCCCTATTAATACTGCAAAGGCAATCGAAAGAAGACCCCAATATGTTGTTGATATACCTATAATGTCATTCTTGTTTGTAAAACGCCAACTAACATAAGGCCACATTAGAAGTGTCAGGGTGGTGATCCAAAAAACCATCGAAATGAGTGTTTGGCTCTGTTGTATACGCCAATATTGGCGCATGAAAGCTTTTTTCAT
Source organism: Marine Group II euryarchaeote MED-G38 (assembly GCA_002457145.1). Taxonomy (GTDB): domain Archaea; phylum Thermoplasmatota; class Poseidoniia; order Poseidoniales; family Thalassarchaeaceae; genus MGIIb-O3. The sequence continues at coordinate 65,488 of NTJP01000004.1, forward strand.
ATGACCCCTAGCCCTATCTATGCTATCACAATTTTTATTATTTAACGAAAAAATAGCTATTATTCCCTAAAATGAGCTATGACCGCGGGCGCCGTTGAATCAGCAGGATTTATTGATTCTAATGAGTCTATTTGAATAAATCTACGTGATGCATTGTGTCTACTTCCAAAATTCGAATATATACGATGTTTTGCGTCTTCTTCATCACTGGCTACAATATCTAATGTATATGCCTGGTCGTGTTTGCCATTACGAAATGTTCCTTTAGCCCTATACGCCTTCATATCTTGAGCGAAGAAAGGTTTTGATATAAAAGCGCCGTGTTATATTAGTTTGGAAAAATTAAATAAGATGTAATAATGATGTTTTGATAGAAAGATATACTCAAGGTTCAAATGTGTATTATCGAGTTTAGTTAATGAAAGTAGATGGAATCGTATAATGAGGATCAGGAAGGAAAAGATATTTCTCCTTCCGAGAACAGTGATTTGGCTGAACGATTGAAAGATATTTCTCAAGATCGTTTAGTAGAAGAAATTATTACTCTATGGGATGAGGCAAATAATTTAGAATTAGAATTAGTAAAAAGTAGAAAACAAAATAGTGATGGTTTAAAGAATTATTCTGATGATGCAAATAGGTCAGTTGTAATGGACTATGAAGAAAAGTTGAGAGTTGCCAAAACAAAAATACTAAGACTAGAGAAGCAACTACAGAATGAGAAAATTCGTAGAGAAGCTCTTGATTTAAATTTGGATAAAATAAAGAGCTTAGAGTTAGAAAACTCAAACTTATTGAAAAATGAAGAAGAATTAATGATTTTGATAATAGATATGGAAAGACATATTGAAAAATTAGTTGAGGCTCTAAAGAAAGTAGGGCAGTAGTATTTATTACTATAAATTACATAGATTAGTCTTCTGTAATTAAATTTTTTACATATTAAGGTAATATTGATTCGTTTTCCGAAGTATTATCAAACCATGTGTAGCCGGAATGTTGTGCCGGGCGTATATGACCGCGAAAAAAAAAGCGCGATAACAAGATCTATTTCCTCTAGTTATTCTAAGGCTGTATCCACCTATTTTGGCAAAAATACACCTGATGTGGATTTGGCTTTAGGGTCACACAGAGCATATATTGCCGCATTAGAAGCCCATGGAACAGATGTAATTGTACTTCCCGAAATGTCAGATCATCCAGATTGTTGTTTTGTAGAAGATACCGCAATAATGATTGATGACAAAGTTGTTATTTCTAACATGGGGCATCCATCACGAGTGGGTGAAGAGCTTGCAGTAAAAGAATACTTATCAAAAGATTATGATATAATTAAAATGCCTAATAATTGTAGATTAGATGGCGGCGATGTTGTTTTTTATGATGATTGCTTCCTAATTGGTATTTCGTCTCGAACGAATAATCACGGTGCCGAATTTCTAGGAAAAGAGATTAAAGAAAACGGTTATGATGTGAGATTTATTGACATCCCTCACAGTACTTTACACTTGACAACAGTATGTTCCACTCCTCGTCCTGGGACAATGATTATGGCCGAGGGGCATCTTAACGAAGATGCTTTTAGTTTCGTTGACGAAATTATTAGAATACCTAATTCAGAAAGTTATGCTTCAAATGTTTTAGGTTATTCAAATAATAGAGTAATAATCCCTAATGACTTTCCACAGACAAGACAGATATTATTAGATCACAGTTTTTCAATTACTTCTGTGGATATGGCTCCAATTATGGAAGCGGATGGTTCGCTTACATGTCTTTCTGTTTTCATAAAATGATTTATCTTAACATTTCTAACCAAAATTTACTTGTAAAGATTTTAGTAAATATTGGTTCTTCATTAGAGAAGGGGACGTCAAAAGAATCAATATCATCTGGAAGAACTTGATTTAATTCTTTATTGTCAAACCATATTGATTTACAGCGTTCGCACCTATCGATTTGGATTTGTTCTTCGATAAAAGAATTTAATGGAATTGATACAGAATATGTTTTCATTTTTCCTGGACAAACTGGACAGGAAAATTTAGCATCTATTGGTTCCTCTAAAGGCAGTTGTAGTCGTTTAATTATTCCAGGTTTTAGATTTTTTTCTATCCAAGTATTACTTGCCATAGTTCCATGACAGGTATCACATAAAAATAATATTTCATTATTATTATCTTCATCCATTTCTGTGTTACAACATGGGCATGAGGGGGGTGTCACGTATTCAGAGTGGTATGTTGGTCTTGAACTCTGCTGTAAGAATTTAATTTATTCAATGTTTATGAATTCATTTGTATGATAAATTCTGTCAAAACTCTTTGTAATTCATCTGCGTCATTATATTCTTCGGCGAGATTCCCGGTTATTATCCAATCCGCTCCAGCGTCTGCAGCTTTTTTAGCAGCATGACCATCTCTTATTCCCCCCCCTACAATAATTGTAAGGTCGCAGGCCTCCCTTGCAGCCTTAATTAATTCTGAATCTACAGGGTTTTTTGCTCCGCTTCCTGCTTCGAGATATAATAGTTTAAATCCATAATATTCTGCAGTTAATGCATATGCTTCTACTCTTTTTCTGTCACCTTTTAGTATCAGGTCTGCCTTACCTACCTCTCCAACTTTACCCCCTGGAGCGCAAACCAAGTAACCCATTGGTAATGGTTCAATATTACTTTCTTTAATAAGAGGGGCCCCAATAACTTGTTCTTCTATTAGGTATCTAGGACTAGTGCTATTCATGAGCATCATGAAAGTAACTGCGTCGGCAGTAGAAGATAGTGCTGCTGCACCTTGTGGAAATAATACAATAGGAATGAGGTTATTATCCATTCTCATTGAATCTTGTGTTTTAGCCCAAGTGACTAATTCCAACATTTCTTTAATCGCTATTACAGTAGCGTCAACATTTTTAGTATCTGTATTAGAAGACCCTCCTATTAATATCATGCTACTTCCAGCATTAACTGCCGCAAGACACCGTTTTGCAGCAACATCTGGGGTTTGATCTGCTGGATCAATAAGTATTGCATGTTTTGTTTGTCCATCTTTTTTAACTATATGAGATAATATTTTCAGCTTTTCAGACATAATAAATTCCCTTCTTTATTTTAAAAATACATGAGAATTGAGAAATTCATCTCCTCTCAACATACCCATATTTATCTCAGAATCTATTGAATTTTTAGGATTTGTTCCTTGCCACTGCATTTGTTGTATCCAATTGATGTTTGTTGGTAATTTATCTTCCGACCAAATCTCAATTATTGAATCTGAGCGCTTTCCAACGAGTATGTTATCAATTTTTGGGATTTCTAGGGTAGTTCCACCATACCATAAATTTTCAGATTTTGTTACTTCTTGATTTAAAATATGATTAAAAAATATATTGCCTGACCCGGCAAAACCAGCTCCAACAAATTCAATCGTCCTAGAATTAATTTTTGTAATTCTAGTCCTTAAATGAAAAAAACAATTTCTATCTGCTAAAGAAATTGATATCGCTTTTTTCAACCAAGATTTTCGTACCGCTGTAGAATCCGAATTTGGTTCTTGAGAAAAAATAGAGGAAATCCAACTTGAATTGAGAAGAGGCCAATTATCTATCAAACCCGGTTCTTCGCCATACATTCCTAATTCAGCAGACTCTGTAAAAAAATGAATTTCACATTCTAAATTATCTAATATTTTATGTGCCATACATAAAGAAACTAAATCTGTATCTAAAAATGCAATTTTCATATTATTTATCCTCATTTGGCTTAATTGATAGAGCATGGACTGGGCAGGCAGGAATACATAGGTTACAATGCGTACAGGTCGGTTCCTCTACAAATACTAAGATATCAATCAGACTCAAGGCATTAACAGGACAAAGTGCGACGCAAGCTGCACAGCCAAAGCAGCGATCTTCATCAACCACAAAAGAGTGGGCTTCAAGTCTAGGCACGTTCTTCCGAAGAGGTCATGTCTCTCAATCTTCCCCATCCCCTTGATTTCTATTAGAAACAATATATTACAGTTTAACATGTTATTAAAGTGGAAATAAAATAATCCATGCTAATATTCATTGAATCTATGACACAGGTAGTTTATAGATATTAAGTCAAAAATTAGTATTATTTTAAACTAATAAAAATCTATTCTGGTTCCAATGGAAATAAACGGGTCCCTCAAGCCGCTTTATTCAAGGACGGTCTGCTTCGGCATTCATAATATGGGAGAGGGAGACGGGAGTCCTATTTCTGAAAATTTTGTCGAAGTAACTACAAAAGAATCTTCTGAACTTCCTGATTCTAAAGGTAATTCAATAAAAAATATGTTACTCATGGATCATCAAATTGAGGTGGAAAAAGTAAGAGTATCTACAAAATACGACATTAGAGGGGTTTTAAACAAATTTGAAGTTCAAAAATCAGTGTATGATTTATTTGCAGATCCTATAATTGAATTTGGTTCAGCAAATGACTTATTATTAAATTCAGATAAAATATTTCCTGTAAAGCCTCACTTAGTAGTCCAAGTAGGTTTCAAGCCTGGCGTTACAGATAATTCTGGACAGGCAGCATTAGATGGGCTTCTTACTCTGTTTCCTTCCTCTAAAGATATGAAGATTTCATGTTCGAGAACATATATGTTTTGGGGGATTCCAGCAAATATTGATGCTAGTGAGATAGTCAAAAAAATCTATAATCCTATGATTGAGAGGGTTGGCGTCTCCGACAGAAATGCGTGTCTTATCTCTGACTGGCCTGAACTAGATTATCCCGAGTTAACAACATTAACAGAACAGACTTTGCAAATCATTGATCTTGAAGTGAGCGATAAGGATTTAATAAAAATTAGTGAAAAAGGACTTTTAGCTTTAAATTTAATCGAAATGAAGGCTATTCAAGCAAATTATAGGGACCCTATTATTCGTTTAGAAAGGAAAAAACTAGGATTACCAGAAAAAGCTCCTACTGATGCCGAATTAGAATGTCTAGCTCAAACATGGTCCGAACATTGTTGTCATAAAATATTTGCATCCAAAATCCATCATGTCGACCTAGAAACAGGAGAAGATACGTACATCGATTCCTTGTTCAAGACATACATAATGAAACCAACATTGGATATTCAATCTGATGTAGACTGGTTATTGAGCATATTTCATGATAATTCCGGAGTTATTGCTTGGAATGATGATTGGAGTCTTTGTATAAAAGCAGAGACACATAATTCTCCTAGCGCACTAGATCCTTTTGGTGGCGCAATGACTGGTATAGTAGGAGTAAATCGAGACATCTTAGGAACTGGGCTCGGTGCAAGACCAATAGCAAATACAGATGTATTTTGTTTCGGGCCACCTGATTATTCTGGAACCATCCCTGAAGGATTATTCCACCCCTCGCGGGTCTTCAGAGGAGTTCATGCAGGAGTCAGAGCAGGAGGTAATGAATCAGGTATACCTACAGTAAATGGCGCAATAGTTTTTGATGAAAGATACCTAGGAAAACCTCTAGTTTATTGTGGCACAGTAGGTATAATGCCAAGAGTATTATTAGATGGTAGAGAAAGCCATGATAAAACACCAAAGCCAGGCAATATCATTTACATGGTTGGTGGAAAAGTTGGTAGTGATGGAATACACGGTGCGACCTTTTCCAGTCTTGAATTAACAGAAGCAAGCCCATCTTCAGCAGTACAAATAGGAGATCCAATCACACAAAAGAAAATGATTGATATGGTGCTTGAAGCCAGAGATTTAGGACTAATTCAAGTCATCACAGATAATGGCGCAGGAGGACTGTCCAGTAGTGTAGGGGAACTGGCCGAGTTAACTGGCGGAGCAGAACTAGATCTTGCCGCAGTACCTTTGAAGCAATCCGGGTTAAGTAAGTGGGAAATTCTTGTCTCTGAATCGCAAGAAAGAATGACCATAGGCATAGATCCTGAAGATTGTCAGGCTTTTGAGAAACTAGCAGAGTTACATGAAGTAGAAGCAACTGCAGTCGGAACCTTTACTGATTCAGGTGCCTTTGTAGTCCGGTATGATGAAGAAATCGTAGCCCATCTACCTATTTCGTTTCTTCATGATGGCTGCCCTCAATTACAATTAGAATCAGAGTGGAAACCTCCTAAGCACAGCCCGATTATATTTCCTCTTTCCAATCACAAACTGATGGGAGAAATCCTTCTGCGCCTTATGGCCAGGCCGAATGTAGCAAGTAAAGAATGGTGGGTTCGTTCTTATGATCACGAAGTCATAGCACAAACCGTAATTAAGCCATTTTGCGGCATAAATCAAGATGCCCCAGGAGACGCAGCGGTAATTGCTCCAATACAAGGAAAAACACAAGGAGCCGTAATTTCCAATGGAATAGTTCCCAGATATTCTGATATAGATGCTTACGCAATGGCCGCAGCAAGTATAGATGAAGCGCTACGAAATGCAGTTTGTGTTGGTGTAGATTTAGACTTAATCGCCGGGCTCGATAACTTTTGTTGGCCCGATCCTGTAGAATCTGTAAAAACACCTGATGGACGTTATAAATTAGCACAATTAGTGAGAGCCAATAGGGCATTAGATGAAGTATGCAGAGCCTATAACCTTCCTTGTATAAGTGGCAAAGATTCTATGAAAAATGATGCTACATTAGGGGGCGAGAAGATCAGCGTCCCTCCAACACTCTTATTCAGCTTAATCGGTAATCATTCAGACGTCAGAAAAGCAGTATCTAGTGACTTCAAAGAAGTTGGCGACTTGATATATCTCGTGGGCGAAACACATCAAGAGTTAGGCGCTAGTGAATTAGCTTTTATGCTCCGTGACGAATCTAATGGGAAAAGTGGAATTGGAGGACAGGTACCAAAAATCAACACTTCTAGAAATTTATCTCTTTACCGTAGTTTAACCAAAGCCATGTCAAAAGAATTAGTTTCAAGTGCTCATGATTGCAGCGATGCAGGACTTGCAGCTGCAATAGCAGAATGTTGTTTCGGTTGCGATTCAGGAGTTGATTTAGATATTTCAGATTTGTTTAATGCAGATGCTAATTTGGATAACTGGGGCGCTCTATTTGGTGAAAGCCTTGGCAGGATTTTAGTAAGTGTAAACCCTAAAAATTCTGAAATGTTTGAAAATTCCATGCAGGGAAATGAATGTAATTATTTAGGCAAAGTAATACCCGGTGATGAGATATCAATTACAAATTCAAAAGTTCAGATATTGACTGCTTCAATGTCTGAATTGAAAGACTCTTGGAAAAGTACTTTGAATGGAGGTAGAAATTGATGATACCAAAAGTAGCAGTTCTTTCAGGTTTTGGCATAAATTGTGAATCTGAAACAATGGCCGTCTTTGAAATGGCCGGGGCTGATGCAAGTAAAATACATGTAAACAGACTAGTGAACGGAGAATTAAACTTGAACGATTATCACATCATGGCGATACCAGGGGGGTTTTCATTTGGTGACCATCTAGGAAGTGGTAGATTAATGGGTAATAGGTTGAGATTTGGATTACGTGAACAAGTGAGAAATTTTGTGAAGTCAGGTAAACCAGTAATTGGAATATGTAATGGTTTCCAAGTATTAGTTAAAATGGGGCTATTGCCAGGCGATGAGGATGTTAGTTTAACTCAAACAGCATCTCTGGCATTGAATGACTCAGGTCATTATGAAAATCGTTGGGTGACACTTGAATTTGACTCACAAAGTAATTGTATTTGGACTAAAGGAATGACAAGAATTAGAGTACCCGTACGCCATGGAGAAGGTAAGTTTGTTACTGCCGATAAAAAACTCCTCGATGAGTGGAGTAAATTAGGGCAATTAGTTGTAAAGTATATAGATCCCACAACCGAATATCCATCATCGAGAGATGAAGTATTGCCATACCCGATTTCTCCGAATCAAAGTTGGAGAAATATTGCTGGTGTTTGCGATCCATCTGGATTAGTATTCGGTTTAATGCCTCATCCTGAAGCTAATCATTCAACATGGTTGGGGGCAACTTGGACAAGAGAAGATATAGAACATGGCGAAGGAGAAGGCATGAAAATTTTCAGAAATGCTGTGAATTATGTTAAAAAAAACATCGTTAATTAAAATGAAAATCTTCTTGCAATAGATATCTATCGGAACGGTAATGACAACCCGTGATCCCACAGATATATTTTCAGAATGGGCTTTAAGAAACAGAGATGAGGGGATGGAAAATGGCCATGCAAATTCAGTCGATGAAATGTTAAATATAGTACTTCCAATGCTCTCAACCCCATTTTCAGCGATAGATGTGGGTTGCGGTAATGGTTGGGTATGTCGTAAATTACAATCATACGATAATTGTAGTAAGGTAGTAGGTATAGACGGCTCTATTGAAATGATTGTTAAGGCCAAAGATAAGGGCAGGGGGGAATTCCATCTAGCAAAACTTCCTGGATGGGCGCCTTCACAGAAATTTGATTTAATTCATTCAATGGAATTTCTTTATTACTTGACTAATCCATTAGAAATGTTACAAGAGTTCTTCAACGAATGGCTAAATAACAAAGGAATTCTCATTGCAGGAGTAGACCATTATTTAGAAAATACAGCAAGCCATGACTGGCCCGAATCTCTCAATGTAAATATGACGATGTTGAGTGAAGAACAATGGAAAAAAGGCATGATTGATGCTGGATTCACTGACGTTGAAACACAACGAGTGGGCGTCAGGCCAGGATTCGTGGGCACATTAGCGATCTTTGGTCGGAAGCCTTGAAGTTACAATTCTATTCTCACGTATTGCATAATGTTCGTAAAACATAGTTATGGTTGAGATAAATAAATTCAAAAAAATAATATTAATCAATAAACTTGAATGGCTTGACGATTTCCCATAACCATGACAGACCCAAACATTACAGTTGAAGAAGAAGCAACTGTAATTGAGACATTGTCGCTATTACACCCCAATGCAAAGAAGAATTCTCTTCGAAGAATGATTGACTATGGGCGTGTAATTGTAGATGGTAAGAAAGTAAACAAGTCAAATATGAAAATTACTAAAGGGGCCGTTCTGACAGTACTTTCTAGAACAGACGGTGACCAAAAGCCTGGCTCAAAAAGTAGTTCATTACCAGAACCAGTGATACTTTATTCTGATAGTTTTTTAATCGTAGCTGACAAACCCGAAAACCTTCTCTCTGTAGCAACCGACAGAGGCGAATTAGATACTATGTATGATAGAGTATCATACTGGGCTTCGAAAAATAAGAAAACAAGAATATATCTTGTACACCGCTTGGATAGAGAAACCTCCGGTTGTATGTTATTTGCCACGTCTCCTGAATGCCGAGATATATTACAAAATCAGTTTAAAAATCGTTCTATTGAAAGAATATATTATGCAGTAGTACATGGAAAACCTCCAACAGAAAAAGGTGTAGAAAATTCAAGAATACAGGAAACAAAAGATAAACGCGTTCGTCTAGTAATTGGCAACAAAAGAGCTGGTAAAGAAGCAATAACAAATTGGTATACTGAGGAAATAGGCCCAATCAATAGTTTACTCAGAATTAAAATAGATACCGGAAGAAGAGCACAAATTAGATTACACATGGCAAAGATCAATTGTCCAGTATTAGGAGATACAAGATATGGTAGAGGTAAGACAAGTGTCAACCGTCTTTGCCTTCATGCTACAGAATTAAGATTCAATCATCCCAATGGGGAAAAAATACATGTAAAGAGTCAGATACCTAAAAAAATGCTTTCAGAATTAAATCGTAAATCTTTATGAATCATCGTCTGAGATTAGATATGCAGGTATTTTTTGAACTATTTTACTGTCCTGTGGGGCATCTATCAAATCTTCTACTATTATTGATCTATCTTGCAAAAGACTTTCGTCTAGAGCAACTAATCTTACAGACAATCTCCATCTTTTGATAACTTCATAGATTATAGTAATAACCAAAAATCCAATCACAAAAAAAGAACAAATCCAACCAACAGTATCCTGTTCAACCATTGTCCTCCCTCTCAACTAGTGCTCTCCAACTTTCTTTTGCATACAATTTTGCTGAGGACACAGGGTCATCTGAACCATATATGCCAGAGCCTACAATAACCCCATCTGAACCAGCTTTGATAGCATCATATGGGTGACCATATCTTTGTCCCAAATCGCCCTCCGATGTTTCTATATTAACTCCTGGTGTCCATATTAGTTGACTTTTTCCAGCCTTCTGCCTAAGGAGTGTTATTTCTTCTGGAGAACTTCCATTACCAATATATCCAACAACATGGGGCGAACCAATACCAGTTTTGATGGTTTCAAGAGTATATTGTTCTGTAAGTAAATTTCCTCTACTTGACATTTGAGCAAGTAAAAATATACCCCCAATTCGTCGCACATCCGCCCATCCAGCAGCTATCCCATCTACAATATCATTTCCTGAAATCCTGTGTGCAGTTACAAAATCTGCCCATGCTCTAATATCATAAACACCACCCATCTGTTTTTGTGAAATCTTTCCTATATCAGCAAATTTTCTATCCTCAAAAAGTAATAAATCGTGTTTTTTTGCAATTTTAACCACTCTTTCCCACTTTTTATGATCGAACTCATCAACTATATCCACATGAGTCTTAAGTGCCGATATATACGGTCCAACAGACTCAATCAAATCGACCAGTGAATCAATTGAATTTAGGTCAGCAGCCAATATAACTAATGTTCGCTTTTTTGTTGATACTTGCATAAACTTATGCGACAAAGGATTCGCACAACTTCTCCATCTCGCCCCCCAAACATCCTCGGCCCTCATCACCTAGACTAATCCATGATTATACATCAACCTTTCATCATTCTTCTTTAAAATAATGAACATTAGTAGCAATCTATTGATTAAGAAGATGTATTTTCGCAATATCGATGGTCCTCTATACCCCCGGAAAAACATCTGGATATCCCAGCGAAAAAATAGATTCAGGAATTAGATTTTATTTTCTAGGTGGCGCCGAAGAAGTTGGTAATGTAGGATGTATCATAGAAGATAATACTGGTACAAGATTACTAATAGATTACGGTATGGCACCAACTAGGCCACCAAAATATCCATCGGAAAGTCCCAGGGTATCAGATGCTATAATTACACATAGCCATATAGACCATATTGGAATGGTTCCATGGCTTGCGGGGGCTTATGGAACTACATTACATGGCTCCTCATTAACGGCAAAAGTTTCAGAAATAATGTGGAGAGATACCTACAAAGTATCTTCCATAGAAAACTACCCACTTTCATGGGATAAAAGAGACCTAGATTTGGCATTAGATTCATGGGAGACTCATAAAATCGGAGAATGGTTTGAAATCGGAGAATGGAAATGTAAATTTCACTTAGCTGGACATATGCCAGGTGCAATAATGATAGAAATCACTACTCCCACTACAACAATTCTCTGGACGGGAGATATAGATACAAGAGACAGTCCAAATGTAAAAGGAGCAAGCCCAGTAAAATGCGACATTCTCTGCCTAGAAGGAACATATGGGGGCCGCAAACATCCACCTAGGTCTGAAGAGGAAAAAAGATTTGTTGATAGAGTAAAAGAAGTTGTAGATCGTGGGGGAGTTGCATTAGTACCAGCTTTTGCTTCCGGGCGAGGTCAAGACATCCTTCGTATATTGAATCGAGATGTTCCACATCTTAATGTCCATTTTGACGGCATGGGAACAAGACTGACTAAGGATTGGTTACAATTTCCCGAATTTAATAACAATTTCAAAGATTTATTGAAAACATGGAAGTGGGCAAGGAGAGTATATGGTAAAAGTGATAGAAAAAAAGCACTGAAGGCCGACGTTATTGTAACTACTAGTGGAATGCTAGATGGCGGCCCGGCCCTTTGGTATCTCAATCGCCTAAACTCTAATAGATCCAATGCGATTTTATTAACAGGTTATCAGGCTGAGGGTTCTGGTGGCCGTAAATTATTAGATGAAGGCAAACTCTCAATTTATGGGAAGATGACTGAGATAAATCTAGAAATCAATCAATATGCTCTTTCTAATCATGCAGATGGCCCTTCTCTTGTTAAATTTGCCAAAGAATGCGCGCCTAAAGAAATCATAATATTCCATGCGCCTGAAGATGGGGTTACTTGCTTAAATAAGGAGTTAAAAGAAGAATTTGAAGTATATTTACCAGAAAATAACAAATCATTATTTTTAAATCGTTAACCCCTAAAAATCTACGATTTAGTAGGGAAGTTCATATGCCGTCTGTCATAGCAGATACACTAGGTGAGTCTAGACTCACCAGTATATTTGGAACTAGGTGGAATAATGAGTGAATTAGAAAGAATAATGGACGAAAGATTTGGATTAACTGATGCAGGCGTATCTTGGCAGAGTGAAATGAGAGCAGGTTTGACTACTTTCATGACTATGGCATATATTTTATTGGTAAACCCTGCCATGTTAAGTGGAACAGGAATGCCTTTTGATGATGTACTCTTTGCAACCGCGATTGCAGCATTCATCGGTTGTACTGTAATGGGCCTTTGGGCTAATTTACCTTTTGCATTGGCTCCAGGAATGGGGCTCAATGCATACTTCGCCTTTACAGTTGTAATGGAGATGGGTATTCCTTGGGAAGTAGCCTTGGCAGCCGTATTTGTTGAAGGATTACTATTCTTGGTCATATCTCTTCCTCAAATAGGATGGAGAACGAAGATGATTAATTCTATACCTCAAGATTTGAAGATAGCGACAGGTGCTGGAATTGGAATGTTCTTGGCAATTATCGGCCTAGAGGAAACTGGCATAATAGTCAACAACGGTGTAACCTTGGTCGGCTTAGATGATACAGCCTCTTGGACACACACATCAGGAGAATTATGGGCTATTATTGGAATTGTGGCCATTGCAGCAATGATGGCAAGGAAAATACCAGGCTCTATCGTTTGGGGTATTTTGGGAATGTCTGTAATAGGCTGGGCCTTAGGGGTCTCAGATCCATATAATATGCTAGGTAACGCAGACCCAACTTACACTTTCTATGAAGGGGCTTTGTTTACATCAAACGTCGACATGACGCCGGTGGAAACAATTGGATTTGCTACATATACAGGAGTAGATTTCACCGTTTTCCATGCTCCTGCAGGATGGGGTTCAGCAGAAGCTACAGCACCAAAATTGGGTGATATAATCGGTTTTACTGGACTGCCTGAAGAAACATTATTTGGATTCATAGATGGTTTTGGTGACTTAGATGCTATAGTTGATGCAGATGGAAATGAAACAAGAGCAGCCTATGAATGGGCGTTAGGAGATTTCCTCTTGGTCATGATAACATTCTTGTTCGTAGATATATTTGATACAGCAGGAACTCTTTACTCAGTGGGGAGAGCTGCTGGATACGTTGATGATAATGATGAATTACAAAATTCCGATGAAGCATTCATTTCAGATGCTGCAGCGACTCTGGTTGGTGCCATGACTGGAACAAGTACAACAACAACATATATCGAATCGGCAGCAGGGGTTGAAGAAGGTGGAAAAACAGGATTAGTCGCATTAACATGCGGTGTCTTATTCCTTTCCGGGCTTTTCCTTTCAGGTTTATTCCAAGCAATACCAACATATGCGGCTGCATGTGCATTAGTAATTGTAGGATCATTAATGATGCGTCAGGCTGCAGATATTGACTGGTCAGACCTCGAGGTTGCTATACCGGCTTTCATAACAATGATTTTGATGCCTTTTGCATATTCTATTGCCGCAGGTATCGCGTGGGGAATAATAGCGTATGTATTGGTTAAGTTAGTTGCAGGAAAGTATCAAGAGATCAACGGAGTAATGGCAACACTATTCGTCTTGATGGTTATGTTTTACTTAGGACCTGGAGAAGAAACCACATTTGAGTATCTATTCAGTAACCTATGATTTGGATATTATAGTCTATAAAGTACCACAGTTTTGATTTCTTAAATCTGTGGTACTCTATAACTTAATGGTGATTTTTTTGAAAGATAGGATACTAGAAGAGCTTGCTAATGTGGTAAGGACTGTACCCAATTTTCCTATTGAAGGAATAATGTTTAGAGACATCACTCCTATACTTTCTAATCATAAACTTCTTTCAGGCTTGATGGATAAAATCGTGGCAGACTTAGAGCAATTAGGATGGTATCCAGATATTATAGTTGGCCCAGAGGCTAGAGGGTTTATCTTTGGCCCATTACTTTCAACAAGATTAAACAAAAGCTTTGTACCAATAAGAAAACCCGGAAAACTTCCTTCAAAAACAGTAAAAATAGAATACACGCTTGAATACGGCTCAGGTAGTTTAGAAATGCATGAAGATGCAATATTACCAGGTCAAAAAGTTTTGATTATTGACGACCTTCTTGCCACTGGAGGAACTGTATCTGCTTGTATCGATCTCTGTAAAAAATTAGGAGGAGAAGTTATAGGTACTGTTTTCATAATTGAATTAGAAGGTTTAGGTGCTAGAGATCTACTAAGGAATACACCAATATATTCTCTTTTGAAATTTCCTGCATGAATTTATTAGAGAAGACCCGATTTATTCAAAGGCAGCATCTACTTCCAGAGGATGTTAAGATGACTGGCAATCCACCCCCGCCTCCACCCCCGCCTGCTCCAAAGGCAACTCCACCCCCGCCTCCTCCAAAGGCAACTCCACCCCCGCCTCCTCCTCCAAAGGCAACTCCACCCCCACCTCCTCCTCCAAAGGCAAATCCTCCTTCAACTCCAAAGAAATCACTTCAGAGGACTTCAAACAAAGTACCCAAGAAACTGAGAAAACCATTACCAAGAAAGAAGGCTGCAGAAAAAAAACCAAAGAAGAAAAAACCTCGTGGCCCTAGATTAAGATTAAGAATACGATCTGCTAAAATCGATACCGAAGTAGACGAGTACCAAGACAGGTTAGGATGGGTTACAGCATCTTCTGATTTAATTCCAATGGAAGAAGAGAAGAAAGAACCAGAAACTATGCTCCATCAATGTTCAATGTGTGGTTCTAGAATGACTATTCCCAGACCCAAAAGAGAAAGATACAAAGTAATATGTTCATATCCTGAATGCGGCCATGAAGACATGATAGGAATATAATTATTTTTCATTAATTATACGGCTGGGCATATACAATTTAACTAATATAGCATTAATTAACGCAATTATTGCCATTACACTGGCTGTTGCTAACATTCCTTCCATAAATGCAAACTTAGCATTCTCAATTAATTCCAATCCAATTAAATCCCCATTGTTAAATAATTCAGCCCCTATTTCTATAGCAGCAGGAAATGATTCAAGAGGGACCGTACCTAATGATTCTACTAATTCAGCCGGAATTACCATGTTTCTTTGATAGACCTCATTTAGTACACTTCCTCCTATAGCAATACCCATTGCACCTCCAATTTCTCGACTAGCATCATTCGTTGCACTCCCTACTCCTGCTTTATCTTTCGGAATTGAGTCCATTACTATCGTTGTAGATGGCGCCATTGTTAATCCCATTCCAAAACCAAGTAAAAAGAATATACATGCAAGACGCAGGTATTCGGTATCATTATCTACAGTCGTAAAAATAATCATTGCAAAAGTAATCAAAAGAAGACCTATTGAAACAATATTATTACTACCAAATTTAGCTGATAATTTATCACTATTTGCTGCAGCAGGCATAAGCCCTATAGGTAGAGGTAAAAATCTTATTGCAGCATCTAAAGGAGAAAGACCTCTGATTAGTTGAAAATGCAACATCTGTGTAAACATAAATGAAAACATCACGAAAGAAGCCAATGATATTGCAATTAAGCCCAATATAAATCCTTTCGATTTAAAAAAATCAATTGGTAACATTGGGTATTCGATTCTTTGCTCCCATTTGACAAATAAGTACGTTAGAAAAATGCCAAATACCCCTATGAATACTATTTCTTCACTTGTCCAACCTAATGTTGGAGCTTCAATGATAGCGAATAAAATAGACCCTAATGCTCCTATAGATAGTAATGCCCCCACAGGATCAAGAGACTTTTCTTCGGATTCTTTGGATTCTGGAACAAAGAAAAAACCCAACGCCAAAGCCAAAATTATTATTGGTACATTAATTAGAAAAACCATCTGCCAATCATAATTTTCAACTGCCCAACCTCCAACCAATAAACCAATAGGAGCACCGATACCAGCCATCATTGTCCAGATACCTATTGCTTTCCCTCTTTCTTCAATTGGAAATACTACAATAACAATCGAAAGAGTTGCAGGCATAACTAAAGCTGCACCAAAACCCATCAAACTTCTAGCAATTATAAGATCATTAGCAGAATTTGCAAAAAAAGCCGCAGCAGTTGAAGCCAAACCAACCAACAATAATCCTATTTGCAATGCTATTTTACGTCCATAACGGTCACCTAATGCACCCATGACTAGAAGAGTCCCTCCAAAGATTAATGCATATGCATCTAAAATCCATTGTAATTCTGTATTATTCGCTTTCAAATCCTTCGACAAATCTGGTAAAGCGACGTTAAGAGTCACATTATTTAACATAACAATTACAAGCGATAAACTCATAATTACTAATATTAACCACCTTTTTTCATATGTGGTATTATTAATCATATTACATCCTTTAACTTGAGATTATTAAATACATCACCTACAATAAGATAACCCCCTCGGACATATATGGGCAAACACATGTATGCAGTAATTATTTCCCTAATGTTCGCATGTGTTATTTTTTCTGGATGTATATTTTCATCTACAAAAGAAACGGAAAACCATAATACAGACCTACAGTACCCTTCTTTGAATGAAAGATATAATTTAGATTTTCAAGATAATCATACTTTCTCTTATGTTTTACAAAAAGGCTCACATTTTTCATTAGAAGTCCAGGAAGTATTTATTGAAGTAGACACATCAGATATATGGGAAACAGGCCCTGATACCTCTACAGTACATCTTTCATATTGGTTGCCTAATAATACTTTAGAAGGAGAAAAAGTCCCTGTTATTGCAATAATAAGTCCATATTTTTCATATGGATTACAAGGAGACGAATCTACACCAACAAATATTGTAAGCGCAGGTAGAGGAGAATTCATTTTTGAAAATTTTGTACCACATGGTTATGCTTTTGCACAAGTATCTGTTTTCGGAACTGAACTTTCAAGTGGTTGTTTTGACTATCGCGGAGCTGGTGAGGGCCTGGGCATACATCATGCCGTTGAATGGCTTGGGATGCAAAATTGGTCTAATGGAAATGTCGGCCTATATGGTAAATCATATGAAGGAGCGACTCAATGGGAAGCTGCAGCTTTAGCGAGCCCATACTTGAAGACTATAGTTCCTATTTCAGGTACTACCGCATTACATCCTTTACTCTATAAAAATGGAAGCGCAGAAGCCAGAAGTCAAGTAATGCATATGAACTACTTTTCAAGTACTGTAGACTATAATGAAGATGATTTGGATAACGTTTGCCCCGATATTATTGAGGGACTTTTCGCTGGACCAATTACATATGGTGCAGGAGAATTAGATCCATACATGTCTAATTATTATGATGAAAGAAGCCATATCGATAAAGCATTTAAAAATTGGAATGGAAGTGTATATTGGATACAGGGACTACAGGATTGGAACGTTGACCCTCATCAAGTTTTCGGCGGTCCAATAGGTATTAATTGGTACCAAGATTATATTGATGCCGGCTATGAAATTAGAGGGATGTTTGGCCAATGGGAACATAATTATCCTGATCAGTGGTCTAAGCATAACGCACAAGAAAGCGGTTATGGTGGAGAGGCAATTCAGAATATGACAAGGTGGGACTGGGCCCAAGATTTATTTGAATGGTATGAATATTATCTCAAAGAGAGAGGCCCTAAACCAGACCTCTCTGTCCAGATACAACGGAACGACGGCCAATGGAGGACTGAAGAAACATGGCCTCCAAAAGACATTGATTGGACAACACTACCTTTAGCAGAATGTAGCAGTTCTGGTGTGTTCATTGGGGGAGGAGCACCTGCTATTGGAGGCGGCCAATCTGCTGAGATCATATGTCCAGCGATATCCGAAACAAGAGATATTTTAATTTCTGGCCTTATAAGATTACACTTGGAGGCAATTGCTACATTTGATGGTGGTCAAGTATTTGCTGAACTTCAGGATTCTGAAACCGGTGTTAGAATAGGCCATGCTACAATGGATATTAGATATCATGCAGGAGGAAATAATCCACAGACAGTTACTCCTAACCAACAAGTTACAATGATGATGGAATTTCAAGCAATTGATTCGATATTACCATCCGGGCACGGTTTGAAAATAATATTCACAGATACAGGTGAAGATTATTTGGCACCAGCTTGCGGAGCAGCTTGCGTTGTCCATATCCTCCCTTCCTCATCTTCAATGTATATCCCTGAGATTATTCGCAATGGTAGTAATATTTTTCAAACATATCAAAATTTAGATGCCGCTAACAATTAATTGAAAGCCAACGATTAGTAGGTTTGATGTCTTGATACTCCTAGGGTATAGCATGGCCCTACCCCGTCGAGCAATGGAACAGATGGGTTTCGCAATATGTTGTTTGATGTGTGATGCCAAAGATATTGCGGGATCCGTAAGATGTAGAGATTGTATCAATAATCATGCTAAAAGTAGAGAAAAACTAAACCAAGGCCCTCCAAAGTCTAAAGCCGATCGACTAGCTAGAGAATTTATAACAATGCTAACCAACCCTTCCAAACATATCGATGATTCTAATCATGGTAATTCTATGATATATTATTCCTCTTTAATTGATAAACACAATGGAATTTCTCCTGCTAAAACGGCCGAAGAGATAGGTAAAAGATTTAAAGAATTAAGAAGGAAAAAAGACACATCAATAATTAGGGATGTAGCAAATCAAAATAAATGGTCAGAAAACCCTCCTGATTTCTTTGAAAGAGAGGAATTATTACAACTTATTACAGACAGTAATTCAATAAATAATTTAAATTGGGACAAACTTTTATCCGAGGTTGGTGAACTACTGGAAGATGACGATACTTAGCGACGGGTTGATACGAGACGCAGTGGTGAAGAATATATGCCAGCAGACCGAGATCCTCGTGCTTGGTGGCTAGATGATGACCCATTTGATAAAAAAGATTACACAGAACGACGAAATAACAAAACTACCAAAACGTCAAGTAACAGTTTCGAGCAGAATCCATTTCAAGATATTTTAAATGATTATTTTGGTGGACGACAGAGACATACTATCCCCATTCACAGAGGTTCAATATGGCATTTTTCTAAAATTGAAATAAAACACTTAACTCAAGCAACATTGGCTTTTACACTCGCCCTGGCATTTATGAATTCACGGGGTATATTTGGGGCGTTAAATTCTCCAATTGTTTTCGTTTTTGGGGGATTACTCTACTTTATTTCACTAACGCCTGCTTTTTTATTACATGAAATTGCACATAAAATTGTCGCCAGACGATATGGATGCTGGGCCGAATTTCGTGCCAACCCCTCAGGACTAAGGTTTGGAGTAATATTAGCCGCAGTTCTAGGGATTGTCTTCATGGCACCTGGGGCAGTAATGGTAGCAGGAAGAACTACTAAAACACAATTTGGACGTATCGCTTTAGCAGGGCCAGTAACAAACGTATTTCTTTGGTCAGTAGGTATAATAGGTATCTTTTTACTTGGTGGACTGAATGGTGTCCTGGATCAGATGTTAAGAACATGGGTGTGGGGTAACTCTATTTTAGCAGCATTTAATATGCTACCGTTTGGACCTCTTGATGGTAAAAAAATAAAAACTTGGTCAGAGACTGTATTTTATGTTTGGTTGTCAATAACTCTAGCTGCTGTCTGGATAACTTACGAATATAGTAACTTGATCATATAAATTAAATATTCAATTAAATGTTATTCAAAACAGGACTCTCATCACAATGGAAAAAAGTCAGAAGAGCCCACCATGTTATCATATCCAAACTATTTACTAAATTTGCAACACCAGTATTTTCATCTCCATATCCCTTTCCCATTGTATCCATCCATTCTTCCATTTCTTCTAATGTATCACAAGTCTGATGATAACACCAATATCCATCCACTAAACCACCATAGCCAACAGTTACAGTTCCTAAATTATCTTGAAAGCTTGCGTGATCACTTCTTGCAGTTGTATCTTCATAGACTATAATTTCAGGTCTGTCCATATCTAACCAAACGTTAGTTTTCCATGTTTCTGCTGTATAATTCAATCCAACCAATGTCCCCATTTGTTCTTCTAAGCCGAGGGCATCAGAACCAATCCAATTGGATAGACCGACCATTTCTGGTTGGTCTAATTTGTCATGATTAGGGCCAGGGCCAATGTAAACTCTCATTGGCCAAACCTCATCATCCTTGGGATATCCGTCTTCATCAATAGCAGGATCAGGATCACCGTGCGGTGCCCCTCCTCCTCCTGGCCAATTTACTCCTGCCATATCTAAGTTAATATAATTCGTAACTACTACATCGGGATTGTCTTCTTTAACATAATAATCTGTCCAGTAATCAGATCCTCTTTTACCGCCTTCTTCACCAGACCAAAGACAGAAAACCATGGTTCTCCTACTTTCAAATTCAGATAGCGCCCTCGCCGCCTCTAAAACCATTGACGTACCAGCCGAATTATCATAGGCACCAACTCTGGTCCCATAAGTACGCTGTCCTGTTATATGAGGATCCAAAAGAACCGCATTTGCTGGTGGAGCAACATCAAAATGTGCACCAAAAACCAACCACTCATTGGTTACTTCTGAACCCCATTTATACGCACATACATTGTAAGATTCCGGATTCTGATTACCAAATATATCAGTAAACTCAAACCTGTGAGATATTACATCAAGTCCAAAATCAGTTAATTCATCTATCAAATACAATGCTGCATCTTCATATGCTGGATTGCCTTGCCCGGCCCATCTATCATAATACCCATTTTTACCATCAATTATATCAAATGAATCTGTTGGATCTGTTATTTCATATAACCTATCATAAACAGCTCTACCATCAACAAGACCAGTAGAATAAACACCACCTTCGGGAACCCCTACACTCATAGACCTCTCAATAAATATTGATTTGAAAATGACCGGACCACCGGTATTGATACTGTTATTTACATAATCATGTGAATTATTACCGTCTGCAGTCACTCTTTCAACGCCATTATTTGAATTCCCAGTGTTTCCGGCCCTATCTTTCCAAGAATTCCAAGACTCATCATCACCTCTTATCGGCCAATACTTTCTTTCTTCTTCACCAATCATAAAAATCATTGATTCTATTCGAGGAGGAACAAGAATAGATAATTCTTTGGTTTCTCCACTGGGTAAGTCAAAAATAGTTGAATTTTGTATATAACCTGTGATTTCATCTTTTATCAAATATGGAATAAAAATGGACATATCAGAGGTAGAACGAAATTTAAAATCTTGAAAAAATCCTCCTTGAGCAATTTCATTGTCTATAATTTCAATGAGAAGACTATCTGCACTGAGATCTTCATCATTGGGCTCTAAACATCCGCTCAACGGGGCACCCATGATAGTTGTCACAAGTAATAAAGCAATTATGGGTTTAGAATTATTCATTTTTGAAAACATTCAAACACTAACTCTTTTTTTAACAGTAATATTACTGTTTGAAACCTTAATCACTTCTACACTTGGATCAGTATTAATTGGTATGTATTTATTTTCGGTTGCTTCAGCCTCAATTAATTTAATTTCTGCTGCCCTTCGCTTTTTCTTCTTTTTCTTCATCCTTACTCTTATTCTCCAGGCAATAAATAAAAACTGGATTAGAATATATGGTAAAAGTTGTATTAAAATCCATTGCCATCCAATAACTAAATTAAAACTTAAACTATCATCTATATCTGAAGAGGCCCTATAATTAATCACCTGTCTACCATCATCATCTGTGCCTACAGAAACCTCACTCCTAGCAGAAAATACATCTTCCAAATAAATTCCTAGAGGCAATTTTAAAGATAAATCCATTGGTATTCCAATAGAATTACTACTGGGAATACTTGTTGATATATCCTTGAATGTGAAACCGTCACTTGATGCAGAAATTGCCATTATTGCAATGGTTCCAGTTAAACTATCCATTGCGTTCATCATTGAATTCATAATAGGATTTACTAAATTATTAATTAGCTTTGGCGCATCAATATCTATTTGTAGTTCATCAGCACCTTCTCCATTAATCATTCCAAAAATTTCTCCCCAACTGTTACCGATTCCAATTGTAGTTCTTACCTTAGGTATGTTAATTGCTAAACTTATACCTTCTGAATCTCCAATAATATTATCATTATCTACCAACCCCCCCAATGTCGTATTTATTTCAAATCCTTCAAGATTGATATTTCCTATTACTGAATTTGTACTTAATTCTGACTTAATTAGACTAGTTATACTTTCACCAAATTTATTTGTGAATACTGTTAAACCATCTGTTGTAAATTCAATTTCCTGATCTTGTTTACAGATATCTATTGAATTGTCATCACATATTGAAAAGGAGGTTGAATAAGGCTCCTCGCCTCTATCAGCAATATCTAAAATTAATTTCAGAAGATCAGCAGGAAGTACTGGTAAAGAAATTTCAGTATCTGCACTTTTCATTGAATCCAATAATGAGTCTGGTACCGCTATTCTATGAATTGCTAAATCGATATTCAAACTAAATTCAATAGTAATACCTTTCTGTAATTCAGAGAATGAATATTCTGAAACATCTAAGTTTACAATCGATCTTTGACATGATTTTTCTGTTGACTTGCAAAATACATCTGGACTTTCATCATTACAGGGTGCAGTGTTGGATGAACATAGTGCATGGTTCCAGTCAAACGAGCTTGAGCCAGTAAGACCAAAATCACCTATATGTTGTCCATTTAATTTATGGGATAAAGTTACCGAAGACTCACCATTTATATTTTGAGCCCAAATTGGTAATATTAATTCTAAATTTATTTCACTTTTCTCTATGCCAGAAGGCTTCATAGCCCCAAGAAAACTTGGATCCAGAATAGTCTCAAAAGACATCCCACTATTAACTATCTTTTCTAAATCGTCTTGATTAATACCACTAAGAAAAGATAAATCACCTAGCTTATCTCCAATTAAATCACTTAAACTTAATTGGAAGGGCTGACTTGTGCTCTGTAAAAAAACTGGATGCTCATTCCCCATAGCAGCATTCCCGTCCATACAATAAAATGATCCCGACTCTCCACAATCTACTACTGTATGAATATAATTTAACCCTCCTTGCCCTAAGTTCGGATTACTACTTCCATCCAAAATCCATTCAAAATTACCCATTTGTACATCTAAACCAGGTATTGTTTCAGATAATGCATCGCCCACGCTACTTACAGGGAAATTACTAGATATCGTATCTAAATTAATTAGACCATTGTGGTGCGCCATTCTTATCCCATCAGATGTTACAACAGGAACAGATCCTTTTCCACTAGGTATTAAATTTAGACCATCAACGGAAGAAGTTTCTATATGATTTATTTGTGCAACCAAGTCAATAGTTGCAGCATTTTCATTCGACAAATCTAAAATTACATTGAAATCTAGCGCTTTCTCTTCTTGATTTAGAGTGAAGGAACTTGTTGATGCATTGTTCCTAAAACCTAAAGTAAATTCTAAATCTCCTGAATAACTAGAGCCTAGATTCAAATTATTAGATTCCCATTTTGCTGAATTATATGGAAATGCACCAGCATTTATTATTTTTTCACTGGTTATTCCGCCTGTTGAAACTACTGTTGCATAAGGCGGCGGCTCTATGTAGTAAGTACTCTTATGGCCAGAATCTACAGATATAGGAAACTCTGTAGTAACCAATCCCCCCATTATCAATAATGATTTATATGCACTTTCAAGATTTAAATTAGGATTAGAATTGAGATTAAATTTACTCGGAGATATACTAATATCTACATTGGTTTGAATACATATAGGGGGCGAGTATGCATTACCATCATCATCTGATTCTCTATCTGTGCCACAATTAACAGTCTCTTCGTCATTTTCTATTTGACTCGCCCAGGATGTCGTTGGAGAAGAAGCACTACCTAAGGAGCTTAGAAGATCTCCAATACTATTATTGATTTCTCCCATTAATTTATCCTTTACTGGATCCGAACCTATCTCACCATCCCAAGGCTCATCCCAGGAATTTCGAATTACATCTGCAGGAATGCCATCCCCAGCAAATATACCATCATTCTGTAGTGCTTGATTGGCGATAGCGCCAGAGAAACCCAACGGCGTCCTGTCATATTCATAAATTGCCCAAGTAGCACTTAATTGCATCATACCAGTATCCACCATTGTTATAGAATATATGCCCTCTATCCACGACTCCTGAGATGATTCATCATCAGCATCATTAACTGCATCACAAAATCCACTATTTAATTCTGAACAGATATCTAAATCATCTGTAGTATTTCCTAATTCTCCATTTACTGCAGGAAAAAACAACTGCATCAAAAAAATAATTGTTAAAATTGTAGCTAAATTATACTTTAATTTTCCGTGATTAGAACAAGCAGATTTTGATGCTAGCCGCTCAACCATATCCAATGACTCTAAAGAGTCATTAATCTATCATTCGGTATTAGGCCTCATTTCTTGAATTATTCTTTGATATTATTATCAATTTATTAACTACAAGCGAGGAGTTCAAACACTCAGTCCTGTTCGATTTGATTATGCCTAGTTGGTTAGTATCAAATGCACCCCGAACATTTGATGAAATAGCCATACCAAAAAATATTCAAAAGACTTTGAAAGCGGCTAGTCTTTCTTCAGACCCCCCTCATTTGCTAATTACTGGCCCTGCAGGAGTCGGAAAAACAATTTCTTGGAAATTATATGCTAGACAAATTCTTGGCCCTGGTTGGAAATCAACCACACACATTCTACAATGCAGGGATTTACTCAGACAAAAAGGTGCAATGGCTAAATTTGAAGAATTTTTAAGACCGGGGGGGAACTTTTCAGATACACTAGCAGGCATGCTTAGTCTTGACTCCTTTGATAGAGGAATAATCACAATGCAAGAAGGAGATATTCCCCCAGCAGGAAAAGAAATAGAAATAGAAGAAAATAAAACACCGATTAGTAGACTCATTATTTTAGAAGATGCCGATTACTTAGGCCACATAAGACAATCTTATTTACGTAGAATGATGGAAACTGTGGGCAATGCTTCGAGATTCATATTAGTCACTCGGGCACCCTCTAGGATAATTGATGCTCTCAGATCTAGGGCCCAAATGATTAGGATTCCTTCCACACATAAAGATACTATTTTAGATACATTAAGAATAATTTCAGCAAACAATTTCTGTAATCCTGAAGAAGGAGTTTTAGAAGATATTACATACATATCTGAAGGAAATCTTAGAAAAGCAATTTTTACATTAGAATTATTAGATATCAGAAAATTAACTAGCGATCGCGCCGCAGTACATAATTTGATACAAGCATCAACCCTACAATCGAGTAGACACTTACTAGAGATGGCCCTTAGGGGGGTTGTAGTAGAATGGCGTTGGGAAAATAAGGGTGGGAAGAAGAAGAAACTACTATCCGGTGCCATATCTGAAATTGATAATTTAATGAATAAACACGGACTTGATTCAGATGATATTGTCAAGCAACTACACGATGTAATAGTAGGTAGAAGACTTTCTCTACCACATATTCTTAGATCGGAAATACTGGATGCACTCGCAATATGTGATACATCGATACGTACATCTATTTATGCAAGGATTCATTTTGAAAATTTTCTTCACAAAGTTGCTAAGTCAGCAAAACAACATGGACTCGCTTCTAGCTAACTATATTACCCTAAGTTTTGAGTATTAACCCCTTGTGAGACATTATAATGTACCGTGCTGGTAACCCTGCTCTTTCCGACTCAACTTTTGATAAAAATGCATATAAAGATACTAATTGGTGGGAAACCGAATCTTCAAATCAAATGACAATAGAAGGGGTTTCAGAGAAGACCGCAATTCTTTTGATAGTTACAGCAACATCTGCAATAGCTACTGCTATGATGATGCCTGAAGCTACTTTACTAATGATAATTGGATTCATTGGCTCTATCATTTGTAGTATTATAGTTGTATTTCAAAAATCAGTCAATCCAATATTAATCTTTACTTATGCAGTTTTTGAAGGCTTTTTGTTGGGAGGATTTACTTGGATAATAGAAAATCAAACTGGAATTACTGGATTAGGTTTATTGGCCGCCCTTTTGACATTTTTAATACTTGGAGTCATGATTACAATATACAGACTTGGGCTAATTCATTGGGATAAAAATATGCAAATAGCAGTCAGTTCTGCTGTATTTGCAATAATGTTACTGTATATTTTTTCTTTTTTAGGAGTATTTATTGGTTTTGAAGTACCCATTATTCATGATTCAACACCTATTGGTATACTATTTTCAGTTTTTGTCGTGGGGATAGCAACATTAACTTTAGTTGCAGATTTTGATTTTATTGAGAGAGGGGTATTACGTGGTGCTCCGAAACAACTTGAATGGAGGGCAGCCTTCGGCCTGCTTGTCTCACTAGCATGGCTTTATTTTGAAATAGTTAGATTATTAGGAAAAGTATTTTTAAGGGATTAAATTGGATTTCAATTTAATTTTAGGAGTAATATTTTTTGGCAGTACTCTTGGAATAATAGAAGGAATAAAGCCTGGACCATTGTTGACTATGGTAATACGTGAAACACTCTCTGGAGGGTTAAAAGCGGGCATTAGAACAGCTTCTGCCCCCATATTTACTGATGGTCCATTGATAATAATTAGTTTAATTACTGCAGATTGGCTTGCATCTAACCAAACTTTTCTCGGAATAATTTCTATTCTTGGTGCTATATTTTTAGTAAAAATGGGGTTTGAATGTTTTACAGTTGAACCCCCAACAGTAGATATTCAGAATTATGACTATAAATCATCATTTAAAAAAGGTATTATAACTAATTTATTAAATCCTAATGTATACATGTTTTGGTTCTTAATTGGTGGTCCAATAATGGCCTCGACAGCAATCAAAGAACCACTAGCACCAATTGGTTACGCGATCTCTTTTTTACTTTCAATAATAATTGTTAAGATAATAATAGCATATATATTTGATAAAACTAGAGGAAAATTATCAGTTTCTTTCTATAAAAGAAGCCTATCAATATGTGGAATTGCAATGATCATATTTGCATTTGGTTATCTATACCAAGCTAATCAGATTCTTCGACAATTATTCTTTTAGAATATTATCTTATAATGTAGAAAAACCACCTGCAGGAAGAGGATTAAGTGGAATTGTAGATTCCCTCAGACTCGGGCCGATCATCATTGTACCATATATTCCTTGATCTACAATGTTATGCGAAAGACCAAACCAAGGCCTTCCATGTTTATCAACAAGAATATCTATAAAATCTCCAAAACCTCCACATCTGTTGTATCCACAATCAACTTCAGTATCGAGAGGATCACCGAAATCGTTTACCTGAACTGTAGTGATAAGAGGCGTTTGGGAAAAAGCATCAGTCATCACTGAAATATATCCATTCCATGTATCTCCTCCAGAATCACCTAAATATGCAAAAGCAACCCTTCCAGAATCTCCTGCAGCTACAGCAGGAAAACCAGTTCCATTTAGGCCAATTGGAGGAGCTATCATCATTGGGGCACTCCAAGTATCTCCGGTATCAAATGAATATGAATAATAGGGCATATCATCCACGCCCATCCACATCGCATGTAGATTGTCACTTTCATCTGGATATACTTGTGCTTCTTCAGCATTCCAAGTTGCTGCCGTACCTGTGTCTTCTGTCGGAAGGACATGCTCCGTCCATGTTAAACCACCATCAGTACTACGATATATCGAATATCCTTCTCCATCACAACTAGGATTCCCTCTGTAGAAATTACCATTATTTGATCCTACCATATGTCCTGTCAAACCTCCACTATTACAATTAAGAGGAGAACCAGGAACTTCTGGCCCCCATGTTAAACCTCCATCATTACTAGTCGAGCAAAGAGGAGATGCCCAATTGCCATTAACACAAAATACCCAGGTAGTTTCATGTAATAGGGCATTATAAGGAGATGAAGCGATAGTCTGATGATCTTGTACCGAATACCCTGTAGCAAATGATGCCAAACCAAAAGGACCCCAAGTCTCTCCTTCGTCATCTGACCATTCAACTGTCATACCTGCAAGGGCATGCATATCAAATTTCATTACCCTATCCGTCCAAGGATCAACATAAACATAGGGATCATTACTATTAATTACAGAACCTTGATATGTATTTTCGCATGTATAGTCCAATGTAACCATTTCAATCATATTTGAACACCTTATTATGGCGGTAGAACCCCCAGGCCCATTCCCCCAACTAGTCATGAAGAGGTTGTCAGCAGAAGTAATTCCTATTGTTGGCTCAAAAGTAGAAACACCAATCCCATAATATGTCCCCTTTGCGCAAACAGGAATATTTTCTCCGATTAAAATAGAATTAAGAACATCATTATCTACAGAAAGGATATTGGTAGAATTTGGAAAATGATACCATGTGTTATTTGCAAGACCATCCGGACATATTTCATCTAAAATAGAAGATGATGATAACTCTTCAGATGATTTGTTACTCAGACAACCTGATGCTGTTGAAGAGATAAACAAGAAAACAATCAACGCTGCTACCGCCCTCATACAACGACGGCAACGCTGTTTGTACATCATATGAACGGATAACTGTTCTGTTACATTTTTAGAGTTGAGTTACCACCTTCTGGAAGAAATGGTAATTGAAGAATATCTCCGTAAAGAGCAGGACCAGTGATTATAGTGCCAATTATAGCCTCTTCATTTCCTGCAGCATTGTGTGCCAACGCAATCCAAGGACGACCTTCATCATCAATTTCCACATCTATGAAATCGCCAAAACCTCCACATCTAATATTGCCACAGTCTGGTAAAATATCTAAAGGATCTGTTGGTAAATTGACTGCTACACTTGTGATTAATGGGACTTCTCCAAAGGCATCAGTCATAATTGCCATATATCCAGACCATCCTCCTCCTGTTGATTCATTCCAATCAAACGATTCACCAATATATCCTATTACTACTTTTCCAGAATCACCTGCAAAGATAGTCGGAAAACCCGTTTCGTTAACTCCGGGGGCTGCTACCATCATCGGAGCACTCCAAGTTTCACCTCTATCTCTAGAGTAAGAATACCATGGCATCATGTCCGTAGAAATCCAAGTCGCATGTACATTTCCAGATTCATCGACGGCAACAGCAACTTCATGAGAATGCCAACCTTGTTGCATACCTACTTCAGTAGTTATTGTATTTTCACTCCATGTGTAGCCGCCATCATGGGATGCATACACTGCAGGACCTTCACAAGAGGGATTACCTCGATATATTGATCCATCAGAACCTCCAGCCACATGACCATGTAGTCCCGAACACTGATTTCCAAAACTTTCAGTAGGATAACCTAACTGTTGAGCATCCCAAGTATGCCCCCCGTCTAAGGATCGAGAACATTGAGCACCCAAAGCAGGTGAGCCAGTATTTATACAATATACATAAACTACTTCTCCAATAATTGCATTTTCATGAGGAACTGAAGCTATGCTTTGATGATCTTGTGGAGCATAATATCCTTCAACTGGGAATGGAGCACTCCAAGACTCTCCATCATCATCAGAATATTCCACAAACATGGCAGCCAAGGCATGCATATCGAACTTAACCAACTTATCATTAAATTTATCAACGTAGAGATATGGATCATTTGAATTCGGGGTTTGACCAGAATCATCATCAATTTGATTGAAAGGCCCTACATCTTCCCAAGTTTGACCCTGATCCCTCGACCTAATTATGTGGGTACCATCTCCAAGACCATTATAATTAGTAAAGAAAATTGCTCCAGATGAAGTAATGCCAAGTGTCGGCTCAAAAGTATCCCAACCAGTCCCATAGTATGTACCACTTGTGAAGTAAGGAATATTCATACCAGTTAAATTGACACTCAAGTTAGCGTTTTTAACTTCAACAGGATTAGTTGCATCTACTGCTCTCGGATTAATAGTACTCCCAGCATAATGATACCATGTTGTAATTGGTATTTCACCTTCTGTAAACACAAAGATATTCTCTTCCGACATCCCGATATCTGATTTAGACCCAAAACACCCCGTTAGAGTTGAACATAAAACTATACTCGTAATTAGTATGGCGACATAGCGCATGATAACCTCACTACCTACTCATTGAAAAAATAATGTTTTTTGTGAAGTATTAATCCCATCCATTTTCAAGTATATTCGGTATTGTTTCCAATATTGTTATTTCAGGATCTCTCCATGACATTCCTAATTCTTTTTTTGCAGGAGATGCATCCCAAAATAATTTATTTTTCAGGTGTGTTTTTGCCCAAGAAATAGTTATCTTGGGGTGAAAAGCAGCAACAATAAGTGCCATACTATAAGGTATCACTCTAACTGGCCATTTTCTTTCAGGATACCTTTTTTTCAGTAAGATTGCTATATCTTTCCACATCATTTCTCCAGCAACCGTCAAGTATCGACCTCCATCTTCTCCATTTGTTAATGCATTGACATGTGCTTCAGCAACATCCCTCACATCAACAATACTTATTTGCAATGGGAGAACAAATGGTAGCTTTCTTTTAACTAATAGCATTATCATCGAAAGGGATCCGTATAAATGTCTTTTAGACATTGGCGGACCGAATACCATACACGGATGAATAGTCACCATTCTTGGACGAAACTCCACATTTTTACCTTTATGCCAATTTCTTACAAGCATTTCTGCACTATATTTTGCAAGTCCATATGGGTTTTTTTCCAATGTAGCATCCTTTGCAAATGTATCAGTTGTTAATGTCATTCCATTCTTCCAAGATGCAGGTCTTATAGCTGCAGTAGAGGAGGTATGGATGAAATTTTTAACTGAGATATTATTATCAATTGCATCAAGTATATTTTTCGTTCCTATTACACTAGGATCCACAATATCTTTTTGAGGATTTTTTGACCTAACTAGTACCGCTGCTGCTGTATGAATTATATCAGTGCAATTTGAAATTGCATTATTTACACTATCCGTCTTTAGTAAATCCATCTCTACAATCTCTAGTGAACCATTATTTTTAATGGGTAAATCATACAAATGCTGCGTTCTTTGAGGATCTTTAGTATCTCTAACGGTAGCCCTTACATTTCTACCTTTTAATAACAGATTTGCTACGATATGACTACCAATATAACCACTTGCTCCGGTAACAACTACGAGGTCCTTTACCATGTCCTGCCGAAGTATATCTAATGATTGAGTTTTGCCCTAAACTAGGTCTTCACCTAAATAGAACAATAATTCTGTTAACTCTTTGTTTTCAGGAAATAACTCTACTGCATTCTGAGCCGTGAAGAAGGCAGAAATATCCTGATTCAACTCCATTTGTGATCTTGTCAAATTAGTCCATGCGACCCATCTCTTTGAGTAATTTTTCGATGCTATAGCCTCTCTAAACCAATTAATTGCATTCTGAGTATCATCTTTTTTCATTAGTATTTCTCCAATCTCATTCCATGCTTCTCCAAAATTAGGATCGGTTTCGATAGCTTTTCTCTGCCAGGCCAGAGAATCTTGATTATCTATTGAATAAGTCATACCTAGATAACAAGCGGCTTCAGCAGAAGGAGATAGTAAGTAAGACATCCCATGATGCTCAGCCGCGATTCTAAACACTCCAATTTTTTGAAGAACATGACCCATTTTAAACAAGTCTTTCGCTATTGAATCCTTTAAAGAAATATTATCTCTTTCCAATAATATATCTGAAGAATTCCACACTTCTTTAATAATTTCGAGTAATGATTCTGGCCCAAGCCTGTCTCTAATTGGATTATCATTAGCATGCAACCAAGCTTCTCTGGTAAGCTCTGGACTTTCTTCAACACTATTTTTAACCATACTCCTTTCATACACAGAACTCCCACAAAGTATGTTTTCAGAATAACGATCTAGCATATCTACATTCCATAAGGTGATGTGCTGACAACGAACCTCTCCAAATTCTTCTTTAGTTATTTTTTGAAGTATTGTAGAATTATTATTTCCAATTGGAACCCAAATTTGACCATTAATATCTATTTTATTTAATAAATTTATAGGAATTGTAGTCAGGCCCCCAGTAATTAATATTTTATCTATTAAAATATCATTTTCATTATCTATATAATCTAAACCACACCATTCTATATCACAATTCAATGCTTTTGCTACAATATCTAAGCGCAAACTTTCCCATCTATTTTGCAAAACCTCTCTCCTTGCATCATCTATTTCTAATATAGTTATTTTTTTAACGCCCATGTGCAGTATAATTTCTGTCCACCAATTACCTCTCGGACCTACTAATAATATACGATCATTACTTTCAATCCCAATCATTTGAAAGATATGACCAGTTTCAAATAAACCAGGCAAGAGAGAATTGGGTTTTTCCAAATCAATCCACCAAGGTAATTTTAACGCACTACTCTCAATATTTTCAATCCTTATTGAGAGTGGAAGTGCATGTATTTCCCTAGGAGTCTTTGATAAGGCATCCTTAACTAATGGATCTTCTAGGGTTCCCATAAATGCCAATCTTTCTACCGCTTCTGATTGAGAACATAATTTTGGCCAAGAAAAAACTTCGGGCAATAACTCCAAATCACAATTTGAAATGTCCCGAACTCGCCAATCCCTTTCCATGACATTCAGTAGCATTCGATGTTATTGAATGCAACCCACAATTTTTCTTTACAGATACTAATTTTCTTACTATCTAACTAACTCATCTATCGAATCTACAACCAAATCTGGCTCGTGGGGATATAACTCTAAGTCTTCTTTAGTTGCTTCTCCTGAAAGAACTAGTATTGCTTTGACCTTTGCTTTTTTAGCCATTTCCATATCTGTGTAAAGACGGTCACCTATCATTGCACATTTTTCAGGAAGTAACCCTAATTCACTTATTTTATGCAGAATCATTTGAGGATTTGGTTTACCACAAATATGTGTTGGCTTAACTCCAGTTGTCGCCTCGAATAAAGCCATAAAGGCACCATTATCTGGTAAACCACCCAGAGGAGATGGGCAAACCATATCTGGATGACTAGCGACTAATTTTACACCATTGTGGAGATGATAGGACGCTTGAGATAACTTATCATAATTTATCTCTGTATCATATCCAAGTACTACATATTCTGGATTTTCAGACCTCGTATTGATATTTTCCTTTTCTAACATTTCTTGCATCCCGACAGTACCAACAAGGAATGTTTGAGAAATATTATTAATTTTTAACCAAGCTATCAAATCATGTGTGGACAATATAATATCTTCTTTTTTTGCAGGAATTTTCATACTGTTTAATTTTTCTAAATATTGATCTACAGATTTGCTAGAATTATTCGATAAGAAAAAATATTCTATATTTTTATTTTTTAATCTTTTTAAGAAATCTATAGCACCTGAAATTAATTCTCCTCCCAAATAAATTGTACCATCTAAGTCTAAAAAAACACATTCTATATCGTCCAAAGAGACACTCAATTTGGATTCCAAAAAAACACCTCAAGGTAATATTAGAGCTTTAACTACAAACCATTTACTGTATACTCCACCAGACGCTTCTTTCCCAGCAATCATTTCGGTCATCATTTCTCTAATGGCTTCCTTTTTTGATGCTTTTTTCATGAACCAATTCATTAACCATTTCTTCTTAACTACTTTTTGAAGTGAATAAGAATTAGTCAACTCAGGTCCCAACTTGTCCCATAGTTCCTTCATATAAATTTCAGCAGATTCTTCACTAAAACCAGAACTATGTATAGATTCATCAAAAATTTCAGACGTCATTTTAGCCGAAACTAATGCATTTCCAATACCTTCTCCGCTAAATGGATCTACCAAACTAGCAGCATCTCCAACACACATTGCTCCAGCCATCGCACTTCTTCTTGGCTGATATGAGGGAGCAGACTTTCTTGGAGAACCAAAAGGTAATTGCCATCCTTTTTCTGTTCCTTCAACTAATTTAGCACCTACAAAACGCTCTTTGAAAATAGGATGATTTTCTATGACATTTTTTTGCATCTTTTTCAGAGACTTTTTTATTCCATGTTGCTTTCTTTGTTCTGATATCACCATCCCTATGCCAACATTTACAGTACCATCATTTACAGGGAATATCCAAAAGTATCCTGGATTAACTTCATCGATAAAATGTATCTCTATAGAGCCAGAATCTCCTTCACAACCCTTTACATTTGTCCAATATTCTCGATATGCTCCACAATAATGTTCGATATCTCTCATTGGCTCCTCATGAACTACTTCGGTAATTGTTTTAGCAACAGGACAATTATAACCTCCTGCACCAATCGTTACAGGTGAACTAAAACTGAACTCTTCCCCTTCACTATTTTTTCCTACCACTCCGGTTATTTTTTTGGCACCACCTTCATCATCTACTTTGATATTCTTAACTGAGAATCCTTGCATGACACTCCCTCCATTTTCTAGAACTATCTCTGTAGCTCTTTTGAACATCATATAATCAAATTGTATTCTAGGTAGAGAATAGCCAGCTTCTAATTTTTCAAAGGCTTCCTTTGGTAAATCAATTTTTACATTTTTCCCATTAGAAGAACTCATAACTATTGAATCAACTCGAAAATGAGGTGTTTTTTCTATCATAACCTTAACTCCTAACTCTTTTACATGACGAAGCGATTTCCCTCCTACTGCATCTCCACAGATTTTATCTCTTGGCCAAAATTCTTTTTCTAAAAGTAGTACTTTTCTCCCCTTCATTGCATTATATGACGCTGCAGCCGAACCACCAGGTCCTCCTCCAACAACTATTACATCAAAATGAGTATTATTATTCGGGCATACTCCGACATTTATTGGTTCAGTCCAGTCTTCCATGCCCTCTCACCATGTTACCGGAGAAGGCACATCCATTCAAAGTCTACCATTGACTTGATTCGTTAACCCCCCTTCAGAGTGGTATGGATAAAACAATATGGCTAGTGCAAACAACCCTCCCAGGCAATATGATCGAACCAATGATTGGCGATTGGTCTACAGATTTCGTTAGAGATGGCTTAACTAAATGTGTTCAAAGGAGTAAGATAACTTCTATTTATGAATGGGAAAAAAATATTCAAAATTCTGAAGAGTGGCGATTACAAATGAAGGTAACAAACGAAAAAAAAGATATTTTAATCAAACTTATCAAGGAAAAACATCCATATGATTTACCTCAAATAATATATTGGAAAGTAGAAACTACATCTGATTATGCAAGATGGGTTGAAGAATAATACCTTCACCCACGCACAATGGATTGGAACAACCTGCTCAAACCAGCAAAAAAAGTTCCAGACACAAGTTGGAGTTCTCCAGATCCAATGTCATTGAAGCCTAAAGTTAGTACACTTACTATTTTGATTATTGGATTATGGATTTTTGGAACCGGAGATGCGATTATTGTTGCCGCAGGATTAGGTGTAGCCCCATGGACTGTTTTAGCACAAGGTATAGCACAACAAATTAACTGGACATTAGGGCAGACGACATTTCTCGTAAGTATCATAGTTCTTTTTTTATGGATTCCAATAAAAGAAAGACCAGGAGTAGGGACAATTCTGAATGCTATCTTAATTGCACTAGCAATAGATGTGATGATGCCATATCTACCCAATCCTGATTTATACATCTTTCAAATAATACAAGTTTTGATTGGTACACTATTTGTTGGTATTGGAAGTGGGCTATATTTGACTGCTAACTTAGGACCTGGTCCTCGAGATGGATGGATGACGGGCATTCAGAAAATAACTAATATTCCTATTGCTAAAGTAAGAGCAAGCATCGAGATAATAGTATTATTTTTAGGTTATTATCTGGGAGGAACATTGGGAATTGGAACTATTATTTTTGCATTATTAATAGGGCATATAGTCGCTATTTCTCTACAATTAACAGGGCGTTTCGGTGGAAATTAAATTTTTTACTATCCGTTTATTTGATTCGTGAAGACCTCTTCGGTAGAGCATGACAAACCCTGATGACACCAAGAAATTCGGAACCAACGCGATTCATTCTGGTACAAATCCCATTGGTGGAGGAGTAAACACTCCTGTTTTCTTATCCTCAACTTATCATCTTTCTGATGAAAGATATGCCGGTTGGGCAGCAGGAGCGCAACATACGATGCTGTACTCTAGACTATCAAGTGTAAATTCAGAAGCAGTGGCTTCTAAATTAGTTGCTCTAGAAGGTGCTGAGGACGGAGAAGTATTCGCAAGTGGAATGGCTGCAATTTCTACAACCCTCTTAGGTCTTTTAAGTAGTGGAGATCATATTATCGCGAGCCCTGATGTATATGGAGGGACATACGGTTTATTGACAGAAGATTTACCACGTTTTGGAATTGAAGTAACAATGGCTGATATTAGAGATCCTTCCTCATATGAGGCTGCCATTAAAGATAATACAAAAATGATTTATGTAGAAACACTAACAAATCCTGTTTTGAAAGTATGTGATTTAGATGCAATGGCAGATATAGCGAAACGATACAATCTAATTTCCGTTGTAGATAATACGTTCGCATCACCTTGGGGATGTAATCCCATTAAGCATGGTTTCGATTTAGTTATTCATTCGGGTACAAAATACTTGGGAGGGCATTCAGATTTAATTGCAGGATTTGTAGTTGGTAAAAGAGAACTAATCGCAAATATATTTCCTAAAAAGGTTCATTTCGGAGGAGCAGCAGATCCTCATATGTGCTATTTATTGGAAAGAGGCATGAGAACATTACATGCAAGAATGCCAATCCATACATCAAACGCAAAAGAGTTAGCTAGTAGATTATCAAATCACACTATGATTGAAAATGTGAACCATGTTTCTTTACCAGATTTTATAGATTATAAGTTAGCAAAAGAAATAATGCCAGGAGGAAGTGGCATGATATCCTTTGTCATCAAGGGAGGCGATGCAGCAGCTTTGAAATTTATGAAATCACTAGGAATGATACTGGAAGCAACTAGCCTCGGAGGAGTAGAAAGTTTAGTCGAGTGTCCATTTAACTCTAGTCATATGTTTATCCCTGAAGATGTAAGAAACGAAGCAGGAATTGTATCAGGTTTTGTACGCATGAGTGTGGGAATAGAAGATATAGAAGATATTTGGGCAGATGTCAATCAGGCCCTATTAGCTACTGAAAATTTTGTTACGAGTATGGCTTGAGGTTTTTCATGACTTCAACTGGCTTGCTTGCGGTTTTAATCTTCATTATACCAATGTGTTTCACGCCCGGCCCTAATAATTTATTATGTGCTGCACATGGCTCTCAACATGGATTTCGTCGCACAATTCCTCTTACAATAGGAATGGCAATTGGCTGGAGTACGTTGGGAATATTTGTTGCTATAGCCGCGGATTATATTGAAGAAGAACAAGAGATATTTCGTATACTAACCTATTTTGGAGCTGCGTACATATCTTACTTAGCATATAATATAGCCACATCTTCTACGATTAAAGATGAATACAGTACAGAACTTTTGGGTATAAAAACTGGAATATTATTACAAGTAGTAAATGGGAAAGCATGGATACATTTTTTGGTACTGATGGCTATTCCATTTACTCTTTTTGGAACGGGTTTAACTGGTAAAATAGCATTAGTTTTTTTAAATTTATTTTTTGGACTTCCAGCGGTTTTAAGCTGGTCTTATTTCGGAACGATACTAAGAAAGTTTTTCAATTCACCTTCCAAGGTAAAGTGGCTCAATTATTCACTAGGAATTTCTCTTTTTGGGGTAGCACTATGGATTGCTCTACCTCATTAATATTCAAAACTAGATCCAGAAACTTCTGCAAGCCATTTCATAGCAGATTTATAGTCAATAACCGCTTCTAAATTATCATTAATCAATAAATCCTCAGCAGCATCCCAAAGTGCTTGTAATGCCGGCACCCAATCTCCTCCTTTGTCTCTGCTAGATTCATCAAATCTCCAAGCATCTGATTCAGTTCTTTCATGTACATTTAACCAAGCCCAACCCATCGCCATCTCGAGCCCTTTACCCTTTCGAGCCTTTGAAACAGTTGATGCAACACCATTTTCTATTGCCTTTCTTATTAAGAAATCTGCAAAACTCAAAGGAGACACAAGCGAACCCTCGTTCCAAGGTAGACGATTTAATTGTTGAGAGATAGATATAGACTGTTTTAATTCTCTCAAAAAAGCGCCAAATCCTTGTTTTCTTTGGGATTGTGAATCTATTATATTTTTCGCCTCATCACCATCTATTTGATAGAGCCTTTCCAAAATAATATGCCCATATTTAGGCCAAAGAGCAACTAAAACAGGATGACATGATGAATCTTCAAAACGTACAACATCTTCCTCCAGATCTATTACTACGCCGTCAGATCTCACGTGAATGCCGCATTCAAGAGAATCAATGATACATGAAATAGCTTCCCTCTCATCTTCAGTTCCATTCATATTTTCCAGCATTTTTAATAAATTTTCTGAATCATACCAAGAACTACCAACTACAAACCCATCTTTTATTGAATTTAGTATACTAACTCTACATGCATTTGCTAATTTTTTATCATCATAAATCATTAGTAACCATTGTTGTATTACCTCCTCAACCTTTTCAAGACCTTCAGCCGGCAATTCCTTATCATTCGGCCATCCTTCAGGCTTCCATACCCACTCAGATTCTACAATAGAACTTATTTTTGGTGGCATCATTGACATAGCGACGCTTTGGACAAAAGATTCTTTTGTTGATAATAGTGATTCTTTTGATATTCCAATGACAACTCCATTTCCAAACTCTAGTCTTAGCCATCCACTATCTGTAAATAATTTATCATCAATTATTGATTCGCTCAAACCCTTTGACCACTTAGTCTTCTGCCCTAACAATTCTATAGATGAATTTTCAAGAACATATTCTATCCAATCGTCCGGGGGTTCTGGATTATTACCTGTAAATACAAAACCTTTATCCCACGAAAAAAACCATTGTCCTGCTTTTGCATGGTCATCCCAAACTAGCATTCTCAATTTTGAATGATTAAAATTTTGAATACCAGCAAGATGACTTTGTTTGCCGCCTCCTCTTCGGATATAACTTGCAGAACCAAATAACGGATTTTTGAAAACCGATACAGTAGAAAAATCATCACCAGAGGCCGCCAATAAACTACCTGCCAAAGCCCTAGAAACTACATCCCCACTTTTTTTTGACATTCTTTTTGTTAACCATTTTTTATCATGCCTTTTTTTTGATACCATATCAATATCTTCTAATGTAAGTGCCATTAAATCTTTATTTCTACCAAAAAATGTTTTTTTGGTTATAACACCGTTTATATCCGGTAAAAAAATCTCTGGATCATCTAATAATTCGGACAAATTCTTTTCTAATCTTTTTTGAATGTCTTTTGATGCTTTTTTTATTCCCCTAACTCTAACCTTCTTCCTACGATTTTTATCGCCAGGAAAACTAACTTCAGCGGGTGGCTTTGCCATACTAAACCTAACCTACCCCACCACACGTCTACGATTGAATGCTTCCTTTTCCATTTCTGAAAATTTGGCTGGTATAATCATACAATGTATATTGCCTTCATTAATAGAAGATAATTCAGACAACTCTCCTGAACTAACTTTTTGATCCTTAGTTCCAATATCACTTAGCAATATTCCTTTCCAGTTTATTGGATTAATGGTTGTTTTCGGAATAGCCTCCTCAAAGATTAGTTTATCATACATCCTTTGTAAAATATCTATTGCATCTTTTGGTTTCATTGGTTGAGGGGTTTCGGTACCCATTCCACTAGGATCCAAATCAAACAATACAAGCGTATGTAAATTACTAATTTGATTTTTATGAATTATTTCAAGAGGCGAAGTAGGCAAATAATTTCCATATCTAAAAGGAATTGTGACTTGTCTGCCAAATTTATAGGACTGTAATCCTGATATTGAAACTGCTAAAGAAGTAGCAGATAAACCAGGGATCATATTGAAATTTATTTCTTCATCATGGCAATGTAATTCCAAATCAATATGAGTTGTTGCCTGCATTGGATCTCCAATAACAAGAATACATATTGAATTCTCTTTGGCTTCATTTAGTATTTTTTGAGGGTTTTCTATGTCATTTCTCATAACTCTCTCCCACGGTCCAATAATCTCTTCTAATTTTTCTTCTTCTTCCTTAGGCAATTTAGAAGTATATCCTTCTAAATATCTCTTAGAACATAGTTTTGCAATATCTCTAGCTTCAAGCGTCATTTGTTGCAAATTTCCAGGGCCAAGACCTATTAGCCACAATCCAGAAGACACTTCGGCAACCGTCATTCTGAAGCGCGCTACGCCCTCCCCCGTGATGAATATGATGCAACATCTCCAAGTACCCAATCGCGATGTTGAGAATGCATTCACCAGTTTAAAAAAAAATAATTTACTTGCTGAGGGCAAATTAATTTATCCAAGTATTGATGGAAAATTTAGATTAATACCTTTGAGTGAAAATTTACCAAAAAATCTACCAAAAGAATTGTCTAAATATGAAGTAATTTATGCAAAATACAAACTTGATAATAGAATAGATCCGAATTGGTTAACACACTTGTCCGTTTTAATTAATAACGATGATTTTGAAAAATTTCTTCAATTGTGGCCAGCATCCCATGAATTTGTAGGAGATATGATGATAATAAAATTAGATAAAAAAATATTACAATTCTCTTCACAAATCGCAAAAGCGAAATTGATGGCACACCCAAATTTAAGGTTGATATTATCCGATCAAGGAGTCATGGGGGAACTACGCATAAGGGAACTGATACCGATAGCTGTTAGGCATAAGAATATCATAATATCAGAAAATATACCAAATGAACTTTGCAACACGAAGGTTACAGTAAAAGAATCCGGTTTGCAAATCATATGCGACCCAACAAAAGCATATTTCTCTACAAAATTACAAACCGAAAGACAGGAAACACTTTCCTTTGCTAAAGAATTGAGACATATGCTAGGTCGAAAAATAAACCTTTGCGACCCATTTTGCGGGGTAGGACCGGCAATTTCTTCACTATTACATGAACCAGATTTAGTAAATAATTTACTTTCTTCCGACTTGAATCCTGAAGCCATCAAACTCCTATTTGAAAATCTGACTAAATGGGATAAAAAGCCATATCCGTCAGAAGCATCAGAAGTTGAATGGATATATCCAAATCGTCTAGTGGGGGCAGGAGATGTTGCCGAATTAGTTACCAATAGAGAATATTTAGGAAGATGGGATATGATATTAATTAATTTGCCCCATCGAACATTAGAATTATTGCCACTCATTATTCCACTTTTGGATACATCTTCTCCGTCACTTATCAGAGGAAGGATAGTTGTAGAAGAAAAAGACATTGATATAACAAATAAAATTATCCAAGAAATATTGCCTAACTGTATTCCTGACAAACCAAAACCAAAACTAACAATCAAACGTGATTATAGTTCAAAACTTCGACTTTGTTCCTTTGAAGCATGGCTCAAATAAAATGACTTTATTGGCGCCCCGACCGGGATTTGAACCCGGGTCGCAGCCTCGACAGGGCTGCATGATAGGCCACTACACCATCAGGGCTGTGGGTACTCCGACCGTGATTCTCTTTTTCAACCTTTAACAAGGGCATCATTCATGGTCTGCCGACTTTTCGGTTGAATTATGGGCGATGCGCACCTTGTTATTGACGTCATCGATAATGGAGGACAATGGACCCATAGAGAATGGAGAATGTTACGATATCTCGGTGTAGATACAAAAATTTTGTCAAATAAAACACCTATTTCTGAATTTAGAGAAGTTGATGGATTAATACTTTCAGGAGGGGCAGCAAGAGTCGGCCTTACAGGGAGATTAGGAAATTGTGCAGAATATCTAAATCTAGATGTACCGATCCTGGGAATTTGTGCAGGGCACCAATTTATGGCAGATTTTTATGGAGGTAATTCTGCAGAAGCATCAAAACCAGAATTTGGAGAAGCAAAAATAACCTTAATTGAAGATGGTGGAGAATTATTTCAGAATACTCCACAGAATCAGATGGTTTGGGAAAGCCATAATGATGAAGTAATTAATATTCCTCCAGGGTTTAAAATTACAGCTTTCAGCGAATCTTGTCAAATTCAAGCCATGGAAAATGAAAATAGAACTAGATTCGGTCTACAATTTCATCCAGAAGTAGATCATTCAGAATATGGTGAACAAATAATTTCAAATTTTGTTAAAGTTTGTTCTTTAGCAAAAAATAACCCTTGAGTCAACGGACAGATTGAAGAAGGGCAGGCAGGTCGCCCAAACCATGGCTAAAGACACTGAACACATGATTCTATACAAGTGCAGGAGAACTCTACGCACTCAGAGAATGCCTTATAACCCAACAGGGGATGTTATTTCACCATTCGATGGTATTTCTCCAATGGACCCTATGGAAATTAGGTATAAATGCTTAAAATGTGGAAATTTAGCATGGGTAGAAGCAGGTTCTACCGGTAAATCCTGTCATAAATGTGGTTATCGTATCTTTGTTAAACCTAGGAAACCAGGTCAACATAAGACTTTAAAAGCAGAATAATTAAATTCTGAGATACATATTATAGGCAGTCCTAATATTAATATTCTATAGTCCTAATATTAATATTCTATCCATATCACCGCTCCTTATGCGAAACAACCCTAGAAATATAAAAACTGCTTTTTTCTTAGTTTTTTTAATGTTAGCAACACCTATGTTAAGTTTGGAAACTAGTTTACTCTCTGAAACAGAAAACTCAACTAAAAAATTTACCTCTACCAAAACTGCCACTACAATTCCTGACTGTGATTTATCTAATGTAACTATTACTGAAGTTTATCACTATTCTTCTGATTGGATTGAAATTTATAATGATGGTAATCAGACATGTGACTTAGGAGAATGGAGGATTGGCGATTCAGGATCTTCATTTGAAATAGCTAACAATACCAATATCTCAGCCAATCAACATCTCGTATTTACTAGCTCTAATT
>NTJP01000005.1 GCA_002457145.1 Marine Group II euryarchaeote MED-G38
AACCATGAAGCATCTAATCCTTCACATGAAACAGAAATAAACTTAATTTCAAATCCATGGTTTAATATTGATTTCATATGACTTAATGATTTTTTATGCCAAAGAGGACTAAATGATTTAACGCCAATCTCCTCACACATCATTTCTATTCTTGTTTTTTGATAATCAGATCTTAAAGCACCAGTAACTAAGGCATCTATCTCTATTTTCCCATCATAAATTATAATTTCTTTGGGTTTAACTATATTCTTTGGCCATATTTCATTAAATACTTCATAATTATCTTTTTT
The DNA here is from genome assembly GCA_002457145.1 of Marine Group II euryarchaeote MED-G38. Taxonomy (GTDB): domain Archaea; phylum Thermoplasmatota; class Poseidoniia; order Poseidoniales; family Thalassarchaeaceae; genus MGIIb-O3. The sequence goes on from NTJP01000005.1 coordinate 291, forward strand.
TCCTTGTAAAGATTCTTTTAGTTCTAATATCTCCATCTCTTCAACTCCATTAGACTTTACAGGAAGCCATGGTACGCCCATTGAAATAGATTGAAATCCAGAAATATATGTTCCAGGTATCTGGAACATCATTGAATCTTTTTCTTTTATTCCTACAGTTATTAATGCTACGATTTCCCAGCCCTGCATTTGAGCCCACCATGCAGAATATGCTGAATCTTTTCCTCCGGAAGAAAGAATTCCTACTCTCACGTTAATCCGAGAGTGACATTAGACATGAATGCCTCGCATGAGAGTGCCTTTTCGACTAAGATTGATAAGAGAGGGATGTGGCATTGGCTTGATAATTATGCAGCCCAGTGGACGCGGATACGATCATGGTGTTTCGACATTTTCACCAGATGGTCGTCTTTACCAAGTAGAATATGCCAGAGAATCAGTAAAAAGAGGGACTACTACCGTCGGTCTAAAGTACAAAGATGGAGTTATATTAATCGTTGATAAAAGGATAGCAAATAAATTAGTGATTACTGACTCTATAGAAAAAATGTATCAAATAGACGATCATATTGGAATGACAACATCTGGGTTAGTGGCCGATGCCAGACAATTAGTTGATAAAGCACGCATCCAATGTCAAATTAACAGAATGACATATGGTAGTTCTATATCTATGATTACCTTAGTTAAGAAAATGTGTGATTACAAACAATCCTTCACTCAATATGGTGGTGCTAGACCATTTGGAACTGCTTTATTAATAGCAGGAGTTGATGAAGAAGGGGCTCATCTATTCGAAACTGATCCATCTGGAGCCTACCAGTCATATCATGCTGGAGCTATAGGAAGGGGAAGGTCAACTGTAATAGATAGTTTTGAAAAATCTTGGAAATCAGGAATGACATTAAATGCTGCTATTAAACTTGGTCTAGAGGCACTTCAAGAATCGCTCGAAGATAGTTTAAACCATGATACAGTTGAAATATCAATTGTTGATGTAAATGGATATCAAAAACTTAATCGTGAAGATACTCTAAAACATTTATCTAAAGTATCTTAATATTATTTTACTAAGATTACTTAAGTATCACCACTCTTCAAGAAACAATGGTGAGTTTAGACGATGCAGTATTGGCTCGCTTAGAGAAAGGAGGCTCTAGATATGAGATTCTCGTAGATCCTGAACTAGTTCAAAAATGGAAAAATAATCATGATTCTGTAAATTTATCTGAACTTCTTGCTACTGAACAAATCTGGTCAGATGCTCGAGCAGGCGATAGGCCAACTTCTGATGCTTTAATCAATACTTTTGGAAGTACAAATTTATCCATTTGTGTCGAAAAAATTCTCAATGATGGTTCTATTCAATTAACAACCGAACAAAGAAAAAAAATAATCAATGATAAGAAAAAGAAAATTATTAACGAAATTGCTTCAACTGCAACAGACCCAAAGACAAAATTACCTCATCCTGCAACCAGAATAGAGAATGCTCTAATTGAAGCTAGGTTTTCCGTAGATCCATTTTTATCGATAGAAAAACAAGTACAAAAAGCAGTCAAAGTCCTTAAGCCATTAATTCCTTTACAATTTATAACAGTTAAGTTAGCGTTCAAAATTCCTGGGAAAGATTATGGTGGAGTAAACCAATTATTGAGAGGGATTATAACTAAGGAAGAATGGGTAACTGATGGTTCTTGGGTTTGTGTTGTAGAAGTAGCTGGTGGAATGAAAAATGAAATTATTAGTAGAGTATCTCAAAGATCTTCAGATGCAGATGTTAAGGAACTAGATTGATATCATTGAACTTTTAACTTTCATCAAGGTTATGAAGTCTAGGCTAGTCGCGCGGCCTGATAACATGAGTGGTAACAGTAGTGCGGACGGTCCGCAAGACTCCCAAATAGTAGTTCCAGGAGAAAATCTGGGTAAATCGGGAGAGTACGAGGCAGGTCATGGAGTAGTAATTACAAATGATACTCTTTTGGCAACAAAAAATGGTAAATTAATTATAAAAAATAATGTTCTAACGATTGAACCGATACATACGACATATTTCCCCCGACCTAGTGATTTAGTAATTGGATATGTTGAAGGTTGTACAAATAATATATGGTTTATTGATATAGGAGCTCCATTCAACGCAATTCTACCAATGAGCCTCGGACCCTCCAAAGCATCTTTTGGTTCAACAAGACAAGTATTGGATATTGGAGAATCCATATTATGTAGAGTACAAGAGGTTGAAGAAACACATTCTAGTGTTGTTACTATGAAAGGGATGGGACTTAGAAAAATCAATACTGGGAGCGTGGACGAAATAGATCCCCATTTGGTCAGTTACTTATCTGGAAATGGTAAGGATCTATTAAGAGAAATGAAAGAAAATTCTGATTGTAGAATAATAATAGCAGATAATGGGAGAGTTTGGGTTGATGGTGAGGTTTCTGGAATAATTAATGCAAGAAATCAATTCAAAGATTTAACACAGAACTATCGCTTAATAGAAGATGGAGGAAATATATAATGGGCGGATATGGAGATATTCAAATGATTGATGAAAACGGACTAAGAGTAGATGGTAGAAATGCCACGCAAGTTCGTCCAATAACTATTGAAACTGGCGTAATACCTGTCGCCGACGGTTCCTGTCGTATGACTTGGGGTACCAATGATGTTATTGTTGCAGTTTATGGTCCAATGGAAGCTCATCCAAGGAAAATACAAAGACAAGATAGAGCGGTTTTGGATGTTAGATATAATATGGCACCATTTTCCACCTCAGACAGAATCCGTCCTGGTTTTAATCGTCGCAGTAGAGAAATAAGTAAAGTAACTGCTGATGCTTTGGAGAGTGTGGTTTTATTAGAGATGTATCCAAGATCAAAAATTAGAGTAGAAATAGAAGTTTTGTGTGCAGAAGCAGGTACCAGATGCGTAGGTTTGACAGCCGCGTCAGTTGCTTTAGCAGATGCAGGAATACCCATGACAGACATGGTTGTTTCAGTAGCATCTGGAAAGGTAAATGATGTAGTCGTTTGTGATTTGAATAAAGAAGAAGATAATTACGGAGAAGCAGATCTCCCTATGGGCGTTCTTCCAAATTCAGGTGAGTTAGTTTTCCTTCAAATGGACGGAGATCTTTCTCCTGAAGAGTTTCAAACAGCATGGGATTATAATATACAAGCCGCTTATGATATTCATAAAATAATGGTTGATGCTTTAAAAACTGGAGGTGCTAATTAATGGCTATTCCTATGGTATCTAAATTGCTAAGAAATCATCTTCATGAATTAGCATTAAATGATCAGAGGATTGATGGTAGAGAACAATGGGAAGGTAGGCCATTACAGCTTGAAGTAGATGTATTGGAACGGGCAGAAGGATCTGCCAAAGTTACAATGGGAGATACTATTGTATACGCAGGTGTCAAGTTTCAATTAATGACTCCATATCCTGATAGACCTAATGAAGGGGGTTTAATGTGTGGTGCAGAAGTTAGACCAGTGGCAGGTAGAAATTGGGAACCCGGGCCACCTAGTGCTGAATCAATTGAACTTGGAAGAGTAGTTGATAGAGGCATCAGAGAATCTGGTTGCATAGATGTAAACAGTTTGTGCATTATTCCAGGAGAAAAAGCATGGCAAGTAATATTAGACTTATTTGCAATATCTGATGATGGTAATTTATTTGATGCATTTGCATTAGCGGCTATTGCGGCTTTAAAAACGGCCATTGTTCCTTGTGAAAAATTTGAAGTAGGTGAGGATTATCCTCTAAATGTATCTAAAATACCAATAATGTGTTCATATCATAAAGTTGGTAATAGGTTTGTTTATGATGCTAACTCTCAAGAAGAGTTAGGCGGTGATGAAAGAATTCATATTACTCTTGGAGAGGAATATCATGTCCACTCACTTCAGAAGGGTCTAAAGGGGATATTCTCGGCCGACGAATTTGCTGAAATAATGGAGAGGGCAAAAATTCAATCTTCGGAACTTCGAAAATTAGTTAATACAGTATTGGGTGATTAAATGGCAAAAAGAACACAAAAGGCTGGTGCTACTGCAAAATACGGTGCTCGATATGGAGTAAGTGTACGACGTAGAGCTGGAGCAGCTATAGCAAAACGATCAAAGAAATACATGTGTCCAGTTTGCCAATACCCCCAAGTAACGAGAAAAGTTTCTGGAATATGGCAATGTAAGAAATGTTCTCATAAATTTACCGGTGGTGTCTGGGAACCTTATACTAGAGCAACAGATGCTAATTCCAGAATAATAAGGAGGTCTACTGAAGGAGCGACTGCAACTGATATGACTATAATTGCCCAACAAGCAGCATTGGATTATGAAAAAGAACTTTCAGAGAGAGCGTTAGATGAAGATTCAGAAGAATGAGACTTTATCATTAAGTCTGAGCATAAAATCTTCACATGCCAATTCTATGTCTGCTAGTTTGACAACTGAAGCAAGATTTACATTTAAAAATAGTATTTTGACCATAAATGAAAATGCTGATAGCTTTGTCGATTTACGTGCTAGATGGAATACTATAATGAGAGGACTTATAGCATCAGAACAGGTACTTGAGGCTGTAGAAGAGGTGTAAAGATGACTAAAGAACAAACTACTGAAGAATTACAAAAAATTATCCAAGAATTACAAATACTAAGAGGTCAAATTCAAACCTTATCATCCCAAAGTTCTGAACATTCCCTCACTATGGATTCATTAGAATCACAAAGTCCAGATAGACCTGTTTATAGATCAGTTGGTAATTTACTACTTGAAGTAAATGATAGGGAAATATTGCTTAGAGAATTAACAGAATCTAAAATCAATATAGATAATCATCTAAAAATACTCATTGAAAAGGAACAATCCCTAAGAAATAATTACGAAGAACTTGTTGCCATACTCGAATCCAAGTGATTGATATGACTGATATTAATAATAATATTTCACCTTTAATTGCAGATTTTATTATATTTCAAGAACTTCTAAAGGAAGGAAATATAGACTCTGCAATCTCGATCTCCAATGATATATTAGAGCGTTCTCGAAGTATGGAGGAACGAGATCATCTATATGAAGCAAGGATAAGAATGGAAAGAGCACTAATTGGTGCAACCGAGGATAAGGAAATAGGAAATGAATTAAGATGGTGTGTTGATAGACTTAATGCTACATCTCAACATTCCTCATTACATGGTATTGCATTACTAAATTTAGCTTCATGGCATCTAAACAAAAATGAATTCATGATGGCGCTAGCTACACATTCAGAAATATCGCCACAATCTAATTTTTCTGATGAAATAATTGCACTTTCTCGTCTTGAGTCCTCTAGGATTTTGGCAAGTTTGGGCGACTACGAACCCGCCATGAGACATGCATGGATAGCACGTCTAGGATTTTCCAAGTCAAATATGACTCCAGAATTTTTAGTTAGTAGCCTAGAATGGCTAGATATGGCCTTAGATATTGTTGAAAAAAATACTCCCGATATGAATTATCATATTAAACATGCAAAACCAAGAGAGACGCCAGGAGTTTCTACTATACCATCTAATCCTGATGATATAAAAACAGTTGTTGAAGATATTATAGATATACTATTTCAAAATTTATCAGGTGAAGAAAGAAATGATATTGGATTGATTGTAGATGCTTCGGATATATTGGGAATTAGTAAATGGAAGAAAATACTTATTGATAGAAAAGATGAAATTCAAGATTTAAATCTTTTAGAGGCACTCCAATCATGATTTCTGACTTTGTTTATCTCTTCTACACTCCAACTAAGTCTCTCTGGAAAATCAACACACCAACCAACTTCCTCTATAGATGCATCTTTTGATTCCCATGATAAATGCCCAGGCTCAATGTCTACCTCTATCCATAAAACATAACCATCTTCTATTATCAAATCATCATACGCTTTTGCTACTCCTAATAGCCCAGTTTCTTCATATAATTCTCTTAATCCAGCCTCATCTATTTTTTCACTTTTTTCTATTTTACCTCCAGGTAATTCCCACCCTCTTTCTCTGTTAAGCACCATTAACCAACAATCATTTTTACTAACTTTAGTAGTTGCCCAAATTACCACAAATTCTTTATTCATTTTTCATCAACCCTAATAATTTATCGACTAATAATTTAGCTTCTTGATCACCCTCAGCCGCCATTCTTCTTACAATAAAAAATGCTTCAGATATTCTATTTTTATTAACCATATCATCTATTTTTTCTGTTATTCCTATTACTTTTGGCCCATCTTCAACATCTTTAGTTACTATTGAATTTGAAAGATTTTCCATCTTTCTTAAAAATTGTATTCTCATATCTATATTAGGTACTTTCCACGGTATAATATCATGTCCATCTAATTTATTTTCCATGCGTTTTTTAAATAAATCCCTCGAACGGGATTTCGGAAAATGTGTCTGTGCTTGATCATAACTAAACCATGCTTGATCATATTCGCCTCTCCTTTCATGTAATTTTCCCAATTCTATCCATACTTCAAAATTTGATGGATTTTGTGCTAGGAGATATTTACTTAATTCTAAAAAAAGATCTTCATATCCGATGGTTTTTAATTTTTCAAGCCGTCTTGAGAATAAAATATTAGATCTTGGATCTCTAGTATCCAACGATTTTAATCTGTTACTAAATTTTTCAATTTCATTATCATTTTCCCCTAACTTATTCCACCATTCTTCTGGATCTAAAGGATCTAAATTAAATGCAGCTTCGAGTAATTTTTCCCCAGATTGAATTAAATTAATTTTATTTAACTGTTCTAGTAATTTTTTATCTCTACCTAAAATAATAAACAAATCTTCTAAGATTAGCTTTATACCAATACTATCCATACTCATAATTTTTATCTTGATCAATAACCGCCAATTATCTGGATTAGTAAAGTCATATAGTATAGATTGTTTTGCATTTTGTTCTGCCCACATAATATTTTTTTTGTCCACTTTCAATTTCAAAAATTTCTCAGCTTGAGATCTATGTCTGTTGCCAAGACTTCGTCTTGGGTGTTGCAATTTAATACCGATATCAGGTTCATCCGTCATTTTGACCTCACAATACTGATTCATACTCAGCTTTATTAGTACCTGGTTCAAGAGTTGCATCCATACCTATTTTACTGGTGAAACCTTCTTCTGACCTACTAGGATCTAAACTAGAACCTTTTTGATTTGAAAGGATTACAGTATTTTTATCAGGTTGCCATCGAGTCATCAATGCCCACTCTACTCTAGAAGGATTAGCGATATCTATGTCCGTATCAACAACAATAACTTGCTTCATAGACTTATGTCCATTTAATGCAGCATGTATTGCTTTTACACCGTCCCCTTTTTTTTGTGGTTCAATTTGGATAACCGAAGATAACCAACCACATCCCCCATCAGTCAAATAAACATCAGTGCAAGGAACCACTTCTGAAACAGCAGCTTTTATTGTTGGCGCTCTTGGCATTCCCATTAGTGTTCTATGTTCAACTTCTGCTTGTATTAAAGCATGAAATATTGGATTATTTCTGTGGTGGACAAAATCATACTCTATTACTGGTTCTTTACGTATACCATCTACAGTACCTGTAATGTCCACATATGGCCCTTCCTCATCAGTATCTAAGGTAATTCTTGCTTCCATTGCATACTCTGCATCTGCTGGAACTTCAATGCCATTTGATAATCTTACTAATTTTAGTGGTTCACCGTGAAGTTTCAAATGTAGTGATGAAGCAACTTTCAATTCATCTAATGGTTCATTGAATGACATTGCAGCCGCCAAAAGGACTACCGGATCAGGTGCATTAACAACAGCAATTGAAACCTGGTCACCTTTTTCTTGAGCACCTTCCATCATTGTGCGAAGATGTCTCGGAACGAATCTTGATACTGTATGGTTTTTATCTCTTAAAAACTGTCTGTGGAAAGACATATTCCTAATTCCGCCATATTCAGCTATAATCACAGAGGCTGATTGGTATCTACCTTTATCCTCGGGATAATGCCAAGGTATAGGAATTATATCCAAATTAACTTCTTTCTGAGTATTCTCCATTACTGGAGATTCAGATTCTTTAACTATTGTAGGTTCAGATGGATTTTTCATAGCCCATGCCATAATATCTATCAATTTCCCAGGACTGATATCAAAGGTTTTGCATATTCTTTCTCTTGTAAGTACGTTCATAGCTGCTTTATGGCCCTCCGCTTCTACTATATTTGTGAATAATAGAGGCTTGTTTTCATTTTTTACTGAGTAATTTAACATCTCATGAATTACACTAGTTCTCACTTCTACATTTTCAACATCATGAAGCAGGTCTCGGAATGACATATTAATGACCAACTGCTCAATCTGTTTGAATGTTAGCAATAACAATGACAATTTATGCCGATATCAATTGTCTTCAGCCTCTCATTTCTTATACCAAAGGTGGGTCGCCGAGACATCATTTAGAGGTATATAGTTGGGTCGTGGATTATTTTCTGGTTCGAAAATGAAGAGTGATCGTAAAAAATATAGATGGAAAGAACGTCAATTTAGAAATCGGCAATTCAAAAGACGTTCAGGAGGAATTTTAAAACATGACCCTCTTAAAGGTAGCACTCAAGCCAAAGGAATCGTAATAGAAAAAGTAGGTTTTGAAGCAAAACAACCTAACTCAGCAATAAGGAAAGCTGTAAAAATAAGTCTTATTAGAACTGGAAATAAATTAACCGCATTCGCTCCCGGAGATGGAGCAATTTCATTTATTGATGAACATGATGAAGTTCTTGTAGAAGGGATCGGAGGAAGTAAAGGGAGATCCTATGGAGATTTACCTGGTGTTAGATTCAAAGTAATCAAAGTTAATGGGGTATCTCTTGATGAAATGGTCAGAGGCCGTAAAGAAAAACCAGTAAGGTAGGTATTATTTATGACTGAATTAGAAGAAAATGAAACTCAAGAACCTATTGCAGGTATTGGAACTATGGTTTTTGGAAAATGGGATGCCACTGATGTTGTCTGTGAAGACCCTGGTCTTGCACCTTATATCAATTTACAAACCATAGGAACTCCTCACTCAGGTGGTAGACACGCAAATGAGTACTTTGGTAAAGCTAATCTTTCTATAATTGAGAGATTTATTAACAACTTAATGCGTTCTGGTAAATTCTCGGGTAAGAAACAACATTGTGCCAAGGCATTCGAGAGAGCTCTTGATACAATTAACGAAAGAACTGGAACAAACCCGTTACAGAACTTTATTGATGCTATTAAGGAAGCCGCACCTTGTGAAGAAATAACAAGAATAAAAATGGGAGCAGTAAGCCAACCTAAAGCTGTAGATTCATCTCCTATGCGCCGGATTGATATAGCTCTAAGAAATCTTTCAGTAGGCTGTGCTTCTGCAACCGCTAAAAGTAAAAAATCATTAACAGAAGGTATAATTTCCGAAATCACAAAAGCCGCTCAAGGCGATGTAAGTTCATACTCGGTAGGTAAAAGGGACGAAGTAGAAAGAATAGCATCTTCTGCAAGATAATCTCGCTACCTTATTCTACGTACTCATCTTTGCTAGATTTATTGTTATGCACAATCGTCTTTATCAACCATAGTCAGGTCGCCGATTCAATTGAGGTCATTATATGGGTCGTAAAGAAGATAATATTGAACGTGCAGTAGAAGTTATGCATACAAGAGAGAATATCCGAAACTTGGCAATTGCTGCCCACATAGATCATGGCAAGACTACATTGTCGGACAATCTTATAGCGGGTGCAGGTATGATGTCTGAAGATTTAGCAGGAAAATCTAGAGTTCTTGATTTCGATGATCAAGAAAGTGCTCGTGGAATAACTATCAATGCAGCTAGTGCCTCTATGGTGCATGATGTAGATGGTTCTGATTATCTGATTAATCTAATAGATACTCCTGGTCACGTAGATTTCGGTGGCGATGTCACTCGTGCTATGAGAGCAGTAGATGGATGCATCATATTAGCATGCGCTGTTGAAGGTACTATGCCCCAAACTGAAACCGTCGTAAGGCAAGCACTGAAAGAAAAAGTAAGGCCAGTTTTGTTCATAAATAAGGTTGATCGATTGATTAACGAATTACAGATAGATGCCCAAGAAATGATGGAAAGATTTCAGAAAATAATTATCAAAGTGAATAAACTCATAGAAACTTTTGCTCCGCCAGAATTACGCAAAATATGGCAAGTTGATGTATCAAAGGGAACAGTTGCATTTGGGTCAGCATATTACAACTGGGGAATGTCTATACCTTATATGGGAAAAAGCGGAATTAATTTCACTCAAATTTTTGAATATTGTAAAAATGATAAACAAAAAGAACTTGCTAAATTAGCTCCAGTGCATAAAGTATTACTGGATATGGCCGTAGATAAATTACCCTCCCCTTTGGTGGCTCAGGAATACAGAATACCAAATATTTGGCAAGGTGATCTTGAATCAGATTTTGCTAAATCAATGATAAAATGTGACTCTTCAGGTCCACTTTCCTTAATGATAGTTAAAATTTGGATGGACCCTCATGCTGGAGAAGTCGCCGTAGGAAGGGTATATTCCGGTTCAATTAAGCATGGTGAATCTGTGTGGGCACTTGGTGCTGCTAAAGCTGAAAGAGTTCAACAAGTAAGTATGATGGTCGGAGGAGATAGGATTGCTGTATCCGAAGTATCAGCAGGAAACATAGCTGCATTAACTGGAATCAAAAGTGCAGCTGCTGGAGTTACCATAACACGCAATAAGGATGATACTGGTTTTGAGCCAATACGCCATTATTCTGAACCTGTTGTAACAGTGGCCGTTGAACCAAAATCTATGAAAGATTTACCTAAATTTATTGATGCATTAAGAAGCCTTGCAAAAGCAGATGCATCGCTCCAAGTTTCTACAAATGCCGAAACTGGTGAAGCACTTTTAGCAGGAATGGGTGAACTTCATTTAGAAATAACAACATACAGAATTGAAGAGGAACAAGGAATTAAAGTAAAAGTAAGTGAACCGATTGTTGTATACAGAGAATCAATTGAAGGTGATAATAAATCTCGTCCCTTTGAAGGAAAGTCACCTAATAGACATAATAGATTTTATATCGAGGTTGAACCACTTCCAGAGAATGTTATACAAGGTTTGAGAGATGGTGATTTTGGGAAAGAAGGAGCTATTAGAACTAAAGATGCTAAAGAAGTTGGAAACAAATTTTCTGAGTTTGGTATGGATAAAGATTTAATGAGGAAAATATACGCTATACATGGAACTAATGTATTAGTTAATGATACCAAAGGAATTCAAAATCTCCATGAGACTAGAGAACTGATTATTGAGGGTTTTATGGATTGTTGTAAAAAAGGACCTGTAGCAGAAGAACCATTGATGGGAGTAATGGTAAGATTGGTTGATGCAAAGTTGCATGAAGATGCAATCCATAGAGGACCTGCTCAGACTATACCTGCCGTCAGAAATTCTATGAAAGGCGCCTTAATAAGAGCTAGGTCGGTTATATATGAGCCAATGCAAAATATTCGAATAGATGCTCCAAACGATGTGATAGGTGGAGTAACTAGCGAACTAAATAAAAGAAGAGGAATAATCGAGGATATGCCAGTTGAAGGAGGAACTGCTAGTGTAATTGGTAAAATGCCAGTCGCTGAATCTTTTGGATTTTCAAATAGTGTACGAGCGGCTAGCCAAGGTCGAGCAGTATGGAATACTGAAAATGCTGGCTATGTACATCTACCTAGAGAGTTATTCAATAAAGTAGTCGGAGAAATTAGGGAACGAAAGGGATTGAAAACAGAACTTCCCAGTGAAGCACAATATATGGATTGATGAATTCAACTAATCCTTATCAGTTGGAAGTCAGTCAATTCTCTTAAAACGTCCACTTGAGGATTGTTTTCTAAATAATTTAGACATTGATGAGCAATAGAATGATGGTACATTGCCCTCTTTCTTGCATATTCTATAGAACCTGACAATTCAAGATCATTTATGGCCGCTTCTAATTCATGATCTTGACATGGGCCTTTGCCAAATACTCTTTGAAAATTCGCAAGGTTCTTTTTACTATCCATGGCATGAATTGCTATTAGTGTCCTCTTGCCTTGAATTATATCCGAACCTGCTGGTTTTCCTAACGTCTTTGTATCTCCTGTTATATCTATAAGATCATCCATCAATTGAAAACATAGCCCTAGATTCAAGCCCCATTTAGCCATATTAGAAACAATATCATGGGATGCCCCAGATAATATAGCTCCAGTTCTTGCACATGTTTCAAACATAGCACTTGTTTTTCCTGCTATCATGGCAATATATTCTTCTTCTGAGACTAGATCTCTATTTTCAAATTCAATATCTTCTTGTTGTCCTTCAGCTACTCTTCTGACCATTTCACCAATTGCCCTTACTAAATATCTTAGATTATCTCCAGATATTTCAGAAGATTCTGCAAGAATTTCAAATCCAACAGCTAGCATAGCATCTCCGGCATTTATGGCCGTAGCATCATCATAAGCAACATGGACAGCATCTAACCCTCTTCTTATAGGATCTTGATCTATGATATCATCATGAACGAGTGTGAAGTTATGTATTATTTCTATACATGCTCCCAAAGTATAATGACCATCATTAGCATCTCCAATTGCTTCCCCAACCAGCCTTGGTAGAATCGCCCTTAATCTCTTTCCTCCACCCGAAAAAAGGTGCGTCATAGCACCATGTAATCGTTTTTGTTCCATTTTACTAAGACTGAACATTATCTCCTCTTCAACCTTACTTTTGTGTTCCGTTAACGCATCCATCAGTCCACTTCCTGGTTTTTCTTTATCAAGATATAACTGTCCACAATCTACAATCTCATCCCTTCTAGATTTAATTATAAGTTCACTATTAGGATAATTATCTTTTAAGAAATATTTCCATATCATCTTGAACCAAGGCGCTATATATTCTCCTGACCAATCACCTTCTCTATTCATCATTTTACCAAGATCTTGATGATCTAACCATTTAATTTCCTCTATTTCATTTTTATTAATATTTAATTTAACATCAGCTTGTACAAATAATACATGGTCTATTTCTCTCTCAATCCAATCACTATCCCATCTACAATTATATTCGAAACTCCCCAATGAATTAAATATCCAGTTCTTAGTTATAGAATTAGGTATTCCTAATTCATGTTCTAATTTTCTTCTTGCTGCATTAATTACACCTTCTAAACCATTTATTTCATCATCTATATTTAATGGATGGCTACAACATGCATTTGCCCATACACCAGGAAAGGTAATTTTTTCTTTAGACCGTTGCTGTACTAACATTTCTCCATCATTATTCATGATTACTACACTGAATGCACGATGCCTATCACCATCACGGAAATGGCAATCTAGTTTACTTTTCGTACCTATTACATTATCTCCTTTATCAACTAGTAAGCACATTTCTTCCATCATCGTTGATTGCTGAGGGTCGAGTTTACCTAGTTTTTTACTGGCATCTGACATAATTCTCAAATACCGCAGCGACTGCTCGCCTATAATTAAATTTGTTATTATGGTAAAATTTTGGTTCCTATTGTTGTACCTGTATGTATTAGTTGCATAATTCTCTCTGACCTATTTCCATTTAAGAACCAAACATTTTCAATTTTTTTAGAAATTTCAACAGCTCTTAATAATTTCAAATCTATACCTCCGGTGACATCTATATCCGAGCTATGAGAAGTATTTGTAATATCATTTTTTGAATAATTTTTTATTAATTTAGCATTAAGATTATTAGGTGGATTTGTTAATACTCCATCTACGTCTCCAAGTAAAAATATTGTAAAATTAACATTTGGGATTTCCATAGAAATACGATACATCAAATCGTCTCCTGATAGTATTCCAAATTTATTGCTATCATCTCTATCTACAACATCACCGAAACAAATAGGAATTTTATCATTATTGATTGTTTCAAATATATCTAAATTACCTGTAAAATCTTTGCCTATGCCCTTAGCCCATTTAGAGGGAGGGTATCCAATAGCCACTAATCCTATTTTTTTAAGTGATTTAATAACTTCATTATTTAATTCAATCATGTTACTTCTTATTTGCTGTACAGCGTTAATTTGCTGTTCTTGGATTTCGTTATTAATTCCATTTGCAATGTCCATTTTTTTTGATAAAATATGTCCATAAGATCCTGCACCATGAACAATAATCAAAACATAACCTTCATCATTTAATTGTTTTATTGTATTACATACATTTTTTATCGCTTCTTTATTTATAGTTTTAGATAAATTTTTGTTAGTAATCAAACCTCCGCCAAGTTTTATCACTATCCTACCTTTACTATTCATATATTATCGAAGGGGCATAGGTATTCAATACTTACAGTGAAAAATATTATTGGACAAGTTAATGTCTAATGATTGCTTGGCTTTAATATGAGTGAATCTAGCGACATCGTAAAATTCCAAAGATGGCTCCAATCTCAATTATCTGAAGCAGAAAATATAGACGATCCTAAAGAGAAACAAAGAAGGATCTTAAGATTAGATGCAGCATTATCTGAGACTATATTTTTTCGAGAATTATTAGAAACTATTGATAATGTTATAGAATCTCCATTCGTTCAAAGAGAAAATCCGGTTAGAAATACAAATAGGCAGGAAGTTACTATTAAACAAAACAACTCACTATTATGTTCCAAATGTAACGGAGAGATTGATGCCGAATTAAAGTTTTGTTTACTGTGTGGAGAGTATTAATTACTCTTCCTCATCAATCCATTTTGCTCTAGCTAACACATATTGAGGGTGTTCTTTGTCAATTTTAGATAGATATTCGCCTTCTACCTTTTCTGTTAAGTAAACTGTAACTCCTGCATGCCATATAATTTCCCCCGAGGCTACCATTCTAGCAGTATCTACTTCAAGAATTGTTGGTAATGAGAAGTGTACTTTACCAGCTTCTGCTGCAGATCTTATTGATGCAGATAGATGTACATGTGCTCTACTGCCTGGACTAAGTCCGA
Source organism: Marine Group II euryarchaeote MED-G38 (assembly GCA_002457145.1). GTDB lineage: Archaea > Thermoplasmatota > Poseidoniia > Poseidoniales > Thalassarchaeaceae > MGIIb-O3. The sequence goes on from NTJP01000005.1 coordinate 15,382, forward strand.
TTTCTAATAGATTATCTGATTGTTCAGGATCGCAGGGGAAATATAATGCATCTGGAATATTATCTGTAGGAAGATCTAATTCAATTTCCAATGTATGTCCATATGTAGCTCGAATCATAATCCCTCTTACCTCGTATCTTCCCTTTGGATCTGTCTCAGCTATGGCATTAAAATGATGAGGTCTGAGCCAATGATATCTTTTTTCATTCCCCTTCTTGAATTGTCTTATTATATCTTTAATATCAATCCATCCATTAATATCCATTTCTAATTCAAACTTCTCTGGAGCGTGTCGTAAAATCAACGCTAATCTTCTAGCCATACTATTCCTTTCTCCAGTTCTCATGATAAATTTCCCTTCTGCATTACATGCTGGGCATAAATGATCATCAGCATAATATCCATGGTTTTGACATTCTCTAATCATATTATTATAGGCCAAATGACTTTCTTTCAAGAACCTTCGGTAAATTCACTTCTTTGTTGACTTGAACTGGTAATTATTATTCACAAGCCACCGCTCGGCTTACTATGAAGGCCGTAATCGTTGACTGGATCAGGTCACCATTTCATAGAGCTCATAAAGGAAAGTTATCTAATGTAAGACCCGATGAAATGGCAGGACAACTTGCTAAAGAAATCATAAATAGAAATAATATATCACCAGATTTAATTGATGATATTCTTCTTGGTTGTGCATATCCAGAAGGAGAACAAGGGTATAATATAGGACGGATTATTTCTTATCTTGGGGGTATGCCAAACAAAGTTCCTGGCGTAACAATAAACAGACTATGTGGATCTTCGATGCAAGCTGTTCTTTCTGCCTCAGCTAATATTGAAGTTGGTTGGGGAGAATGTTTTCTCTGTGGAGGTGTAGAATCAATGAGTAGAGTCAAAAGGAGGGGGTTTAACTGGAGTCCTAGTCCTTTATTGCAATTAGAATTTCCTGATGCATATATGGGGATGGTTGAAACTGCTGAGAATGTAGCCAATAGGTGGAATATTTCTCGAGGTGAACAAGAAAACTTTGCACTCCTCTCACATAAAAAAGCTACTTCGGCTAAAAAATCAGGATTTTTTAAACATGTAATTCATCCAATAACCTATTCTAAAACAGAAATAATTGATGATGGATGTATTAGAGAAAATTCCACTTTAGAATCAATGTCTAATTTATCTCCTGTATTAGGTGAAGATACTTCCATAACTGCTGCTACTGCATCTCCTCTAACTGATGGAGCGTCGTTCATGTTGATCTGTAGTGAAGATTTTGCAAATAAACACAATCTAAAACCTATGGCCAGAATAAATTCTGGTGCGGTAATAGGCTGCAATCCAGGTGAGATGGGGATAGGGCCCATAGAGGCTTCCAGACTAGCACTCAAAAGGGCAGGATGGGATATTGAAGCCGTAGATATCTTCGAACTAAACGAAGCATTCTCTTCTCAAAGTATTGCAGTGATTAATGAATTAGGGATTGATATCAATAAAGTAAATATTGATGGGGGCTCATTAGCTATAGGACATCCATTGGGAGCTTCTGGAGTCAGAATAATTGGAAGAGCATCAACTATTTTACAAAGAACGAATAAAGAGCGTGCATTAATATCTATGTGCATTGGAGGAGGAATGGGTATAGCCATAACTATAGAAAAACCCTAGATATAGACTTTAATACCTAATATTAATAATTATTATAATCGACGGACTCATGAAGGATATACTATTCCGGATAGTATGGTCAAAGATACAGGCGTCTTCATCAAAGGCCATTCTTTGAGAGATAAGAATATTTTATTTGCCATAACTGGTGGAATTGCAGCTAGCGAATCACTAAAAATATCACGTGAATTGCGTCGTTATGGAGCTAATTTAACAATAATTATGTCTAAGGAAGCAGAGAAAATAATAACACCATTGGCAGTATCATGGGCATCCGGTAAAGAAGTTATTACAGGATGGAATCATGACATGCCACAACTAGAAGACTATGATGCAGTGTTAGTTGCACCTGCAACAAGGAATACTATTTCAAAACATATTCATGGTATTATGGATAGTCCATTAATGATGTCTCTCTCTGCAGCAAGAGGGAAGAATATTCCTACACTCTTTGTACCATCAATGCATCAGGACTTATTCGATGATCCAGTTACACTGGAATTATTGGAGTTATTAGATTATGAAAATTCTTTTATTATGCATGAACCGTTAACCGAGGGTAAAATTAAACAATCTAATCCAATTCAAATAGTTGCAAAATTATCAAATATCATCAATTCTAAATTATTAAATAGGAAAAAAATAGTCATTACCCTTGGTGCAAATAGGTCTCCTATAGATTCAGTAAGAGCAATTCAAAATGCATCTTCAGGTAAAACTGGATGGATTATTTCTGAGTATCTTTACAGAAATGGACATGAAGTAGTCTGTATAGTAGGAAAAACTACAGAAAAGTCTAATTTCAAATTACCTGACATACGACATGCAGGTAGACCAGATGAAATGCTTCAAGAATCTATCATCGTAGCTTCTGAAGATACAAAGCCCGACGCGTGGATACATGCCGCCGCAATTCTTGATTATTATACCGAGCCTGAAGTAGGTAAGAGACCTAGTGAACAGGGTGTTTGGAACATTTCTTTGACCCAAGGGCCAAAACATATCGCAGAATTAACCCCATTAACTGGGGATTCCATACGTATAGGATTTAAACTTGAGACGGGAGTATCTGAAGATGTATTGATTAAAAAATCTAAAGCTCAAATTAAAAGATATGATTTAGATGCTGTAATAGCAAATATAAAAGAACAAATTCATGACTCAAATTTTCCTAGAGCCAGGATTGTATGTAAAGATGGAACTGTTAGGGTACTAAAAGATTACAATGAATTATGTGAAGCTATAGAATCAACGATATTATTGTCGTGATAGGTTTTGTTCCACTACATTCAAAACCATACCTCTTTTCAGTATTTTTATGAAGGACCAAGGAAAGGCCAAAAGAGGTATTCCATCAAAATCTGAGTTTAATTCTTGGTATCCCGCAATTGTAGAGATTGCCGATTTAGTAGATAAGAGATATCCAATCAAAGGAATGGACGTATGGAAGCCTTATGGATGGAAGGCGATGTCATTAATTGATTCAATTACACGTCTTGAGATGGAATCAACAGATCATAATGAATATAGATTTCCATTATTAGTTCCTGAGGACCTTTTAGAAAAAGAAAATCGTCTCGTAGCCAAATTAAAATCAGCTAGAGAATTAGGTATCGATCCCTCTGAATTACGATTTGAGGATGATGATGCAGGATTCAAAAAAGAAGTTTACTGGGTTAAACACGGTGGTGATAATAAACTAGATGTCCCGATGTTTCTTAGGCCAACATCTGAAACGCCCATGTATAATATGTTCTCTTTATGGATAAGAAGTCATGCTGATCTACCGTTAAAAACTTATCAAATAGTTAATACTTTTAGGTATGAAACCAAACAAACAAGATCTTTTATCAGAGTAAGAGAAATTCATTTTTTTGAAGCTCATACCGTTCATAAGAATGAAGTAAATGCCACATTACAAATTAAAGAAGATGCTCGCATTGTTCAAAAAATATTATATGAATTATGCTTACCAAATATAATTTCTAAAAGGCCTATATGGGATACATTTCCTGGGGCATGGTATACAACTGCTGCCGATGTCATAATGCCAAATGGCAGGACACTTCAGGTAGCTACATATCATCATTATAGAGATCAATGGGCCAAATCTTTTGATATTTCTTATGAGGATGAAAATGGCAATAATAATTATTGTCACCAAACTACCTTTGGTATGTCTGAACGGCTATTGGGGGCAGTAGTTGGTGTCCATGGGGATGACTCTGGATTAATTCTACCTCCTTCAATCTCTCCTATCCAAGTAGTAATAATGCCTGTAGCAACTCATATTAGTGATGATGTTATAATATACTCTAAAAAAATTAGAGATGATTTACATAATAATGGCATAAGAACCAAAATTGATGACAGAAATATTCGTCCAGGAAATAAACATTACCACTGGGAAATAAAGGGCGTACCAATTAGATTGGAAATTGGCCCAAAAGATATAGCTAAAAATCAATGCATTGTTTCATTACGTACCGGTGGGAAAGAAACTTTGCCTTTAGATAACCTTTCTTCTTTGATTCTTACTAGTTTGGATTCAATATCTGATGTCCTTAGGAAGAGAGCTGATAACTTACATAATAATACGATATCACAAATACCAAAATCTATACTTGATGATGGTAGATTGTCGTTTGAACAACCTCTCAACGATGGTGTAGTTTATGAAATGCCATTTGATGGTAATGATGCTGATGCAGAGATAATAGAAAAATCCTCAGGACTAACTTTAATGGGTGAATGTGAACAAGCATACGAAGATCCAATGCCATGTATAATTACAGGCAAAATGACTACAAAGAGACAGTACCTCGCTAAGATGTATTAATTTCTTTTTTTAAGAATAGCCCAACTATTGTCATTAACGAAAAGAGAATAATAAGAGAGACATCAAATATTTCAATATTACCAGGTTCTTTCCATGTATCTATCTCATGTAAACCATCCCATGTTATGCCTTTTACCCAGAGTACTTGTGTATTACCTTCAGCACATATTTCTTTCATATTCGCTATACCAAGTGAACATAATATTTCTCCCATCCCAATAATTATGTTACATATAACTGTAGCTAGGCCTGAAATACCTAAAAATAATGTAAATTTCCTTCTTTTTTTTGTTATTATTCCAAGATCTTTGGTGATAGCATTAATATCAGGAATATATTCTGGAAGCTCAACATTTGAAGGTGTTATTGAAGTGTTTTCTACTGAACTATATGAATTTATTTTCGGTCCCAATATGCCCATTTCTTCTAATGATTCCTTGCCGTATATTCTTTCAGCTAAAACATAAAGGTGAGGATTGTCATCTAATTCTGTTGGATCTAGAGTTCCGTCGAGAAGTTTTTTCATTAACTCTGTGTCACTCATATAATATCTCCTAATGACATGCCCTTCATCAAATGAACGCTTGTTAGGGTCATTCTAATTCATTTACGTTCGATACATTTCTTAGCCGCTTTAACAATATCACCTGTACTCATGGACATTATTTTGAATAATTCCTCTGATTCTCCACTTTCTCCAAATCTATCTTTTACTCCTACCATTTCCATCGGTACTAAATTTGTTCTAGAGTTATGCTCTGCAATTGCGCTTCCTAAACCACCTATGATGGAATGATCCTCTGCTGTAACAATGCATCCACACTTTTTAGACCAAAAATCTATAATGTTTTCATCTAAAGGTTTTATGGTATGCATGTCTATTACTGTTGAAGATATACCTTCTTTTTCCAATATATTCGCAGCTTCTATAGATTTAGAAACCATTACGCCACAAGATATTATAGCAACATCGTTACCTTCTTTTAACAAACTCCCCTTACCAATTTCTAGATGCTTACTTGTATTTATTGTGTAAGATCTTGGTACTTTATTTCTGATGGTTCTAGTGTAAGAAGGACCATTTAGGCTTGCAACTTGAATAGTCAATTCCTCTGCTGAGAAATCATCAGCAGGATGAATAATTGTCATATTGGGTAAGGTCCTGTAAATGGCTAAGTCTTCAATGGATTGTGCACTGCTACCATCACTCCCTGTATGTATTCCACCATGACTACCACAAATATGTACTTTCAAATTCGGTCTGGCAATTCCATTCCTAATCTGTTCAAATGCCCTCTCAGTAAAAATAGCAAATGTACTAGCCATGGGAATTTTACCTGAGGATGCAAGTCCTGCACCTACGAGCATCATATTTTGTTCTGCAATACCCAATGAAAACGTTCTGTCAGGAAATTCTGTTCTAAAATGACACGACTTAGTTGATTTTCCTAAATCAGCTTCCAAAACAACAATGTCTGGATTAACTGCCAGCCTTATTAGAGCTCTTCCATATCCATCTCTAGATGCTCCGCCATCAGAGGGGGCACTCATGATAATTCCTCCATCGCTATATTATATTCTTTATCATTAGGGGCTTTACCATGAAAAGAAGGATTATTTTCCATATATGAAATACCTTTTCCTTTTATGGTATTCGCTATTATGGCCATTGGCTTTCCATTTGATTTATTAGCCCATTTAATTGCATCAGATATTTCATACATATTGTGTCCGTCTATTTCAATTACTTCCCATCCAAAAGATTGAATTTTTAATCTTAGATCTCCTACTTCCATCTGTCTAGATACGAAATCATCATTTTGAATTCCATTTCTGTCCACTATTAATTTTAAATTATCCGTAGAATGATAGTTCGCTGCCATTATAGCTTCCCACAATTGCCCCTCCTGAGTTTCACCGTCTCCAACCATTACCCAAATATTCCTATTACTATTATCCAATTTAGCCGCGAATGAACATCCTAATCCAAATGATAGTCCCATCCCTAAGCTTCCTGCTGAAAAATCAACACCTTCAGTCCATTTCATGTCTACATGACCTTGACATTTAGAACCAAGAGAACGAAATGACATAAAATCTGCTTCTTGTATGAATCCAAGTTCATATAATATTGAATATATCGCAGGACTGGCGTGCCCTTTACTCATAATAAACCGATCTCTATCTTCCCAATCTGGTTCGAGTGGGTTAATATTTAGTTCTGTACCATAAAGGCCTACTATCATATCAATAGCCGATAAAGATCCTCCTGGATGTCCAGATTGAGCTTTATGAATCATTTTTATTATATTAATTCTGCATCTAAGTGCCATTTCTTCTAATTCATTTATGTCCATATTAAACGGCACGTTACTCACTCATTACCTACGCTAACGTCAAGGCTATTGATGGTTTCCAAATATTAAATATTTTTTTTATAGACGCACATTAAAATCCTAAAGGACCCTCAGCAAGATTAGGAGTGATTGAATTGGACCTATTATTGAAGAAAAAAGATAATTGGAGAATTCGTTTAAAAAATATGGAAATACCTATTTCAATAAAAAATGATAGCTTTCTCTTACACTGTCTTGATAAAATAATTTCTGGTCAAAGGATAAATTTATCAGAAGGTCTAAAATTATATAATACTCAAAGTTTACCAGCATTATGTGCTTTAGCAAATCTTATTAAAAAATCAAGATTTGGTGATAGTATATTTTTTAATGATAACCTACATGTTAATACTACTAATAAATGTGTGTTAGCATGTAGATTTTGTGCATTTAGAAAGGGGCCTAGACATTCTGAAGCGTATGAATTATCTGTTGAAGAGTTCATTCATAAAATTGTACCATTTGCAAACAATATTGACGAGATACATTCGGTTGGAGGATTGCATCCTCAATGGACAGTAGATCATTATTCTGAACTTTATTCTAAAATAAAAGATACGTTCCCTCATATCCATGTTAAATCATTAACTGCTGTAGAAATAAAACATATCTCTACGCGATCAGGAATTAGCGTACTAGAAACTCTAAAAATTCTCAAGAAATCTGGTTTAAATTCCATACCTGGAGGAGGTGCAGAAATTCTTGTTGACTCGGTTAGGCATAGAATTTGCAGAGGCAAAGAAAATTCAGCTGAATACTTAGAAATTCATGGTCTTGCCCATTCTCTGGGCATCCCATCAAATTGTACAATGTTATTTGGCACTGTTGAAACAGTAGAAGAACGATTGATTCATTTAGATAAATTAAGAATCCAACAAGATATATCTTCAGGTTTCCAATGTTTCGTACCATATCCATTCCTTCCAGATAAAACTAGACTTCCCGAAGCCCAATTAGCAACTACAAGCGAGATTGTGCGTATTATTGCTGTTTCTAGATTAATGTTAGATAATATACCACATATTAAAGCATATAGAATGAACATAGGAGATCACGTAGCATCGCTTTGTATCAATTCTGGAGCAGATGATATCGATGGAACTGTTGGTCATGAAGAAATAATGCATGAAGCAGGGAGTAAAACCAGATTAGACTACGATAAAACTCAATTATCCAAATTAATTATATCATCAGGCCAGAAACCCGTTAAGAGAAATTCAATATACACTAAGTTCGAAGAATATACAGAAATCCCAAAAAAAATTATTAAAATACCCATTACTTATTAGGAATGAGATAATATGTCATGGCAAAATGTCCTAGGAAGAGTTGCTTTCTCTAATTGCGATCCGATATTCACATCGATTGATCAAAAGTGGAAAATTTTACCGGCTCCACCTTCTTGGCTTACTGGTCATCTTTTAAGAAAAGATTGCTTATGTGCACCTATACCTACTGCAGATTATGCAAAACACTCTGATAAATTATGTCTTCTTCCAAATCTGGCAATTGTAAGTAAAGGAGATGTAGGTTCAGTCCTTCTATTTGGTTCTAGACCAATTGAAGATATGAGAGATATTGCATTACCCGCAGATTCTTCTACATCGGTTGCTCTACTAAAATGGATTATTTCTAAAAGAAATTTAGACCCTAAATATTTAGATTTAAGCCCAGACATCAATATGATGCTTTCCAAATGCGACGGTGCGCTATTAATAGGAGACAGAGCGTTAGTTGCCGCAAGAGAAAATCCTGAATTAATTCGGCTTGATTTAGGAGCAGAATGGACTAAAATTACTAAACTTCCAATGGTTTTTGGAGTTTTTGCAGCTAGAAAAGACTCTCCTATAGAAATTATAAAATCTGCTCAAAAAGATATGGTCAATCAGTATAAAAAATTCAAGTCCAATCAAAGTTTTAGGGATGATGTAATTAGCAAATCATCTATTAAGTTAGGTTTTGAGGGTGAAAGAATAACTGAATATTTTGTAGATGAGGTAAGTAACCTACTAGACAATGATGGAGTGCGTGGGTTAGAATTATTTTTATCTCAAGTTTGTGGTCTTGAAAATAGTCCTGAATGGGTTAATTTGGATTAGATGAATACTCTAATCTATTACTCGCCACCCATTCTAACAAGTCTAATGCCACTTCACATGATTCAGATATTACTGGTTCAGGATCATCAACAAAATCTTCTAATATACTTACTGCAGTTCTATCTCCAATCGCACCTAGTGCTTCAGCAGCTTCATGCCTTACCATTAAGTCCTCATTAACATCAACTAATCTGTCTATAAGATAAGGAACTGCGTTATTATCCTGCATTTGACCCATTACATAAGCTATTTCATGTTTCAATAATGCGGATTTAGACCCAAATGCATCTGCTAAAGCTTCAACTGATTTTTTTCCTCCGATACCTCTGAGAGCGAATAAAGCCCTCATACGTTGAAACATTTTTTCTTCTTCATTAACTAAAATAGATCTCAAATTAAAAACATCCTTTTCATCACTAGGAGGAGCTGGATCAACTGAGTCAAATTCACTTATTTCTGGTTTCTTGCCAACCATTTATTCACCCGACCCCACGAAGGTAATAGTATTAACATCTAAATCTCCTCTAACTAGTCCAATTGTCTTTCCTTGCCTTAAGAATTCTCGAATAGCTTCTCTACCCTCACTTCCATAATCAATAGTTCTATTATTAACGTACATTTCTACAAATTTTTTATTAGTTTGATCATCGATACCTCTTCCCCATTTTTTTGCAAATTCTAGAGACAATTCAGGATTTTGTATAGACCATACTATACTATTTTTTACGTCTTCGGTTATTTTTTCACATTCTTCAATACCAAGATCTTTTCTGACTATATTTCCACCCAATGGCAATGGTAATCCTGTTTTATCATTCCACCATATTCCTAAATCTTGTATTAAATTGACTCCTTCATCTTTCCAAGTTACTTGACCTTCGTGTATTATCAATCCAACTTCGAATTCTCCTGAAATAACTCGAGGCATTATTTCGTCAAATGGAATTACTTCAACATCTACCTCCCCCCATGCGAGCCTTAACGCAAGATAGGCGCTAGTACCCAGGCCTGGTATAGCAATTTTCTTCATTTTAGCTTGTTCAATTGTTAATTTATTATTGGAGATTAACATTGGACCGTATCCCTCTCCCATTGATGCACCGCAATTCATAAGATGATACTTATCAGATATGAGGGGGAATGAATGAATACTCACGGCAGAAACTTCATATTCTCCATTTTTAGCATGCTCATTAAGTGTTTCTATATCTAATAATACGTGATCATATTTTCTATTTTCCGTCTTCAAATTTCCCTTCGTAAGGGCATAGAACATGAATGCATCATCCGGGTCTGGTGAATGTCCAATTCTATATTCGACTTCATTCTCTGCCATAACCTTCGCGATTAGTTATAGATTATGAACGTGTGTAATATACTATCAATTTTAAGTAACAATCAATAACAATCACTTATTCGTCGTAACATGCCAGATGCGAAGAGATTATCAACAGCCACGGGACAATTGGGGCCTATATGTTCTATTACCGGAAAACCTCTGACATTTGCTGAAGCCATAGTTATGGATGATAAATTTGTATCTTACGATGCGTATGTTGAAATTACTGGTGCTGAATCCTCGACAGAAGGTAAAGATATAACAGGTCTAACGCTAGATTAAATTGAAAACTTAATTCCCTACCATGTTATGTCAAATATATGTCAGAGGGGTGGAGTCGGCACGCTCTGAGATTTTCAGAATATTATTCCTCACTAAATCAAAATACTATTTGGGTACCTCCTAGGCTTAAATCTAGAGAATGGATGTTCATTCCATGGGGCTCTAGACCACCAGATAGACATAGGGGATTTATAGACAAAAATGAGCTTCTCAATTATTTGCAGTCTCGTGGCCCTCATTCATGTTTTCATAGTACTGCTTACTACAAATATCCATCTGAGAGAAAAATGATGGATAAAGAATGGTTAGGCGCTGATCTAATATTTGATTTAGATGGCGACCATCTGCCTGGTGTTTCAGATAGAGATTTCCCAACCATGATTAATTTAATACAAGAACAAGCGTGGAATTTATGGGAAGACTTTCTTCAACCAGAATTTGGTTTCAAAGAAGAATACATTCAAACCTCATTTTCCGGGCATCGAGGATTTCATATCCATGTAAGGGATCCAAAATTATTTCATTTGGATTCAAATGCTAGAAGAGAACTAGTTAATCACATAAGGGGTGAAGGAATTGATGTCAGTTCCACATTATCAGGCTCTAATAGTGGTTGGAAAAATAGAGTTCAAAACGGTATACAAACAGTAATAGAAAAATTAAATAAAATATCTCATGATAAAAATAATAATAAAGATTTGATTGACATTTTTACAAATATTTTAGTCACGAGGAACAATTTCTCAGATAATAGAATCAAGATATTAACGCCTAGAACAATCAATAAAAAAATTTTACAACTTGCAGACATGTCTATTGATGATAATAGAATATCTAGATTGAATAATGATAAAAATTTATTAGTATTTGGTGATTCTTTAACTCCTATTTTTTGGGAATTAGTAAAAGGAGACTCATCTGTAATATTAGGTAATGCTGGTGAAACTGATGAGGCTGTAACTGTAGACATTAAAAGAGTGATAAGACATGTAGGAAGTTTACATGGAAAATCAGGACTAAAAGTTACTGATTTCCCTTTAAACCGATTGAACCCGAACGGTCATGAGAAATTTAATCCTCTTACTGAAACTATTGTATTTAAAAACGATAAAATATCCAAGTTAAGAATAATAGTAGATGATGTAAGAGCATCATTAAATGGTTATGAAATTGAAGGATCTGTCGGTGATATCGTAGAAGTTAATGAAGCACTTTCTGTATTTCTAACTTTGAAAGGTTGGGCAGAAGTTGTACGCTAATTTTAATGATATTTCAATCATACTCGGAGAACCTTCAATAGTGTAGATTTGCACAGGAGGACATGGGACCAATGTCTGGAGACGAAGATATTGAAGAACAAATGAAAAATTTTACATTTCCACCAATGCCTCCTGGCATATCGATGCCCCCACCTCCTCCTCCTATGTTTACAGATAATTTTATAGATGATACATTAGATTCAATTGATCAAAGTCTTTTGGATGTAGCCGATTCACTAGGTACTGAAACTACCAAAGAAAATAATTCTGATTTTAAAACTATTTGGGCCAAGAGGAAAGCTACAGATCCATCTATAAGAATCGATAATAGAGAGAGCATGTATGGCCATATAGATCGCCTAGCAAAAGGAGAAGTTGGGACCCTTTTAGATCGTTTCCAAGACAGATTTGGTTCAGAATTAGATAAAGAGATTATTGTTTTAAGAAAGAAACAACAACAAGAAATGCGGTCAATTAAACCTACTGTAGAACTTATTTCTAAACCAGATTTAGATGAATCAATGAATTTTAATGAATTTATTGAATCCATGAATGATTCTAACTTCATCACTAAAGTATCCGAAGTCACCAACATATCATCAGAGCAATTAACAAATTTAACTAAATCTGAATTGAAGAGATTCTTTAGCCAAGCAGATAAGGATAATTCAGGCACCGTTGATTTTAACGAATTCGTCGAGGCTGTTTTAGAGTTAGATTCATCAAAAGATGAGTTTGTAACCTTTTTTAATATAGTAAACAATCTACTAGGGGATGCTCCAGAAGAATTTATTAGTAGTTTCATATCATCTGAAAATTTTAAATTATTTGAAACAGTAGGCAAAGAACCAAACATGGCTACAAATGAACAAAGGAATGAGTTCTTTTTGATGATTAATAATGTTCTCGGCGATTTACCAGAAGATTCAATTAATAATTTTGTTAACTCCGTCGATTTCGAAATTTTTTCTCGAATAGGCGAATTATATGGTGAGTGATTAATATGGGTTTACTAGAAAAAGCAGGCAAAATTCAAACAGAGGATAAGATATCAGAGGAACCTAGTCCAGTTGTTGCATCCATCATTGAACCAGAACCAGTGAAACCAGCCAAAAAAAGTCGAAGAGAGAAAAAGGCAAAAACACCTAAAAAAGTCCGTCCGGCAAGAGTAAAAAAGGAAAGAATAGAAAAAATATTTCCTACTGGTTTTGAGAAAGCATCAAAACTTCAGAAAAGAACTAGGAGACTCGTAGACTTTATTGTTAGTTATGGCTGGTCTATTCCTATTATTGGACTTAGTGGATGGGGATCAAACTTTAATCCTACTCCTTTCTTCTTAGTGGGAATAATATTAATTGTAGGTAATTTAGTTATATTGCCGACACAAACATCAAGATCAATGGGTAATTGGGTTAGTAGAACAAAATATATTAATTCTAGAGGTGAGAATCCTTTGTGGCCATACTTATTCCTTAAAGGTATAACAACAGTATTTGTTTTAGGAGGAATCATGGCTCTCCTATCAATTCCATCAAATGGAGGATTAGGAGATACTACAACCTCTCAAATCTTTACTGTAATCGGTTTATTAATGATTATCCCACCACTTTTAGATTATGTAATGTTTAAAATTAGCAAAGATAAAGAAATGGGCCTATGGGATAGGATTTTTGGTACTATATGGATGGTAAAGACAGGTAAAAGCGCTGAGGCAAAAGGATGGTTAAAGAGACTAGAATCGTTAGGTGACTTTGCTGAGTCTAGAGGACTTCTAAAAGAAAATGAAGATACAGAATAATATATTTTTTAAATAAATTTTTTTTTCCAACGCGTGTTCCTCATGATTAAAAATAAGATAAAAAAACTCTATGATAATAAAATCCTTCAAGGTTTTTTGTTCTATTCTATTTTTAGAGCATTTTATGGCATAGGTATTCTATTTGTGACATGGTTAATTGCTACAAATTCGCTCTTCCCATCTTGGACTCCCGTAGCTTTCTTATTATTTTCATTATTTTTTTCGAGGTACATATTTAAAAAAATATATAATAAAAATAGTAATTCAAATAATCAATAAAATTAAAATAAGAATACTATTCGATAAATTATGACTGGAACAATGAATCTAACCCCTGAACCGTGGGTTGTGCATCTATTTGGATTGATCAGCCCTATTCTAGTAATTACTGGGAATATATTAGGTGGCATTTACACTGCAATGGGCGTTATATTCATTTGGACCATATGTCCTTTTTTAGATATTATATTTGGTAAATCTCCACAACCTCGTCCTCCAAGACAATCTGGTTTACCTTTCGAAATATTGTTATGGGTTCATGGATTACTTCATTTAGTAATAATTAGTACGTTCTTCTATTTTGCTAATCAACAAAACGAAATTAATTTATGGCTTGTAACTGCTTCTTTGTCGACGGGTTTAGTCTCAGGCGCATCTGCCATTGTTACTGCGCATGAGTTGGGTCACAAGAAACCCAAAAGTATGGGATGGTTTTTAGCTAGAATTTTACTTTTCAGTGTACATTACACTCATTTCACAACAGAACACAATCATAATCATCATAAATGGGTTGCTACAAAGAAAGATTCTGCTAGCGCCAAAGTTGATGAAGGCGTATGGTCATTTTGGATTAGGACTATTCCAGGCCAATTTATTTCATCAGTTAATATTCATAACTCAAAAGGAAGAACTGGATTAAGTAATCCATCGTATCAAGGTTTGTTATTACAAATAATGTTAATATTATCGTTATTTATCCTTCCGAATGGTTTCAGTGTTATATTTGGATGGATTATTGCATCAGTAATTGCCATATTAACTTTAGAATATGTAAATTATATTAGACATTGGGGTTTAAGAAGAGACGTTAATGAACGACAAACACATCTTCATTCTTGGAATACTGAATCCCGTTGGTCAAGATGGTCTTTACTAGAGCTAACCCGGCATTCTGATCATCATCTGAAGGCTAGTACACCCTTTTGGAAATTACAACCACATCCAGACGCACCCGAATTACCGTCTGGATATTATGCTTGTTGGTGGCCTTGTTTGATACCTCCTTTATGGAAAAGTTGGGTCTCACCTAGGATTCCATCATAATTAATAGATTTGAATCCATACAGAAGATTCGTTTTTTTACATTACTTTATGAATTAAGGTTTCTTCGAATGATGTAGTAGGTATTCATATGGAAATTACAATGTTCGGAGCCTATATTGGAATGATTATGGTATTACTTGCATTCATTTGCGAATCAAGAGCTATTATTTCAAGTCGATCAATATTCTATTTACTACTAATGTTTATTGGTGAATCGTTGCTTACTATAAGGGCTTATTTTACAGGTGAATGGCCATTTGCAGTTCTTGGTGCCATATGGGCTATTTTCGCAGGTTATTCTATATTTAATCCACCTAAAAAATTATAATATAAGTTTTTGATTAAACAGTCATTAATATAACTAAGTCTTCCTAACTGTATCAATGAAGAGAACATGCAACATTGGAGCAAAAGGAAAATTTTTCCGTTTATCAATTGGTTTAATGTCAATAATAACAGGTATTTCATTATTAACTCTCTTAAATTTTAATTTAATCGTTTCAAACGAAATGTATTTTATTGGAATAATTTCAATACTAGGCGGAATCTTTTCAGTGTGGGAAGCTAGAGAGGGTTGGTGTATAGTTAGAGCAATCGGAATTAAAACTCCATTTTAAATTGTAAAAGTTATTTATTCGGATTCATTATCATATCTTATTTTTGCCAGTTCCCTCATATCTTCATGATGTCCGCCTTCGTTAATTGCCTCTTGATCATGTTCGTCAACGATTTCTACTCCGAGTAAAGTTTCAATAATATCTTCCATTGTAATTACACCAGAAGTACCTCCAAATTCATCTTTAACTATCATTATTTGGACTTTATTTTCCAATAAAACATCTAATGCTTTATCTACTGAATCATCTTTTCTACAAGTTTTTATTTCTCTAGAAATATCAGACATTAATATATCATGTTCATCATTTGCAGCTCTTCTTAATATTTCATTACGTAGAACAAAACCCCTTACATCATCTATATTTTCTCCAGTAATTGGCATTCTACCGTTAATCATTATGGGTATTCTATTAAGAACATCGCTAATACTTTCATTATTCGATACAGTATTCATTACAACCCTTGGTGTCATAACGCTACCAACAGAAATCTCTCTCAATCTTAATAGATTTTGAATTACCGTTTCTTCATCTTCTTCTATTACATCTGATTCTTCAGCTATATCTGCCATCACATATAATTCACTTCTAGTTACTGGTTCAGCGTGTACTTCTGGTAATAGTTTTCTGATATATTCTATGGGTTTTATTATAACAACTAATATTACCATCATTATATTAAGAATATTATAAGATGGAATTGTTAGTTTTCTCCAGTACAATGCACCGATTGTTTTTGGTAATATTTCACTTAATAATAATATTGCTAAAGTTAGAATAGCAGCAGAAACTGCTACTACATATTCTCCCTCAAAAGAATTTTCTACTTCGGATCCTACTCCCAATGCACCAACAGTATGAGCAATTGTGTTTAAAGTGAGAATAGCGGTAAGAGGCCTTTCAGGGTCTTCTTTATACTGAGTCCATCCTTTACTAATTTTTGGATGTGTATCTTTTAAACCCAAAATATGACTATGAGTTGTTGACAACAGTACTGCTTCTAAAATACTACACAAGAAAGAAGCCCCTAGTGCAAGAGAAGTATATATTATAATGAGTGTATAATCGGTCAATTTTATTGCCTCTGGAGGATTAATAAACTAGTTTTTTTTAACAAATAACTAGTTCCACGCACCGGTCTCCTTAGATAGCGAACCGAACATGACATAAATATCTAACTTTTGGGATTACCAGTTAGAGGGGCAGGTTAATGGAAATCGTAACTATTTTTATGGCATGGCCCTATGCTAATGGGCCACTTCATTTAGGGCATATAGCTGGTAATTGTTTACCTGCGGATATTCAATATAAATTTGAAAGATCTAAAGGAAATAAAGTATTGATGTGTAGTGGCTCGGATGAGCATGGAACTCCAATAACTGTTAGCGCTGAGGAGGAGGGAGTTTCCCCTCAAGAGATTGTGGACAGATATCATGATATTAACCTCAAAGCATTAATTGATATGGGCTGTTCATGGGGCGAAAACATAGATCCTAGAGGAATAGAATACGGTGGAACACTATACAATAGAACCACAGACTATAGGCACAAGGAATTAGTACAAGAAATATTTACCCTATTACTACAATCAGGATTCTTAGAGGAGAAGACTATGAAGCAGTATTGCTCCATTTTAGAAGATGGAACTTTAAAGTTTCTACCTGATAGATATGTCGAAGGAGAATGCCCTAGTTGTGGTTCAAACGAAGCCAGAGGAGATCAATGTGATTCGTGCGGAATAACTTACGAATCAAATGAATTAATTAATCCCCGATCAAAAATGAATCCAGACGCTAAAATTGAAATAAAAGATACTGATCATTTGTTCTTTAAATTACAACTATTGCAAAAATCCTTAGAGAATTATGCATTAGAACGTAATAGGGTTTGGAAACCAAACGTTCGATCCATGACCAAAAACTGGTTGAATATGGGACTTAGGTCACGTGCAGTAACTAGGGACATTAGTTGGGGTATCGAATTACCATTAGATGGTGATAAATGGAATCAAAAAAGAGTTTATGTATGGTTTGAAGCGGTACAAGGATATTATACTTGTGCTAGAATTTGGGCAGAAAAATATGCCAAACAATTTAATCATCCAAAGGGTAATGATGCATGGGAAGATTGGTTAATTTTTGATTCTAATAAAAAACAAAAACATATTTACTTTATGGGTAAAGATAACATTCCATTTCATACAATTATTTGGCCAGCTTTAATAATGGCAATAAATTCCTCCAAAAGCAAAGAAAAAATATCTCATATTCAAACAAATGGAAATATTCTATTAGCAAATAATGTAGCATCCAATGAGTATTTAATGTTACAAGGCGGACAATTTAGTAAAAGTAGAAAGCATGCAGTTTGGTTACCAAACTTTTTAGAAAAATATGATCCGGATGCCTTAAGGTATTATTTATCTATAAATATGCCTGAAAATCATGATACAGATTTCCGATGGGAAGAGTTCGTTGATAAGGTTAACAATGAATTAATAGGAAATTATGGAAATTTTGTTAATAGAGTTTTAACCTTAACCCACAGAGTAAATACCGAATCAGTAGAAAACCCTTTATCACTATATGATAAAATCACAACTGAAAATCAAAAAATACTGATAGACGAAATAATAATATTACAAAACAAGGCTACAGAATCATTGGAAAGGCAACGATTTAAAGAAGCATTAAGGCATATAATGACAATATCTCAAAAGGGAAATATTCTTCTTCAAAACAGTGCACCTTGGAAACACCTAAATTCCGAGGAAAGTTTAGAAAAACATAATTCTCTAGCAGGATTAAACCTTGCATGGAGATTAATGCGTGGTCTTGCCATTCTGACAAGGCCATTTATGCCATTTCAAAGTAATAGATTATGGGAAATGATTGGAGAAACTGTTCCTATAGAAGATATTCTTTGGAACAATGCATTTTCATTCAATACAGAACTAACGTGGAATTCATCACCGCCTACTCCTTTGTTCAAAAAATTAGATCTTGAAGAAATCCTCATTAGTGAGGGATTAATTGCCACTGAATATAATAACAAAGAAGGTTCTCAATCAGATAATCAGGAGAGTGTTAATATACAATTTGAAGATTTTATAAAGATTGAAATGAAAACAGGAAAAATAATATCTGTTGAAGAACATCCAAATGCAGATAAATTATGGGTTATCAAACTCGAAGATACACCTAATACTACAAGAACAATTTGTGCCGGATTAAAAGGCATATATGGAAAAGATAAATTAAAAGGCATGAATGTTGTATATGTAGCTAATTTAGAGCCTCGGAAACTTCGTGGAATATTATCAGAAGGTATGTTATTAGCTGCCGATGATGGTAATGGTAATGTTAAATTACTTACACCTGAAGGTGATATCTCTACTGGTTCACTTGTTAGATAAATTTGGTTTATCAAAATATTCCCACTGGATCATTTCTAGTTCCTTGTTAGTTTCAGCATTAGAGTATGCATCTAGAGGTTCTTTGTTTAGTTCAATAAATTGCTCTCCAAATCTAAATGGCTTCAAAATATCTCTTGCCTGTTCTTCTTTTCCTAATACCCATAAAGAAATAGCAAACGCTTCAACAGTAGAGAGGCGACCTACTTTCCCCCAAGACACTTCATTAGCTGCCAAAACCAATGGTAGCGTTTTGTTAATTAATTTAGTATCTTTCTGTATATGATGTAATGATTCATCTATTTGTTTCCAAGAACAATCTAATGCAACTATAGATGCCCCTAAATTAACCATACTGGTATCATCAGGCCCTAGTATTTCTGGACTTAAAGGATTAAGTAAAAAACCTCTTTTTGGAGATTTACGTACTTTATTATGTAATATTGCATTACCAAACTTTTGCATCTTCTTTGCAGTACATTTCTTGGGATCGTCTTGATCAAGATGAATTATATGCAAAGGAACTATTTCCATCTTTATTCCTTCTTCCTTTTTCTTCCGCCTGATCTGGAAACTCCGAGTTTACGTTTTTTCTTTTTAATATTTTTATGATTAGTCCTATTATCTATTTGGGATATATTAGCATCTGCCATTGTCATTTCTTTATTTTCTTTTGATTTTATTACTCTATCATTTTGCGGCATTATAGTAGAATATAATTTAATATTAAGTGCTTTTGATATTTTTTTAATTGTAGTATCAGTTACCCTATTACCATTTTCCATTTTTTGTAATATTTTTACTCTCTCATTTACTTTCTTTGCTAATTCTTCTATGGACCAACCTCTATTTTCTCTTTCTTCTCTTATCTTAACATGAAAATTTGGAATCAATTCCTCAATTTCAGTCCCAATTAGACTAGTTTTTATTATTTTTTGTTTATTCTTTTTAATATACGTTTCTTTTTTAAAATTGGATCCATCATTAATTGGCTCCAGACCTAAAGATAACAAACATCTATTGCAGCAATCAACTATGGTAGATAACGTTCTAGTTTTTCTTGTAGAGACTTTTTCATTTCCACATAACTCGCATGTTCCCATACATAATGCGTAACGTATCATATTCATCATTCCTTCGTAGATATCTTAAACTATTGGTCCTCAGAATATTTATGAGTAGCAAGGTTGATAGAACTGTAAATTTCAAAAATGATGTACAGAACAAAGATAATAATGAAAACTCACAACTTATTGAAGTTCTCAAAAAAGATTATGTTATTTTATCTGAAAAATCCCAACAACTACTTACAGATAAGTTGTTTCTTGAGAATGAATGTTCAAGATTAAAGAAGCGTGTAAATCGAATGGAAGAAGAAATATCAAACTTACATGCACCCCCATTCGTTGTGGGACATCTACAAGATACAATAAATGACAATGGAATAGTTCGTAGTTCTAATGGTACTGTATTCTTAGTTTCTATAAACAAACACATAGAGGAAAGTAAATTACTTCCAGGTGCAAGGGTCGCATTAAATCAAGATAATTTATCTATTATAGAAGTCCTTGATGATTCTTGGGATCCTTTGGTTTCTAGTGCTGAGATTATAGAATCACCAGAGATTAAATTTACTGACATAGGCGGTTTAGATGAACAAATAAAACAAATTAGACAAGCAATAGAATTACCAATTGAAAATCCTGAGGCATTTGACAAATTTGGTATTGAATCTCCAAAAGGAGTGTTATTGGCAGGCCCGCCCGGAACTGGCAAAACTCTTCTTGCCAAAGCCGTTGCATCATCAACAAATGCTACATTTCTTGGTATTGTTGGGTCTGAACTAGCTCAAAAATATATTGGAGAAGGAGGGAGAATGGTTCGGGAACTATTTGATCTGGCAAGTAAAAAAGCTCCTTCGATAATTTTTATAGATGAAATTGACTCAATAGGTTCTAAGCGATTAGATTCTACAACTTCAGGTGATCGGGAGGTTCAACGTACATTAATGCAATTATTAGCTGAAATGGACGGTTTTGATTCCGTAAAGAATGTGAAAGTAATAGCTGCCACTAATAGGCCTGAATTATTAGATGTCGCATTATTACGCTCGGGACGTTTTGATAGGATTGTATCACTACCTCTACCTGAAAAGGAATCTAGAAGAAGCATCTTAGAAGTTCATACTCGTAATACTCCCTTATCTAATAATATTGATTTAAACTTTATTTCAAATAAAACAGAAGGATTTAGTGGAGCAGAATTAAAGGCATTGATAGTTGAAGCAGCCATGAATGCGATTTCAGAGAATAGAAATAAAGTAAATAAGAAAGATATTGTTAAATCAATAGAAATTATAGTAAAAAAGAAAAATGAAAACCCTTCTAATAGTAATGAAAATCTATACAGATAATCATAATACTCTTCATTGAGATAATGGTCGGATAGCCATGGTTGAGGTGTTGATTGAATGTGTCCCGAATTTTAGTGAAGGTAGGGATCTTAAAATTATACAATCAATCAAAGATAAGATACTGTCTGTACCTAATGTCAACCTATTAGATATTGACGTGGGCCATGATTTTAATAGAACAGTAGTTACAATGGTTGGTACCCCAGATTCTGTTTTGGAAGCAGCTGTGGAGTCCTCAAAAGTAGCTTATGAGTTAATTGATATGAGGCAACATCAGGGCGAGCATGCTAGAATGGGAGCCGTAGATGTCGTGCCATTCATTCCATTATCAAACGCTTCAATTGAACTATGTACAGAAATTGCAAACAAATATGGTAAGATAATTAGTAAAGAATGCAATATACCAATCTATATTTATGGTGATGCTGCAGAAAAAACTGATCGAATCAGTCTACCAAATATACGCAAAGGTGAATATGAAGGCTTCCCAGAAAAAATAAAACTTGATAATTGGCTTCCTGACTACGGTCCGACAAAATTTAATTATAAGTCCGGAGTTACAGCGTCAGGATCTAGAAATATTCTGATTGCATACAATGTTAATTTGAATACAAATGATAAAACACTTGCTAATAAAATTGCCGGAAAAATTAGAACAAGTGGTGTTTTTAAGAAAGATAAAGAAGGTAATAAGATATTCGATAATAATAATAAAGCCATAAAAAAACTTGGTAAATTCCAATATCTTCAGGCTGCAGGATGGATGTTTGATGAAAATACTGCACAAGTTTCTATGAATTTATTAAACTATAATATTACTGGCTTACATGACGTAACAGAATCTATTAAACTTGAAGCAAAAAATCTAGGATTAAAGGTAATTTCTTCAGAACTTGTTGGTTTAGTTCCATTGAATGCAATGTTAAATGCTGGACAATTCTACGCTAAAAATCCTAAACAACAATCAGAATCAGAACTAGTTAATGCTGCTATATCTGGTCTTAAACTAAATGTTATAGATGAATTCATTCCGGAAAATAATATTATCGAGTGGACCTTATCCAATAGTAGGAGGTAATTATATGAATGAAGGTTATATTGCAGTTCTTGATAAAATATCATCAATATCTCCAACACCCGGAGGGGGGGCAGTAGCCGCATTGGTCCTAGGGCATTCATATTCATTAGTTTCAATGGTGTCTCAGTTGACACTAAAATCTGATAAATGGATTAAAGGGCATAAGATTAGTAAAAATTTAAAAAATATTTCTGAAAAGGGAATTTTACATTCTATAGATTTAGCTAATAACGACTGTATTGCGTTTGATAATGTCATGAATTCCTATAGGTTACCCAAAAATAATGAAGAAGAAATTTCAATAAGAAAAGAAAAAATCATCGAGGCTTCCTTAGAGGCCACTACAGCACCTTATGATATTGCGGAAAAATCTCTAGATTTACTATTATTATTACCTGATTTCGCTAAATATGCTAATAAAAATGCTTTGACTGATTTAGCATCAGCATCACAACTAGCAGAATCTGCAGCCTATATTGCATCATTAAATGTTAAAATTAATACACCTAATTTGTCAAAAGAAGACAGTAGAAAATATAATATAAAAATAAAAAATATATTAAAAGAGAGCAAATCATTAAATGAAAATATTCAAGAAATATGTTCCTCAAGAATAGGGTGGTAAAATGATTTTTTCAGAAGAAATATCTATTGGAATTCCTCATGAATTACCAGAATTCAAAAAATTGGATTTAAAAATAGATCATGCTCCAAAAAGACCACTTAATCTATCGTTAAAAGAAAAAAGGCTTGCTATAAAAAATTCGCTAAGATACTTTCCTAAAAAGTGGCATAATATACTCGCAAAGGAATTTTTAGAAGAATTAGAAACCTATGGTCATATATACATGTATAGATTTAGACCTGATTATGATATGTATGCAAGGCCTATACAAGAGTATCCTGCCAAATCCCAATCTGCAGCATCTATTATGCACATGATACAAAATAACCTTGATCCTGATGTGGCACAATATCCTCATGAATTGGTAACCTATGGTGGTAATGGGACAGTTTTTCAAAATTGGATTCAGTATAGATTAGTTATGTTTTATTTATCTAAAATGGACGATACACAAACACTTGTAATTTATTCAGGACATCCAATGGGATTATTTCCCTCAGACAGTAATTCTCCTAGGGTTGTAGTAACTAACGGTATGGTAATACCGAACTATTCTAGTCAAGAAGATTATGATAAAATGAATGCTATGGGTGTTTCACAATATGGACAAATGACGGCCGGATCGTACATGTATATAGGCCCACAAGGAATAGTACATGGTACAGCAATAACTATTCTAAATGCTGCAAGAAAATATCTTGGGATAAAAGATGAAAATGGATTAGGTGGGACTTTATTTGTTACATCTGGTCTTGGTGGAATGTCAGGTGCACAGGCTAAAGCCGCTGTTATCACAGGAGCTGTTTGCGTAATTGCTGAATGTAACCCCTTTGCGGCACGCAAGAGACATGAACAAGGTTGGTTAAATGAAATTTTTACAGATTTAGACCAATTAGCAATTAGAATTAACAATGCTAAAAGAAATAAAGAAGCTGTTTCACTTGGATATGTTGGTAATATTGTGGATATGTTAGAATATTTTATTTTTAAAGGGATTGTACCCGATTTGGGAAGCGATCAAACTAGTCTCCATAATCCATGGTTAGGAGGCTATATGCCAGTAGATTTAACTTATGAAGAAGGATTAGAATTATTATCTAAAGACCCTGATAAATTTAAATTAAAGGTTAAAAATTCTCTTAATAGGCATGCAAATGCTATAAATGTACTAAGTAAAAAAGGGATGTTTTTTTGGGACTATGGTAATGCATTTTTGCTTGAAGCTAGTCGTGCAGGGGCTAAAGTAATAGAAAATGATTCTTTTACCTATCCATCATATGTCGAAGATATAATGGGTCCGATGTGCTTTGATTATGGTTTTGGACCTTTCAGATGGGTTTGTGTATCTGGTAAAAAATCAGATCTTGATAAAACAGACCAAATAGCATTAGATGTCCTGAAAAATCTATCCAAAAAATGTCCAAAAGAGATTAAACTACAATATATGGATAATATTAGATGGATATCTGAAGCGGATAAACATAATTTGGTAGTTGGTAGTAAAGCGAGAATTCTCTATGCTGATGAAATAGGGAGAACAAAGATTGCTATTGAATTCAATAATGCAATTAGAGAAGGGAAAATTTCTGGTCCAATAGTTCTGGGGCGTGACCATCATGATGTTAGCGGAACAGATAGTCCATACAGAGAAACAGCCAATATCAAAGATGGTTCTATGTTTACTGCAGATATGGCAGTACAAAATTTCGTCGGAGATTCATTTAGAGGAGCAACTTGGATTAGTCTTCATAATGGTGGTGGAGTAGGTTGGGGAGAGGTAATCAATGGTGGATTTGGAATGTTAATTGATGGTTCTAAAAAGTCTCAAGAAAATATTGAATCAATGATTTCATGGGATGTTAATAATGGAATCGCTCGTAGGTCTTGGGCTAGAAACGAAGGTGCTAAATTTGCAATTAAAAGAGCTATGGATAGGAATAAAAAATTAGAAATAACAGTTTCTAATCTTGTTGATGAGGATATTATAGATTTTTTGTTATAAGATTCGATGAGTATATCTGTATGATGCCCTGAGGAATGGTTATGAGTGATCTGCATATAGATGGTTATTCACTTAAAATTGAAGATGTGGTATCTTTATTTAAAGAATCTAGAAGAGTTAATTTAACAGATGATGCGAAAAATAAAATGAATAAGTCTAGAAAAACTATAGAAAAAATAATTGAAAATAATAACGTGGTATATGGAATAAATACAGGATTTGGATCATTATCATCAGTAACTATTGATGCCAATAGTTTAGAAGAATTACAATCCAATCTAATACGTAGTCACGCTTGTGGAGTCGGTGAAAGAATGGAACCAGAACATGTATTGATGATGATGTTAATACGTGCAAATTCAATAGCAAAAGGCTATTCAGGTACGAGAATAGAAGTGATAAATTTATTGATTTCTATGATAAATAATAAAATTGCCCCCGTAATCCCAAGAATAGGATCCTTGGGTGCATCTGGAGACTTAGCTCCTTTATCTCACTTAGCACTCGCAATGATGGGCGAAGGAGAGTGTAATGTCTTAATAGATGGAAATTGGGTGGTAAAAAATGCAATTGATGCACTACAAATATATAATTTGAAACCTATAATATTTCAAGCAAAAGAAGGATTATCTCTAATAAATGGAACTAGTCAGATGTGTACGTATCTATCAATCGCGATATCAAATATGGAACATTTAGTATTCGCTGCTGATGCCTCTGCATCATGTTCTCTAGAAGCTATTAAAGGATCACATTCGCCCTTTGACCCACGTATACATGATGTTAGACCTCATTTAGGTCAAAAAATATCATCTGCTAGGATTATGGGTTTTCTCTCGAATTCAGATATTCAAAAATCTCATGTAAATTGTGATAGAGTACAGGACGCATACTCATTTAGGTGTGCTCCACAAGTACATGGTCCTATAATTGAAATTTTAATTGAAGGACGTAGAATGTTAGAAATAGAATTAAATAGTGCAACTGACAACCCTTTAGTATTCAGTAATGAAGAAAAATGGGATGTAATCAGTGGCGGTAATTTCCATGGTCAAAATTTATCATTGATGAGCGATTATCTAGCGATAGCATGTCATGAATTAGCATCTATATCGGAAAGACGGATAGAACAAATTTTAGACCCAAGATGGAGTGGTCAAAAAGCATTTTTAACTAATAAAGAAGGTTTGGAAAGCGGTCTGATGATTGTACAGTATGTATCTGCATCACTAATTTCAGAATTAAAGTTACTTTCTAATCCTACATCAGTAGGCAACGTACCTGTTAGTAATGGCAAAGAAGATCATGTTTCCATGGGTGCGACTGGTACTTACAGAACATTTATTTCCACAAAATACTTATCACTAGTGTTGTCAAATGAATTAATTTGTGCCAATGAAGCACTAAATCGAATTTCAGAAGATCCTGGAAATGGAGTCCTAATTATTAATAATTGGCTAAGTAAATTAGTGAAACCTCTCACAAATGATAGATCAATGACAAAAGATTGTGAAGAAGTATCTAAAAATTTACTATTGGGTAATTTATCTAATTTATTTAGGTGAGATTATGCAGGAAAAAATGCATCTAAAATGCCATCCTGGTACCAATCCAAAACCCTTCAAAGCTAAAATAGTTAATATTGAAGATAATTATTTAATGTTTGATAATTCATATTGCTTTCCTCGAGGAGGCGGCCAACCAGGCGATATCGGAACTATCATATTAGGAGAATTAGAAAAAGAATTTCATGAAACACTACCAGGAGAATATATCAAACATCCCATAGATTCCGTAGATCAATTTAAAATAGGTGATAATATCAAATGTATTATCGATAAAGAAAATCGAAATAGAAATGCTAAAATGCATACAACTCAACATATAGTCTCAGCGTTGGCTAATGATTTGTTTGGTGCTGAGACTATAGGAAATCAAATAGGAACCGAATTTACCAGAATAGACCTAAAATTTCAAGATAAGAATAAATTCAATATCGAAGATTTAGAATCCAGTTTCAATGATATATTATCTACCAATGCACCAGTTAATGTATATGATTGGGACAGAAATACTATTTTATCACATAATAAAATGAGACATACAAATTTTTTGGATCGTATTCCAAGTTCTATAGAAAAATTAAGAGTAGTAGAAATAGTAGATATAGATTTGTGTCCGTGTGGAGGAACACATGTAAAAAATATCAATATATTAGACGATTTAAAAATCAATAGAGTAAAATCAAAAGGTTCAGGAAAATTAAGAATTTCATATTAGGTGAATAATCTTATAATTAGTTTTGTAACTATTGGTGGGCTCGGCAGGAATTGAACCTGCGATCTCCACCATGTCAAGGTGGCGTCATAACCCCTAGACCACGAGCCCTAGGTATCCCTGCCGAAATTGACTTTCCAAATGAATCATTCTAATTAAATTAAATATCATGAGATAATTTTTGAGATTTTTCCTGAACAGTTTTTTTCTGAACATAGTCCTGCGGCCCTCGTACGTCCATTTTTCATCACTATAAAATGAACATTTGAAATTAATCCATACTTTTTACATCTTAAACAGAGTCCACTGATTGATGGATCCATAAGCTGGGACACATGTCTCAATTTTCAACCCTATTGTAGGGTCAAACAATGAAAAATAATAATAATTGTCAAAAACGTTATACTGCTGTACAATTTCAATAAACATAATTAAAACTAATTCTGATAACTATGATTATCAGAAATATGATGTTTGATGAGTTTATAATATAATGTAGATTTTCTATTATGTAATGTAATTATTGACAATGAAATATTATATAGGTACTTTCATATCTATAATTATTTATTAACAATTTTATATCGTCTTATTTGAATTTACAATAATTCCATTAATCATTGTTTTACTTATAGAATTAATACCAGGGGTCTGACACCAACCATCAATATATGATGACGCAATAATATTCAAATCAGCAGGTGAACCTATAGATAGAGTTCCTCTCATCTCATTCGAATCAAATAATGTTGAAGCTGGATTTCTAGTTGATGCTACTAAAGATGTTAATGGATTAATATCCAATCTGTGCGTTAGAAGACTACCAATGAATGGCATAGACAATGAAGAGTAGTTAGGATTAAAATCAGATGCAATAGCAAAATTCCAACATTCATCAATACATTTCTGTATTGGTAAATCTATTTTTTTTCCTAAAATATATGGTGTACCGGGTAAAAAAGTTTGCATTGTACCATTTTTTGAGGCTAAATTTCTAGAATCATCATTTGAAAATGCCACATGATCGCCACTTACTGATCCTAATTCAGAAGCAAGTTTCAAACCATTAGAATCCACAAACTCATCTACATGTAATCTAGATTTAAGTCCCACTTCATGCGATGCCTTAACAATTCTTTCAGTATCTTCTAAACTAAACCAACCAGGCTCACAAAATACATCGACCCATTTAGCTAACTTATTTTCATATACATTAGGTAATTGAATTTCAATTAATTCTTCAATGTATTCGTTTTTATTTTTGTCTGTAGGAAAGTCATGTGCCCCTAACCATGTCGAAAATATATTACAATGTGAGGTCTCGGCTAATGATGATACAACCTTTAATAATATATCTTCAGTATTATTAGACAATCCATATCCACTTTTTGCTTCCAAAGTCGTAGTACCATGCATCATTGCAATATCTAATCTTTCACTAGCTTTTGATAAAAGTTTAGAGAATTTGGTATTTCTTGTACTCTCAACAGTTTTTTTTATGCCCCCTCCTAATTTAGATATATCGTGATAAGATAAGCCTTGTTGTCTCATAGATAACTCATTATATCTATCTCCCGACCAAACTAGATGTGTATGGCTATCAACTAATCCTGGTATAATCGCTTTTCCTTCAGCATCAATAATATCATACCCACTTCTCTTGATATTTCCTCCTTCATACCATGGTATGAATTCGTCTATTACTACATCATTTTGATTAATTGTCTTAATTTTACCATCTTTGATAATTATAGCGTTATCCTTAGCATATACAAGGGATTCCTTATCTGACATTTCATAACCTGAAATTGGCTTAGTAATATCTCCTGTGGATAAGTGGGCGATTTCACCACAGTTCGTGATGATGGTAGTCATGTCTTGTGGGAGCAGTTATACTTCAAAGGGATAACCCCCTACGGGTAAACATGAAGGGTGCGGTGTTAGGTATTGAAAGTACAGCACATACTCTCTCGTTTGGAATGGTCGATATGGATGGAAAACTATCATCCTCATTTTCAAATTTATTTAGACCAGAAGAAGGAGGCATTCACCCAAGAGAAGCAGCTGATCATCATTGTCTAAAAGCTTCGAATTTACTAGAAAATATAATGTCCACTGAATTTTTTAATAGCAATGAAATTGAAGCAGTAGCATTTAGTCAAGGCCCGGGTTTAGGGCCATGTTTGAGAGTGGGTGCAAGTATTGCGCGTACTCTTTCAAAAGTATGGAATGTCCCTCTAATAGGAGTAAATCATTGTGTGGCTCATATTGAAATTGGTAAAAATCAAACAGGATGTAAAGATCCTGTTCTGTTGTACGTAAGTGGAGGAAATACTCAGGTTATAGCAAGCTCTAGGAATAAGTATAGAGTCATGGGTGAAACATTAGATATCGGAATAGGAAACATGTTAGATAAGTTTGCAAGAACACAAGGAATTCCATTTCCTGGAGGTCCAGAAATAGAGATTTTAGCGAATAGATTTGCATTAAATCATGATATCAATGCTAATTTTATTAATCTTCCATATGGAGTTCAAGGCATGGATATTGGTTTTTCAGGTATGTTAACTGCAGCCGAAAGAAAAATTATTGATGGAAATTCTCTCGAATCCATATGTTGGTCATTACAAGAGCATGCATTCGCTTCATGTATTGAGGTTGCAGAAAGAGCGATGGCACATACAGGTAAGAATGAATTACTATTAGGAGGAGGAGTGGCGTGTAATTCCAGAATTCGGGAAATGGCAGAAATAATGTGCGAAGAACGCGGTGCCAAAGCATATTGGCCAGAAAAAAGATTTTGTATTGACAATGGTACTATGATTGCTGAATTAGGAAGATTATTGCATAAAGTAGGATATAGTACTAATTTAAGTGATAGTGCTATTAATCCTATGTTAAGGACAGACCACACAGAAATAATATGGGATTAAGAAGACTTATCAAACCCTATTAATTGGAGAGTACGGAGATTGATTAAAAGGTGCAGCGTAGAAGGAGGCCTAAAGTAGCACCACGTAACGTTTTTGGAGGTAATATACCTCCAAGACCTCAAAAAAAATCTAAAGATTCAGTTGCTAACAAAAATGTTAAGAAACCTAGTCAAGGTACATTAAAGGCCCCATTACCACCTAAAATTGTTCAGAAAGAAGAGCCAAAAAAACTTAGTGAAAATGAAATTATTATTAATAAAAGTAAAGAGGATAAAACTCTAATAAAAGACCATGAAGAAAATTTAGAAATAGAAAAAACTCAGAAGGATAATCTAACTGTAGAAGATAAGTTATCAGAAGATAATAAGATAATAGAAGAAAATATACTTGGTAGAAAATCTAAAAAGAAAAGTATAGGATTACAGAAGAAAGTAGAGCATGAAATTGAAGAAGAAGTGGTTTTACCTAGTTCAAAGGCCATGGAATTGATAGAAAAAAGTAGAATCCGAGCAACTGAAAAAACACAGATAAAAGTGACAGATAAAAAGCCCAAAACAGTTACTGAAGTAGTAAGAAAACCTAGACCTAGATCAAGGCAAAAAACATATCAACCAGCAACTAGGTTAAAACGTTTAGATAGAAGTAAACATATGGAATATAAGTATGAAATGCGTGCATTATTAGTTGAAATAAATGTAATGGAAGAATACAGATCAAATCTTTTAGCAAGTATTTGGGCAAAGGGAGAACGTAAATCTACAAAGGAAGCCAAAGGTTACATAGATGAAAAGCTACTCGAAGGTATTTTAGATGAAAAACAACATAAATCATTATCAAGAGTGATAGAGAACTATACAACAAGAAGGTGATTATTTGAAAATAGAAAAAGATAAAGTAGTAACGGTACATTATACAGGAACATTTCCGAATTCTGATGAAATATTCGATTCAAGTAAAGATAGAGAGCCTATGGAATTTTTAGTTGGTCATAATAATATGATAATGGGCTTCGAACAAGAACTTTTGGGAGCTCAAAAAGGAGAAAAAAGAGATTTTACATTGATACCAGAACAAGCATACGGACATCGAAATGAAGATGCAATACAAGAAATGCCCAAAGATCAATTTCCTCCTGATTTAGAGGTTGGAATGATGTTCCAAGCGCAAAGTGACCAGGGGCCAATGCAATTTTCGATAAATGAAATATTAGAAGAAACAGTCAAAATTGATTTTAACCATCCTATGGCAGGTAAAACATTACAATTTAGTGTAGATGTAATAAGCATA
This sequence comes from Marine Group II euryarchaeote MED-G38, assembly GCA_002457145.1. Classification (GTDB taxonomy): domain Archaea; phylum Thermoplasmatota; class Poseidoniia; order Poseidoniales; family Thalassarchaeaceae; genus MGIIb-O3. The sequence goes on from NTJP01000005.1 coordinate 47,026, forward strand.
AGAGATGCAACTGAAGAAGAAATATTACATGGTCACTCGCATGGAGCAAATGGGCACCAACATTGAACGCATATTTCATGACCAATTGCCTCTCCGATAGTTCTATGGGAAATATGAGTAGTCCTGGAAAACCACCTTTTACGAGTGGTATTTATCACGAAATGTACCGTAAAAAAGTTTGGACAATGAGGCAATATGCTGGTTTTTCATCTGCAAAAGAAACTAATTCGAGGTTTTTATCATTATTGACTAACGGGCAAACTGGCCTCTCTGTAGCATTTGATTTACCAACACAATTAGGACTTGATTCGGATGATGATTTATCATTAGGAGAGGTTGGTAAAGTGGGTGTCGCCATAGATTCTATTCATGATATGAAAATATTATTCAAAGATATCAACTTAGGAGAAATATCAACGTCTATGACGATTAATGCACCGGCAACCACATTATTAGCGCTTTATGTAGCACTTGCAGATGAAAAAGGCATACCTAGGAAAGAACTGAGAGGAACTGTACAGAATGATATATTAAAAGAATATATTGCAAGAGGATTATACATTTTTCCTCCTGAACATTCTTTAAGACTCACTACAGATTTAATGAAATGGTGTAATAAAAATACTCCTAAATGGAATACTATTTCTATAAGTGGTTATCATCTTAGAGAAGCTGGTTGTACAGCATCCGAAGAGTTGGCCTTGACTCTTACAAACGCTTTATATTATACTCGATGTGCAATCAATAGTGGACTAAAAATTGATGAATTTGCACCACGTATGTCATTCTTTTTTGGATGCCACAATAATTTCTTTGAAGAAATCTGTAAATTTAGGGCTGCAAGAACTTTGTGGTATGATATCATGTCGGAATTTAATCCCAAAAATATTAAATCTTCGATGCTTAGATTCCATACTCAAACTTCTGGAGTAACATTAACAGCACAGCAGCCAATGGTGAATGCAATTAGAGTGGCATACCAAGCATTATCAGCAGTACTTGGAGGAACACAATCATTACACACCAATAGCTTTGATGAAGCATTAGGATTACCGACTGAAGAGTCAGCTACTCTTGCATTAAGAACTCAACAAATAATTGCATCTGAAATCGGAATAATAGAAAATATAGATCCATTGACTGGATCTATAATGATAGAAAATAAAACTAAAAATATCATGGCTGAGGTTAGGAAGATAATGTCAGAAATTGAGGATAATGGGGGTTCTATGAATTGTATTATTTCAGGATATCAACAAAAAATGATTCATGAGAGTGCGTGGAAACATATGAAAAATGTAGAAAATAAAGATATTGAGGTTGTAGGTGTCAACAAATATGAAGAAAATAATAAAGAAGATTTTGAAGCTCAACGATTGGATATAAATAATACTAGAAAGCAAATTATTCACTTACAAGAATTGAAAAAAAATAGAAATGAAGACGCCATCAAGAACGCATTACAAGAATTAAGTAGAGTATGTAAGAGTGAAGAAAATATTATGGATTCAATTATATCAGCAGTGAAGGCTGAAGCTACAGTGGGTGAAATTAATAATGTTATGAAAGACGTTTTTGGGACCTGGATATCTCCGAGTGGTGTTTAAATGAGTAATGTTGAAGTAGATCATATAGGAATAGCCACGGAGTCTATAAAACATAGTAGTGTATTTTGGGAGTGTTTAGGATTCACTAGTTCGGGGGAAGAAATAGTAGAGGAACAGGGCGTAAAGATTAGATTTCTTACTGGAAAACAAGGTTCAAAGATAGAATTACTAGAGCCTCTAAAAGAAGATACTCCGATAGGAAAATTCATTAGAAATAGAGGCCCAGGAATACAACAATTAGCAATTAAAGTAGTTGATATAAATAAAATTGTTTTAGAATTAAAAAAGTCAGGTATAAGAATAATTAATGAAAAACCAAGTATAGGTGCAAATGGGAAACTAATCTCATTTATTCACCCTTCCTCTACTGGAGGAGTCCTGGTAGAATTAATTCAAGATTAAATTAACAATAATCAAAAGTAAAAGACACTGGGCCGTATTATGGAAACACTAATATGTCGTTTTGAAAAATTAGAAAATATCAAATCTGAAGTATTGGATAATGAAATTATGTTTCTGGCTGATACCTTAGAGATGTTAAGAATAACAGATGAAATATCTAACGATGCATTCTTAGATGCTGGTATGATACAAGGTGGATTATCGATAATATCTAATCTATTATCTCAAGGCCTTAATCCAGAAGATGTTCGAAACCAAATAAATAGATTAAAACAAAAAAGTATTGCATTATCAAAAACTTATCCAGAATTAGATAAATTGATTGAAGAAAGAAGATAATACTTAGGTAATATTCAGGTAATACTTGAGTAATATTTAATAATAAAATCTAGTTCCAATAATTATGCCTAAAGTTAGTTTAGATATGCCTCAACAAATTATTGAGGACCTAAGAAAACATGTTGGAGACGATAGGAAATATGTAAGTTTGGCGGATGCCATTAGAACAGGTTGTAGAAAATTGTTAGATCAATTGGATGAAATTGACGCACGTCATGGGAGGATTGAGAATGAATAATATAGGACGAAAAGAAGCTGAATCTGCAATTAAGACTTTACTGAAATACTTAGAAGATGACTTTAATAGAGAAGGACTAAAAGAAACTCCTAAAAGAGTCATAGATTCATTTGATGAGATATTTGCTGGTTACCAGCAACGACCATCAGAGGTTTTAGCATCAACGTTTAATGCAGAAGGTTACGATGGAATCGTTCTTCTGAGAGATATTGAATTTTATTCTACATGTGAACATCATTTACAACCATTTAGCGGTCGAGCACATATTGCTTACATACCCACAGATAGAATTGTTGGGATCAGTAAATTAGCAAGGATTGTAGAATTATACGCGAGAAGATTACAGAATCAAGAAAGAATAACAATATCTATTGTAGATGATATTGTTGAAAATTTAAATCCATTAGGAGCAGGGGTGATATTAGAAGCAAGACACGGATGTATGCAATGTCGTGGCGTATCCAAACAAAATGCTGTTATGACAACCAGTGCTATGAGAGGGGTATTTTTCGAAGATTCTGGGGCCCGTTCTGAATTAATGCAATTAATCAGGAGTAGGGAACTGTGAGCACCTACCCCATTGTTGAGATATTTCACTCAGTTCAAGGTGAAGCATTTCATACTGGGGTTCCACATGTATTTATCAGATTTGGTAACTGTAATTTAAGATGTGAATGGTGTGATACAGACTTTCTAACATTTCATGAAATGTCGTTAGAACAAATAATCAATCAAGTAGTATCATACAATTGTAAAAGAGTTATTTTTACAGGTGGAGAACCTTGTATGCAGGATTTGAATACAATAGGTAAAGAATTAAAGAAATATGATATTCATCTCTCTGTCGAAACCAACGGAACTATAAGAGTCCCAAATATCATAGATTGGATTTGCGTCTCTCCAAAAGATCAAATTTATCCAAATGTGAATATTGAACAACGTACTGGAGACGAATTAAAGGTTGTTTATTGTGGACAAGATCTTTCAATTTATGATGATATTAAAAAAGGATTCAAACATCATTACATACAACCTTGTTACATAGAGAACGATAGTATTGAATCGAATGGAAGAAGTTTTAGTATAGTTGAAAAAGTGGTAAAGTCTAATCCGGGATGGAGACTATCATTACAAACTCATAAATGGATGGGAGTTGATTGAATGAGAGTAGTTATGGCATTAAGCGGAGGAATGGATTCTACAGGGCTATTACTACGTCTTTTATCAGATGGATATAAAGTGACATGTTTAATATATGATTATGGTCAAAAGCATATTATAGAAATTGAAAGGGCTCTTCAGAATTTAACTTATATAAATAATAACGGGATCAAAGTAGACCATAAAGTAGTAAATCTATCTAGTGTAATGGGATTATTTCATTCATCATTAATTAAAAATAATGAAGAAATTCCTGAAGGCCACTATGAGGAAGAACAAATGAAATCAACAGTTGTGCCAAATAGGAATGCGATTTTCGCCTCAATTTTGTATGGTTATGCGTTGAGTATTGGATTAAAAGAAGATACTAATGTAAAAATAGCATTAGGAGTTCACTCAGGAGACCACGTTATATATCCAGATTGCAGACCAGAGTTTTATGAGTTATTAGAACAAGCCTTTGCAAAAGGCAATTGGAACTCCGAAAAAGTTTCTTTGCACTTGCCTTATATTGATGGAAATAAAGAAACAATATTAAGGGATTCTATCAATTCATGTAGAAAATTAAGACTTGATTTTGATACTGTTTTTGCTAATACGAATACCTCTTATAACCCTGATTCTAATGGTAGATCTTCGGGCACTAGTGGTGCCGATATTGAAAGAATACTAGCATTCTATTCTATTGGTAAGAAAGACCCAGTGGAATATGTAAAGCCATGGGAAAATGTATTATCTGAAGCTTTAAAAACTAAATTAAGATATAATGTAATGAAAGAAAATGGAACCGAGCAGCCATTCACAGGTGAGTATGATAAACACTTCAAAGAAGGGGTTTATACCTGTTATGATTGTGGTAAGAAATTATTTTCATCTAAATCTAAATTTGATTCCGGATGTGGCTGGCCAGCATTTTCTGAAGAATTTGATAATGCAGGTATAATAAAAATAAATGATAATTCCTATGGAATGAATAGAATTGAAGTAAGATGTAGTGGATGTGAATCACATTTAGGCCATCTTTTCCATGAATCAAAAGGTCCAAGATATTGCATAAATTCTATATGTTTAAAATTCGAGGGAAAGTAAATGGTAACTAAAATAATGAGATGGGTAGAAACTGATACAGGGCATAGAGTTCCTAATCATAAAAGTAAATGTAGACATTTTCATGGCCATAGATATAGATGGGAGGCCGTTATTGAGGGTGATGTTGTTAGTCAAAAAGGTGTTTCTGATGAAGGTATGTTAATGGATTTTTCAGATATTTCAATTATTCTTAATACGGAGATACACGACATAGTAGATCATTCATTCTTAGTTTATGAGAATGATTTGGAGGCGCTTAAAGCACTAGAAATATTGGAACCGGGACATAGAACCTTGGTATTACCATTCATCCCAACAGCTGAAAACCTAGCCAGATGGGCTTTTGAAAAAGTTGAGAAACATATTAAAAGTTCGTATCAAAACAAGTTAAGGTTAGTTTCTTTTAATGTTAGAGAAACCCCCAAATCATGGGCTAGTTGGACTCCTGATCTTTAGTAAATGACTTATTTGCACTTTTAATTACTCCTAAAATACGATGTATTTCATCGTCTTTAGGTAGACCTCTTAAGATTACTCTAAATAGCGTTTCTTCAATACCTTTCTTTGAATGAGATTTTACAGGGAGTACTTGTGATAATTGAAAAATTTCTTCTCTTAATTGCTTTCTTAGGTCAGGAGATAAAATTCTGTCTGTAGCAATATTATCAGCATTCTGAAACCATTCATAGCATATTATTGAGACTGCATGGCTCAAATTCATTATAGGATATCCTTCCCATGTAGGAATTGATAGTAGAATATCACATTTTTGCAATTCTTCATTTAATAAACCGATACCTTCTGGACCAAAAATTAATGCTATTTTATTATCACTTTTTTTTAAATTATTGGATAGTTCTTTGGGGTCGAGAAAATGTCTAAAAGATATTTTACTGCCAAATTCTCTTTTACCTGAAGTACCAACCAATAAAGAACAATCTTTGCTTGCACTTGGAATGTCATCAAAGAATGATGTATTATCTAAGACACTTTGAGCGTGTTTAGCCCTATTTCTGGTTTCATTTGACCAAGATTTAGAATTTCCTATGATACGAAGATCTGTTACACCAAAATTTAACATTGAACGTGCAACTGCGCCAATATTTCCATCAAATTGTGGTCTTACTAGTATTATACACAATTTATTCCCATATTCAGGAAGTGGAACTTCAAGCCTTTCACCCATATGTACTCTCCTAATAGGAGTACCTTAATCAACACGTCTTTGTTTATATCGCGTAATATATCCTGCTATCCAGTTACGCATTTTCTTATTTGTAACTTCTTCTCCTTCGGAATTACCTAAATCTGTATACATAGAGACATATTTCTTGTTATTTTCAAAATCACCGGTGAATTTGTCTGGATAATCATCCACCAATCTTAATGCTCTAATTTTAATAAAAGAAGGTCGAATATTACCCATATTATTCCTCCATTAATTTAACTTCAAGGATATTAAAACCTTCTTCTCTAGTGCAAATGACTCTTATTTTTCGAGGAGGTTTTTGTGCTCCTCTTGCCCAAATAATTTTATTTATTTCTTCATCAATCCAAACCTTTTCGTCTTCAGTTTTCTTCATATGTTGCGAAACATGTTTTTTAATTTCAGAAATGGCTCTGTTGGCTCTATGATTTCTTGTAACGCTCCAGGCCGCCCTCAATGGGATTGTTAATTCTCTAACTTCTGCCATATCTTTCATCTCTGTAATTTGGAACGTCGCCACATATGTCTTTTGGGATGTGTACTGGTATTTCGGTTGGTACGTAGCATGACCCAAACAGGTACCCTTCTATTTTGATTTGTTACTTTTATCAATCGCTTCTTTTTAGCATATGGTTTATTTCTTGCCAAATAATCACCTCATTAATAATTTGAAAGTCCTGGATACTTCTCTTCTGCAACTTTTCTTACGGAATGTGCTACATTGTTGAGTAATTTATGTCCTTCCGGAGTAAGTATTTTTCCATAATTTACGGTTCCTGCCGCATTATGGGAACTAGTAATAAGACCAGAATCAGTTAATTGTCGTAGAATAGTTCTAGCAATATTCCGTGAACCCGCTGCAGCCCTGTTGGGTTTCACGCCTCTATCTCTTGGTCCACCAAATTCTTGAGCCATGTGATTTGTACCAATTGGTCCTTTAAATGCTACTTTACGCAGTATTGCTGCAGATCTAATTAACCACCAATTCTCTTGATTAGGTGGTCTTTCTCTATGAGTACCTGTTTTTACAAATGCAGCCCAATCAGGTGCTACTATGGAATCGAATGATGACAATTCCTCTAACAAACCGTCAATTAGAATGTTAGCAGGAATATCGTTGAATGTCGTCAAAGCATCACCTATTGTGAACGCCCGTCTTAGGGAGTCTATTTAATCGTGATGACTGAACCATATTATAAAAATGAATAATTGTATGAACAAGTATTCAAAAAAAGAGACCACTACCAACACCTATGAAGAAGTCATTAGCGAAGAATCCTAATATGCTTAGGACGATGATTGGAACTGGTCTAGTTCTAGTATTGATACTATCTTATGCTGTGTATTCTAATACCTTAGATTCGGAATATTATGGATACAATACTACTAATGAATCAGAAACTATAAACCTCCAGTCAAATGAAGAAGGACAAGCTAATTGGTATTTTACCTCTAAGGAGGCCATTACATGGATTAACGTTACAATTGAAGGAGTAGGAGCAGAATCCTCTACACTGATTATCGAAGCATCTGGAGTGGAATGGTATTATTCATCTTTATTGGGCATCGAAGGTGCCGACTTCTTCAATTGTGAAGACGGGGGATTTTCTGAAGTATCTGAATCTTGTTTGAGAGCATCTGTTCACGAGATTCCCATTGATAATGAAGGAGAACAGATAATCCATGGCAGAGTTTCATTAAATCTTCCCATTGAAGGACTAGGATATATTCAGAGTGATAATACTGCATTAGCAGAAGAAGAAGCTAGAAATATAATAGATAATGAAAAGAAAACTGTAACATGGAATTTAAAGGTTGTAAATAATGGAGGAGTTATTTCCGATGACAATATTACAATTAGTACTAGTATTGTCAAACATGAATTTGTTTCTATTGAAGAATTCAAATTAAATCCAGTTCAAGAATCTATTTACAGTCTTGCAACTTTAATTGGCTGTTTCTTCTTGCTTCTTTTTGTTCCATTAACAATATATTTCTCAGCACTGTATAAATCTAAAAATGATGATAAATTAAGACTTGAAAAGTAAAAAAATTAATCACTATATTCCCCTATATGCCAAGAAATATATGCCTTAGGTTTAACTATAGTGCACAAACGAAGATCTATAAAATTTATTATAGATGTTTTGATCCTTTGTTTTGAGGGTAATATTTGCTCATTAAATTCTAATTCCATAATTTTTACAATTTCTACAAAACTATTTTTACCGTCCATCAAAAACCATAATCTTGAATTCATTAAATCTAAACGTCTTTTAATATATCTAGGAGATTTAAGTAAATTTGAAAGGATTGATTCAAGATTAGAGAAATCTTTCTTATACTCAATTATTATTTCATTTGATATGGTATCATAATACCATTTAACTGGCAACCTTACAGGTATATCATTATCTAAAATTAACATTAATTATCACCAAGTATCCAAATTAGCAATGATACCATAGATGAAACTCCTAACCATGCAAAGAATTTTGTTATATGGATTTTTTTTGTAAAATTTGATGTCCACCAAGTTATAGAAGCAGATATAGCAGAAATTAATAGTAAAAATTCACTTCCATGAGGTAATGAAGTCAAATGATACACCTAACGTCTTAGCTTTAATGAATTAGAATTAAGTGATTCAGCGAATTTAATTAATCTATCATTCAATTTTTCATCTATTATTTGACCGTTATCATTGAAGGAATTTTTTATATCAGCCATTACCAATTGTTCAGGAATAGTCCAGCCATGCATCCAACGTACAGAAGTTCTCATATGGTTGAGTGTAGTAGTATTAGATTGACCTCCGAGAGTACTAATAAGGCCGAAAACTTTTCCAGATGTTTGATCAAAGGAGAGCCAGTCTATGGAATTTTTCATGACACCACTCATAGTACCATGATATTCAGGACTAGATAAAATAAATGCATCAACTGAATTAGCCATTTCTTTGAATAATTTCACATTGGGATGTTCCCAACACCCATCTTCACCTACAAAAGGTAATGGATTTTTTTCATTATCCCAAATAACTACTTCACAACCTAATTTTTTACATTCTTCTTTTACTAAATTAATCATATGGCCATTTGCTGATTCAAGACTGTAGGAACCACAGATTCCCATAATACGAATAGACTCAATCATATATTACCGTAGGGTACATAATTATTCAACCCATTCATTAAAATATTAAATATTGATAATTATGATAAAATCATAATCAGAAAATACTTATGGATAATGTGTTAGGCGTGGAATCATGACGAAAGTAGAATCGGCTTCAGATTCTAGCATCACAGAGATTATTCAAGAAGCATTAGAACTCTATTCAAAAGGAGAACATTCAAGATCATTAGAACTGTATAATTCTATACTTTTAATAGATAAAAATAATGTAAATGCTCTATATTCCAAAGGTGTAATCAAGGTACATCAAAATAAGATTAATGAAGCAATAAAATATTTTGAGAAAGTTAATTTTATTATGCCAAATCATCCCCCAACAATAGCTAATCTTTCTTACCTTTTAGAGAACATTTCTCCAAAAAAAGCTTCAGATTATGCCAAAATAGCATTAATTACTTATCCTGATATGGTTGAATTAAAAAGAATATCTAACATTAAGATAAAAGAATTAAAAGATCATATTCACGATGACGGTTTGGGAATACAAAACCAAAAATTAGTTGAATCTCCTGTTACTGTAGAAAAAGAAGAAGAGGAACAAGAAGAAGTGTTATTAATTTCCAAACCAGTTCAAAATGAAGACATAGATGTTTTGGACCTATTAACATTGAATCAAAAGACCTCTGAAGAAAAAGCTAGAGAATTAAATGATATAGGAGATTATATTGGTGCTGTAAAAATATGGAAAGAGATACTTGAAAGAAAATCTAAATCTCCTGAAGCATGGAATGGACTTTCTGATTCATTACAAAAGGCTGGTTACATTGAAAAAGCGATACAATGTAAAAATAAAGCAAAAATGTTAGAGGCCGAGAATAAATCCACAAATATAGAAAACAGCATTAAAAATAACATGGAAAATGAGTCAGAAGAAATATTGTATCATGAAAAAATTGAAGAAGATTTGAATTACAAAGAAAGTGTAAATACCTCAATTGAATGGTACAATAAGGGAATAAATTTCCTTTCAGAAGAAAAAAGTAGTGACGCATTAAGTTGCTTCGAGAAGTCTATTGGAGGCTGCCCTAAAGAAGAAAAAGAACTACGTGTGAGAAGCCAGAATGGTCGTGGAGATGCATTATATCAAATGGGGAAATATTCAGAAAGCATTCTAGCATACCATGCCGCGATATCTCTAGAACCTTCTTTTCTAACTGGTAGAACTCTGTATAATATGGGTCAATCATATGCTTTTTTAGAGTTATATGAAGATGCATTAAAATGTTTTGAACAATCAATCGGAAGAGGATTAGAAAAGGATGGAATAGAACTTTGTAAAACCCAAATAAATAGATGCAAGTTACTTTTAAGGGAACAAAATAAAAGAAAATAGTTTTTATTCAATTGATTTACTAATAGTTATTATTACAGATTTACTAGTTGGGGTGTTACTCCTATCTGCTACGCTATCTAATGGTATCAAAGAATTAGACTCAGGAAAATATGTTGCAATATTACTTTTAGGAATGTCATACGGAATGACAAACCATTTATGTGAAATTCTATTTTCACCTCGAAAATGTGAGGTTAGATCAACTAACTGAAATTTTTCAAAGTTATTATCTTTAATATCTTCGGGATTCATAAATACTACTCTCCTTCCATTAGAAATACCCCTATATCTATCATTTAAACCATATATTGTGGTATTATATTGGTCATGAGAACGTATTGTCATCATTAAGAATTGATTTAATTTGGCCTTCTTACTTGAGATATTGTGTTTAACAAACTCAGCTTTACCCGATTTAGTATTAAATGTCAAACTATCTCTAGGAGGATTTGGTAAATAAAAACCTCCATTATTTCGTAGTTTATTGTTGTAATTATCAAAACCACCAATACAAGAACTAATTAGATTTCTAATGTTATCGTAATCAATAGATAAATTATGCCACTGTATTTTATTACGAGAGATTTTATTCTCTAAAGATAAAGCAATACCTGCTACTATGGCAGTTTCTGATTTTAAATTATTACTAATTGGTTTAGAATTACCACGTGATGAGTGAACAACACCCATTGAATTTTCTACTGAAATAATCTGATTACCTTGAGAAGTGTTGTCTATTTCTGTCCTACCCAAACATGGTAATATCAATGCTTTTTTCCCAGTAACAAGATGAGATCTATTAGGTTTTGTAGAAATTTGAACTGTTAACTTACAATTTTTTAGTGCACTTGCAGTTAATTTAGTATCTGACATTGCAGATAAAAAATTTCCTCCCATAGATAAAAATACTGTGTTATTATTATTTTTCATTAATTTTACTGCACCCACAGTATCGACACCATGATCAATTGGTGCATCTATTCCTGTATTTGCTGTTAAAGATGATAAAAAATCTAAGTTAGGTTTATGATTTATCCCCATTGTTCTATCTCCTTGGACATTAGAATGGCCTCTGACCGGACAAATTCCAGCGCCAGGACGGCCTATGTGGCCACCTAATAATTGTAAATTAACTATTTCTTGAATTGTAGCAACAGAATTTTTATGTTGTGTAATACCCATTGCCCAACAAACTATAGTAGATTTTGATTTGGAAATTATTGCACCTAATCTCTTGATATCTTGTATACTAACTCCGGAATGAACAGATATCTCTTCCCAATCGGTATTAATAACTTCTTCCAAATATTCATTAAAACCATTAGTATATTTTTTAATAAATTCTTTATCATAATTTTCCCCTTCAATTATAACTTTTGAAAAACCTCTGAATAATGCCATATCTCCATTAATATTTACGGAAATATGCTCATCAGAAATTTTAACACCTTTACCCAATAAGTCTAATGGTTTTTGAGGGTGCTTGAATCCTACCATTCCTGTTTCTTTTAATGGATTGATACTTATTACTGAAGCTCCAGATTTCTTTGCATCACTTAATGCTGAAAGCATTCGAGGATGGTTAGTTCCAGGATTTTGGCCTATTACTATAATTAAATCAGCCTTGTTAAAATCATCTAATTTTACTGTTCCTTTTCCTATTCCTATAGATTCAGTTAATGCTACCCCGGAAGATTCATGGCACATATTTGAACAATCAGGGAGGTTATTTGTACCGAACCATCTAGCAAGTAACTGCCATAAAAAAGCTGCTTCATTACTAGTTCTACCAGATGTATAAAAAATTGATTGATTTATATCTTCTAAACTAGCTAGTTCGGTAGCAATAATATCGAAAGCTTCATCCCAACTTATTTTAGTATAATGCATACTGTTGGGCATTAAAACCATTGGATCGGTTATTCTACCTTGTTTATTTAACCAATTATCTGATTTTAGAGATAGTTCATTCACAGACCAATTTGACCAAAAATCCGGATCTGCCTTATTACTAGTTCTTTCATCGGCAACAGCTTTAGCACCATTCTCACAAAATTCAAATCGTGAACGGTGATTATCAGGGTCGGGCCATGCGCACCCAGGGCAATCAAAACCTTGGAACCTATTCACTTTAGATAAATTATAAATTGAGGAGACAAGATTATTACTCACACTATGAGAAAACGAAGCAAGAACTCCTGGGATTCCGGCCGCTGTCGATTTAGGTTTACTCAACTTTGGAGGATTTTTTTCCAAAGGTGTAAGCTCATTTACAGGACCCCTCATAGTAGTTGACAGTGATGACGTGTACATCAGGTCTTTTATAGAAATGTATAAAATTATTGAATTCTCTTGGAACCTGAAAAAATTGTTATCTTATTTTTCTTAGCGAATCCAATTAGTGTCATTCCATGTTCTGTGGCTAAGTCAATTGCTAAACTACTTGGTGCACCTATGGCAATCATTATTGGAAACCCAGCCCTAAGAGATTTTTGGACAAGTTCAAAAGAGGCTCTGCCAGAGATGACTACGATTTCTTCTCTTATAGGTAAATTATCATTATTTAATGCATCTCCAATTAATTTATCCATGGCATTATGCCTTCCTATGTCTTCTGCAATGGAGATTAATGAACCTGAAATATCTATTCTGGCGCATGCATGAGTTCCGCCAGTAGAAGAAAAGAAGTTTTGTCCATTCTGCAGAGCGGACAATGCATTAGCGATTATATTGATATTAATATGAATATTATCCGATAGTTCGGGGCCATGAAGGTGTATTAAATTAGATATAGATTCCTTACCACAAATGCCACAAGAAGATGTCATGGTTAGTTTTCTATTGTGTTCTTGTGGGTTAAATTCTACATTATTAGATAAAATTACTTTATTATAATCAGTATTTTCTATTATTTCAATTATGTCAGACTTAGATGAGATTATTCCCTCATTGTACAACAATCCTTTAATTAGATCGGAGTCATTTCCAGGTGTTCGCATCAATAAACCTAGTGAAAAATCTAAGTTATCTTTACTAGAAATTTTTATTGACAATGGAGATTCTACAGAAACATAATCTATATCTCTTTTGATTGAGTCATCTTCAATTCTAATTATGTCCCTAGATTCGATGCCTTCCATGTTACTCCGCAGAGGGTTTTCCGTTATGATTAATGGGTAGAGGAAGTATCAAACACAATTATTCAAATAACCCCTACACTACAGCGATATATGGGTCTGTTAGATGGTTCTGGATTTTCATTACCAGTTTTCTCAGAAGTTAATGTAGTAGATGTTCAAATTGATGTTACTGAATCAGCTCAGTTAGCAATGAAAAAATCGATGGAGGGAGATGAAAACACTCATGTATTGATAATAAGTGCTGAAGCAGGTGGATGCTCAGGATATTTATATGATATGAAAATTACTGAAGATCCGAAAGATGATAATTTCCAAAGAATAAGAATTGGAAATGTTAGCATACTAATTCACAATAAAGATAGTTCATTATTAAACGGGATAAAGCTAGATTACAAAGACACCCTTATGGGAGGTGGATTTCAAATTGAAAATCCTAGTGCTGATCGGGAATGTGGTTGTGGACAATCATTCGGCTAAGGTGTTGAAAATTCTTGTTAAATTTATATCCCACAGATTTTTATTATGAAATAAAATCTAGTTATACAATTATCCGAGGAAAAGATGGAATTAAACATCTGGAAAGAGTACTGACAACCAAAATTGAGAATATTGAATTTGGAAATAAGCATGAGTCGCTTTTGTGTGATTTAAATGGAAGGGTTATTGATCTTTTGACCATATACATTATTAAAAATGAATTATTAATTGTTGGTAATTCTATAAAAGGAGACGAAGTAAGAAGAATATTATCAACAGGAATACCGTGGAATGAAGATATAATTGTACTAAATGCGGACGAAAGTATAAGAAAAGTTATATTATCAGGTGATAAAATAAATAGAATATTTAAAAATATTTATGATTCCATACTAAAATTAAAAGATTTTGACTGGTTGGAAAGTGGAGATAATATTATTTCCACGAATAATCGACATAAAATTACTTCAATAGAAATTTTAATGCCTAAAAATGAAATGAATATTATTAAAGAAAAATTGATAGAAAATAAATTTAAGATGATTAATGAAAAAGAATGGAATAAGTTTAGAATAGACGTTGGAATTATCAATCACAAAGAAATAGACAATAGGATACCATTTAATGTAGGGATGAAAGAGTTAGTTAAGATGGATAAAGGATGTTATCCGGGGCAAGAAATACATGCTCGACTAGAAAGTCGGGGAAAATTAACAAAAACCCTAGTTAGGTTAAGCTGTCAAAATTTTCTGAAGGAAGGAGAATATAAAATTGATGGGGGCGGAAAAATAATAATTACAACTGCATATGATGGAAAAGGTAATAAATCTAAATTCTTAGGGATTATACCCATTAAATATGTTGAAATGGATAAAATAGTACTAACTAATGGAATTGAAATGGTAATAGAAGAAGTCGTTAGTTTTCAATCTCTAAATTTTCACCGCTAGATATCCATTCAGATAAAGGCATGACTGGAGACAAGTGCAATGAACCTTTATCCCTGGTAAATAGGTATAATGTAGGTTTGAAGATGTCAATCATTTGTTTTTGGAAAGAATTCCTTACTGAGGACCCTCTTAACCTGAAAAATATTAATTCAACTGTTATTCCTATTACTGTGGCCGTATAAAGAAC
This sequence comes from Marine Group II euryarchaeote MED-G38, assembly GCA_002457145.1. Taxonomy (GTDB): domain Archaea; phylum Thermoplasmatota; class Poseidoniia; order Poseidoniales; family Thalassarchaeaceae; genus MGIIb-O3. Next base: position 62,354 of record NTJP01000005.1, read on the forward strand.
AAGTAGAACACTTATTGAGAATGCAACGGGATCTGACAAGGATTGATCTGCTCTTATCTGACCTCCATACATCAATTGCCTTGATAATAAAAATAGTAATCCAACTCCAACCCATGGACCTAATGCATTTTCAACGAAAGTATCCATAGGAATTAGTCTACGATTAGTTGGATCTGCAAAAACCAATGAGCTCGCCGTTGCCGCTCTAATAACCGAAATAAATGAAACTAAAAAAATATAAACAATTGCACTAACTAACATAATATTCTTTGCACTAATGGGCATGTATGATATAATCAGATAAGTGAATAATCCCAAAAAAACTGTAATTGGCATCCTATGTATTGAGGCTAAAACTCTGTCTAATTCTTTGGCACCATCATCCAATCTAGGTATTCCTATAATTTCCCAACGTGTTAATTTTTGAACAATTCTGGCAACCATAGATAAGAGTGATTTTTCTATTAATAACCATTCAATTAATCTTAAAACGGGCATCATTGGTAATGTTATTATAGCCGCAAATAATCCTACTAATGGCCAAACTATTAGGCTAGGGAAAAGTAAAAAATGCGATAATCTGAGAGGGTGTAAAAGGTCTGATTCTATACGTGCCTGTCTGTCAGAAGTTAAGTGAACTTTACGGGCCTCTGCATCTAATTGGGATCGATATTTACGAATGGGTATCCCTGCATCCAATACTCTTCTTACTTTCTCCCTGTAATCTTCTTGTTCAGGCTCCATCCCTACCCACCAGCGCCATGCAAAAGATACTGGAAGAGCAAGAATAACCGGACCTAATAGAATGAGTACTGCTGTAAAAAGTGTCTCAAGTGATTCCGCCATGTGTCACGCTGAAGATGTCATAGTCAATAATAAAGCGGTTAGAAAATCAATTAATTGTATGATTATAGATAAAGTTCATTGAATAGGCACCAGTGAGAATCTACATGGCTAGAATATTAGTTAGTGATGGTATGGCAAAAAAAGCTATCGAGAGGCTTAAAGAAATTGGCTTTGAAGTTACGGAAAAACATTATTCACATGAAGAATTATCATCTGGAATTCTAAATAACTATGATGCGATAGTAGTTAGAAGTGCTACAAAACTAACTGAAAAGGTATTATCAACTATTGAAAATGAAAAAGGTATTAGATTTATTGGTAGAGCAGGTGTTGGAATTGATAATATTAATCTTGAAGAGGCATCTAGAAGAGGTATATTAGTGTGTAATACCCCCCAATCATCCACGCAAAGTGTTGTTGAGTTGACAATAGGACACCTAATCACATCTACTAGACATATTGCTACAGGAGATAGAAAATTAAGAGAAAATAACTGGGCAAAAAAAGAATTAAGAGGTACCGAATTGTCAGGAAAAAATTTGGGATTAATTGGGTATGGAAGGATTGCCCAAGGAGTAAGTGGAGTTGCAAAGGCCTTTGGAATGAATATTCATTGTTATGATCCATATATATCTAAGGAGTTCGCAAAAAAGGATGATTGTATTATTCATAAAAATATTGATGATGTATTTAAAAATTGTACTCACATATCAATACATTGTAATCTTAACGAAGAGACATATCATTTAGTCAATGAAGAAAGAATAGAAATGATGCCCGAATATGGCTCAGATGGAATGAAATGTGGAAGGCATATTGTAAATTGTGCCAGAGGGGGAATTGTTGATGAGGAATCAATAATAAGAACACTAAAGAATGGAGTTTTATCTTCTGCGGCACTTGATGTTTTTGAGCAGGAACCATTGAATTTAAGTTTATTATTAGAGCAAGAGAACTTTCATGGTACACCTCATATTGGGGCTTCAACAATAGAAGCCCAAAGTAGAATTGGTGATGAAATGGTGATATTACTAAAAGATTTTTTCAATGGTGAGAGACCTCATTCAGCAATTAACTAAATCATTCTAGATTATGCATCCTTACTAAAGCAACGGATATTATTTCAAGTTCTTTAGGAATTTCTACACCAGAAATTGCAGATTTTAAGGAAAGCCCATTATCTTTCTTTTTCTTCCAAACGGAAGAATTGAAATCTATTATAAGTTGGGATATAGTATCTAAATTTATAAAGTGACTAGGTACATTGAGATCTAAATTTGGATATTTATCTGCTGTAATACTGCTTTTATTATATAATGTTAAAGATATATGGTGGCAAAAGAATGGGCAAATAGGTGTAAAAACAGTAATTATATCCTTTACAATCCTATGTAACGTCCATGAAGCATTTGCGTCATCGGAATATAATCTGGTTTTAGCCATCTCTAACCAATGGCTTGGAAATATCCCAGTTGCAAAATTCTTAATTGATTGAGCAGCGGTATATATATCAATATCTATCCAGGATTTATGTATGTTTTCCATATTTCTAATATGTTCAGATAAAATCCAAATGTCTTCTGCCGGTAAATCTACAGGTTGAGTATCTAGATTAATAGGTACATCAAACTGGCTAGCAAATCTTGCAACATTAAATATTTTAGTTAAAACTCCAAAATATTTTGATTCAATTTCTTCTGGGTTGATATGGAAATCATCGCCAACCTGAGCATCACATGCTTTCCACAAACGAAAACATTCACTACCTATTTTCTTAGCTTGCAAATGAACCTGTTTACCGTCTGGACCCTTAATTTTCCATGAGCCGGTTCTACCTCCAAAGCCACATTCTAAAACAGAATTTGCATCTATGCCGTTACCAACAGATTTAGACATTTTTCTGCCCCAAGGATCCATTCCTAGACCATCTATCCAAATATGATTAAATGCAGGTTTGTCTAGTAAGAGTGTACTCTTTAGCATTGTATAATAAAGCCAGGTCCTTACTATTTCTTTACCTTGAGGTCTGAGGGCTGTTGGAAAAGATCTTCTAAATAAGTCATTATCGTTTAGATATCCTGAAACAAATAAATTAGAGTTTGATGAGTCCATCCATGTATCAAAAACTTTATTTTCACCTTTAATCAATCCAAGATGTGGAAGATCTTTATCATATTTGCAGATAAATTCTCTAGATTTTCTATCCAATACTTCTGAGCCTGCAGGTGGTAAATCTTTCCATGGCTGGACATATTTTCCCGTAGGAGGAAGAATTATTTTAGTTCCATCTTCAGAATACCAAATAGGTATTTCTGTGTGATACCAACGTCTTCTACTTATTGGCCAATCTATTGAAATACCCTCCATCCAGTCATTAAGAAATTGTCTATTTCTTTCAGGTATTACACGACTTTGTTTTGAAAGTTCTAGAATTCGGTTCTGTATATGAGTTTGTTTCACGTACCATTCTTTTAGTAAAATTATTTCTATAGGATTATTTCCTCTTTCACTTACAGGAATTTCTTGTATATGATCTTGAATTGTGGAAATTAAATTATTATCTGACAATAGTTCAATGGCCTTATCACGCGCATCCATCACCGATAGGCCAAAAAGAGGTCCGGAAATAGATGTCAATTTACCTTCTAAGTCTATAGCTTGAAATGGTTTTAATTTTAATTCTCTGAATATAGATACATCATTTTGATCGCCGAAAGAACAGACCATTAAAACACCAGAACCAAAATCCATTTTTACTGATGGGTGTGAAACGATTTTTACAGTTTTTGTTCTATTTTTTACCTCAATTGGTAAAAAAATATTTTTACCAATTAATTCTTTGTATCTAGAATCTTCTGGATGTACAACTACTACGCCACATGCACAAATCATTTCCGGCCTTGTTGTTGTAATTATTACTTCTTGATTATCTTCAGTGAACCATCTTACATCGCATAATTTAGTATTTCTTTTAACTCTATGAACTTCTGCATCAGCTATTGTAGTTCCTTCTACTGGGTCATATATATTTGGTCTTAAATCCTCAATAATCTCTCCTTTTTTGAATAAATCTACGAAAATTGCCTGTGTAATGGCCCTATAATTTGGAGAATCTGTATGATATTCCTTATCAAAATCACATGATAATCCTACTCTTTTAGCGGTAAGTTTCATTTCCTGTGTATATCCTTCTATGGTTTCTTTACATAAATTTAGGAATTCTTCTCTATCAAATGTTCGCATCTTTCGACCCATCTTTTTTTCTACAGTAAATTCTATATTTATTCCATTTCTATCAACTCCCCATGGAAAAAATACTTCTTTACCAAGGAGTCTTTGACTTCTGGCTATGACGTCGATCATACTATATTGTGCAACTGCACCAATATGCCAGGTTCCACTTGGATATGGCGGAGGAGTATCTATAACGAATATCTCTTTCTTACTTTTTGGATTAAACGTATATACATCACCTATGTCATTGTAATGATTTTCTTGAATTATCTTTTCCAAATCTATTGACCATCTCTTTTCAGAAATTTTGGGATTACTCATATTCTTCCCCTCTATTATTATATGTGGCATACTAAGTTACTCTTGACCGTTACCAATCATTCATAGAAATATAGACCTTTTTTGAATTGAACAGACGAGAGGTTGAAGTTCTTGGTTCATACAGGTAGCATTGAGTGGCATGGTTGTTGGAAGCGATGACACTAGTTTAATTATTGATAAACTTAAATATTTTATCAATGATATTAGGAGAAAATCTAGAGATTTGACTCCGAATAAGGCATTAACAATGTTTCCAGCCATACCAGTTGTGATATGTTTGATTATAACAGGATTTTTTACTGCGCATTCTGGTGTGAACGACTGTAGAGATGGTTATGAACCATCTTGGTGTAGCGAAGAAGGAGCATTAAATGTTAATGGGGAAATGGAAATTTACCTTCCTGAATCTACTGATCCCATTGGTTCAAAGAATTTACTACAAGAAGTTGGAGAAAACTGGACTACAAATATAATGGTGATATATGTCGAATCCGAAAATTATAATGTTACAGATACAAGAATACTCGATGAAATAGACATTATCGAAAGAAGCGTTAACAACATCAGAGACGATGCTGGAGATGAAGATTCAATAGTTTATGTATTATCAATCTCTACAGTGATTAAGGAAGTTAACTCAAGTGCAGGTAGAGTTACTAAAGCGTTCTTTAATGGATTAGCAGAAGCAACTGGTAATGAGGATCTATCAGAAAATATTAACGAAACCATAGATCAACAATCGGATATATTAGGAAATTATGCAATACCCGATGAGCAAGACAGGGTTGACAGGATTTTAGCTGAGATGCCACAAAATGCCCTAGATAAATTAGTTAGAGATGTAGGTACATTTGATGCCGAAGGAAATCAAGTCAATATTTCATCCAAAAAATGGAATAGGGCTGTTATTATAATCGGTATTTCAGATAATCTAGATAAAAATGGAGATGGGATAGAGGATATTTCAATACCTGATATAATTCAAGAAACCCAAATGAACATTGATAAATTATCAATAGAAAATGACTGGGAAGGAAAAAATCTCACAATGACTTTAACTGGACCAGTGCCACTAACTAATGCAATTACTGAGGAGTCTTTCAAATTATTTTGGAAGGTTTTTCCTTATGGAGTAATTGCAGTGGCTGCAGGATTATTCATTTTCCATTGTGATATTTTACAAACCGGAAGACCCAGAATAGTACAAGGCATAAAAACAGTAATTATCACTGGATTACCTACCTTATGTTCAGTTTGGGTAACTTTAGGCATAATAGGATTTTCAGATTATGAAGTAACAATGACTGTTATTATTGTAGGCCCGATAGTCTTAGCATTGGGTGTATCTTATGGATTACACATTACAAATAGATATGCAGAGGCCAAAGGAACTCCTAAGGATAAAATTAATGAAGCTTTAAATTCTACAGGAAGAGCAGTTTTTCTCTCAGCAATTACGACTATAATTGGATTTATTTCTTTAGTTTTTACTCCGATGAGGCCTATACAAACAGTTGGTTGGTCTTTGGCAGGAGGAATAGTAGTAGTATATTTTATGACTATGTTAATGGTTCCTAATTTAACATTATTATTAGATTTAAAGAAACCTTCACATCCCCCTCCTAAACTATTTACTTCTGCAGTTAACGTGCCAGTAAATTGGACAAAGACTAGTTTGAGTATATTTGTCTTATTATTATTACTTTCTTCTGGAATTTCTAGACAGAACATTGAAGAAAATATTGATCTTTTAGATATGGCACCAGAAGAAGTTGGTGCAGTTCAAAAAATGAAAGTATATTCTAACGAGTTCGAGTCGGGGCAACCTGGATTTATTTTGGTTAAAGCACCAATTGGGGCAGAACCTTCATTCTCATTTACTGCCGAACATCCATATGCCAATTTAGAAGGTATTGAAAATTTAGAAACAGAATGTGATAGAGTTGACAATACTACAGCGGTTTCTATAGTATTTTTAATGAAAGCCATTGCCGTTGGCGTAAATTTATCTGGGTCTCCGATACTGGACATTATAGACAATTCTCCGGTTCCAGTACCATCTCCAATACAAGATGTAGCAGAATTGATATTTGACAGAGAAGCATCAGGTAATGCATCTTTTTGGGCTGCTTTAGATACTTTAGATGCTCAAGAAGATGATGGAGGAAGACAAGTACAAAATTTCCTCTTATATGTCTTTTACAATAGCTTAACAACCGAAATGAGAGAATTATTTATATCATCAGATTTTTCAAGAAATTTAATTTATGTAGATATGCCTTTTATGGACAGTAAAACTACAGATATCGCTGTAACAGAATTAAATTTAAAAACAGAAGCGGCAGGTAAAAATGAAAACTCGATAGATGCATCAAGTTTAATCGGAGTAGCTCCAATAACGATAGAAATTAATCAACTCATAGTAGGCTCACAATGGAATTCGTTATTTTTTGCATTGGCATTTACTGTAATTACTTTAGCATTAGTATTTAGAGACCTAAGATATGCATTATTGACTACAATGCCTGTAGGATTTACAGTGGGAATGCAGTGGATCGTTATGGATTCTAACGGCGTACCATTAAATTTGGTAACAGTCATGATTGGTTCGATACTTGTCGGCGTTGGAGTAGATTTTTCAATCCACATAGCAAATAGGGTTAAAGAATTAGGAGGTACATTAGATGCTATAAAAACAGCTTGTGCAAGCACCGGAATGAGTTTAGCAGAAGCAACTACTGTAACTGCATTAGGAATGTCTTGTGCATTCCTAATACCAATTCCAGCAATTCAACCATTTATTGCAGTAATTATCATATTACTAATTGTTGCTGCTCTATCTGCGTTATTATTATTACCTGCAATTTATGCTATTATGGTAAAGACGAATTGGGGCCTAACTGGAGGAGTAGAAAATATGGTGAAAAGTGCTGGACTTAGAAGGGCTATCGCTAGAGATGAGATTGATGCCTTAGATGCATCTTTAATTTTGGGTACTTCAGAAGACGCGTGGTAATTTATAATATCATAATATATTGGATAGTGAGATAAAAATGAGAAAGTATTGGCTTATGAAAAGTGAACTAGATGTTTATCCATGGGAGGCATTAGTTTCCGAAGGTAGGACGCATTGGGATGGAGTTAGAAATTATCAAGCTAGAAACATGATGAGAGATAAAATGAAAAAAGGAGACTTGGTATTATTTTATCATTCAAATTGTAAACCACCACACATAGCAGGTATAGCAAAAATAGTTAGAGAATCATATGCAGATTTCACATCCTGGGATGTAAAATCGAAATATTTTGACCCTAAATCTACTCCTGAAAATCCAAGATGGTTTATGGTTGATATAGAACCCTTAATAAAAATTGATAATATTGGTTTACCTGATTTAAGATCTAACCCTCTTTTAGAAGGTATGCCGCTTCTTAAGAAAGGTAGTAGATTGTCAGTTCAACCAGTACCAGAAGAATATTTTAGTGTAATATGTACTATTAGTGGAATAAATAATTTCGAAACATTATAGTGGGCATGTTCTCGGTGGACGTACGTTGCCAAAAATGTTGAGACATCAATCTCCTCAGCCCCGCTATCCCAAGGCATCCAGCATCCCCGGTCGGGTTGCTCGCTTCCGCGCCTGACCTGGTTCCCGGGTATAAAAAAGTCAATTCTTCCCTCCGGAAGGACATCCTATCAACCTGGATCTCTTGGGGGCGAAGCGTCGACGTTAACTGATGAGACATCAGAGGCTCGTCTACGCCGCCCTCGAACTTCAGGCCACCATTATCAACGATTTGTGGAAAATAGAACACGTCAACGCTCCCCCTAGCCCGTGCTAGGGATAAGCCCATCACGTATCAATTAATCCATTTGTTTAAGAATCAACTGTCTCATATTTAGAAGGACATCCGGTGATAACTTCAGAAGCTTGAATATTCCAAGAATTATTGATTTTAACTAACTTTCCTTTAACAGCAACTGGTAAACCCTCTTGAAATCCCTCTGGTATTGATGCAGCAGAAAAATCAATAATTAAATATTGATTAGTTCCGGATATCGTGAATATATTTTCTTCAATAATCAGACTATTATTTAGCACATCACCTCTGACAAATAATTCCTTATTTTCATAATTATCTGGGTTAGTCATTATTTCATCGACTGAATATTGAACCTCGGGTTCCACTGATATAAACATCAATAAAAGTAATGAAGACATTGCTATTGAGATAATAATTAATTTAGTTTTTTTATTTGCTACCATGTCGCACAACTCTAAAAAAATAATCACTTATGTTTGTATCCTACTGCCTCGGAAATACTACTAAAGCCTTCTTCGATACGTTTCTCTTTAATCCCTTTAACAATTGTAGATACAACAGATGGTCCTTGAAAAACTAAGGATGAATATAATTGTATTAGAGAAGCTCCGGATGTTATTGAAGACCACGCGGTTTCTGGAGATTCTATTCCTCCAACTCCAATGATGGGGATTTTCCCATGAGTATGATTAAAAATTAATTCTATTACTTCCTTTGATCTATTATGAAGTGGCCTTCCTGATAGGCCGCCTTCTTCTGAAAAAATACGTCTAGATTGGGCATTAGTAGGATTAGGTTTTACTACAGTAGTATTTGTTGCCACAAAACCATCTATATGATTTCTAGTTGCAACATTAAGAGAATCTAATATCTGATCATTTGTCCTGTCGGGAGATAATTTCAATAATATAGGTTTATGTTCATTCATGTGGCGTATGTGGTTGCATTCTTTTAGGATAGAATTGAGATAAGTTTCACCTTGAAGATCTCGTAAGTTAGGCGTATTAGGGGATGATACGTTTAATACAAAAAAATCAGCATAATCCCATAGAATTTTCAACGTTTCGGAATAATCATTTGGGGAGTCTGTATTTGACACTTTACTAGACCTCCCAATATTAGCAGCAATTGGTATATTGGGCCAATTATTAGATAATTTACGTGCAAGTAATTTATCTTTAATTGCCAAGGCCCCGGGATTATTAAGTCCCATTCTATTTACCAATGCATTTTCTTTATTTGCCCTAAACATCCTTGGTTTTGGATTACCTTCTTGAGGGAATCTAGTTATCCCCCCATACTCCCCCCAGGAGAAGCCTAAGGCTGGCCAAGAGGATAATGCATCCGCCCCTTTATCGAATCCAGCTGCCAAACCTAAAGGGTGTTGAAATGACGTATTGAAAACATCTATTGGTTCTGGTGATGCCGCATATGCAGAATTTAGAATTTTTTGTCCGATATTTTTTTGACCGAATTTAGTGAGTAAATTAATACTCATTTTATGAGACTTTTCTGAACTAAATCCTCTGAGTAGCGGAAATATAAGAGTTCTGTAAGGCAGACCCATTGATAACCCGAGAAGGCAATATTCTTCAATAGTTGTGTATCATAGTTATATTATGTCCTCTTCTGCATACGATTTATCTCTCTGGGAAATTTCTCGAAGAGCATTAAGATCTGAAAAATTAAAATTTTCTTTTGATGAAAAAACCAAAATAAATATACAAAAATTAAGTAATCTTATTTCGGACTCAGCACCATCGATAATAATTGAAATGAATAAAGATGGATATGGCAAAAATAATCATATTGAAATCTTTAATAATGAAAAAAGAATAGGAATTATAGGTCTTGAAGAACCTAATAATATTGATTGTTTATGGATTCCGACAGATATTAGTACATTTTGGGAAGATTTTGAAAATAAAATATTACATTTAGTTGAAGCAGGATATCCTGGTTGCATTGGATGTGGCGGGCCTGGTTCAGAAGAGGTATGGAATGAAAATAAATACCGAATTCAAATTCGAGAAAATAAGTAAGCTAAAAACTATGGTTATCAATAATGGATAGTTACTCACATTTATACATAGAATATTATTCGACAATTAATAGTGAGTACCATAGATAAGGAGGATGAAGTGATTTGAAATTGATGATTATGGAATCTGGTGCTAAAGCTAAGACTGTTAAAAAATATCTAGGAAAAGGTTGGATTGTTGATGCATGTGGTGGTCACATTGACAGATTACCGTCAAAAAAAGGAGAGAAGGGTAAAAATGAAGCTATGTGGAAATCTGAGCCTGATAAACTTCCGGATGCACCTTGGACCTCAGATAGAAATAAAAAAGAAAAAATTAATAAAATTATAAAAAATGCAAAATCTAAAAAAGTTGATGAGGTATTTATTGCTACAGATCCCGATAGAGAAGGAGAATTTATTGCATGGAGATTAAGTGAAACTTTTATCAAGGCAGGATTTAAAAATCAAAGAAGAGTTGTATTTAATGAAGTTACTGAGGAATCTGTACTAGATGCTCTAACAAGAAATGATGGAATAGATTTCAAGATAGTTGATGCGGCAAAAGTTAGAATGTTTATGGATCGCCTAATAGGATGGGAATGTGCTAATGTTAGTAGAAGATCTGGTATTGGATCCATGGGCCGTGTGCAAACGCCAACATTAGGTTTCATAGTTGAAAAAGAGTTAGAAAGAGAAAGTCATATTCCAAAGAAATATCATAGTGTTAATTTTAATTCAGGTGAAGTTAAATTCAAAATCAGATTTCATGAAAAGAATGATAAGAATGCTTGGATAGATGATTCAAGCACAAAACCTAAACATTTCCCTGACAGAACCTTTGACTTAGATTTGGCTGAAAAATCAATTAAATTACTTAAGGAAAATAAAAAAATTCAACTAAAATCTATTAAAAATAGTAAACAACATAGAAAACCGAAACCTCCCTTTACCACAGATACGTTATTACAAGCATCTAATTCTTCATTGGGTTGGTCATTGAAGAAGACTAGTGATATAGCTGGAGAATTATATAATTTGGGGCATATTACCTACATAAGAACGGATTCAACTAGAACTAATCAAGATGCTCGTAAAGAAATTAAAGAATATATATCAAATGAATTTGGTAATGATTATATTGGTCAAGGAGTACTAGGGAACGATACCAAGAAGGAATCATCAAAAATTCAGGATGCTCACGAGGCTATAAGACCAACTAGACCTAAAATTAATGAAATAGATGAAAAAGATGATGATTTAAAGAAGTTATATAGACTAATTTGGTCACGTTTCGCAGGAAGTCAAATGTCTGATTCAATTAGAGAGAATAGATCAATAAATGCCGTCACAAAAGGTTTGGACAAGGACATTACAGGATCTCTTTCTTGGAGAATTCATTCAGGATGGGAAGAAGTATTTCAAGAATATCATGGAAAAGTAAGAACAAAACCTCCTGAGAATAAATTAGAAATTGACGAAGTATGGTCAATTGATATAAACAATGATAATCCAGAATTAATTAGTGAACAAACAAAACCCCCGAGAAGATATTCAGAAAGTTCCATAGTACAAGAAATGAAAAGAGCAGGAATTGGTAGACCGTCAACCTATGTTTCTATGGTTCAAAGAATACTTGCAAAAGGATATGTTGAAAAGAAAAATGGTTCATTAATTCCTACTGAAAATGGAAAGAGGTTGTGGTTAGAAGTAGTTCCATTGTATAATAATCATTCAGAGAAAGTTGAATTATTTAGTACTAAATTTACATCAATAATGGAGTCTAAGCTAGATAATATAGCTAATAATAATGATAATTCTTCTAAAGTATGGCATGAATTTGTTAAAGATTTTTATAATATACATACTAAAGCAGATGATGATTCCAAAAACATACCCTCTATAAAGCAAATTAATCTTCTAAAAGATCTTTTGAGCAATATAAGTAAAGTAGAACAGGAAAGTATGTTAAGAGGGAAAGAAATAAATTTATTGACCAGGGATGAAATTAAACCGATTATAGATAATGCAATTAAAATATCTGGACCAAGGAGAGCGAGTAAAAAACAGATTGATTTGATAATTAAAAAATGTAATCAATTAGGAATAATTTTAGATGATTTTCTAAATGAAAATAACGTAGATGATTTAGAGTCTTTGACTGGAGGGAGTAACGGAACAGCAAGCCTAATCATTGGACAATTATTTGATATTGGTGGTAAAGAACCAGCAACTGAAAATCAAATAAAAGCAATTAGAAATATATCAAAATATCTAGAAATTAAAATAGAAGATGCAATGGCAATAGTAAAAGCTACAACAATTGAAGAAATTAATAAAAAAGATGCTAGTGATTTGATTGGGAAAATGAAGAAAATGAAAAAGAAATAGTTGATATTTATGATTTATAATTATGATGTAGTAGTAATAGGGGCAGGACCGATTGGAGGTTACCTCTCCAAAAATCTTTCTGAGCTTGGCCATAGTGTACTATTAATTGAAGAGCATGCAGAAATAGGTAGACCATTTCAATGTGCAGGATTGGTTAACCCAGGAGCAATGGAAAAAGTCAATTTAGAAGAAACTGCACTGACTAGAATTTGGGGGGCAAGACTACATAGTCCTTCGGGTTCTTTTATAGAGATAGGAGATCCTTCCATAACTAGAACCTGGTCAGTATGTAGGAAATTATTCGATGAGCAGGTGGTGATACAATCAATTAAATCCGGAACTGATTTGTGGTTGTCGAGCAATCCAATATCGGCAGTTGTAAAAGAAGATTATGTGGATTTAATTATAAATGTAGATGGTTCAAAAACAGAAGTAAGAACCAAATTATTATGTGGAGCCGATGGTGCACACTCGTGGGTAAGACGGTATTTCAAAATGGGACGGCCGAAAGAGATGATGATCGGTTTACAAATAGAAGTTACCGGATATGAATCTCAAGACGGCCGTTTGGAATTATTTACCGGAGATAATATATCACCAGGTTTTTTTTCTTGGGCGATTCCTTCAGGAGATACTACTAGGATTGGAGTGTGGAGTAAACCAAATTTACTTGGTGAAGAATCATGTGAAAATTTCTTAAATAATTTAATGAATAATTCTCCATGGAAAAATAAATTTTCTGAGTGTAAAGAGGTTGGTAGATTTTGTGGGCCAGTTCCCAGCGGGATATTGAAAAAGACAATGATAGAAAGAGTAGCATTATTTGGAGATGCAGCCGGAATTTGTAAACCTACCACTGGAGGAGGCATTGGCCCCGGGTTTAAGCAAGTAGATATTTTGGTTCCCTTATTAAGTAAAGCAATTTCAGACAATAAATTATCAAACAAGAAAATGATACAAATGTCTAATAGTTTAAATGAAATGAAAAGAAATCATAGAAGAAAAAGAGCGCTAAGAGATGCATTTCTAACAGAAGTGAGCCAAGAAGAATTGGATAACATTTTTGAAATTTGGTCAAGACCTGAAGTGATTAAATTAATAAATGAATTAGGAGATATAGAAAATCCTATTCCTTTAGGGCTGAGAATGTTAAAGGATGTTCCGGAATTTAGAAAATTTGCAAAAAAAGCTGCAATGGCTATTTTATGGGGATAAATATGAATAAGTATATTCAAAAAATAAGATATCCGCCCTTTGAATATTCACATGTGAATGCAAATAAAGTTCCCTTAATTGAAGTCGTTATAGAATCTGAATGTGAATTGGATAATGAATTTAAGATAGGTGAAGAAGATTCTTGGTATGTTGAATGGAGTAAATTTAGAGAAGAAAATGGTAATAATCTAACTAAAATAGAATGTGAAGTGAAGAAAGATGTTTTACCCTTTTTAATGAAGACAAGAAATGGTTGGTATATTAGTCCCGACCCATTACATCAAATTTCAAGAAAAATTATTCCTCCGACAGTAATTATTCTAATTTTATCAATATTAATTCATGCTACTGAACCAGGATTATTGGAATTAGGGATTATTTCTAATTCATTCGCTGGATCTTATCGTTTAGGCCCGTTAGACTATCCAAAATTACTATTATTCTCTTTCCCTATTTTTTTATTGCCTATATTTTTTCGAATGATTGCAAACATGAGAGATATTTCAAAACAGAATAATTTTAAAAAAAATCCATTAAAGGCTCCGGAAATAAATATATCAAAGGGGATTAATACTATCACTATAATTATAAACAACATTCCAGAAAAAATTAAACTAAAAAAAGCTAGATTACAGGTCGGTGTTGCTGTTCCTGAAAGAGAGAAAATATTGAATGCTCTTGGAAGAACTGAGGGGAAACAACCTGCCCCCGGAATGTCTACTAAACCACCAGAAAAAAGAATAAGTACTGGAGATGAAATTGGTACTGGCGTAGGAGAAGCAACGCCTATGGCGGTTACACACAGAAGGTCGTTGATGTTAGAGTCATTGAGAGTTCTAGATTCAGGAGACTGGGTAAAAATTAATCAAATTGGTAGTCAAATGATATTAAAAGGGCCAAAAGAATGTTGGCCGAGTTCCATTTATTCATCTTTAATTACCATACATTGGGAACTTATGATAGAAGCCATAAAAGACGACGGTACAAAAATGAAATGGGTAAGGCCGGTAATAATGAAATCAGAAAATAGTAATATAAATATTTCAAAACTACCAGTTAGGAGCGGAAGAATTGAAATGTCGGATTACTAGTTTTGCACTGGTATTATTGCTGAGATATTATTATCTGGAGTAACAATAACAGGTATTAAATTGTATTCCGAATCACGTTTACTGGGAATAAAACCTGCCCGTAAAATTGTTCTCTGAAGCTCTATTTCATTTGCCTGAGTTTTATCAGTACCAGATGCAGAGACAACGTTTTCTTCCATCATAGTTGAACCGGCATCATCCGCTCCAGCAAAAAAAGCCATTTGGGCTATTCCCAGTCCCATTGTAGGCCATGATGCTTGGATATGATCTATATTATCGAAAAATAATCTAGAAATCGCAACATGTCTCAAATATTCTTTGGGCCCTGTTTCTAACTCTAACCTATTATTTCCTTTATTTCTTTTTCCAAAAACATTATTCTCTAACTGAACTGGCCAAGATATGAAGGAAGTAAAACCAAGAAAACCATTTTTGATAGTTGAGTCTTGTAACTTTCTAATTTTGTCCATATGAGATATTCTATCACCGTTAGTTTCGCCAAATCCTATTACATTAGTTGCTGAAGTAACTAGCCCCAAAGATTGTGCTTCTTCCATTATTCTCAACCAATTTTCAGAGCCGCCTTTTTTTGGAGATATATCCAACCTAATATCATCAACTAATAATTCAGCACCTCCGCCAGGTAAACCATGTAATCCTACGTTTTTCATTTTTTCAAGTACTTCGAATGTAGATAAATTGCAAACTTCAGCTATTCCTTCAATTTCAATTGGAGAGAAACAATCTAACTCTATTGATGGATGGTTTTTTCTAAGACTTTTTATTAAATCAAGATACCAATTTAATTCTAAATCAGGATTAACACCTCCTTGCATTAAAATTCTTGATCCTCCTATTTGTTCCAATTCACTAATTCTAGTGCTAATTTCTTGGAATGTTTGAGTGTAAGTTTCGGAATGGCCAGGTGGCCTATAGAAAGAGCAAAATTGACAGTTGATAGTACAAATATTTGTATAATTAATATTCCTATCTACTAGATATGTTATTTTGTTTCCTGGCACTTGTTTTCTTCTACGAGATAATGCAGCATCCATCAAATCGTTTAAGTCTGATTCATCATAAAGAATATTAGCATCTTTAATTGTAAGTCTAGGAGGATTAGCAGAGATTTGTTCTTTAAGTATATTTTTCCAATTTGTCAGATTAATTCCCTCCTCTAATTATATTCTCTATTTCATCAACTTCTTTTGGACAGTTAGTTAAAATCACGGGACCATCATTTGTAATCAAAATATCATCTTCTACTCTAATGCCGATTCCAGCATATTTTGATGGAAAATTAATATCTGTGCGCCAATCAGCAAAATATAATCCGGGTTCAACAGTCAGGACCATACCTGCTTCTAATCTTCGTCCATGTTCTTCATTATTAGGAGAAATTATGCCAACATCATGTACATCTAGGCCCAAAGAATGACTAGTTCCATGCATGAAAAAGTTTCTGAATGGGCCATCATAATTATCCCCCAATGCTTCTTCTAGAGTGCATTCAAGTATTCCTAATTGTATCAATCCTTTTGCGATAACTTTGGAAGCAGCATAATGTGAAGATTTCCAATTATTTCCTACCTGGCATGCTTTAATACCTGCTAATTCAGCATCTAAAACTAGTTCGTAGATTTCTCGTTGTTCTTTGGAAAACTTACCATTTATTGGCCAAGTTCTAGTTATATCTGATGCATAACCATCTATTTCACATCCAGCGTCAATTAAGACCAAGTCACTATCATTTATCAAAGAATTATTAGATGTATAATGTAAAATTGTTCCATTAGACCCTCCTCCAACAATAGAGCCGTAACTGCATCTACTCTTATTAGAAATAAAGTGGCTTTCTATAATTGCCTGTATATCCCATTCTGCATCTCCTAATTTAGATTTTGACATTGCATTATAATGCGCTTGAGAAGCTATATCCGATGCTTTTTGCATTATTTCAATTTCTTTATTAGATTTAATAAGTCTTAATTCATCTAATATGTATGAAGGATCTCCTATACTTACTGGACCCTTTCCATTAGTATTTCTCTTTCTGGATTTATTCGTTAATGAATGATTAATTAAGTTATCCAGCTTAGAATTTAGACCTTGAATAATGAATACATTTTTTGATTCATTAACTAAATCCTGAATGGCATCAAAACTATTTGTAATTGAATAAGCATTATTAACGGGCAAATATTTCATAGCATTTTTAACACCTATTCTTCGACCTTCCCATATCTCTGCTAGATGGTCATTTGGTTGAACATAAATAGCGGTAGTCCAAGAGCCAGATAGGTTAGAGCTGACAAAAATTGCTTCAGGATATCTCCAGCCACATAAGTATAACATGTATGAATTTGCCCTGTATGGGAAATTTGTATCATTTGATCTTTTTGCATATGGATTACTGGGGATTATCACAATACTATTTTCAGGTAGTTGAGAATGTAATTTAGACTGACGCGCATGATATTCATCTACTTCAAAAGGCAGAGTTAATATGTCATCCACATTTATATCTGGAATACTCCCATTAATAGGTGTATTCATAAGAAATATATACAAAAATTACCATTTAGGAATTTTTTCTTCATTAACACTATATCTTTTATATAATCCATATGATACAAATAATAGAGAAAACAGTAAAAGGGCGAGTGCGAAATAAGTACTATTCCTTGATGAGTCTGATGTGATAATCACAGATATTTGTGAAATAATATTATCGTTATCTGAAACTTCAAGAGACAATGTAAACTCTTTCGATTCTACAGAATCTGGCCATGAAAAAGTTCTAACACAGCCTTCATAAAAAGGTACATTATTAACTTTCCAAATACAACTTAATGAGTTTATATCATTTTCTGTATCGGTCGACCCAGATGCATCTAATTCTAATTCCTCATCAGCAAGTAGTTCAATTGATTCACCATTAAATACTTCTAATTGATTGATAGATAATCTAGCTACGGGGGCCATATTAATTATAGAAAAAGATATCGAAGACGAATTACTAAGTCCGCATTCATCAGTAACTGTTAGAATTAAAGTATAATTACCCGCATTAAGTTCGTTAATTAAAAAAGTTCTTTCATCACTTCCTGATGTAACATTTCTTACTTCCATGTGAAATTTATCGTCATTGATATTTGGAATTATCTGACTAAGAACCCATACAAAATTTAGATTTGCACGACCAAAGAATGGATCTGAAGAAATACTGCCATCAAATAAAATCGGGTCAAACCCTTCTAAAATAATTAAATTATTTTGGGCTTGTATTTCTGAAGATGGTGCATTATTATCTATCTTTACAAAAGAGCAATGCAATTTAGAATTTAGTTGTTCGGAATCAATTATAATATTAGACCATGTATATAATGAATAATAACCATCTTTAAGGTCGGATATATCTAGACTAGACTGGAATGTATTTGAATCTTGGTAAGGAGATATTAGTTTAATTGAATTAGTTAAAATTTGAGATATTTCAACATCACATGATGCTGCGTTTGAATTGGTTTGGAAAATATTCCAGTAGACATCGGGAAGATAACCATTCGGTGACCACGAACTTCCATAAATAGGAATATTTCCTGAGAATAAATTATTTTCGGACTGTTTAGATAGTATAAAGGCAGGATTGAATATTTGTTCAGTAGATGAATAAAAAATTGGTTTTATTATCGATTGAGGAATTTCAGATTCTAAAGTAACTGTTAGATAGCAGGTGCAATCAATTCCATAGGATGAAAAATCTAAGAATATTTCCCACTGATAGGTTGGATTCTGTAAACTTTCCGATAAAAAGTCAAGTGATAGTTCTCCAGTATCTATAATAACGTTTGAGGATTCAAGTTGCCATGTTATCATTATTGAAATTTCACTAGAAGTAGCGAAACCAGATACTATTGTAGAATTATCAACTTCTGAAGGAGAATTTGAGTTAAAGGAAATACTTTGATATAAACCGTCATCTTCCGCATTTACTTCATTTAATATTGGATTTGTTACATTCAGAAATAAGAAAATCATAAATAATCTTACATATTTCATGTTTTTGGGACGTAAGGCATATTTAATTAAACCAGTGTATTACTGATTACTTCATCTTTCAGAAATTTGCATGCGCCATGATAAGTCATCAAGCCATAATGAAAGTGAGTCCTTAGAGATAAATTCCTTAGAAGTTGCTGCTGATAATATGCAGTCACAGGCTGCAGATGCTAAAGTAACTGATTCTTGTAATTTAAGACCATTGCCCAGAGATATAGCCAAAGCGGCTGCAGCTGCATCATGGAGGCCAATTTGTTGTTCTGGTGAGCTTGCATTACAGGGAAAATATATATCTTCATCATTATTTGTGTAAAGAGTCATGCCTTCTATTCCACCAAGAACTAGTAGAGAACCCCAACCATAATTGTCGATGAGATATTGGGCGGTTGCTTTACTATCAACTAGGTCTAAACGACGTTGTAATAATTCTAAACCTCTTATCTCAAATAATACAATTGTAGCTCCTCTACTCTTCTCAAGTCCAGTTAATTTTGGATCTACAATAATCGGAATTTTTTTCATTTTAGCCTTTTCAATTAAATCTAATGCCCCTTCTGTAGAAATTACGCCTTTATCATAATCTGAAATAACTAAAACGTTGCTGTTATCTAAAGAATTCATTGCTTTTGAAACTAATTCAGAACTAATATCCCTAGATAAGGGAATTAAAGACCCTCTATCTGCCTGTAGAAGTATCTGACTATTTTTTAATAGACTCTCTCGGCTACCATAAAATCTTATTTTAGTAAGAGTTTTATGATCATCAATAACTAAAATATTAGAAACATCAACACCGGTTAAAGATAGTTTTGTTAAGATAGATTTACCTTCCAAATCATTACCTACACATGAAAAAAAATCTAATGACATTCCAAGAGAATTCAAACTTAAAGCTATGTGAGCAGCAGCACCTGGAGACTCCTCGGAATCTGTTATTTTTAGGACTGGAACTGGTGCCGTAGATGTTAGATTATTTGCAAATCCATGATGGTATCTATCTAACATAATATCTCCAATTAGCGTTACTCTGGATTTATTAGTTTTATTTAGTAAATTTCTTAATTTTTTTAGTGTTTTAGATTTCAAATCTTGCCCCGGGTCCATTTTAATCAATCAGCCGTGAGAGTCATTACGAATGATATTTGGGGGAACCAATGGTATGAAATCATGAACATATACCCGTAAACATGGAGTCGGATATGGGAGGATGGGAATATAAGGGCTCAGCTTCTAATAGATTGTGGCATAAATCCGCTTTGGGGAAAGTAATCTCTGAAGAAATCTTATACTTGACAGATGCAGAAGTTATTTTTTGTCATGAGCATAGAAATATTCAATTGCCATATGAAGAATGGATCACAGAATGCATAAAGAGAAATCCTTCGATTTTAGATGAATACACAATTCTGGAGTCTTTAAGAAAACCTGGTAACAAGATAATGATTACTGAAAATGCTGATTTGTATAATTTTAAGGAAGAATATAATACTTGGGGCCTAAGATGGCCTTCTGATATTCATCCTAGAGATGGAGAGCCAATTGCTGAAATAAGATGGTTTCACTCGTCAGAGAAATTAGATATAGAAGAGATTTTTTCTTGGGCATCCAATATAAGAGATAAGAATAGGATTGCTGAAATATTAATAATTGATAATGAATTATCTGTAGTTACTTACAGAATAGAAATAATTAATCCAAAAGGTAATTTGATTATTCCAACTTTGAAAGATTATATTGAAATAGAATCTATTGAAGAAAAAATTAAACTCAATAATGATAATATATTTATTCCAAATAATATCGAATGGAAACATGAAAATATAGGAATTCCCTACTCAAATGGAAGAATATTAGATGGCGACACAAAAAGAATGATATATAATATTACTAATCAAAAAGAACATGAGATGGATATTTCAGAAAGTATAATTTATGATTTACTAAAAAAAGGACTTCATCCAAGGCCAGGTTTCAAGTATGGATCTAAATGGAGATGTTATGAAACTGGTATTGAAGAAGATCACGCGCCATGGTTAGTTGTTCATCCTGATGATGGCCCTAAAAACTGGGAGGAAGCATGTTTAATCTCAAGACTTACAGCAGGAGTGAATAAAAAGTGGCTATTTCCAATAATGAAAGATAATTGGTTTTATGTGTCAATAACTAGACCACCAGCAGATTCAAGGTGGAATAACCCCATCAGAAGATGATTTATTTTTTATGGATTTATTCCCTATTAGAGATAATGCAGCTAAAATACAAATTATGAATATTCCGTTAGAAGGTTGTGAAATCCAAGGTAGGATACCTTTCCCTATAAAAGGAGATTCGCTTTGTAATATAATAGGAATTCTTTCTTCCATTGAATTAGAATCTGTAAGTATCAAATCTCCTTTAGCAATCATGCCTTGTTTCAGTAATCCATTTGGAGATACTGCAATAACTATGGGGTCACCAGGGCTAATATTTCCCTGAGTTATGGGTGTACAAATCCTACTTATAGCACCGGATAATGAAATTGTATATATTCTTGAACCGTTACCTATAAATTCAGGATGAAGAATTACTTCTGAATCTTCATCCCATGGAATGATTGTTTCTATGGTATCATTACTTATCTTGTGACCAACTTTAATCCAATCAAGATCAATATCTAATAGATTAGAATTTTTACATCCCATTTGGCCCCTTAAATGACCTTTGGATTGAGAAAATATGGATGAATTAATAATTTCAATAATATTCTTGCCTGGAATAATATCAATATATTTAGTGATATAATTTCCCTGTGAATTTAAATTTATATACAACTCACATTCTTCTTCTGCCTCTACTATTGCATAGGATTTATCATTAGGCAGTAATAGAATTGGAGTTCTTGGAGTAAGTATTTCTAAATTTTCAATGGGTTGGTTTACGAATGAAATGGTAGCTTCATTCCAAGAGCCATTCTCAGAGATATTTGCATTTATAATCGATGCTGCCCATGTTACTAATCGACCTCTATTATCTCTAATTTGGACGCCCTCGTTTCCAAAAGAATCTCCTAACGAAAATAAATCTCCAACCTCGCCAGAATTTCTTCCCCTAATCAATGCGTCATTACCATCGGCTTCTATGATTTTAACCCAAGCCACTTCTGGATCTATATTCACAAGGTTATTATCTAAATTACCATTATTCTTATCTTGATATTCTACTAAAATACCTGACCCAGGAAGTTCGGAATCGAAACCACCTGAGCGTAAGGAAATATGTATTTTCTCATTGGGTGCAATATCAATAGTAATTGAGTTTCCTCCTGAAGATAATGGGTAAATTGAAACCGAATTATCATTTGGTATAACATTGAAAGATCTTTGAGAACCAATTAATTCCAGAGTAGATGCACTAGGTAACGCAGGCACCATTCCATCACCATTCCAGTTACCACTTGCCATAATATCCCAATCTCCAAGACCGTTCCAATTAGAAGTAGGAGTATCACTGTGAACATCATATAAATCGACCGCTCCCATTTGATGCAACATTTCGTGCATTAAAGTTCCTAAACCTGAAGATAGTGAAACCAAAGTATAATGCTCAACTGACCACTTAGAAATTTCTATTGGTTCATCGAGTCCTGAAAAATGACTCCAAATAGATGACGATTGTCCATTAGATTCTTGTGCAGATCCAGAATGTAATATTAATAACCTGTCTAAAGTACCATCATTATTAAGATCCCATTTAGATAAATCGATATCATTTAATAGATATGGGACTGAACTATGAATTAAATCTTGGATTCCATTTTCAACACCTACATCCCTTCCATCCTGGGAATCTTGACCCCAAAATGAATCTGATTTTGGTGAATCCCAAGATTCTTCGATAATTGTAACGTTTAATGAAGAGTTTTTATTTAAAGATTTGATATATTTTTCAGCAGAGTAAGGGCCTTCAAATAATTTATTCAATTCATTGGAGTCAAATGGTTTATTTGGGAATGAAATCTTTAAAATTAGCCATTCTTCATTATCTTGTAAGTTTAATAAATCATGATTAGAATTATGTATATGATTTCTTTCTAATGCGTCATCGACGTAATTAGGGTTACTGTATGACAATAGGCCAACGATTAATAGTAAAAGAGCGAATACTACTCTAACCTTGCCCATATACGCACGAGACATTATTGGGATTTTAATTAGATGTAAAGATGCATCCTAAGAATAAGAATCCTCTAAGGAGTTAAGTTTCCAAGAAATATCACTAGAAAGTTCTGAATCAAGCCATTCTAAACCTTTTAAATTACAATTATGATTATTTAAGGAATTTTGAAAAAAACTTGGTATTGGCTTTCCATCACACCCTGTAATAATAAGTGATGAAATATCATAATTAACTACTAGATCTAATAAGGAATTTTGTTCTTGTGGATATAAGCACAGGGCTTTACATGTTGGAATAGCAATTCCTTTTTTTTCGAAATTTTCTGGCATTTTAGGACAGGCCCCTTCGCAATTACAATCAACTATTGCTATACGATTACATTCACCACTACTGGAAATAATATCATCTACATTGAAAGAACGTAAACCCAATGGTGATGAAGGTAAAGTTCTTGAAACTAGATCAGAAAGATAAATGATGAATAATGCGATGACTATACGAAGGCCCTCGAATTCATTCGGTAGAGAAAGGATGACCAGACTGCAAGAAACTGTGACTATTTTTAATTTCATAGTTGAATTTTTAATATCAAATACTCCAATTAGTCTAGATAATCCCAGAGAAATACTACTTAAAGAAAAAAGAATGAAAATCCATGAAAATCCTAGAGTTAGTTTGAAAATAGCAGATGCGTCATAATTTTTACCAACTCCTTCAACAGAGCTCAAAGTATCAAAAGATGAGAGAAAGTTAGGTAGAAAAAATATCCAGGTAATGATTAATATTAATGGGATTACAAACAATGTAAATATTAACAAAACTGTAAACCATATCTTTTCTTTAGGCAATAATCCAATGGTAGTAAATTTAAGAAGTGAATAGGAAATAGATGGCATTGTAGATATAATTGCCAATAAAAACATCGTAGACCATTGTATTTCTATCCAATCATATGGCCCATAAATGGAGAGATTGAGAGACAAATCTGATAATGGAATACTATGTAACCATTTTGAAATTAAATCTTCTATAAAAAATGACCATATAATTGAAAAAAATATGAATAAAAGTATATTAATTTTTATTATTTTAATCAATTCATTCATGTGTTCTGTGAAGGGTGCGGGAATATCATTGGAAACAGAAATGACCATATCACAAAATATCCTTAACTTTAGGTTCTCTGCTAGCGGCTAATATAGTTCTGTAAACTCCATACGCAAACCATGCACTGATAAAAAAGAAGCACCCGATAATAAATACCGTTAGATCTGTCACTTCTGCATCGGGACCAACAATGGAAGGAGGAGGAAACTGTATTACTGCATCATTTATTGTCCATCTGTAAGCCATGATAAATGTAATTATTGAACCAAGTGACCTACGAATTGCTTGGGGAATGGCTAATTCCCTAGCTAAGTATTCAGGGCCTTCATCGTAGCGTCTTTCTAAGATTTCTCTCTGAAAAGCACCCCCTACAATTAATGCAACAAGACTAGTCCAGAAAAATAAATTACCTTGTTTAAAAATTTCATGTGAAAGTTTGTTTTGGCGCTCTTGTTCTAATTGTTCTTCTGTTATTTCTAGAACAAAGAGAGAATCGTAATCTCCTACTGATATGGTTCTAGTTTGTAATGTTGAATCTGATTCAGTAGTAGTAATTGTTCCGGGTTCGTTTATTGAAAATGAGACCAGGTTCCAATAATCATTTTCATCAGGTATTCCAGCTCCATCCACTGAATTACCGGCTAGCCAGAAGTTAACTTGGCCAACATTTTCTGATGGTGCGGTCCACTTGAAGTCCCAAACTCCATCTGAATCAGTTTCTGAATGAGATATATCATCTGGTCTATCTTCGGCCTGTCTTATATCCTGATCATCGTTCCATGAAAATATCCCTACTGCATCCGAAGATAATAAAAATCCTGCTTTCACATTACCATCTCCTCCAGATAATGTTAGGGAATCTGCAACTCTTACGGTCAAATTATAAGTCTCTGATAAGTCATACATTATTGGGACACCAGTTATCATTACTACTACTCTTGGGGATGATGCCCCGTTATTATGACAATTACAACCATATTTGACTGTTAATTCTTCGTCTGAATTTAATGCAGAGGGGCCGCCACTTAAACCATATACTGGTATAATTAGTAATCCCATTACGAGTAAAATAATACCAAAACGAGGAATGGTCTTATTCATTGGCATCACCTATTATTATATTCGGAGGAGTAAGTCTCATAACTATTACCCGTAAGTCCTCTCCTAAATACCTAAAATCTATATTTCCTTGATTGCTGAGTTTAAACTATTCATCATAACCTTTCCATCTCCAAATAACATCATTGTTTTATCTTCATAAAATAAATCATTATCCACTCCTGCATATCCTACAGATAAACTTCTTTTTATTATTACAACTGATCTTGCTTTATCTGCATCTATTATAGGCATACCCGCCAAAGGCCCTTCACCACTTCTTGCTGCGGGATTACATGTATCATTAGCACCAATAATTACTGCCATATCACATTCTGAAAATTCTTGATTTATTTCCTCCATTTCTATCAATTGTTCATATGGGACATTAGCCTCTGCAAGTAATACATTCATGTGACCTGGCATTCTTCCAGCCACAGGATGTATAGCAAATTTTACCTCGGTATCAAATTTTTCTTTTAGTAAATCTGCAAATTCTTTAACTTGATGTTGACATTGACTAACTGCCATACCGTAACCAGGGATAATGATGACTTTCTGTGCGCCATCTATCATCATAGCTACTTCTTCAGAGTCAGCACCAACTTTTGTCCTAGTAAGTACCTCCTTTTCTGAACTACCAAATGATTTGAAAAGTACATCAATTAAAGATCTATTCATAGCTCTGCACATTATGAAAGTAAGAATAAGCCCTGATGCGCCTACGAGTGAACCAGCCACTATCAATACACTATTTGATATAATGAATCCAGTAAATGCAGCCGCTATACCTGAAAGAGAGTTTAGTAGAGATACAACAACTGGCATATCTGCACCTCCAATTGGAAGTACCAATAATAATCCCAAAATACAAGATATTATGATAATTGCCCAGAGAAATGTTGCATTTGTGGGGTCATTTAGTGAAAGATAAATGAATACTATGATACTTAAAAAGAAAACAATTTTTATAGAATTTAGCCAACTAGGGCCCCATGTTGGAGTTCTGAACCATTTACCAAATACAGTAACTCCCCCTTTGAGTTTATACATTGCTAGTATGGAACCAGTCAGTGTCATCCAACCCACAAGAGCAGAAAGTCCCGCTGCAATATATATCACAGTCAAATCCAAACCTGTAGGGATATTATTGGATTCGTATATATATCTCCAACTTTCAGATAAAGCAACTAAAGCAGAAGCAGCACCTCCAAAACCATTGAATAATGCCACTAGCTCAGGCATTCCGGTCATTTCTACTCTTATTGCCATTATATAGCCAATTATTGAACCAATCAATAATCCAGAAATTATCAATTCCCAACCGATTATTCCTTCACCAACAAGATTCATTTCTAAAATGGTGGTAATAATTGCAACTGCCATTCCAGAAGCCCCGAGTAGATTGCCACGAGGTGCAGTTTTGGGATGACCTAGATTTTTGAGACCAAAGATGAATAAAGATGCAGATATAAGATAACCAAGTGAAATCCAATCTTCGAACATATTAATTCCCCTTCTTTTTACCTGCAATCATATTTAGCATTCTATTTGTAACTGCAAATCCACCAATAACATTTATCATCGCTAGAACAATAGCAATAAAGGCTAAAATTCCAGAGGTATTTGTATCCAATCCATTAAATATTACATTAGCGCCTATTAGTGCTCCTACAACGCTAATTCCAGAAATAGCATTTGCGCCACTCATGAGAGGAGTATGCAACATTGCAGGGACTTTAGTGATTAATTCAAAGCCAAGGAAAATTGCCAAAACAAACAAGGTAATTGAACCAATTAATAATTCTGGAGTCATTAAAGTATTCCTCCTAGTCTAGATTGTTTAGAGTGCATATTACCATTTTGACAAATAAGAACCCCTCCCATGCCAGGAATATGAAATTCAGATTCTTCTGGGGCACCAACTAATATATCATCTTCTTCAGAAATAATTATTTCACCATCTTTGAAAATTGATGTTATGAAATTAGTAAGATTATTGGAATAAAGCATACTTGCTGTATTTGCAAGAGTACCAGGTAAGTTAGAAGTTCCAACGACTACAACTCCATTATCTGTTGTAATAATTTTTCCTGCTTGAGTTATTTCGCAATTACCTCCTACATCGGCATTCATATCTACTACTACTGCCCCAGATTTGAATTTAGATATAGCACTCTCAGGAATAGTAATAGGAGCAGGTCTGCCAAATATCCTTGCCGTGGTAATTATTATATCTGCATCTGAAGCAACATCGCATACTTTATCATTGACTTTTTGAATAAATTCTGGAGTAAGAGGTTTTGCATATCCAGATTCATCTTCAAAATCATCCATCCCATCTACTTCAATAAAACGCCCTCCAACAGACTCTATTTGCTCAGCTGCAGATTTACGAACATCTGACGCATAAACTACTGCCCCTAGTCTTTTTGCAGTTGCAATGGCTTGTAATCCCGCTACACCACTACCCATTATGACAATTTTTGCAGGCCTTATAGTTCCTGCAGAGGTAGTCATCATAGGTATTCCTCTAGAAACATGAGCGGCCCCAAGTAGGACCGCCTTATACCCAGATAAATTATCTTGACTGGAATTGACATCCATAGATTGTGCACGGGAAAGTCTACGAGGAATCATATCCATAGAAAATAATGTAATTTTATTATCTAATGATGAATTAACTTTCTCAGGATGTCTAAATGGATCGGCAATACATGCTAATACCAATCCATGTCTAAGCTCATCATTTTCTAACATATTAATTGTAATTAAAATATCTGATGCCAATACTTCGGTTCTTGAGCCTAATTTAGCACCTGAAGCAGAATATTCTGCATCTGAATAATTTGCATTTATTCCTGCACCTTTTTCAAAAATAACATTGAAGCCGGATTTTATGAGTTTTTTAACTGAATTAGGTACAATTGCTACTCTATTTTCTCCATCAGGTTCTAACAAAATTCCTAGTAACATTTACAAAAACCTCGTATATTCTACTCACGGTGACTTAATATATCTTTATCGAAAAGAATACACTTATTGAAACCGCCGGCGAGTAGTTATCAAACAAATTAAAATTTACATGAAAAGTACACGAAATCCAATTGAAAAAACAACTATATCACATATTGCATGTGATAACCAACATACCCATATTGATTCATATTTCAAATATAACCATGACCATATCGCAGCAGCGGTTAAAAGACCGAAGGAAGCAATAAATATTTGCCAAAATATGAAACCAAAGAAATATAACGCTATAGCATGATGTAGTGTAAATAGAAATGCTGAAAAGATTATTGCATAGTAATCATTCCCAAATAAAATACTTGCCTTGGTGGTGATAAACCATCGAAAAACATATTCTTCCAAGAGGCTATTAATAAAAATCCAATAAATCATTCCGAAAACGTATAGATAAAAATTAGAAAGACCTTGGGATTCTAA
Source organism: Marine Group II euryarchaeote MED-G38 (assembly GCA_002457145.1). Classification (GTDB taxonomy): domain Archaea; phylum Thermoplasmatota; class Poseidoniia; order Poseidoniales; family Thalassarchaeaceae; genus MGIIb-O3. The sequence goes on from NTJP01000005.1 coordinate 91,172, forward strand.
AATAACTTTCATTTCATCCAAATTTATAGAGTTTTCAAAAATTAACCATGTGATTATGATAATTATCGACATTCCAACTCCAGTTATGGTACCCATTTTTAATCCATCAATAGTTGGTAATGATCTTGAAAAAATATTATTATCAACCTTTAGATACCAAATAGTGGGAATTATAAATATCCAAAATTTACATAATATGAACAAAATTTGAGAGTGAACTTCATTTTCAAAAATTTTAATTCCAAATATAACAGAAATTGAGGGTACGAATGCAACTAAAAGGATTGCAATTAAAGGATTATTATGAACTCTGATATATACTCGTCATACTACCTGTAAAAAAAATTTTCCACTGCATCAATTTCTGATATAGCATTACCAAAGGCTAAGTCCTGTGTCTCAATCGTAGCGTTTGAATTACCATGGCGAGAGGTTCGAGAAAAGTAGCAATAATTGGAGCAGGGAATGTTGGAGCAACATGTGCATTTGTTTTAGCCGAAAGAAAAATTGGAGAAATAGTACTTTTAGATATATTTGAAGGATTTGCAAAAGGAAAAGCGCTTGATATGAGTCAAGGCGGTAAAATTCTAAATTATGATGGAAAGATAATTGGAACAAAAGATTATGCCGATATAGCAGGTTCTGAAGTGGTGATTGTTACATCTGGCTTTCCAAGACAACCTGGTATGAGTAGAGAAGATTTGATCGGTAAAAATGCTGAAATAGTTTCACAAGTTGGTGAGGGCATTAAAAAATATGCTCCCGAGTCAATAATTATTATGGTTACAAATCCTCTTGATTTGATGACATATCATATGCAAAAAGTGACTGGTTTCTCTCACAAAAAAGTAATCGGACAAGCCGGGATATTAGATTCTGCAAGAATGACACATTTTGTGGCTGATGCATTAGGATGTAGTAATGAAGATGTACAAGCAATGGTACTTGGAGGCCATGGAGACACTATGGTCCCACTGCCTCGATACACTACTGTTGGAGGAATTCCTATAACTCAATTACTTTCACGAGAAGAAATAGAGGCAATAAGTACTAGGACGGCAAATGGCGGTGGAGAAATAGTAAAATTATTGGAAAGAGGTAGTGCTTTCTATGCTCCTGGTAGTGCAGCTGCAATAATGGCTGAATCAGTACTTAATGATCGAAGGAGACTACTACCTTGCAGCGCATATCTAAATGGAGAATATGGCATGGAAGATGTTTACATTGGCGTTCCAATAATATTAGGTAAAAACGGAGTTGAGGAAATTATTCAATTAGATCTTAAGGAAATAGAAATAAACAAATTACAAAATTCTGGTTCATTCTACAAAGAGCAATTACAGAGTATTTTACAATATTAATTTTAGTGAGACATATGGAAATAGGAAATAAATATCTATATCTAGAACATGATGGTAAAATATTGTTAGTTGATAACTATGGAAGAGGGCCTATGATACCCAAAATGGGCAGAATAGAATATGAAAATAGTAATGGTATGCTAAGACTTCCGACCGTAGAAGAAGTTCAAGATATGAATATTGATTGGAAATATGTGCGAACCAATAATCTTACATTTGGAGATAAAAAATATAATGTTACCATGGGTGAACCAAACATAAGTTGGCCAGAAAATTGGGCATGGAAAGATGGTGTAATTAGTGATAATAATGTAGAGCCACTAGTACGAGAATGCGTATATAGAACCATTCATAGAATAGTCAGTAAGGTTATAATTATTAATGAAAAAAAAGAAATACTAATGGCGAAGGTATCAAGAGGATTTTTCAAAGGTTTTTGGACTTTACCTGGAGGGTTTGTAAACTATGGGGAACATCCACGTAAAGGTGCTGAAAGAGAGGTTTTAGAAGAGTTAGGAATTAATATAAAAATTGCTGATAATAATGGCGAATCGGGCAATATTATTCAAGGAGATGATGGTCTGTTTATTCAGCATGAAATTTTTAATGAAGAGGGGATTAGCTGGGTTTCTTTTACTTACAGGTGTGAAGTTGATATAGATATCGACTTTAAACTAAAAGAAGATGAAATTGAAGAAGTAATGTGGTTTGAGGTAAGTACTGCTATGCAAAATGCAGTATCAGCTTTTGATATTAATGCAATTAAATATTTAATTAATAAAAATTAGTGATGTGGGAACCGAATATCAAGCGGACGAAAACATAACTAAACAATCCACCCGGACATATCCGGCCCCCGGTTTTTTGTCCGGGCAGAGTTAGGTGAAGATACATCATGCTTAAGTCCTGTTAAGAGAAGTTTTACTCAAAGGTTAAAAAAAGTAATATAATGATAAAAATAATAATTAACCATAAAAATGGTTTGATACTTTTGACAAAACCGATAAAAAATGATACCACTGAACTAGTATTTCCCACGTTTACAGATGGGGGTGTTAGATATAGCATCTATGGAAATTTTAAAAAAAATTATGGTGGGCCTGCCTGGATTTGAACCAGAGTCTGTTCGTCCCAAACGAACAAGCATAGACCAGACTAACCCACAGGCCCGTGGTAAGCCGTCCACTAACTGATATCTCATGAAGGTTACTAGAGCCAGGTCCATTGATTGATACCTGAACGAATGATGTAACCTTCAGATTCAGATATTTGTATTAATTCTTCGGCACCTATATTCTCAATAGAATTATTCTTTAGTACTAGTTTTAGATTATCTAAAGTTAAAATTCCAATCTTATTGGTGGCATTTTTCATTAAAATTTGTAATTTTGTAATATTTCCATTCTCAAAATTATTTTTTCTTCTTTTTTTCTCTATTTTTCTTAACTTTGAATTAATTATTTGGTTGATTTCATCTGGTGCATTTGCAGCCGATACTGCAGAATGTAGTTCTTTGGATGTAGAGAAAGTATGTGAAATAATAAATTCATTTTTTCCGCCGCACCTAGAACAAGAGATACGTGAGTTCTTCTTTACCCCATAGTAATTACCGCAATCACATTTGACTAATAACCACTCTAGTGCCACAAATACCTGTAAATATCATAGTTCAATAATTTGTCTGAGATTTAGTCAAAAAAAGGCTGTGTTATTGAACTAAGTACTTCCGGACTGTATTATGATGCCAAGTAGGGCGGTCGTTGGAAGTGTCATATCTATAATTTTGATTTTATTATCAATATATAACTTTACTGTAGATAATACATCATCAACTCAAGCATGGAGTTATCTTTTATTAACTCCTTTACCGCTTATTTTTGCTTTTACTCCGTATAAATTTTCCAAAACCAACAATGTAGAAGATATTTACGATTGGGAAGAAGAAACGGAAGAAATTGAAAACAAAAATATTGATCCAATAGAGTCTGGGTACGATGTACCAATATTATAATTATGATAATCTAAGTGTTTCTAGATTATTTGGAGCATATGTTTGGACTTTGAATTTCTCTCTTAACCCTTGTCTAAATGCATTACATGTCTGAGGATCTCCATGATGACAAATTATTTTCCTGGGAGTAGGATGTAAAGCAGAGACATAATCCATCAGTTGATTTCTATCTGAATGGCCACTGAATCCATCTATAATAACCATATTACAATTTACTTCTATCATTAATGTTTGGCCTCTGTCCATTAAAGGTACTTGTGCATGACCATCTTGTAATCTACGCCCCAACGTTCCTGAGGCTTGATAGCCTACAAAACAAAGAGTATTTCCATGTTCAGGGGCCCAGTGTTTGAAGTATTCGACAATAGGGCCTCCGGTCATCATACCACTAGTTGCTAAAACAATACATGAGTTGGTATCCAAAAGTATAGATTCTCTTTGCTTATGAGATTCAACCTGTTTAAACCAAGGTGAATTGAAAGGGTTTTGATCACCGCCTTTCAGCAGCTGTTTCCTTAATTCTCTGTTTAAGAAATTAGGATGACTTGAATGTATAGCAGTTGCTTCTGATATCATCCCATCAAGCCACACTGTAACTGGTTTTACTTTACCGGATTTAAACAATTCATCAATAGCAATCATCACTTCCTGAGATCTCCCAACTGCAAAAACTGGACTGAATATTTTACCCCCTCTATTTAGAGTATCTATAATTAAGTCCTGGAGTTCATGACTTGCTTGTTGTCTAGTTGGTTGGATATTTTGAGGACCGCCATATGTAGATTCTATAACTAAAGTATCAACTTTAGGGAAGCGAACAGTGGCCGCATCAAATAACCAAGACTTTTCATACTTTATATCACCAGAGAATAATAATTTATGCTCATAGTTTCCTTCACCTATTTGGGTATAAACGCTTGAAGAACCAAGAATATGTCCTGCATTTTCGAGAGTTATTTTAACATCTGGAGCGATGTCAGTCTTATCTCCCCATTCAATATCAATGGTATGTTTTATGCACTCTTGTATATCAGCCTTAGAATATGGAGGATCATTTCCCTCTGCCTGTGCCACTTTTATATAGTCAATTTGTAATAAAGTCATTAAATCCCTAGTTGGAGGAGTACAATACACAGGACCTCTGTATCCATATTTGAATAAAACGGGCAACATCCCTATGTGATCAACGTGAGCATGAGTAATTACTATAGCATCTAAATTGTCCAATGGTAATAGCTCTGGAGCTGAAAAGAATGGTTGTGTTTCATTTCTATTAGTAGTTGGTTTGGCTCCACAATCAATAAGAATTTTTGATTCATTTGTTGTAACTAAATGCATAGCTCTTCCAACTTCCCTGTAGGATCCAAGTGCAGTTACTCTTACCCATGGGACACTATTCCGTTTTGGACGATAAATTCTAGTACCAAATTTACGTAAAAGAGACTTGCGATCATCAGACATTTCTTTACGATACCTACGAATATCATGCTGAGTTCTACTTGCAATAGCAGGAGCCCTAACTACCTTTACTAACCAACCTATTTCATCCCTGAGGGATTGAATATTAATTCCTTTGGGGCCTACTGCTGTAGAAGGATCATCGCATTCAAGGATAATTTCAGATAAAGCTGGATCTAACCAAGTATTAACAATGCCTACTTCTGGCGGGATGAATTTTGTTATTGCTTGATGAATTGATGCTTCATCAGCTAGAATACTTGAATGTGGACGGATTACAACTCGCCGTTTAATCGACTTTGCTATTTGAACAGTTAAACTATCCCCACTTCCGATAAATAAAGAAGGTTTTTTAGTAATTATTGATATTGAACCTGCTTCTAAATCTACCTCGTAATCAATATCGCTAGGTATTAATTTACTTATTCTTTTTTTAATCTCAGTTAATGTTAAACGCATAAGAAGTCCTCTAGATAAATCCTACAGTATTATGTGCACCCAAATTGCACTAAGGAAGGAATGTGATTATAGTGAAGAAACTAGATTCGTTAATTCATTCTCAGATAATAATTGGAAACCATTGTCCATGGTTATTACGGCTAAGTCCATACCATTTCCACTTGCCGCATCTCTTTGAGCGGAGGCTAACAATGATTTGGCTGCTACTCTAAGTGCTTCGTCTTTTGTCATATTATCTTTATACTGATCTTCTAAAACACCATACATAAAAGGGCTACCAGAACCAGTAGCACAATAAACATCTGGTATTGAACCTCCCGCGGAATCTATGCTGTAGACACTAGGTCCACTATCATCCACTCCTACAATAAGCAATTGTACATGATGTGGTCTACCCACTAAAATATTGGCAGTGAGAGTGGCGGCTCCTTTCACAGACATTGGAGAATCTCTCTTCAACTCATATAACCTTAATTCAGACGCTAACGTTCTTGAAAGAGATTGAGCATGCCCAACTAATCCTGCTGTGGTAAGAGCAATGTTTTCTGATATCTTGAAGACTTTTTGAACACTTTTATTTGCAATAAAGTGACCCATGGTAGCTCTATGATCTGCACCAACTACTACACCTCCATCAAATGTAATTCCTATAGTGCTAGTTCCAGTTTTTATCGCTTGAGAAGAGGTATCCATAAAAATCACCTGTCGGGGAAGAGTTCCCAACAAACTCTACTGAAATCCGACCCTTTATGAATGCGACGGGAAAATAAGTCTTAAAATATAAAAGAGTAGTAAAACATGAGTTGAAGTTTTAATATATAGAAGGAGTCAAGTCTGTGAGATAAGTCGAGAGTACATGGCTAGAAGAGAAGAGGGCCCTCGTTGGATAGAAATGTCCCAAACCTCCAATTCTAATGAAGCAGATATTGCCCCAGGAGAAAATTATCATGACTTAGGTTCAAAATATCCTGATGCACCAATACCGAGAGAATTTGGTGATGTAATAATAAGAAGGTCTGTACTTGAAGACTTGACTGGTGTCTCGACCATAATGAATTGGACCTCTGATGGTGACTTGGTAATTGTAGAAATGTCTGCATTGATGAAAAGAGAAACAGAATTGCACATAGCTGTTAGTAAAATTAAAGATTTTGTTGAGTTGGATTTAGGAGGTAGTCTATTGCAATTGGGGAAAACTAGGCTGCTAATATTACCACCAGATTTTGATACCAATGAGATGTAAAGAGAATATTTGAAAGGAATGAATATGGAAAGTATTATTGATCAATCTTGTCCGATTTGTTCATCGAAAAAAGGTTTAAAATTGTATGTTCATATTTCAGAAATTCCATATTTTGGAGAACACACCCAAATGACAATGATGTGTGATTCCTGTGGATGGAAGAATACTGATTTTATACCTGCAGAAGGTAAGAAGCCAGGAAGTTGGTCATTGAGAATTAATAATGTCGAACACATGTCGGCTAGAGTTGTGAGATCTTCGTCATGTACAATAAGGATAGAGGAGATAGGACTGGAGGTTGAACCGGGAGGAAATTCGAGTGGTTATATTACAAATATTGAAGGAGTATTGAATAGATTTAGCGATATTGTAAAGATGATATTAAGACAAGCAAGAAGAGATGGAGAAGAAACTGTTGAAAATTGTATGTTACTTCTAGAAAAAATATATCAGATTAAGAATGGAGAGAGAGAAGTTGATATGATATTATTAGATCCTATGGGACATAGTCAAATTTTACATGATGATGCTATATCAAGAGAATTATTAGAGGATGAGCTTTCAGATTTAGAAATTGGCAATAGTATCCCAGTTTTTGATATCAATAGTGAAGAGATTCTTTAATTAACACTAAATTGAATCGTTTGCTAGAAATTCATCTAATCTTCCTGACCACTCATCTCTTTTCTCGGAAATATCGTTTAGCCAAATTGTTGCCTTATCAATACAAAGTTGTTTCATTTCACCGGCTAAAATTCTACCACTTTCATAATTTTTTCGTATTTTTTCTAATTCCGTATCATCACTTTCGAAGAAAAATTGGAGATATTGAAACGCTACATCTTTGGAACAATCTCCGCCGAGACGCCTATGTTCTTCGACAGTAGATTGTCCACCACTGTGTGCTCTTTTCACTTTCCTTGACATAATTTCTATGGAATCATCCATGAAAATTGTAGTTTCTGGTTTTGAAGAGGACATTTTATCACCCGTCATTCCAACAACAAATCGATGATATGTAGAACATGGAGGTAACAAACCCATACCACCTAAACTTCGTTCTAAAGTCAATAATTCGATTTTTAATTTATATTTATCACTCGAAGTTGCCCCTGGAATTGTTATTGTACCATGTTTAAGATTTGATAAAATATCAGCATAACCTAACTTTAAAATACAATTTTTTATTTTTTCAAAAATAATTTTTCTATCTTCAAGAACTAGTTTACCATTGTTGGATATTCCAAAAATTTTTTCATTTTCAGGTTGAATAGATAGCGCAATAATTAGTCCTCCATTTTTTTGGTCTTTCAGATTAAACCAATTTGTTTTACTTACTAAACCCCTAGTTAATCTCAAATGAGGATCTTGATCTACTCCAACAGGTACAACTACTGGACGTAATCCTCCAAATTCTTCTAATTGTGGATGAGTAATATCTCCGGCTTGTATGAGAGGTGATTGAACGTGAGCAAGATTGGTATCGCCTTGGAAGCCATAAATGGATTCTAATTCTGAGAGATTTGTTTTACGGCCCAAGGTAAATGCTAGTCTTTGTACTTCTGATCTCTTACTTTGAAAATATACATTAGTGGTTTCAGGCCTTAAACCTAAGGCAGCGTAGTTAATTATGTAATCTTCAATTGCGGTTTTACGGCCTCCTTCAAGAGATTTAGAGCGTGTAGCCAAAGCCTCTAAATCTGCTACAGCTACATTAATATCACCTCCATGTTGCTGAAACCATTTTACCTGTTGAATAACCATACTATGGCCAAGATGCATTTTTCCACTTGGCATTAAGCCAGTTAAAACACCAAAATTTTCATTATTTTTTATAGAATTTAATATTAAATCAAAATCTCTATGTGCGAATATTATTCCCCTTCTATGAAGCATGCTAGGATTAGGTATCAATGATAAATCAATAGACCCTAAACCAAATTTTTGAATTAATCTTTGATAATCTGTAGACTGTTCAGACGACCAAGGATCAATCCGCTGGACATCTTCCATAGCAATGGGCTTACGATATATGAAATCAATCCATCGATGAGGATATCAAATAAACACAGTTAAAACAATAACCCTTATCATTTTGTCACAGTATATGGCGATCATTCATTGTTTAGGCGTCGGACTTGTTGGATCATATGTGGCTAAGAAATTATCTGCTAATGGGCATCAAGTTCATGCTCATGATTTGAATCCAGATAATGTATTTTCAGAATATCCAAGAATTATTATTCATAAAGGAGATGTTCTTGAGAGTTCTAAAGATAAAAATAATTTTGGAGAAGTGGACATAATAGTCAATATGCTTCCTGGCGAAATAGGGCACACTGTGATGAAAAATATTTGTAAATATGGATTTAGAATAGTAGATTTAAGTTTTAGTGAGATTTCTCCAGACGTTTTGAAGGAGGAAACAATAGAAAATAAATCAACTATATTGTGGGATGTTGGTATAGCACCAGGGTTGTCTAATATGTTTCTTTCACTCGCTGTAGAAGATATGGGGCATTTAGAAAAAGGAGAAATTAGAGTGGGAGGGAACCCTGTAGAAAAAAAAGGAGGTTGGAACTATTTTGCTCCTTTTTCGCCTAAAGATGTAATTGCAGAATATACAAGACCTGCAAGGGTAGTTCGAGATAAAAAAATTATAACTTTAGATGCGTTGTCTGAACGGCATATAATAAATGTTCATGGAATAGGCGAAATGGAAGCTTTTCTTACCGATGGTTTACGAAGCGTACTTTACACGATTCCATCGACAAATTTATCAGAATATACAGTGAGATGGCCTGGGCATATTCAGAAATTTATTGATGAAAGGGATAAAAATAATTTAAACTATGAACAATTGTTGAAAGAATGGGAATACAGTCCTGAGATATCAGAATTCACATGGTTAGAGGTTGTAGCATATGGTTGTGAAGGAAAGAAAATACGTTGGATTGTTTCAGATGAAGGTGGTTCTGATGGGCATTCTATGGCCAGATGCACCGGATTAGTTACTGTATTTTGTATAGAGGAGTGGATATCAAATCCTAAAATGTTGAAAATTGGAATTCATCCTCCAGAGAACTTAGATGCGAATGTAATTAATACAATAGTTTCGAAAATGAAAGATCAAAATATTTCAATATTTAAAGAAATAATAAATTAGTCTTCATAATTGATGATTTGTTTTGCATCCATTACTATTAACCACTTTATTGCAATCGGTGTTGCAATTAAAGTTCCAATTGCGATTATAATAATTGGCCAATTGAAGTTTGGCTCTGATGCCCGCTCTATCAGCCATGTGAATAATATTGGAGATTCCAGAAAATCTGATGCCCATTCTCGCATATTAGTAACATGGTGACCTACGATAGTTACTGAATGATGTAAATCATTAAAGGTGTACAAAGGATTACTAATTAGTGAAAAATTAGATAAATTTTGCATTTCTAAAACTATGGTTTCACCTGGGTTAATAGTTGCAACTATTCCACTTTCAACCTGACGCCATCCATTTTTTAAATTTTGATCATTTTTTGATAGAACAGAATAATTATTACCTTCAATATCTTTAACTGATATTATCGATTTATTAGAATGAATATGAATACTTCCTGGAACTTTCCAAGAGTTGTTATAATCTATTGGAAGCGTAACATGTACTGAAGAATTATCAATAGTTATCTCAATATTATTACTAGATGATTTGTGATTATACCATTCTCCCCAGGTCGTAAACCAGATAGATGCATTATTTTCAAGACTTTCCATAAACTGTTTATCTTCTCTAACTCTTAAGTCATGGATTCTGGCAATCCAATATACACTCACAAGTGAATCTTTTGGAGATTCCTCAATAAGAGAAATATTAGCAATATTTTTTTCAATACTCCCTCCATTTCTCTCGACGGTAAACAATCCTGAAGGATTATTAGATACCATATCTCCAATTATTTTGAATCCGTTGTCGATTAATTCGGATGAGGTTTTATCATTGATAAATCCAGAAGGAGTTCCGAATGAAATAGGATCTTTTCCCCATCTAGAAGCATTGGTATTTGATAAAAGATAATCTTTACATTCTTCAATAATCCATAAATCCTCGTTAATATCCTTATTTTCAAATCCATGACATCCAAATTCATCACCTATTGCTAACCTATCTGGTCCAATCAAATTTTTTATCCAGCCATCAGATTCCCACTCAGCAGCAACTAAAGATGAAAAAGTGGGAAGAGAGAATATAATAATCATTACAAAACTTACAACCCTCACCTTTTCCATGGCTCTCCGAAATAAGATTGGAATATGAGTACTTGCCATGTTTAGTAAAGGCTAAACAGTAAAGTCATTACGATAGAATATGGATGAGAGGATAAACTTTGATATTAATGAATTCTCCAATCAAGTAAAAATACAAGGAACAGGGGAGGAATTTAAAACACCTTTTTTCTATAAAATACTAGTAAAATATATTCGTATAATTGGACGTAGTCTGACAAGGGTAAGTTACATTGGAATAGAAAAAATCCCGAAAAAAGGACCTATGATAATTGTAGGAAACCATATTTCAAACATTGACCCTATTGTCAAAATAATGGGAATTGGTAGACCTGTACACTATTTGGCTAAAGAGGGCCATTTTACCAAGGAGCCTAACAGAACAATAATGAAATTAACAGGACAGATTGAAACGTTTAGAGATAATGGAGCAAGAGATGCATTGGCAAGGGCTTCCGATGTGTTAGAATCAGGATTATGCCTAGGACTATTTCCCGAAGGCACAAGATCTAGAAATACAAGTCCACCATTCTTACAAAACGGTAAAACTGGAGTTGCTAGATTATCAGCTAGTTTTCCAGATATTCCGGTAATACCAATGGCATTAATTGGTACACGAGACATGATGAAACCCGGTGATAATATAATAAAAATATGGAAAAAAATTGAGGTTAACATAGATGAGCCGATAACTTTCAATCAATGGTTAATAGATTCCAATGGTGGCAACATGGATAAAAACGAAATATATAAAATAACAAAATTAAGTGATGAGGAAAGAGAAGTATTTATGAAAAATATTTATAGAAAGTTTACAAACCAAATTATGGAAAATTTAAAGCAATTAGGTGCCCCTTAAGTAATAACCTCCGTAGCGTTGAAGGACTGTCTAGTCACACGATAAAAATACATGCGGCAGTATCTTGACTTCCTCAAAAAGATTCTAGAGGATGGAGAAGAGAAAAGTGATAGAACTGGCACAGGTACTAAATCCATATTTGGCTATCAAATGAGGTTTGATTTGACCAATGGCTTTCCAGCTATTACCACAAAGAAGATTCATTGGCCTAGTGTAATTCATGAATTATTATGGATTTTATCTGGAGATACGAATATTGATTATCTTAAAAAAAATGGAGTAAAGATTTGGAATGAATGGGCTGATTCTGATGGGAATTTGGGACCCGTATATGGCGAACAGTGGAGAAAATGGAGGACCAAAGATAACAAGAGTGTTGATCAGATAAAACAAGCAATTGAAATGATTAAGCAAGAACCGAACAGCAGAAGGATTATCATTTCAGCCTGGAATGTAGGTGAATTAAATGAAATGGCTTTAATGCCATGTCATGCATTTTTTCAATTTTATGTTAATAATGGAAAATTATCATGCCAGTTGTATCAAAGAAGTGCTGATGCTTTTCTTGGAGTTCCTTTCAATATTTCATCATATAGTCTCCTTACGTGTATGATTGCTCAAGTCTGTGGCCTAGAACCTGGAGAATTCATTTGGACTGGAGGTGACTGTCATTTATATTTGAATCATATTGAACAGGCAAAAATACAAGTTGATAGAGAACCTCTGAAGTCTCCTACCTTAATTATTAATAATGATATAAAATCTATCGATGATTTTCGTTATGAAGATATATCAATACAAGAATATCAACATCACCCACACATATCAGCACCAATTTCCATATGAGGCTTAAATATGCTTATTGCAATGATAGTAGCAATGGATAATGATAGTTCAATAGGACAAAATGGAGGTTTACCTTGGAAATTATCAAGTGATATTAAAAGATTTAAGAAAATTACTCAAGGTGAAGGCTATAATGCCGTTATAATGGGGAGAAAGACTTGGAATAGTCTACCTAGTAAGTATCGGCCTTTATCTGGAAGGATCAATATCGTGATGTCAAGAGATTCTGATTGGTCCGATGAAGGTGCATGGAACGCACTTTATCCTGGAAGAGCGATTGAAATTGCATATTCAGAAGGTTGTGAAGAATGCTGGATTATTGGCGGATCTCAAATATATGAATTATTTATTGATATGGTAGATGAAATACATATCACTGAAGTGGACACATATAATAGCGGTGAAATTAAATTCCCTAAATGGCCACGAGAAGGTTGGAGTGAATATATTATAGAAAAAATACAAAAAAATAGAGAAAATGATTTTGATACTAAATATTCTATTTGGAAAAAAGACTAGTCTAATTTTCATAATCTGTAACACGAATTCCTAAATTAGTTATCTTTGACTTTCTTTTAGATAATATGCTCATCTTATCGTGAAATTCCTTTTCTAAATCAATTTCAAGTGCTAATGCATGACCCATTATTAAAATTAAAAGATCTGCTAATTCTTCAGAAATATTGTTTTTTGGTTTACCCTTTGTAATTGCTGCCGAGAACTCTCCTAACTCTTCAACAGTTAATGCGATTCTATAACCCATATCATGACCTTTATGTTCAGATTTTGAAAATTCATGTTTATTATGAAAAATTGCTACTCTCCCCATCATAGATGTCCAAAGTCCATCTGGTAAATCTAACTCTTCTTCCGGCAACCAATCTTCGACACTCAAAAGCCTATCCATATATTTCAGACTGCAACCAAGTCAACAAAGTTATCTCAGACTTGATAATTAGTAATTAAATAATTTATACATTCAAGAATCATTTTTTCCATCGAATTAGAAATACTTTGAACTTCCTCATGATTTATTCTAATTTTGGGTCCTTTGGGATTTTTTCCAGCTGCCCAATTAGAGGAACAAAGCATTGATACGTGAGGAATAGATAATTCCGATATCAATCTAGATTCAGGACCTAATGTCATATTAACTACTTCTGCACCCAAAATTTCCAAAGCATTGATCTCTGCAGGACTTTCAAATTGCGGGCCTTTACATTGAGCAACTACCAGCTTCTTTGCCTCACGACCTTGAATTTCTTTCAATGCCTTAGAAAATATGTCAATGGCATTTATATCAAAAGTTGAGGTTCTATCGGAGTGATACGTAATAATATCATGAAAAGACCAAGCATATTCTGTGAAATCGATGATATCAGATGCCAAACCAATCTCACCAGGTTTTATCTCTGATGAAATAGAACCAACAGAATTTATACTTATTATGATGTTTGGAGAAAAACTTGCAACTGCATGTATATTCCCTCTATGTTCTATAGAATGGGGCGGCGTGATGTAATTGTTTATTGAATGGTGGCGATGTAAGAAAGATATATGAAAATTATTTTTTTTGATAATAGAAAGGGGGACTGTCCCCCAATTAGAATCGCATCTAATATTTATTAAAGGAGAATTTAATGAATCAGAAAATAGGTTTGGTAGATTAGACATCCCAGTTCCATAAATTACTGATAGGCGTAGCATAATAATTAACCGAGACGGTATTGATAAAAGTAATTAGGGGTCATTCATTTAACCGGGCTATTAAATCTGCCTTTTTACCAGAAACAGGTTTTCCTGATTCTTTTAACAATTCTTTCAATTGAGGAACTGTCATCAAAGTGTAATCGATATCATTAACCGGTTCTTCTTCTTTTTCTTCTTCTTGTGTTACATTTTCAATATCAGAAGTTGAAACGGCTAACTCTGAAATTTCTGCACCCGCTTCAGCTGCTACCAAGACATCACTTTCTTGCTCTACTACAGAATGTTTTGATTTTTCTAACTCATGAATTTCATCTAATGTTGGTCCTTCATCAACCAAAACGCCAGATTGTAACAATTGTACTCTTCTGAATAGAAGATTTTTTACTGGTTGAATTATTGATACTTCTTCTTTGATAGTATTTTCTAAAGTTCCATCAAACAATGATTTTTGAATATCTAGCCATGTTGAACTGGCGCCAACTCTCAATATAACATTTCTAGCAATAGTTCTCATTTGTTGTTTTTGACTAGCTTTAATACGTCCGCGAGAGATAATTAATGGCTTAAATCTAATATAGAAACCATCTTTGGAGACTAAATCCACTGTATCGTCAATTTTTCCTCTTTCCCTACGAACTAGTCTTCGTACATGATCTTTCATCAAATCGTATCCTATGAACTCTGTGAGTGCATCTTTATTGACAACTTCAATAACATTAAATTTTATTTTCACATGCATTTTTGAAAAATCTCCATCTAATTCGTTTTGCATTAATTCATAATGACGGCCAATTACCAAATCATCTTCCTCCGCAAGAGTTTCGCCTATCATCTTAAATGACCAAGGGTTTCTAGGTGCCCTGATAGAATACCAACGTTTAGCTTTCCACTTGTCTTTTTGTTTTCTAGCTGCTGCCCTCGATATTGCTCCTTTTGCCATAATAAAGACCTCTGGTGTTGGGGGCTGCCCCAATTGCAAGCCTTGCGAAATGAGTCGAGTATTTGAACAAGTGACATAAATAAGAAATATTATAATGAATTATTTGAAAGACTTGGTGGTTTTGGGGAGGTTATGAGTTTACATAGCGCGATATGGAGAGTTCACATAAGTGAAATCGATGATATGTCATTAATTATGAAAGGTATCGAATGGATTGCAGGAGAAAATTCATCAATAAAAATAGATAAGGGTAAATCAATCCATGGTGCAATTCAAAACACGATTACTGCTAAAGTTGACAATAAGAAAAATGCATATGAGTCATTTATGAGACTAGGTAAAGAAGCACTTACTCAAATAATGGAGGATGATATATACAAAAGAATAGATGGAAATAAAAATTTTCATATAAGGTTAGACATTTCAAGTTTAGTCTCAGAGAAAATATCCATCAATGAAAATAAAGGATATTTAATCGCTAAAGGCGTATTTAAAATTGAATGTTATCCTGGAAATAATCCTGAAGATATTATCTCGGAATTGATAAGGAAAAATATTGGTGATTGAAATAATTAGACAAGTATTCAAATGGATTGAATGCTTCGGAGGTGTGAGGGAAAGTATGACTCATGTAGTAACAGAGGCCTGTGTAGGGCATAAATATCAAGATTGTGTAGCAGTTTGTCCAGTGGAGGCATTTCGTGAAGCCGATACCTATCTTGTAATAGATCCAGATGAGTGTATTGATTGTGCAGCATGCATCCCCGAATGTCCCGTAGATGCAATATTTGCAGATACGGATTTGCCTGACGAACAAGAAAGTTGGTTACAAAAGAATGAAGATGAAGCACCTAACTTAGAGATTGCAGAAGGAGATTCTCCGGTTTTAGCAGACTGAAATAGAGTTATCAA
>NTJP01000006.1 GCA_002457145.1 Marine Group II euryarchaeote MED-G38
AGGAGGAGTTAGTCCGGGAGGGGGTGGCGGAGGAGGAGTTAGTCCGGGAGGGGGTGGTGGCGTGGGCGGCAGAGGAGGAGTTAGTCCGGGAGGGGGTGGTGGCGTGGGCGGCAGAGGAGGAGTTAGTCCGGGAGGGGGTGGTGGCGTGGGCGGCAGAGGAGGAGATAATAGAGATTCAAAAGATGCGGATAAATCATCAGTATTATTAGATATATCTTTATTTTCTATATCTAAATCGTTATTATCTTGTATTTTATCTTGATCATCAGAATCATCAATGGGCATAGGAGGAGGAGGAGGAGGGAACCCAGGAGGAGGTGGAGGAGTTTGCTCAGACATACGTAAACACACCTTAGCGGTAATTAGCCCCAATAGTTAGAGGGTATAACGATTACCTGTTCATTATTCTGATAGAACTATAAACAGAATAGTTGAAACTTAGAATGACTTGGGAGTAATATGAGTGCGCAAGATAGTACTAGTCCTCCAGTAATATTTGTAGTTGGAACAGCAGGAGCAGGTAAGAGTTCATTAGTAACAGCATATCAAAGATGGGCAAGATTTCTTGAAGTTGATGTAATGGCCATAAATCTAGATCCAGGTGCAGAAAGAGTACATTATGACCCTGAATTTGATGTTAGAGATTTGGTATCACTGTCAGATGTAATGAGCGAGTATGATCTAGGGCCCAATGGTGCTCAGATATTAGCAGCAGATTTAGTGGCATCTCAAGCAGAAGATGTATTTGAACAAATTGAAGGTTTATCAGGTGATATGTTAATCGTTGATACTCCAGGTCAAGTAGAATTATTTGCTTTCAGAGAAGCCTCAAGTCACCTTGTTGATGTTTTGGGTCAAGGAAGAGCCTGCCTAATTTTCTTATTTGACCCCATGTTATCAAGAACTCCAAGTGGTTTTGTTTCACAAATGTTATTATCTTCAATAGTTCATTTCAGATTAGGATTACCAACTGCGAATTTCTTATCTAAAACTGATTTATTAGAACCTGAAGAGTTAGAAACTATATTGGAATGGGGAGATAATTTAGATATACTCGAAGTTGCACTTTATGAAGAGTCAGAAAGACAAGCCAATGATGCAAAATCAGGCAGTCAAAGAGCAGAGTTTGCTATCGGACAGCTTAGGATGATGCAAAATGCTGCAATACAACCTGGATTAATACCACTATCTAGTGAAATAGAAGATGGTTTGGCAGATGTATTGACCTTTGCCCAAACCATTTTTGGCGGAATGGGAGATACAAGAGATGGATATGCAGGAGATATAGAAGATGAACGATTATGAAGAAAAGAGAGACTTATTAGCCATAGATGATTTTAGTAAAGAGTTGCCTGATTTAATTGATTGGGCTATAAAAATTAAAAATGGTGATGATTTTGTAGATGAATTCAAGCCTTTAGAAGGAATGTCAATTGGATCTATTTATGAAAAACCTTCCACCAGAACTAGAGTTTCGTTTGAAGTTGGAGTAAATAAATTGGGAGGTCAGCCGTTAACTCTACTTTCTAACGACATACAATTAGGAAAAAGTGAATCAATAGCAGATACTGCGGCTGTTTTATCTCGTTTTTTAGATGGGATGACATACAGATGTTTCAAACATTCAGACGTAGGAGATTTAGCTAAACATTCAACAATACCCGTAATAAATGCTCTCTCAGATTTACATCATCCATGTCAAGCAGCAGCAGATTTAATGACAATAACTGAAAATAAAGAAAAGCTAAATGGCCATATATCTTGGATCGGAGATGGGAATAATGTCCTTCATGATTTGTTACTTGCAAGTGTATCTCTGGGCCATGATTTTAGTTATGCAACTCCATTAGGGTACGAACCTGATAAAATGATTATTGAAAGAGCAAAGAAGATAGCAGACCAGACTGGCGCAAAAATTATTGAAACAAACGATCCTGAAGAAGCCGTAACAGGGGCTGGTGTAATATATACCGATATTTTTGTATCGATGGGAGAGGAACACCTAAAGGATAAGAAGAATGCATTTGATGGATTTCAAATAAATGAAGATTTAGTTTCTAAAGCAGATCCTGATTATTTATTTATGCATTGTTTACCAGCGCATAGAGGAGAGGAGGTGACAGATTCAGTAATTGATTCCAAAAATAGTGTTGTATTTGATCAGGCAGAAAATAGAATGTGGGCTCAAATGTCACTTCTAACTTACATGTGTAATGAAAATGCCTGGCATACTTTCAAAGAATTATTTTAGATTAATGAAATTACTGTGAAGCCTGCAAGGCATAAATACAATGATTTCTTTAATAATTGCTGAGCAGCAAAATCCTGGGCAAGAGAAAGTTTTGATTTAACCATGAGCAAAATAAGAATACTTGGTAATACTAGAATGATATAACGTTGTTCGAATAAACCTATAGCAAAGGGTGTCAGTATTGACACTAAAGTCATCAAACAGATAAGATATGCAATAATTCTAGTTTTTTCCGGGCCAATCTTCATTGCTAACGTATTTCGTCCTTTATCAGAATCCATATCTTCAACATCTTTTATTATCTCTCTTGCTAAATTATAGAGAAATCCTATAATTGCAACTGATATTACTCTACCATTAGTTAATTCAAAAACTCCTGCAGATCCAAATAAAACTACCATAGCAACTGAAGCACTGATAGCGATATTTCCTGGAAGTCCACGATTTTTCAAGTTGAAACTATATTTAGAATCAGATTCATAATTAATTAAAAGAAATAGAGCTACAAACCATATAACCACTGATGGCATCCATGATTTTAGTCCTTGATTAGAAATATTTGCAAAATAACCAGCGGACATGATTGCAATTAAAGAAAGTGATATTAACACATAAATTGCTATTTTTGCATTTATCATCGATATTTGACCCGATGGCAATGGCCTATCCGGTTTACCAATCTTATCTATTTCAAAATCAAGATAGTCATTTAACGCATTCCATGATGCCATGAATGAAAATACAGATAATGCTTGAAAGGTAGTAATGTAAAGAAAATTGCCAGATGGAATTGTTCGCAAAGCCATAATAGATCCTAAAAATACTGCAATTAAACCCCCAAAACTATTCCCTAATCGAAAAAGAGTAGCCCATGACTTGTAGTTCTTACTCATAATTGTTAACTGGAAGAGTCATTAGAACTTGACTTTATTGGCTTATTAACGTCTTATTATCATTACTAATAGCCCAAACGCATACTGTGTACACACTACCCCTAAACTCTCCTCTAGTATGACCTATTTTATCAAATCTAATATCTTTAGCAAGAATATTCCCTACTTGATTCATCGTTGCACCCCATCGAAAACGATTATTCAGATGGTCAAATATTTCTACAGTATTGGCCGAACCTTGATTTTCAAGATATATTTTCACAGCTTCTCTTAGTCTTCTGGTTCCGGACATTTTATGCCCTCACAGAATTTTCTTTAGAAGCATTGAATCTTCTCACCAAGCCACTCCAACTGGATTTATTTATTTCAACTGGCAATGTTGCTTTGCGCAGAGGAAGCCATGTGTCTTCAGAGGATAATAATCCACTGTCATTAACTAATAGACCTTTATTTGGAGTATATTTAACATTCTCATTGACATTGGTTTGTATTAGTAAATTATATGAAACTACTCTACAAGGTTCCTGGCGCTTTCTATAAATCACATCATTGGTCTCATATTTGTTTTGACTCATGACTCTATGAAGTGTAATTAGCATATTAATAAAGTTAGAAGAGAGGGTGGTGAAAGTGAAAGTGAAGATTGACATTAGAAGGTTTCAAGCATTGTTTTCATAAACATTAGTCATTCACGATAACTTAACGCTCGTGTGGTGTAGTTCGGCCCATCATGTCGCCCTCTCGAGGCGACGACCCGGGTTCAAATCCCGGCACGAGCACCAAAATATATTCTATATTATTAATAAAATAACATTAATTTAATTAGATAAATACATCTTAATATGGAAGGAATCTTGTGGATATAGATAATTTCCAATATCATTTTGAAATATAATATTTGTGAAATTATATAGACAACTATTCATATCATAGAGGAGTTACGTATAGTTATGGATATAGTCAAATTTGATACTATTACAGACTTATCAGATGAGGAATTGATAATTCCTTTATTCACTCTAGATTCATTATTAATGCCTGGCGAAAAAATGTTCATGCGTGTTTTTGAACCTAGATATAAACAAATGTTAGATGATGTTTCTATCGATAATCTACCATATGGGCATGTAATGGCCAATCCTTCCATGACAAAATTGAATGGGTGGTCAACACCTTATGACGTGGGGACACTAGTAAAGGTAGAAAGAATGGAGGAGCAAGGGACTAATCTGTTGTACGATGCCATGGGAGGAAAGAGATTTACAATTATTTCTTTGATAGAGCCGGCTTTACCTCCAGAAGATTTTGGTAATATATTCCCATCTGTTAATGAATTAGAAGATAATTATTTAGAAGTTGATCCTAAAGGAAAGTTATATTCTCGAGCCTTGATTAAACTAATGCCGCCGTTAATAGGAGAAGTAAATCCAGAAAAATGGAATAATTTACTAAACCTTTGGCAATTTTATGTCGAACAAATAGTAGACCTTACAGGAATTTCTCAAGATGTTAAAGAACATATTACAGAAATGAAAAATATATTTTCCAATCCTACAGAAGAATCCATTTGGATGTTATCTGCAATGGTAGTAGATACTATAGAAGGACAAGTTTCATGCCTTAAAGCAAAATATATAAAAGAAATTGCAAGTATCATAGAATCTAATCTCCAAATGAAGATAAATCAAATAAATATTTTTCGTGAAAGAAATGAATAGAAATAGGATAAGTTATAATTTTTACTTTCAGAAGAATCTTAAGTGTTTGTACATTCGATTATTAAGGTCTGAATGCGCGTAGAACAAGATGTTAAGCTAACTTTTAATGATGTATTGATAAGACCTAAGCGCAGTACCCTTGTTTCTAGATCTGATGTAAATTTAGAACGTGAATTTAGCTTTCGTCATTCAGATGAAAAATGGTGTGGCATACCAATAGTTTCAGCCAACATGGATACTACTGGTTTATTTTCTGTTGCAAAGGTCTTACAAAAATATAAAATGTTAACTTGCACTCAAAAGTTCTATTCAACCAAAGAATTTGTCAACTCCTGGGAAGAGGGAGTGAACCCAGAATATATAGCCATAACTTGTGGATCGACCGAGAATAGTTTTGAACTCGTAAGAAGAAAGGTTGCAACTAATGATAATTTGAAAATGATTTGTATAGATGTTGCAAATGGTTATAGGGAAGTTTTTCTTAAGTTTGTAAGGAGAGTTAGGGAAGAATTTCCTAAAAAAATAATAATTGCAGGAAATGTTGCAACTAGAGAAATGACGGAGGCACTAATTCTTGCAGGTGCAGACATAGTCAAGGTTGGAATTGGCCCTGGATCAGTATGTACTACAAGAAAGGTAGCAGGAGTTGGATATCCTCAGCTTTCTGCAATATCTGAATGTGCAGATGCTGCTCATGGGCTATTGGGTCATGTCATGGCCGATGGAGGATGTTCGTCTCCAGGGGATGTGGCAAAAGCATTTGCTGCAGGTGCAGATTTTGTAATGTTAGGAGGGATGTTTGCTGGCCATGATGAATCAGGAGGAGAAATAGTTGAGGGAAAAAATGGTAAAATGTATAAGTCGTTTTACGGCATGTCATCTTCAAAGGCTATGGAAACTCATTATGGAGAAGTTGCTAAACATAGGGCCCCGGAAGGCAAAGAAGTTAGAGTTCCATATCGGGGTTCATTGGATGAGAGTATTCAATCAATACTAGGAGGAGTGAGATCGGCTTGCTCATATGTGGGGGCAAGAAGAATCAAAGATTTGCCTAAATGTACTACATTCATCAGAGTAACTCAAACTACAAATGAAATTTATCAGAAATTTAATGTTGAAGATTAAATATAGCCTTTATTTAGTAATATATCCACTAAATTACTTGCTTTTAAATGACTTTTTGATATATCCCAGTCCCTGTTTAAAAATGATAATTGGCCTGCCAAATCAGTTTTCCAACCTTCAGCAATTATGCAGTTCCATACCAATTCTTCTACACGTGCTGAAGATGGTAAAGATTTATTCAAGATAGGTTTTACCAAATTTGATAATTTCAAAGATTTTTCTTCAAAATCCAATGTATTCCATGAGCTAGATAATTTTTTCAAATCATTCTGATTTAACCAATCGTAGGCTCCCATATATGGATTTTTTATTTCGGTTATTGGAACTATCATTATTGTTCCTTCATTTAAAAAAATTTTTTTCATTTTTGAAAACACTGGGTCATATGTATTATCTAAAGATGTATCAAGCCAATTGCCTGCTAAAGCCCAAGGGCGTAAATACCTCAATCTATTACTGTATGGTGATATAGCATATGCTAAAGCATGTGCTTGGCATATTGAATTTAATGGGCCTTTTTTACTGTCCCCAATGTTACCTTCAAGACCATCTACTATTTTAGTTGATATTGAAAGACTTTGATGATTACTATCTAACGTAGGGCCATCCATAATATCAGACTGTAATATATTTATTACAGGAAAATAATCTATGTTATCATAAGAAAATCTTCTCCTGTAAGGTATATTTTCATCTATCAAAGCGGCTTCAAGGGGTGTTATTGCTAATGCACCTTGTAAAGTGGGAGGAGCTAAAAGCATGACTGAATCGTTATTACTTTTGATTTGTGAAGCAAATTGTAAAAAAATATCAGACACGGATTCAAACAAGTCATCCTCTAACAAATTGTACATAATAAATACGAATGAGAAAGACTAATTGAAAACTTCTACTATTAACTCTATTCTACCATTAATCTTAATTGATCTCTCTTATATGTCCAAGAGTCGGATAAAGTTCCATTTTTTTTATAATAACGTGATAATCTACGTATCTTTGATTCACATAACGATAATTGTCTACGGTTATGCAAATCTTTAGAATTATTGCTTAAGTGATCTATGAGTCCTAGGGCACGGCGCATCAAATTCATCATATCTTCTGGATAGGTAGTAGAAATATCATGTCTTGCTAGAATTTTAGAAATTCTTTCACCTGTAACTAGTCTAACATCTGGTACAGCATAACGATCTCTTAAGATAGTCCCTATAGAAGCTGATGAGTTTCCTGCATTTGACAGTTCAACTATCAATTCCTCAACTTCTTTCTTATCGCTATTTGACCAAGAAGAAGGTTCTGTAGAATTAGGCTTCTCTGAGCCGCTACTTCCTTTACCATTACTATGCATACGTGCCATACATAACCACCTCTGACAGGCGTGCGACTAACCCTTCCTCTTTAATCGCTACGCATGTACATGTAGATAAAATACTTCAAAGTCGGTGCTGAGCTCTTCCCAATCTTCCGGGCCCGTTAGGCCATTCCCAACCTGGTGCTTCAGCTCTAGCTGAGCCAATTAATACATTATTTTGGAAGACTAAGACTTCATCACCACGTCTGATATCTCCACTGACACTTTTAACATTAGTAGAAAAAAGATCTCCTTTCCATGAATGATCGTCATTTAGTAAAATTCTAGGTAAAATATCAAATTCATTTAGAATCTTCAGACAGGATTTGGAAAAAGCAAATCTAGCACTTCTAGGGTTCCACTGTGCCAGTTGTACGCCATTTTTCTTTATGGTGAAAATTGGAGGACGCCCTTCAACTATTGAGTCATTTAGCCATAAGTCACTACCATGTTGAAATCTAGAGAGAGATTTAAGTTTCTCTAAGCGATGAAAATTCTCTTTTAGCTTGGGTAATTTAAAATCCATTATAGCCTGATTAATAGCATCATTGAGCATAGATAGAGCTTCTTGAGAACCAGCTGAATAATTTTTTCTAGTATCAACTATTTCAAAATCACAAATGCCAAAATCAACTCCTGAATGATTGATTACTCTAGAATAATTAATCCTACTAACTAAATTAAAAAAAACATCTTTAATTGTTTTTAATTCATCTAAATCCCACTCTCCTGTTACTGGAATATCGTAATTACCCGCTGGCCAAATATCTTCTAATTCCCTAGGGACAAGTCCAAGAGGAGCCGTTACCATGACTTCATGAATACTTCGTGAGTTGATCGATTTAGAGAATCTTTGATGACTCTGAGATAATCGATAAGGCTTTGTAGCTGAGCATGGTAAAAGAACCAATACTTTTGTTTGGTGATTGGGTGGGGTGTGATGGAAAGAAATTCTATTGTGCCAGTCTTTGATTAAAGGATCATTTCTACTAGTGAAAGAATTACATTGTAATTTAGCCTTATGACCCAATATCCTAGAAAGTCCAGCCCTACCTCCGTCATAACTACTCATTTTCTTATCATGAATCCTTAATCTTTCCACCGATCTTGGACTAGATATGCTTTGTTTTTCAGCCAATTCCCTTAAAGATCCGTCCCTTATGGCTGCTCTAGTAGCAGAAATTGATTTTTTCCATTCTTCGCATTGAGATTCCATATCTGCTTTTTCATTTGTTGAATTATCTATTTCTCTTGGGCCAAAAGGAGTAATGATTATGTTTAATGCAGAAGCACTTCTAGATCTAGATAAATCAAATAAATCAACACCCAACCAAGATAGAAGTGCACAATTATCTGGACCTCCTATTCCCGGAGTCCAAATTAGAGAAGTTGGAAATTTAATTCTGATCGCGTCAATGGCATCTACTAGCATACCTTGATTTTGTACAAGTTGGAGAGAGTCAACTAGAATAACTATTGAAGGGTTAAAATCATCATTAACTAAAGACTTTTCATGATGAAGGGATTGCCAGGAAACTAATAATATCTCATCACCCTTACTTGATTTGCCAGAATTAGAATCAGCGAGACTGGGGGGGAGAATTAAACCCTCGATAGAAGACCATTGATCTAGACCATCAAATGGGAAACAAAAATTACCTCTAGTAGAAATTGATATTGTTGCCGGTAAGGTAGATGAATGTCTAGATGATATAAAAGGTGCAATAGAGATAGGAAGTAAGGGGTCTGATTCATTTAGTACAATTGCGGGAGTCCATGATGTCGGCTTTTTTCTATCTCCGAGAGAAAATATACGAGAAAAACGCATTCGAGATTCTACACCTCTTGCCAGTGGGCGAGTCGACATAGTATTGACGAGTGATACATTTCGCTTGAAGGATTCTAATGCAAAGAGTCTCTCGATAAGTCATGGGAAGAGTAGCGGCGTGTGTCTTAGGCATTATTTTAGCAATATCTTATACCTCATTTAATGTTCATGCCGAAAATGAAGATAAGATAGAAGTTGTTAACTTTTCAATTAATACTGATGGACCTGCTTGGATAGAATACAGCTGTGAACAAATTATCTGCCATGGAATGGAATTAATTGTCAATAATAGTGGCCTAACCTCCACATTTTCAGATATACACAAAGTTGAATGGGAAGGATTTGTAGAGAATACTATATCTTGGCGATTACTAGTAAATCAAGGAGTCGATAGTAAATTAATACATTTTGATTCTATAATTAGTAACTCAACAATGTATGAAGAAAATGATTTACCTGACATAGTACCATCTCCCAGTCAGGAAGATGATTTCATAGAAATAAATACATATTCGCCATGCCAAATGAATTATTGTGAATTTATAAATTTGGAATCTGAAGGAATAACTTTTACTGGGGCTTTAGATTCACTTAATGATAAAGATTCAATTAAGATAGTTGGGAATAGTGGAGATATATTATTAATCCCAGAGTTTAAATCTTCAAAAGAAATGGAATTAGAAATTTGGAAAAGAAATAACGAAATAAAAGAGCGTATTGATAGTCTAAGTTTAAATCTAGATGATGGGCATTATTTTGAATATCCCAAAGGAGAATTGTGGTTAAGAGTTATCTCTTCTGTTGAATTAGAATATTCCCCTTATCAATTTGAAATTGTGAGATATGATGCGAACAGAGAATCTCCTGATTTTAGAGAATTAAATAATCCGTGGTCACACGGTGAAGCATTATCATTTAATGACACCTATAATGGTCACATTGCAGCTTCTGACATAAATGGGGATGCTTTGCTCATAGAGTTAGGAGCAAAAATGATTGTAAAACCCATATGTTATTTTTCAGAAATAATAAGTTTAGATATTGTCCTTCACAATATTAATGGAACTGAGGAAAATTATTTTCATAAAATAGAAAATTGTCCTGAAATAATAAACTCCACAGAAACAACTACGTCAATAGAATTTAGGATTAAATCTAATCATACATTATCTTGGTCAATAAAAATATTTTCCGAAGATTATGGAGACGGAGTAAAAATAGGAGACGCCCCGGACTATATTTGGCAAAATGGACAAAGAGACAGTCGATGGGAATTATTAAATGATAATATTAATACTTATTCTGGGAATTTAGGTTTTGAAGATTATGTAGATATATTTGCATTTGAAGTCATCAATACAAATGGTTCATACGTTTATTTTAATGATACTCAAGGTGACGTAGATTTTAAAATTTTAATTCTTAATCAAACTAATGGAGCAATAATTAATTCTACTAATGGAACTATGATTATTGCACCAAAAGGAATTCATGTAATTAGAATTGAGAAGATAGGTGGTAATTCTGAATCTGTAAATTATCGATTTAATATGCCAGAACTAATAAATTATGAAAATAATGATGGAGAGTTAGAAGACTTATCAAGGATGTTCACGAATTTCTATATACTAGTAGGAGTGATGTTTCTAGCACCTATGGCTGTGGTATTGTGGTGGAACAGAGATAATATATTCAGAGGAAAGAAGAATGAAATTCACATAGAACAGCATGAATTAATGATGTTGACTAGATTGAAAAATAGGATTGAGAAAAAAATTGATAAAGAAATAATTATTTCTTCCCTACATCAATTGGGAGATAGCCCTTGGGATTCAGTAATACTTGAATGGGGGAAACCAGTTCTAAGGCATATGACACAAAATTTGGAAATATGTCTATGGAAAATTACTAATTATGAGATTTTATTAGGTATAAAAATTAATAAATATACTTGGGATTTGGCAGGAATTAGAATATATTCATCTGAAGGAGATACTATAAAAATAAAAAATGTCACTCCTGAGAAAATTTTCAAAGAGGATGAAATATATTTAGACCAATTGAATCCTAAAACGAATTTATTTCTTAAAATAACACTTAAAAATAAACCTTCAGATATAAATTTTCAGCTATCTGGAATGGTTAATGGGGAACCAGTCGCAGCTTCATCGAATAAAACAATAAAATGGGAAGAATAATTATTTTCCTCTACGTTTTTTTGCTTCTTCAATTATACTTTCTTCAAGAGAAATAGAATTACTAATTTCAGGTTTTAACTCTTTTAATTTATTTTTCAAAGACCTTGAGATTTTAGTTGGCATATCTAATTTCAAGAGTACGGTCACTGAGCCTCTTCCTCTACTTGATCTCATGTGAGGTAAACCACGTCTTGGTAAGGTAATTGTATCTCCAGGCTTGGAATTTGGAGGAATTTTAATGTTCAGATCTTTGCCATCCACATGTGATATTACTACGGTGGTACCTAACAATAAATCTGTATAATTCACAGGTAGTGCCATTAAGATATCGGCACCATCTCTCTCAAACCATGTGTGTTCCAAAACTTCTATTTCGATATATAAATTACCATTTTCCCCTACATTTCCACGGGGCGGCTCTCCTTGGCCAGTAATTTTGATTCTATTTCCGGTAGAAATTCCAGGAGGTACTGAAAATTTTATCTTTTTGGCTTGATAAGAGCTACCTTCACCGTTACATGAAATACATGGATTAGTAACTATCTTTCCGGTTGCATTACATGCTGGGCAATCGGAAACGACTTGTTGAGCGAATGGTCCTACGCGTTCAATTCTTTGAACTCGTCCCCTTCCATTACATGAAGGACAAGGACGTACACCGTCTAAATCCTTTGAACCACTTCCATTACATTTAGAACATGATGTTAATGCCTCGATCTCCAACTCATCATCAAGACCGTCATATACAGATTGAAATGATATGGTATGTCTTACTAATAAATCTCCACCTTTCTTTCTACGACTATTAGATCTAGAACTTCCAAATATCTGACCGAAAATACTTTCAAAACCACCACCGAATAAGTCATCAATATTAATATTGACACCCTGAAATCCATCTGGACCAAATGGTGAACCTCCGGGTCTATTATGGCCATATGTATCATATTTTCTTCTTTCATCAACATTAGATAAAATTGCATATGCCTCTTGAATTTCTTTAAATTTATTCTCAGCACTAGGATCATCAGGATTTTTATCTGGATGATATTTTCTTGCTAAACTACGAAATGATTTTTTGATATCAGACTGAGTAGCATCCTTCGAAATTTCTAGTACTTCATAGTAATCGCGCTTGGTTACCACAGTAAATCCCAACCTTTCCTAAACATCGACTTTTTTCAACCGTTCCCTTATCAAGAAAGATAATTGCCACAAGAAACACAATAATTGACATCCTCATCATTTAATGAATGGCAATAATTACATGCTATTACTTTTCTTTCTTTCTTTGATGTAGGAGTATTCCATTTGTCACTAATTGTTTCAGAAGTTTCGATATCAGGGTATGATTGAGACTTAATGACCCTTTTATTTTTATTAACTTCATTCAGTGCAGCATTTTCAATTATTTTGTTAAATTTTTCATTAATTTTAGAAAAAATTGATTTTGAGTCTTTAGAGATATTTTCATTGTTAATTTGTTCACTTGAGTTTATTTTTGATGATAAGTTTATTTCAACCTCATTTTGAGCGATATCTTCATGCATCTCTTTATTGATATTTCCAATACTTCCTTTCATTAGTTGGTCAGATTTTACACTAGCCTTGCCCCTAAGGTTACTCTGTGCTTTTAATTCTAAATCTCTTATTATAGAGTCGCTATCTTCCCATAAACCCTTATTGTCTAACTTGTATGATTTAGAAAGTTTACTAATAGCTTTTGAACGATGATATTCATGATCTTCAATAGTCCTATATTTCAAAAACATTAGTATACCAATAAATAATGAAAAACTATATACAATTATTTTTGATATTAAATCTGTTGAAAGAACATCATCAAAAACTGGTAGAATAATTCTCAAAGCTGTAAGGCAAAGAGTTGGGGCCACTATAAGGGCGAAAGAGACCAGAGGTGAACGTTCTACCATGTCTTTCCCTCATAATTAATGGTTTAACGTATTCGCGTATAAGTAGCATTAAACCGTAGTAATAATGGTCTAATGACTTCTCGCGGCATACATGGAGTACATAATAAAAGTCTCTACTAAAATCCAACCCCATGAGGATGCTGAAAGAGTATTCCATTCCATAAATAATATTTTTCCAGATTGGAAACCTGATAATATTCCAAAAAAGGAACAATATCCCACAAAAAGAAGTGCATTATTAGTAACAGGTTTTTCTAATTCTCTTGATTTTTTCATGAAGTCTGTTGTTTCAGAGAGAATATTAGATACTGCTTTTGATGTGATGACTATGGAAATTAACGTTAATAAAACATGTTTCTCAATTTCTAGACAGGCTGCAATTAGAGGAAAGGTATCATTCGTAATCGACGACAGACCATTAGGAGGAACAATGGAAATTGTTATTGAAAGAGATAATCTAGAAATATGGCTTGAGGATTTAACATGGCACCCAGGAAGAGAATATATTCCAAGACAAGTAAATGATGATTTGGCCATGGGAAGAAGTGGAGAACCTACAGAGTGGTTCGATAAATTTGGAAATCCCACCATTTCAATACCTTTGGAGGAAGAATGAATGGCCTCTTAAAGGATTTTTATTAGGTTAAATTGATTGCTAAAGACCTTTTGGCTTTAATGTGGCAAAAGAATACGCAGTAACCGTAAACCCCGAAGAGGAAGAGGTGAATCGTCTAGGTGTAGTGAGAGTAATATGGAGTGAATTGAGTGGTGGAATAGGTCCATGGGGGGCTTTTAGGCCAATTTTTTCTGTACTTGTTTCTTTAGTTCCTTTCGTATATCTGGGTCAACATTTCAACGGACAACATAGTAAAGCATTTGGTTGGGCATTAATACAATTACCATTGATATTAACAGTAATTCTTTTTCCGATACTATATATCTGGTCAATAATTGATTCATGGTGGTTTTCAAATAAGATAATAGTTTCAAAAAACATTATTTGAAGCTAGAAATTCTCAGGTAATTCAATTGGACTGAAAAGGTGCCCAGGTTTAGTAGATTTAGATAGTTGACTACGAGTTATAGCCTCCCAATCTCTTAACAGGGAAATAGCATTCATGAAAGGAAGTTCTGTAGAATTAATCACAGTTCGGATTATAGTATCAAAAATATCCATTCTATCTACATCGACATTTTTCAATATCATTTCTAATGGAAATGAAGAAATATTAGATTCTAATAAAGGATCTTTTACTGGAGAAGGAGACATGATAGAATCAGGTATTTTCTCATTTTCTTTTTTTGCTTCTGAATCTAATGATTTTGACAATATTTTAATATATTTAGATAGTACTAATGATACTTCAACCAATGGAAGGTTATATTGATTTACAAAATTAACCATATTTTCCTGAAGGAAAAGTAATTTATCTTCAATGGGAGAATTCATATCGGGAATTCTCTCATCGGCATCTGACATACCCTTGGGAGGGAGCATCTCCAAATTAATTGAGTACTATGTTGTGCGATTATCATACCTTATTGGAGAACCACTATTTCCTCTTATTCCATCCAATAAATCGTCATTTATCTCAAAATAATCATTTAACCAATCACCATCTGTATCCCAATTACTTGGATCGGTACCATCTGCAATCATGTCTCCATCTAAATCTATTTTCCACCAACCAAATACATACTCGCCCAAACCAATATTTGGGAAATGATATTGATCACCAGCAAATCTATTATATTGATCGGTCCAAGCGCCATTTGTAAAAATTAAATCATCTGAAGAATTAATAATTTCATAATTCTCATCATTATCGTCTATTATCAAAGAATATAGGGGGTCATTATCACTTATTCTATACATTCGTAGATAATTGGAGGATATAGCCGTATTTCCAGAACATGTTCCTAATAACGACTCCCTTAATTGCCACCACTCTTCAACAATTTCACCTGAACAATCATAAAGATTAGCTGCACGAACAAGAGAGGGAGATGAAAGAGTAGCATTTACCGTTGCATAATATTCTTGAAAATTAGTGTATGGTTGATATATACAAGAGCCAGAAGAGCAAATCCAGTCTCCATCATTATCGGCGTCCTGACCGGCGTCATCTGGATTAGTAGGATCATGTGTGAACCATGTCCAATTTAATAATGGCCTAGAAATATAACCTTTTGATACATCCACAGGTTTCCAATTGGTTGAGGATACTTGGTACCATTCTACCGCAATTTTGAGGTATGATGACCAATTATCATTAGTTTCATTCCAACCCCTGGAATATTCATAGAAATCAGGCATCATATCGCCATCGGTATCATTATCAAGTGGATTAGTTCCGTATTTGAAAATTTCTCGGCCATCTGAAAGGCTTGTATCCTTAACATAATTTATCACAATTCCATTCTCAAATATTGGTAACATCATTATTGAATCACCGTCAGTATCATAATCCAAAGGATGAGTTCCGTTTTCATATTCCATTAGATTATTGAAATATAACTCTAGAACTCCTGATTCTATCTGTTCACTCTCCACTCCAGGAATAAATTGCCTATCAATCCAATGCCCTTGACGAGCTGGAGTATCAATCAAAGATCTATCATACCATCCATCAGAATCAGGATCATAATATACATCTAGAGGATTTAGAGGGTTAAGAGACCAACGTAATGCGTTTACTGGTAATAATTCTCCATAAATAGAATAGCAATACTCCCAACCATCTGGCATACCATCGCTGTCTGAATCTGCATCATTTGGATCACTAATTCCAGCTAAACTAATATTAAAGTTGTCAGGATCTACTGCATTTATGAGACCTACTTTCTCAGATGATGAAATACTTTTAGAAGAGAATAATGAATATAAAATACCCTTTGCAGATGATTGAGATAATCCATTCTCTTCGATTTGAGCAGTGATAGCATCCAAACCATAAGAGATAAGTCCTGAACCATTTGGAATAGTATCTATTGCTAGTCTTTTGCCATATATTCTTGAATCATATTCGGCTAAGTTATCAAAAGACTCTGAATCGGATATTTCTCCATCACCATTACAATCAAATGAATCTTCATCTGAGTCAATATGTACATCATAATCAGTGAGAGGGTTCATTGACCAAGAATTATCTTCAAGATCCCATTCGGTGAACCAATACTCATAACCATCACTCATACCATCTCTATCAGTATCTTGAGAATTAGGATCAGTGATTCCAAAAATTGATTCTAAGAGAGGTTTAGCGGGCTTACCTGACTCCCAATCTACGAATTGTTGCATAGCCAGATCTGCTCTGCCCTCTTTTGCGAAAATGATTCGATAAATTCTATTAATAGATTCCTGATAATTTATTGTATTGGCTTCAGTCCAAAACTTGGGAGCATCAAAAGGAGATAATCCTCCATTTGCAGGATTATTGTTAGTCATATTCAATTCTATGATATCCGTAATTCCATCATTATCAGAGTCATAATTTCCATCTCCGGGGACTAATGGATTGAGAGTCCAAACTTCATCAGTTGAGTTCCATTGTGTAAAAATTAATTCTATGCCATCCAATATCCCGTCTCCATCAGAATCTGGATTATTTGGATCCGCAGTTAGTCCCGATGAATTTATTTGTTCTTCAGAAATAAAATCTCCAAAAGATAATGCTGAATCCGCACCTATCCAAGGGACAGGAGTTATTTCTCCTGAAACACTCATTAAGAAGAATTGAGGTGATGAGATTGAATTACTTATTTCACTTGAATTTGTAGAAATTGTATTATATTCTTCCCAATTATTCATTCCATCTCCATCAAAATCCTCAAGATTATCTTTTTCATTAACTGGATTTAAGGACCATTTTTGTTCAAAAAGACTCCATCTAGCATGATAAAATTCCCATCCATCTGGCATTCCATCTCTATCGGAGTCTGCACTTAATGGATTAGAAGAACCAACATCTGAGGGAATAATTCCATCAACGAGAACAGAATAAAATAAGGTAGTTTGATCTCCAAAAGATTCATCGGCTAAACCTTCCCAAGATTCGTGAGATAAACTTGTAGAGAAATTTTCAGGATAAGATATTCCCGAAGAAGTACTAAATGAGTATAATATATCTGACATGAGGTAATATTCCATCCAATTAACCAATTGTTCATCTAATTCTAAAATACCATTATGGTTAACATCATATCCATCTCCATCAGGATTATTTAAAGAATCTGAACCATTTAAAGGATTTATGCCTGCATTTCTTGGTGCCCAACTGCATTGATATCTAGCTTCCCAACCGTCTGGTATAGTATCCCCGTCTGAATCAATAGAATTAGGATCTGTTCTAGACCAATTTAAAGCTGAATCAGCAGATTCTCCATGACTATCTAAACCGTTTTTTAGTGTGAAATCAAGTAAATTGCTCCATTTGTATTCACATAAATTATTCAGTCCATCTCCATCGGCATCTTCATTCGCATCTGAAGGATCCCTGGGGTCTAGTGACCATAAGTTGCCACCAGTATAAGTTTCCCCTATCCATCTTCTATTCTCTATTTCCCAACCATCTGGCATACCATCTCCATCAGAATCTGGATTTGTAGGGTCAGTTGGACCATCTGTACCTCCTCCGGTACCAGAACCAAGCCAGCCTTCCAAGTGAACTTGAAGTGCAGCACTACCAATATCTTCATCACAAATGTACTCATTATTCAAATAATGACATTCGAAATCTGTGGAATTGGTAAACCACCCCCAGTATTCTTCTCCATCAGTAAGGCCATCTCCATCTGAATCCATATCTCTGGGATCAGTACTATTTACTCCTGCTTCAGAAATTGAGCTGAATCTATATTCATCTAAGTTAGTCCAAAGTCTATCGAATGTAATTCCTCCCTGAGTTAAATAACTTATTCCGTCATAATCAGGATCTCTGTCGCCATCAAAAGGATCTGTGGGATCTAAACCATTAATAAATTCCCAACCATCATTCATTCCATCTAAGTCCGAATCATTTGATAATGGATTTAATGATGCTATATTCATATATTTTCCAGGAGATATACCAGCAAAAAACCACTGCTCACCTTGATCTTCGAGTATTGCCATTGTTGTAACTAAACCAGGAATTCGTGTTTGATTAAGGTACATTCCAAGAATTCCATCTTCGGCACTTCCTTCCAAACACCAAGAACCATAAGTTGATCCTATGATTACCTTTCCTTGATGTGATAGAATAGATCTTATGTCATTAGCACCGTCTAAAATATTTTCAATATTCAACATTCTTTCATTATTGAAAGCCTCGGTTGGCTGTGATACTATAAGGTCCAATTCAATCAAATATAATCCACCCGACATACCTAACCATAAACCAGGATAATCCCCCTCAATTTCTTCTTTCTGCAAAATATTTACCCTTGAAGTAGCAGTAGAATCATAAATATTCTCATCAATGAAATATTCTGCATTAGAGTTATTGAATAACCAATAAGGATCACCGATAGATTCTGTACCGCCTGTGGTATTCCAAGCTATTAATCCTGAATCAGTTCCAATGAATAAAATAGGAATTCTATTTCGCATTTCAATATGCAGTAATGTAGTAATAGATGCATTTTCTGAATTAACTAAGTTTGATATTTTACTCAAATAATTAATTTTAACATCTTCAATTGAGTCTTCAAAATCTTCAGTTAATTTAATTGTCCATATTTTTGAATTACCTGATATTAAAATATCCAAATCATCAGTCTGTGTTTGCAGTTTAGAAATAACTTCTATAGAACCTAAAGTAAATATTTGTTTAGATTCAAAATCAGGCAAACCGTTAACGAGTTGTATTATCTGTAATCCCTTATTAGTTCCAAGTAATAAATATCTCTTATCTCCCAATTCATACAACTCCATGGCGTTCATTTCAGTACCATGCTCCAAAGGGAAAATTGATGATGTTTCTCTAAAAGGATCCAATACAGTAATTCCATATTTTGACCCTACCAATAATCTGTCTCTTTGAGAATCTGCAATTATTTTGTGTACTGATGTGTCAGTAAATTCAATATCGGATTTATGATTAAAAGTAATTAAGTCTCCATCATCAAGACCCATTAGTGCTCCTGTTACTCCTGGAACGACGCCGAATCCTGAATCAAAATCAACTAGATACTCTTCATAGTTGCTAAATTCTTCACCCCAGTGTGATGTTGATATAGTTATATCAGGAGTTATATATCCATCTCTATTTTGATCCCAACCATCAGAATCTAAATCAATTATTGCATCTGATGAATTTCTAGGGTCTAAGCCATTATACGCCTCCCAACCATCTGGAATCCCATCTCCGAGTGAAGTTAGTTCTAATGCTTCGAATTCGGACCATACATAATAATCTGAATCTGCAAATCTTGGATCAGTACCCAACCAACCATCATCCAAGGTTTCTCTTTGTACTTCATTTTGACAAGAAGAAGTACTCAATCCTTGTATCTCTCCATAACACCAAAGTCCGTCTCTTTCAGTTATCCAATCTTCCGGAGAACCATAGAGGTATTCTTCAGTGTTGGTAAATCTCTCTCCTAAATCTATTATTCCATCTTTATTGAAATCAAATCCATCCCCACATCCCCATGTAAAATCTTCTTCACATCTATCAAAATCATGAGTGAAATCCTTAGGATCGAGTGGATCAAAATATAAGCAATCCCAAGCATTTGTTAATGGGTTCATAGATCCAACTCCACCGTTTGTACACATGTATATTTCATATCCATCAGGTAAACCATCACCATCAGTATCTGCCACTCTTGGATCTAAATACTCTCTCAGTCCTGAAATCGATTCATCAGGTGATTTTCCAGTTAACGAATTTCTCTTCTCAGAATCTAAACAAGCATCCAATGTAAACGGCCAGCAATATTCCATCAGAGCAGTTGCCCCATCATTATCACGATCGGTAACATTGTCAGTTGCATTGTATGAATCAAGCCCTTGGATGACTAAATTAAATGAGTTGATTTGGAGATTAACGTCCTCACTAAATATGAATTCATGCATATCGGGTATTAAGTCCCCATCTTGATCTGTAATTGGAGGATCTCCTCCTTCTGCTATATTTGGGTCTATAGAAGACACAGATGATTGAGGGCGTGTCTGCGAAACAAATGCCAAACTTCCCAATATAAGGAAAGATAATAATAAGGCACTAATTTGTTTACGTCGCACTGTTACCACTCAACTATCATATTTAGCAGAGTAAAGTGATTTATCATACTGATGGAGCGTAGTTCGGACATGAAAAATATGTAATTGATACGGATAACTGGAGAGGCTGGATAAAAAGCAATTAATGAATAATAAAAAACAATTTATTCATAGACCAATATACATTCCGAGAAGATGTAACATGACTCTAAAAATTACTCATCTTGGATCAGGAAGCAAGGGTAATGCCACTTTGCTCAGTACAGGTGATAATAATATCTTGATTGATTGTGGTTTTTCATTGAAACAAACTGAGAAAAAACTAGAAATTGTTGGGCTAAAAGGAAATGATATTGATGCAATTATAGTTACTCATAATCATGGAGATCATTCTAATTCGGCTGAACGTGCATCAAAAAGATGGAATGCGGAGTTACACTGTAACATAGAAACTGCGATTAAAATGGGATGGGAACCAATCAGCACATGCAGGACATTCAATAATCTAGATAGAGTAGAATGCGGAGATGAATTTAGCTTCATCGGCGTACCAATTCCGCACGATAAAGCTGATAATGTCGCAATTATAACAAATAGTGGGAAAGGGGAGAAGGCTGCATTTCTTACGGATTTAGGAGAGGCAACCATGGAGTTGAAGAAGCATCTAGAAGGATGTAGGCACATATCTATAGAGGCGAATTATGACCAAAAGAAATTATTCATGAGTAGTTACCCAGAGACATTAAAGAGACGAATTTCCGGCAGAGGAGGGCATTTATCTAATTTCCAAACAGGTAAAATACTTTCCGAAGTAATGCACTCAAAATTAGATAGTATAGTATTATGTCATCTATCAGAAAAAAATAATGCCCCTCATCTAGCAGAAAGTGAGATTTTATACCATATTGATGATAATTATAATGGAGATATTGCAATATCCAGACAAGAAGGTCCGGAATTTAGTCACTATTTAGGGCAAGAAGATAAAGAAAAAATTAAAGTCGTATAATCAATTTCCCATGATAGCTCTATGTACAGAATTTTGTACATCTTTCATTCTATCGACGGCCCCTAATTCCCTAAATACAGACAGAGAGCTTTGTAAGTAATTCATTCTTTGTGAACGATCAGTTTCTACTTCTCCCAATCTAGCAAGTAGTTCTCCTTGCATCATACGAAAGTCATTTGCTTCAGCAACGGCTAAACCCCCAAGATAATGATTGGCCGCTTCTTCATTTCTTCCTGCATCCATTAGCACTTGCCCAAGTAATAATGAAACTTCAACAACACTTCTGGGGTCATCTTGTTTAGAAAGTTCTTCTAATGCCCCAGAATAATGATGTAAAGCTAACTCATTATCAGATACTTTGGCATAGTATCTGCCAAGTACTGCTCGTGATCTAGCATGAAGAAATGATTGTTCACTATTGTCAGTTTCATCAAAAGCGATTAAAGCATGCTCTCTAGATTTATCTAATTCGCCCATTTCAAGAAATGCTGATGATAATCTAATTCTAGCATCACATAATTCTGGATTATTTTCTGATTTTAGTAAGTCTTCAACATTCCCATAAACCTCTAACGCATGTCTAATATCTTTTCTTCTTCTGAAGATATATCCCATATTATTATACGATTTTGCGGCACCTACCGCATCTCTAATTGAAATTTGAATCTCTAGCGCCTTTCTATGTAATTCTAAAGCATCATCCATTGCCCCACGCTTAACCGCAATATCTGCCCTAGCAGAAAGAAGACGGGCTAATTCTGAAATCATCTTATCTTTACCGATACTTTTCATTGCGGAGTCGTATTCTATCTCTGCTTCATCCCAACGTCCTTGAATCGAAAGAATATTACCTCTTAATTCTCTAATTAGTCCCCAACTACCCTTTTCAAAATCTTCGGCTTCGAGTGATTTTAAGATTGAATATAATTCAGTATGTCCTGCTTTAACTAAATCTTCTCCTTCTGAAATAAGAACTTTTGATAATTCGTCATTGTTTTCAGAAAAATGTAGATGATGTATATATTCAATTCTATCAGCAGCGCTCTCATGCTTATTACGGTACCATTCCACGGCGTTAGAATGTAATTCATGACGCATTGACTCTTCCATAGACCTTACAAGAAACTCACGTACTAAGTCATGTACATCATAAGATTCTGAGTCAGATTGACGGGCAAGTCCTTTTTCTACTAATTCGTCTAGCATATCAGTTTCACTTTCTATAGAATTAATCGCTTCAAGAATTATGGGTTCTCGGAAAACTGCTATAGCTCCCAATAAACGTTTTTCAGAGCCAGAAAGTCTACTAAAAATCTCTTGATCTACAAACGCTTCTAATGTAGAATGAAATTTCTCACCAACATTACCTCTATTTATTAACTCCAAAATAAGTGGATGCCCTCGTGAAAGTGTAAAAATATGCATAAATTGTTGACTTTCAAGATTTGGCATAGCAGTTAGTATTTGCTTACTCGAGTTTTCATCTAGCCCTTCTAATGGAATGACAAGTGTGACAATCTTGCCACTAGAGTCAGATTCAGGGACTACCATTCTAAATGATCTAGAAAACATCACAAGTCCAACTTCTTTAAGATTTGATATTCTCAGAGTTAACCCTCTAAGGAGTGAAATTAAAGATTCATCACCAATTTTGTGGAGATCATCAATCACTATTAGTGCAGGCGAATCAGATAGTCCTTCAACAATCAAATTGACTGCAATTGATGATTGGGGGACGGGTGTTGAAGATATGTAGTCTGAGAGATTATTATCTCCGATTGCAGATAGCCATTCCGCACATGCCTCTAGAAAGGAACGAGAGCCTTCCCAATCCTGGCATCTGTGATATAGTAAATTTCTTCTATGTGTAAATTTCTCTAATAATTTAGCGGCCAGAGCAGTTTTACCTATTCCGGCAATTCCTGGGACTAAGATTGAATTAGATTTCGAGTCAAGAAGTGCTGCCATATTATCGAGTTCTTTTTCCCTACCGAAAAACCGTCTAGTTCTTGGAATATCATTAAGAAATGAGACCAATTGTTTTTCAATGTGTTTTGATAAGTCCCTTTCAATTAGATCAGGAGATAATGAAGATAGATCTACAGAACCATTTTCATCCATATATCTCAATATATCGACATGTCTTAATGGTAAATCAGACATTTCTACAGCATCAGATAGATGAACATCTTCTGAGCGCCCGTCGGGTAGAATGAGCCTTACAGTCTGTTGTGAGACTTTAGCCCATATCTCGTCTGCGACCTTGGCACCCTCAGAAGTGAGGAAATATGCTTTTCTTTTCCTAGAAACACCAGCAACATGAGCTTGCCGCTCTATTAATTGCCCGTTATCTTTCATTCCTGCTATTGCCCTTGGAACATTAGATCTTGCTATTGCGACTGCATTAGCTATTCCCATTTGAGACAATGCGAATGGAACTTCAACTTTACCAGAATGATCTACAAAGTCCCTCAGGTGTAGAAAAATTCTTTCTTGTACTCCCGGACGGGTTGCGGGCGTGTTTGGCATAACATCCGATAAAAATCATCATTCAAGAACGTTGGTGGTATTAGAGTCATAAATGTGAGAATTAAAATAATAATATAATTATAATATATCTAAAATATCTATTCTGAGTATTCAGGATCTGGTACCCACTCTTCATTTTTGTTATCCCACAGCCAACCAGGGTGTTCATCGTGCTTCTCAAGTTGTATTGAATTTAGCAATGTTTCTTCTTCATCGGCAAAATTGGCATTAACATCAACATTTATTTTTGTTTCATCATCAATATCAAACTCTAAGAAGAAGTAACCAAAAGCTCCAATTGATAATATAACTAAAACTACGATTAATATTATCCATGTAGGGAAACTACTCTCTTCTTGTGGGCCTTTGTAAATTGTTTCAACACTTACCGGATCTTGGCCTCCCATAGCGAATGAGGGAGTTGCTGAAGAACCGGTTATTCTAGAGGCAGGAATGCCTAACTCCCAAGTAGAATCAGAGGATACAATAGTACTATTTATTTGGTTTCCATTTATGATTACAGATACCTTCTGACCAGGTAATCCTACTCCTGAATAAACTGCAACTCCATCCTCTGTAATTGAATCACTATCTGGAGAAGATATAGAAAACTGAACCGGTTGTACATTAAAGGAAATTGGGTTAGAATTTATCTTAGAGCCAAACGAATCAGTTGCTACAAAAATTACATTTGAAAGAGACCATGTGGAAATGTCGGTATCATAAAAATTCATATCAGTTGGATTATAAGTAGCCATTCCAGAATTTGATACCTTTACAACTATGCCATAATCATCATCGTAGTCTTGATTACCATCGAATACTGAAATATATTCAATATTTTCATCTAAATCTGAAAAATAATCTAATAAATTAATTTCTGCAATTGTGCATCTATTTGATGATTTGGAATCTACATCACAATACAATATTAATTCGTCTAACCAGCCTTCTGAGCTAAATTCTGGCTGGCGATTATCTGCATCCGGAGGATTGTCTGCAACAATTTGAACTTCAGACCAAGTACTATAGTCATATCCATCATAGGATCTAAATCTTAGTAGATATGTAGAATCATGCTTTAATAAATTAGTTGTATCCCAAGAAAAATTCCATTCTCCATCTTCTGAAAAATCTGTAATAGTTTTTTCAAAAATAGTTAGATATCCATTTTCTATATCTTTAACCTCTATGTCAACCTTGGAAACATCTCCATCGAAATCTCGGACAACACCGCTTACATCATTTGAATCTGAAACAGACATACGTAAACCATTTGTTGGTTGATTGATACTAATGATTGGTGCTAGGTTTGTATTATCAACTATCAAAGATAAAACTTCTGGCTGGCATACATCAATAATACCAAGACAAAAATCGGAGTCTGCAGCCCAAATTGTGAATGTAAATTCCACTGATTCTCGTGGTTGTCCACTAAAGTCCCAGGTCCAATTCCAATAACCATTATTCTCAACAATTCCAGTTACATCGACTGGATTGACTACTTGAAATTCTGGCCCCTCGATTAAAATATATACCCTATCGATATCCAAATTACATTGTTGAATATCACAACCATAAGAATCAGATGCATATCCTTCGAAATATATTTCACCATCTGAATGAGTAGAAAGTGAGCTAGGATTAGTTACTAGAATAGTTGGTGCTTCAGTATTCAGTTTAATTACTTTAGAAATAATTTGGCTGTAATCAGTGCCATCATATGCTCGGAATTCAAATGTATAATCCCCTTCTACTCTATCTGACATATCAAGTTCATAATACCATTCTTTGAATGGATGATTGAAACGTGTGACTTCGGCATCACCAGAATCGCTATCATCCACAGCGAAAGATGCATCTTCCCAAGAACTTGTGAAGGGATTCTTTACTTGTACGCTGTGTACATATCCTTGTTGACTCCATTGTGCTAATTCATCGGATGCAAAAGAGTTAGAGAGAACTCCATCATGTGCGCTTCCTGTTAAATTTACAACCTCACGGAAAGAATGGTAATCATCTTGTGTCACCGAGACTGAAGGAGCAAGATTAACTAATTCAATCGAATCTTGATAAGTAGAATCTGAAAGAGTGAATTCGCCTGTTTTATAGCCTGAGTCAAATCTATAAATCGTATAAAAATATCTTGAGAGTTCCCTTGTACCCTGTGAATAGTCACAGTCATCATCTCCAGTATCTATTGTTAAGTCACCGTCATTATCTATTCCATCTGAACACGAATCTTCATATTGATCATCTGCAAAACCATCGGGATTATCCCCTCCTCCCAAACCTCTAAAATCTAAATGAAAATTAGAGGGTAAAGAGAACCAAGGAGTATATCCATTATCATCGGTATTTAGGGAATATAAATCATTTCCTAGGGCATCTTCTATCAGAACTAACGCATCAGAAACTTTTAGACCATTAATTAATGCTTGGAATCTTACTAATTCTGCACGACTTACTTGTACTGCATAGTGAGTGGGTTGGGTTTCAATAAAAATATTATCAGTGTCTAAATTAGTCAGATTTGAAAATGTAAATACAGTAGAATTATTATCCATACTAATAGCTAATGGGAAGTTACGTGGTAAGATTTCATCACAGGCAGGGCAGTTTTTAATTGGAGGAGGATTTATTGATGTTTGAAAATTATTGTATGACCATGCTTCTTGGTCGGGCCAAGAAAGACGAACTGGATAATCTCCACTGGGTGCACTTGGTATTAACTCAGACTGAACCGTTATAGAACTCTTAGTAATATTATACGTTTTATCGACATTTAACCAAGTATTTTCAGAAAAGAAGCCTAAAGAGCCGTATTGCTGGCTGCCCAATGCACCATCGTCATAATTCTTTATTATTGCTCCAGTTGAAGCACCATCAAAGGCATTTCTCTGTACATCTAATAGTGAACCAATAGCCATAATGCCATTTGCAGTACCTGCTGAAATATCGTTATCATGGATAGTGGCTCCAGTTCTAAAGATCATTATTGCAGGACATGCGAATGCACCATCCCACCACTTATTGCTTGAGCATGTTCCTGTACCTTCTGTTGATATTTCATTATTTGCTAGATATAAACGTGAAATAGAGGTGTCTGAATAGAAATAGCTACCTGCAACTATTGGTTCAGTATTGGTATCTGAGATTGAGTTATTTTCTGCTGTGACATCGAATGTGCCTCTCATCCATATTCCATTCCAACCATCAATTGGGCCAATGTCATTATTATGTATCTCAGCTATGCTATTTACAATCGCTATTCCTGAACCAGATGATGATCCTGAAATTTCGTTAGACACTATATTTGTTAAACCAGCCTGAGTAACGACAACTGGTCCACCTTCAACAGTAGTAATTTCATTATTAACTACTTCAAATGGGAATGAATTAGAGCTTACGGTTCTCTTTCCTTGAATACCTACTCCAGTACATGTAACTGAAATTGTTGAGTTAGTAAGCTGACCTGCTGATTCCCTAATAGATAAACCGTAGTCACCAAATTGTATGTCTGCATTGTTAATATCAACAAAAGAATCTTGTATCCACATAGCAGAACGACCTCCTGCATTATTCTGACAACCTCTTTCAGTACCATCTTTGAAAAATGGATTGTTTAGTGTAAATGGTGCTACAGAAGTACCAGAAGCATAAATTTGCATAGCCGATCCTCCAACGTTACTTTCCTCATCATTACCCACGGAAAATGAACTGTCAATAAATGTAGGTTGAGCCAAACTAGTAGTGAGAACACTCGAAGTGTTGATATCTGAGAAATCTAAATTTCTCAAAATAGGACTAGCGCCATCTATTACTAAAGCACCATATCTCCATTCATTAACAGAGTTTATGAAATGAGGAATCCCATATGCACCATCCATTACAAGATATCTAACGCCGGTGAGGGATAAATCAATAGAGCTTCTAATTAATATTCCTTCGTAGCAGGAAGGATCAGTTACAGTTATTTCTTGATTATTTTGAGACAACCCTACGCACTTACCGGTTGCGCTACTATTCAGAGGATCGGACCACTGGAATCTTATTTTTTGATTTGGGTTGGCATTGGAGCTAGCTCCGCAGCTCACTTCTCCTATGCAAATACTTCCCCTAACATCTATGTGAGTACCATTTGATGCAGATATAGAAGTACCTGGATTAATAATCAATTGAGCACC
Organism: Marine Group II euryarchaeote MED-G38; assembly: GCA_002457145.1. Classification (GTDB taxonomy): domain Archaea; phylum Thermoplasmatota; class Poseidoniia; order Poseidoniales; family Thalassarchaeaceae; genus MGIIb-O3. The sequence continues at coordinate 28,231 of NTJP01000006.1, forward strand.
TGATGCTATAGTTACATCACCAGATAATTGATGTACTCCAGACCATATCTCGGTACCAGTAATTGTGCCTGATGAGGTTTCATTTGAAGCGGAAACTATGGATGCAGGGCTGACTAATGAAATTAATACACTTGAAAACATCAAGAATACAAGAAATGTACTTCGCGTTCTAACATTGTTGCTCATAATCGAGGGGGTGTGTTAGTTTGATTTAATAATACGCTATATTTGCTGCTACCCGAGGGTAAAAAATGAAATAATTAATTATTATTAAAAAACAAGGCATGATTATTCTATATCAAATTCTAAACTTATCTGTTCAGCCCATGATACAACATCTAGTTCGCCATATCCTTTCTGAGAATCATGAACTAAATTTTGATTATTCGGATTTGCTGAATTGGCTAAGGCTACTTTGACAAGAATTATTTCTGAATAATCTATTTTTCCATCTCCTCCTGCAATTTCTTTACCATATATTTCAAGAATTAATGCTAAAGCGCCCGTTACTAAAACTGTTGAATCACTAGTTCCGGAAGAATAAGCATATAAGGCAGACTCGGAATCAGTGGAATATGTAGAATATAATCTAACTCCTGGTGCTGAAACTTCTGGTTTTTGATTTGGAAATGTTCTTTCTTGATTATTATAAGGGTCAATTTCTGAGCCATAAGCACTATTTTTCCAAATATTAGATTTTTTATCTGTGGCAGCCACGGAAATAACTCCTTCGATATTTGCAGGTATTGAAACATCATTAATTTCTGTATCTAACCCGGTATTGCCTGCAGCTGCAACAACAAAGATACCATCATCAAGTGCTTCTTGTACAGCGAGAACAGTTTCAGATTCATCATCCATACCCATTCCAGGATTGGCCCCAAGACTTAGGCTTATTATATCCGCATCTTGAGAAATTCGACACCATCTAATTGCTTGAGATACCATATCTTCTTGACCAGATTTTCCAGATGGTCCGAGAGAAATTGCAACAGAAAGAGAAATTTCAGGAGCGGCCCCCATAAAAGAACCGTTTGCAACAAGTATGCCCGACATAAGAGTTCCATGTGAATTTGACCCAATATCTCGGATAGTAGAATGATCATTATAGTAGAAGTCTCTGAAACCTGCTAAAGAAAGATGCATCAGATCTGGATGATTGATATCGATACCAGTATCAACAATGCAAACACTAATTCCTTCTCCTAGATAACCCATTTCTTGTATTTCTCTGATTCCTGTATCCTCATATGCCCATTCGGAATCAGGAAGATATGGAGAAAGAATAGCATCTATAAAAGGCCAGCCCATGATAAGAAATGCAGTGAAGAAAGTGAATAATAGTGCCCCCCATGGCCATATGATTCTTTTAACTGGCATAAATACTCTACGTAATCCTTTAGCATCCTTATCGCTTACTCCATAAGCAAGACCTGGATATCCGGGGGCTTCTTTATCAATAGCAGTCAAAATATCTGGGTCTTCCGGTTCGGGTAAAAGATCTAAATTCTCAAATGGTTGAATCATAATAAATCATACACAATAATAATTTCATCAGTCCTAGAATGGAGCTCCTGGTCTCCTAGTTGAACGACTGATAATGTATAAAATTATGGAGATTAAAAATATTCCAATAATATAACCGAGAATAGGTTGTTCAGTATCTGTTCCAGGGGCAAGGGTTTGGGCCTCCATAGTACATTCTGTTTGCCCAGGTGATAAATCAACACAGGACATAAGATCACTAGAATCTATCCTAGGAATATCTGTAAAATATATCTGAACGAAATATTTACCTACATCTATGTTTCTGAAATCCATTTCAATGTAAAAAGTAGCTTCTCCATTAGCAGGAACATTACGAATATCCGAACCGTTTACATTAATCTTCTCAACACAATATATATCTTGACAGAGGATAATATTTAGTTCAACTGAATCGGCGTCAATTAGTCCATCATTCTCGACTTTTACCAAGTATGTTGCAATTTCTCCTGAAATTGGACCAGAGTCCCCACTCAACAATTGAATTCTAGTAGATGAAGATAAAGACAATATTGGTGATGATTTTTGTACAAGAACATCAAATGGCCCGTAAGAATTATCCTCTGAATCAGTAACTATGAGACTCAAAGTGTAAGGATTATCAGACATATTAGATGGAGGAGTAATTGTAACAGATGTTTGACCTTCTGTAAAAGGAGCAATTGGTTGAGAACTAATACCTGCAATATTCCAGTTTTCTAGGGAGTCTACAGAGAAATCAAAAGTAAATACATCATCACCATTTCCATCGTTAATGAAATTGAAGTCAATAACTGATGGTTCACCAGGGGCAACTCCGATTATTTCTTCAGGATAACCTATTGAAGAGAATAGATTGTTCTGAGGTACATTTACCAGTAATGGATGTTCTATACTATATCCCTGATCGGTAACAAAAATAATCTTAATTTGGTGACCATTGAATAAATGATGAGCTGTAGAAGCATTAGGCGGGATAATTCGGACACTGAAGTCGTTCAAAATGAGAGAGTTTTCTAAGCCAAGTTCAATGGATGTTGTTGATACCCAAGAGTTGTTTGAGTCCTTGAATTCAACAGACCAATCTTGTCCATCTGCACCAGGAACTACTGAACTAATTGAATAACTATCGAATGCTTGATGGCCAAGATATTCTATATCTAGTTTGAAAACAACACTATCATAATTACAATCTAAGTTACAGTTTGTATTATTCAAAGAAAGCATTATATTATCATCATTTGAATTAATTATAGATATATCTTGTTTGGATAAACGATCAATCAGGAGTGTAGTAACAGGTGTTTCTTGGGATGGTCTAATAGTTGCTCCCTGACCGCCATAATAATCCATGTTTCTATCCTCTTGGGTTATATTGAAAGAGCTGGAAGTGTCAATTCTTCCTACTGGTAATATTAATTCCAATAGACCTTCGGAGTCTAATGATTCATCCCAGCTTATTCCTGAAGATTGTAAGTTGATTACTATGTTATGAGATTCTATATCGGTTAGTGAGTGAGGAACGCCCTCATAGTCTAGCCATTCTGTATCCATTACTAATTTACCTCCAAGGGATAATTCAGAGTCAATTGAACCACCATCTACGCCAACATTGAGATTGTCAATTGAAACTAAATACGGAACATCATTTGAAGAAGATACAAACGCCCATACGAGCCAATCTCCTGGTTCTAACATAGCATCCCACTCTCCATTCCAAGAATTATTTTCATCCATCATCATATTAGGAGTTACCCTATCTCTAACTATTCCTTCCGAAGGAATTAAAATAATTGTCAAATCATCTTTTATTTGATTGAATTGAGTTTCATCGATATAAGATACACTACCAGAAACAGATACGGAACCAGCCGTAATTTGTATATGTTCTGAATTAGAATCTGAGATGAGAGATACTGAGGCTGTTTCATTACTGAAACCATCAATATAGGTAGAAATATTCCATGTTCCTCCATACAAGAGATATGTCGACCAAGTACCATCTTCATCTGTTGTCAGATATTGATTCTCTATGCCTGATTCTAAGGATACAGTAACATTAGAAACTCCTTCTCCAGAATTAGGTTGTTGGTTATCATTAAGGTCCCAAAATACAGTACCCTTTAGTATGACTAATTTTGTAACATTTACAATAACATCAGTATTATTTCCCGCAACTAATCCAGATTCGGAAATTGGCATACTTTCAACGATCCACATTACCCCTTCAGAATCAGTATAATTTAATTCTAAGTTCCAATAGTCAGGCTCTATCTTTAATTCGATTATTCCTAAACCATTAGAGTACAGGGATTTTAGACTACCTCTTTCAGTACTTTCAAGATTAACTTGAACATCAGGCAATGGGGCTCCATCATCAGATAATATGATATTCACCATAGCCACTTCTGCAGTAGACATGATTGAATCTAATCCAGCAGATGTAGAGGATATTGATGATGCTTGTCTTAGACTTTCATAAATTCCGGGGCTAGATTCAAAATTCTCTATAATAATCATCCATTCACCCTCAGGAATATATTCAGAAATTGACCCTGAGGAGTTAGTCATAAAAGACAATAACCATCCAGATTCCATATCCTTGAATCTCACAAGGTGGTCAGAAAGAGGGCCACCACTTTCATTATTGAAGGTTATATTAGTAAGCCACTTAGGTTCAAAGGCTATTGAAGTATTGATATCCTCGGCTATTAATCCAACTCTAATATTGTCATCTGTAGTGTAAAGTGTATCAAATAAATTTCCAGAATTAGGATTTGGCCTATCAACAACAATTGAATAAGATCCAGGAATTAAGTTTACTTCGGCACGCCCTTCAGAAATCCATTCAGGATCTTCCAAAGAAATTTCTTTTGTAGGAATTAACGGATTTAACGATTTAATTGCAAAAGGATAGGAAACCAAAGTACCATTAGAAATATTAGAATCTCCACTATGATCAAGATAAAAATCAATAATTAGAGTGCTATGATTAGATTGTGTAAGTAAGTCAACTATCTTATTTGTGCTATTTATTGTAATAGTTTGTTCATCACTTAGTATAGGGCTATCGGCCAATGTAAATTTCCAATCTCCTTCTTTCAAGTACATTTGGAAATTTCCACTAGAGTCTACACTGGCTCTAGTATCTGGCAAACTTGAGTTTTCAGGAGATTGTGTTGCAATAACACTAATTTCAGTCCAATCTTTCAATGAATCTGTATAATAATTACCAATGACATCCATACTCACGGTACCATCGACTATCACGGATTCTTCTACCAATAAACTAATATTTTGTACATCTGATAATACATCATTTACAATAAATCTAGCATTGGAAGAATACGCTTTCTCAAGTGAATATTCCACTGAAACATCCACTGTGGAATTCACAGGTAGAGTGATATCAAATTGGCCCTCTAAATTTGTATATGTCGAAGTACTTAAGTCATCCCAAAAGAAAGATACTAAGGTATTTGGAAGTACACTTTCTATTGGATTTCCAGTAATAGAATCTGTTTGTATAGTATTCGTAACAACACCTGAAATTAATTTACTAATTTCTATATTAATCTCTAAATTCATATCTTCAGAATCTACATCTATGCTCTTCCAAATTTGTTTATTTTCATCAATATCATGGCTTAAAATCCATGTACCTTGAGTTAACTCTACGAAATAATTACTTGATTCAAAGTCATAATTTACCGCTATTTCTTTATCTGGCATACTTTCTTGATAGAAGGAAATATTTAGATCTGCGATATTGACACCTTCATCAGTTACAGTAAAATAAATATCTGAAGTATCAGGTAAAGGTGATGGGAAAGAGACATCAGTAGGTGAATTTATATCAAAAAGATATAACTCACTTACTTCGGGCATTCCATCCATATCTGAATCAATTTCTGCAATATACTCACCAGGAGCAATTGGGCCAAATAGTATCTTTCCTTGATCGTCTGGGTAAATTAAACATGGTGCGAAGTTAACAATCGAACAATCCTCGGTGGCATCTATAGAAGAAGAAATATTATCGTTTAGGATTAGTGAAATTGGAGAATTAACAACTTCACCCAAAGTATCAACTAATGAGCCAGATATTGAACCTGCTGGAACATCAATTAGGATGGGTGCTAAAGAACCTAGTAATGGTACATTGAAGGTACTATCTAAGTCAACTGAAGTTCCATCTTCAAGAATGATAGTTATATCATATAATCCGGGTATTGCATTATTCACAGTGAATGTACCAGGTTGAACCATTGGGCCACTAAATAAACCAGAACCAGAAAATACTCCGGTACCATTTATCACACCATAAGAATCAAGATTAGTTTCTTCACTAGTAGTAAATGTTCCCGAACCTATCAAAGTTGCTTGATTTAGGACTCTAGTAAATGTAGATACTCCTATAGAAGTATATTTTCCTGATGCATTGAATGTACCATCCATCAGATATTCTCCATCTGCCAATTTACAGATATCATCTCCCATTGGAATAGAATCATTTTGACAATCGTTAATGTCTATGATATCATTTATTATTCCATTTGTAATTTTTCCTACTCCAGTAAATAATCCATCTCCGGAAACGCTATGATTATTGTATATACTTTGAATATGCGTTCCAGTGAAATCTGAGACAGACAGAATATTTTCAGAACGAACACTACCTGAACCACTAAATATTACTTCACCAGTTCCTTGGAATTGTAAATCCTCGCCCTCTACCGAGCCATTAGAAGTAGTAACTACATAGTCATCTAATTCAATTGAATCTAAAGAAGGAGAAAGAATTACTTCTGCATCCAATATAGGTGCACCATTAAATTCTGAATTTCCAGTCCAAGATAACACTCCTGATGATGAAGATGAAGATACATCTATTGAAACTTCAACTCTTTCTACACCATTACTATGCCCCTGTGTTTCAGATATATTTACTATGGTTTCAGATAACCATGTAGATCCTGAAACATTACCCAATATTCCTGTAACATGATTAATTACTCTTTGGTTATTTTCTTCAATCGTCAACTCAAACATTGTTTGTCCAACGTCTGAACTCATTATTGCAGCACGAGCTGCGTCGAGATTAGTTTCTCCAATGAATGCTGAAACACGTATTTTACCCGAAGGTACTGTGAAAGAGAATTCTCCTTCCGAATTTGCATCTGTATATCCTATTGGTACCCAATATGTCCTAGGATCTTCGTCGATAACATTTCCATTCTCATCTGGCATTTCTTCTCCACTGAATGCGTCTCTTTCAATTAATATCCGAGCGTTTGGGACTATTCCTTCTCCATCGAGAGAAACAGTTCCCTCAAGAGTTGCACCACTATAGTATTTCAGAATTTTAACAAAATGGTTTGAGTCGTAGATAGAGCTACAAAGAGGGTCTGGGTTGTGAGATAGTAATGAATTTGATGTTACATTTTTAGATATGCCTGTAACTCCAGTTAGAGTATTTCCATCTTTACCGGTCCATTTAACTGAAAGATTTCCTTCTATATGATAGAGATATGCCCCTCCATCAAATGGCAGCAAAGACGCATCTTCTAGCTCAATTATATTATCTCCTGAAGAAATATCTGATGCCGTGTTATTCTCAATGAGATCTAGACATTTAGAATCGTCAATGGAATTGAGTACACCATCGTCATCATAATCATTATCATACCAGTTCGATATTACCATGTGATTCATCATAGCACCAGGAAGGGCCCAAGCATTCTGCAAGTAGGAACCTGGCGCTCCAATCTTTCCTGTGGTTTGTGGATTAACCCATACTGAAGGTGTTTCTGCATCTCCTTCGAGACCTAATGTTGAAGAACCATAGCCTACATAAGTTCTAGCAACCATGGTTTCAAAGAATTGTTCTTGATGTTGATAGTCTATATCTACATACCTAATTACTTGCGTAGAATCAGATAACGCGCCACTTTGTTGTAATTCTAAATCTGACAAATAAGCATCATTATATTCTTGTGGAGTTCGGGGTACAATTGGCCCGTCTCCTCTCTGAGATTGATAAAAAGTAGCTATATAATCATCCATATCTAGGCCTGAAAGTCCTGTTGGGGCATGGAAAATACCAGTAGTTTCACTACGGTGATATGAATAATCTTCGTAATACGCTCCTCCTTTTGGAAATAAGCGGTTATCTACGGCAAAATATCTTATTTCATTATTTCTTTCAGTATTTTCTCCTAATGAATTTTCATAATCTTGGATAGAATAAGTTATTGACGAGAGTCCATGATAAATATCCACTAGTTGATCAGTATCGAAAGCCGTTACTAGGAAATTCCTCAGCATTGCTAATTTTGAATTAGTTTTATGAATGGGAGTTGAGGGAGAATCAAAGTCTTTAATTAAATCATTGGTGTATTTATAATTGCCAATATAATAATGACTTGGAGGCATATCTTCATCCCATGATGCCATAGTAGAAGATACTGAAGATGAGCCTCTAGATTGATTGTATAGAGACAGAGCAGCAGATTGATTTTGGCCCAGTGAGGTTCTAGTTCCGTCTTCATTAACTACAACCCACTCTTCAATAATTGAGGGATTGCCATTGGAATCTAATGAAAAACCACTAAGTAGTTCAATATTATCCGATGAAGCTCTCAATTTCATTGTTCTTTCTAATACAAATGATGATTGTGTATTCTCGATAATATTTTGAAATTCATCTATTTGATCGGCGTTCATAGTGCTTGATAGTGAATCCAATAAATCTTGGCTTACTTCATTATTATATTTCTTATCTCCCATAGCAAGAGTAGCTATGAAGAGGGCGATTGTATCATCTTGTCCTTGAGAAAGAAGCATACCGCCACTATGAGGTATTCCTGATTGGAAATTGTCTGCTACCGTTGGATGTTGTCCTTGGGCCAAAGCACTAAAACCGTAATCCCACCAAGACAAAAAGGCTGGACGGTTACTAAATCCTAAATCTCTATCTTGCTCTTCAAGCCACGCATAAGCATCATTCCAACCATATGAATTGAAACTGGGGCCGAATGTACCCATATACTCCAAACCGTTAGCCGAGTTAGGATTGTAGTCTCCGCCCCCTAGGATTGAGAATTCGCCAAGTAAATTTTCTCTAAGAATATCTGGAGTTATGTCATAAATAGCTTTATCCACATCTGTAGCAGATTGTGAATTCCTAGGTATTCCTGAATCAATACCGTAGGTTATATGTTGAGTAAAGACCAACATGAATACGATAACTAAAACAGGTACACCAACACTTTTTTTGGTAGCTGGCCATAGAGAATTAAATCTTGCTCGAGGAGTTCCAATACCAGAATTTCGCCATTCTTTAGAAAAGTTTCCAAAGTTGGCTGATTGCCAAAGCATTGCAATTCCAATACCACCCAATATAGCCATTACTGGAGTTGCGTTAATTATGAATCTGCCAGCAGACCATGCCATGTATGTTGAAATAATTCCCCAAGATCCTAGTAATGTGAATGGCATCTTATTTGTTCTTGCACCTCTCCAAAGGAATACGAATGCACAACCCAGTCCTATTAATGCAACAATTGGACCATAGGATGCAAATAAAACTCCTCTGCTTGGTGCTTGAGCTTCTCCAATAGTTCCAAAAATCTTATTCTTATCAAAGTAAAAACCTCCAGAGAAGAGAATATCCCAGCCAGCATAGATATTAGCTTCTTGTAGGACATATAAAAGTGATAAAATAAATGAAACCAGAATAGTTCCAACGCCGAGTACTAGTAACCATGGTTTATCTCTAAAGGAACAAGTTGTCCATCCTAGTATGAAAGTGAAGCCTATGATGTAGAAAAGTGGTTGAAGTCCACTTGGATCTAAAACTAAATTCAAACCTGGCCATGCGTAGAAGGGGAGTGGGATTATAAATGCAGTAAATAACATCTGTAAACTTGCAGCTGTTAGTTGTAAACTATCCTTGGAACGAAATAAATTGAATAATACTTGAAGTGAAAATACTAGGAATAAAATTCCGGGCCCGTAAACGAAACCTTTCCACCCTAAAGCCATAACAGAAAAAGCGATTCCAGCTAAAGTTGCATTAGACATGACCTTAGGATTTCTATTCCAGGTTTCCCTTATTCCAGCGAGGAGATATAATGGATTTGTAGAAGTTTTTGTAAAAATTCTTTCTTGGTTCATGTGTGATAGAGCATTTACCCAGAAATAAAATGCAGTTGACAAAAGTAAAATTGCAAAAGAATCGTGATCTACCATTCCAAACGTGGAACGACTAATATGGCCCGGCATTAGTGCTATAAGCCAAGCAGAAATTATTGCAGCTTTTCTTCCATGTACTTTGTATGCTATACCTGCGACAGGGAAAACTACCAATGCACCATAAATAGCAGGTAAAGAAGAAATGCTCCACCATACAATCTCTCCAGTGTTATCAGATTCTAGAATCCATGATAATGCCATGCCACCTAATGCTAAAGACCAAGTAAACAATGGGGGCCTAGGGTTTATTGCTCCCATTGGATAAGCTCTATCAGCATCAAAAATAAAGTGACTATTATTAGCTAAAATATAATCTACGATACGTTTCATGTACCAAGGATCAGATCCCCCAGACATATCCCACGTCCCAGTTCCGGGTGCATTCATAGCAGGGATTACATTCCAAACAACTCTTACGGTTAATGCTACAATGAATGAGAGGGGGATCAAAATTGAGTAATAATTTGAGTCCCACCATGTCCTCAATTTACTTTTACTTCGCATTGGAGCTATATCGCCAAAATATCCTTTTGAAGCCAATGTTATAGCCCCCACATTGAGCCAAAAGGTTATGAACGCCCATGAAAATGCACCTGTAAAACTTTCTTCTTCAAATATTCCTGGATAAAATGTATTACCAATCTCTTGAAGATGGGCCATAGTGAAAATAAACCAATTAACAATAACCATGGACCCGAGGACATGCCATTTCTCAAAGTAACAGAGAGCATAAAATAAAATTACTACATTTGTCGATACAGCCCAAACTACTCCTAGATTTTCATAATTATTAAATTGAAATAAAGGAATAATGTAAACAATAGATATAATGGATGAAAATATTACAAAGGAACGATTTTTTGAAAAATTGGGTATTTCTGAAAAAAAGCTACTTTTTCCCATTTCATTTAAAGTCCCTCTTAATAAACCCATTAGTGTAAACCCAATTGATATGGATGCTAACCAAAATGAAATGAAAGCAATGCCAATATCAGTTCTCTGGGAATCTACATCAAGGCCTGGATCGAAGATTAAACTAGAAGCATAAGAAACGGATAAATGGAAACCAATAATAATTGTAAGAATTAAGTCGGATTCTTCGATACGTTTTGCTTCGGATAAAAATACCGATAAGACACCAACTAGTATAAATGTAAGTAAGAAAACGTTATTATCAAAATTTGCTATCAAATCTATTAGAAGAGCAAATATAACTATGACTATCGAAACGATAAATGCACGATAATTAGAAAAATTTGGCATAGAAAAAGATGTACTTATTCTACCTATAACCGACGCCAATGCAGCGGATAAAGGTAGAATAAAGATGTTAGCATATCCTTCATTTCCTATATCTCCATTGACAGCAAAACTAACTCCGAAATATAGCACCATTAATGTAGCCAATATTACAGGAACAGAGGCAATATCTTGATAAAAGAAATTACCTTTTGCCGCCTCTTCATTTTTTTCCATATTATATCACCGTGTGTTGCAGCCTCAAGGCTCAACATCGCGGCGAATTGACGGGTTGTTTTAACCGTTCGTGGGAGTAACACCCTTATTGATGCTGAGAAGGGGTTTAGTATTCATCTCTGTAATGCTCTAAAACCTATATCTGAACGGTAATGAGAGTCTTTTAATTGGATATTATTTACAATTTGATATGCAGCCTCAACTGCTTCTTTTAGAGTAGGGGCAATGCCTGTTGCTGAGAGTACTCTTCCTCCTGATGAAATATACTCTCCATTATTATTTACTGATGTACCTGCATAATGAATGAATGCTTTTATTTCTCCCTCTTCGATGATAACATCGTTACCTGAGATTACATCTCCAGTGATTGGCTTGAGTGGATAATTGTTCGAAGCCAAAACGACAGTTGCAGAACTATAATTATGAAAGTCTACATTAGATTCAGAAAGATTACCTGTTGCAGCAGAAAAAAATAATTCACCTAAATCCGATGAAATTAAAGGTACTGTAACTTGAGTCTCTGGGTCTCCAAATCTTACATTAAACTCTACCACCCTTGGTGCTCCGTCATTATCAATCATTATTCCAATATACAAGCAACCTCTATAGGGGAATTCTTGATTTTTTAAATATGCATGAATAGGCTGTACTATCTGTTCTTCTACTCTCCTCAATATGGATGGGGTTACAACAGGTGCAGGAGCATAAGCACCCATTCCTCCCGTATTTGGCCCTGTATCTCCATCTTTCAAACGTTTATGGTCTTGACTGGGGGGTAAACATACATAATCAGATTCATCCATTATGACTAAAATTGAGGCTTCTTCTCCCTCCAAAAACTCTTCTACTAATACGCGTCCATCAGACTCTATGGCATAATTTATTGAAGATATTGCTGTTTTCTTAGAGTCTGTAACTGTAACTCCTTTACCTCCAGCTAAAACATCTCTCTTGATTACCCATGGTGGATTAAAGATATTCAAAATATCATAACTTGTAGAAATTTTAGATAATTCCACAAAATTTGCCGTGGGTATATTCAATTTTTTCATTATTTTTTTCGCATATTTCTTTGAACCCTCTAAATTTGCCCATCTTGAAATTGGTCCAAAGCAAGGAATTTCAGATTTCATTAAATGATCTGCTATACCGTCTACAAGTGGCACTTCAGGACCGATAACCACAAGATCAATACTTAGTTTAGTTGCTAATTCAAGAATTAATTCTGGTTTTGAAATATCAATATCATGATTTTGTGCAATTTTTGAGGTACCAATATTACCAGGAGCAACGTGTATATTACTAACAGATTTAGATTCATTAAAACCGATCGCAAAAGCATGTTCTCTCCCTCCACTACCTATGATTAGTATATCCATGCAAGTCCCCACATAGTCCGAAGATAAAGTAGAATAAGAACGTATATGTAATTATCAATAAGGTACATCTTTTAGGCCCAATCTATAACCTAAAATATTTGTCAGACGGTGAATGATAGGAGTTAAAACCAATAATATTATTATTGGTAAAACTAATTCTTCTTGAGTAAAAGTTTGATTTGGAAATAGAATAAATGCAAATAAGAAAATTGAGATAGCAAAAGGGATAGTGTCTAATATTGGGGCTTTAGAACTTATGTCTCCCTCTCTTTTTAAGCCCCTTCTCCTCTTGAAAAATGATCCTGCTGAGTCTCCTATTAAACACGCTAGCCCTAATAAAAATCCTAAAATGAGTGCTGCAAATGAATCATTGGTTAACCAAAACCAATCGGTTTCATTAGCCATTGCTAATGGATCTACAAATGGTTTTGATTTTTCAAAAGTCCTTCCTTCCCATATTGTATGAGAAATTAGCATTAATAAAGCACTAACAAATGAACCTCCTAAAAGGCCATTCCAGGACTTCCCATCGCCTAATATCCTATGACCATCATGCCAGTTTCGTCCTTGATCGATGGTTATTTTCCGAATCCCTGTTACATCAGGAATCCATTTACCAAATAGCATTGCACCCGTATTAGCGAGATATGCAGGACCATATAGAATCAAAACTGTGAGAACGTTGATGAAAAACTCGACTACTTCCATAACATTCCCAGTATGAGACAACGAAAGAGTCTATCGTATAAAGTTACTAAAATAACCGAACTGTTCATGGAGTATGCAAGTGTGCGAGACTTGATGGTGAAAAGACATATAGTAATTTTGAGTTTATTATTTTTCATAGCAAATTTAGGAATTATCGGCAATAGTTCGGCCCAAAATACAGATGATATGTTGATAGAATCTGATATTACTTGGACAGAGGGACAAAATATAGATGGTGTCGTAAAGATACTGGATGGTGGAAAATTGACAATAATTGATTCTGAAATTATTTTCTCCCCGGAATCATCATTGGAAATAGATAAAGGTGGATTATTGGTACTTGAACAAACACAACTTACATCAGAAAATATACCTTCTGACTTAAAGGGGTACGGTTATTGTGATGAATTTAATAGATCAACAATTATACTTGATACAACATCTTATGATAATAATTTTGAGATTATTTTAGAATCATCTGCTAATTCTAATTTCAATGGAGCGACTGCATACATACAAAATGAAGTTTTAACAATGAATAATTCAGAATTCTCTTACATTATTCAGGACAATATTTCTTCTGTAGAAAGACTCATAATAGGATTATGTGGTTACGGTTCAACCCCTATATCTTTGAGTACAGTTTCAGTTGTCTACGATGGAGTTACTGAAAAATATCTTGCCAGTGATTTAGAATATAGGAATATGATGATTTCAGGATTTCGAGATTATACATTAGATATTACAGGTGATTTAAAATCGTATAATTCTACAATAATAGGTGCTAATATTATTGCAACCGGAAATATTGAATTAGTTACTAATGATTTAATTCGGTCAGGGCCAATTTTACTTAACGATGATAATGCATCAATCACACTAACAAATACAAAAATCATTGGTAGCCTAGATGATCACGATATCAGAGCTATGCCTGAAAGTGAAATAAATTGGAGTGAAGATACAACTGGCTCCGGAGACCTAACCGACAAATGGGAGAGGAGAATTATGGGTCAGTATTTGCAATTTGATGCTGTATGGGTAGAATATCAGATCAAAGGACTATATGGGATTGATACCTATACTAATTTTAGTAATGCGGACGGCATATCTTATATAGATGGAGGTAGAGAAAGAATTATCGAAATAGGTTGGTCTGATGATAATATCTGGGCTGTAGATGATATCTGGAGAGAAGATGCAATAATTAATGTAATAAAATATAGGACAGCCTGGAATCCAGAGAATTCTGAAATAGGAAATTATGGCATATCAGGCTTAAAACTAACCAATGATAAAATAATAATAATAGATCAAAATACTCCAAATATCAAATGGGTGAGTTTGGAATCGGAAGAAAGTAATGAAGAGGCCATAGGTTCAATTGTCATGTTGGGAAAAGTAGTCAATGAAGGGACCGCTGCTGCCCATATCGCGATAACTTGTTACATTAACAGTTCAGGAGAAAATGCCGAAACAGATAATTATCCTAATGTATTAGTTGATCCCGGAGAAATTGGAGAAATAATATTTGATTGGAGAAATAGTAAAGCTGGAAATGAAGAGTTGAAATGTGTAATCTTGACACCAACTCAGATAGTTGAAGAAGATTCTTTTGGAGGGGGCAATATGACAAGTGAAACAATTAATTGGAAAGTAAATGAAGATGAGGTAGGGTTTTCATATGTCATACCAATATTAATTGTAATTTCATTAGGCATAATAATAATAGGTTATATATTAGTCAATAGAGCATCAATAAAAACTGAAATAAATACGGTTAATCCAGATACGGAAAATAATAGATGAAGTTTGATAGTAATCAAATTAGTCCTTGCGCCACCATTGCTTCGGCTACTTTCAGGAAACCAGCAATATTGGCACCAGCAACATAATTTCCAGGCATACCATATTTGGCTGCTGTATCATAAGCGCTTTGATGTATATTAATCATTATTGATTGTAATCTCTCATCAACTTCTTCTCTTGACCAGGACAAACGTAGGCTGTTTTGTGACATTTCCAAACCAGATGTAGCCACTCCTCCAGCATTAGAAGCTTTTCCAGGAGCGAAAAGAATTCCATTTTTATGAAATACTTCTACTGCTTCGGGAGTACATGGCATATTGGCACCTTCTGCGACTGCCGTTACATTATTAGAAACTAGCATTTCTGCTTCCTTGGCATTAATTTCATTCTGGGTTGCACAAGGTAATGCGACATCTACATTTACTCCCCAAAGTCCGTTAAAAGAAGGTTCTGGTTGTGATTTTGTAAAAATAGCTCCTTCGAATTTGTCTGCATATTCACTGATTCTACCACGTCTATTATTTTTCAAATCCATTATCCATGCTAACTTATCTCTATCTATTCCCGAAGGATCATGAATCCATCCTGAAGAATCGGACATAGTCATGACTTTACCTCCAAGATCAAGTACCTTTTCAGCAGCAAATTGAGCCACATTACCACTACCACTAATGCTACATTCTGCTCCTTCAAATGATTTATTCTGGGTTGCTAACATTTCTTTTGCGAAGTATACCAATCCGTAACCAGTCGCTTCTGGACGAATAAGTGAACCTCCATATGATGGACCTTTACCGGTTAATATTCCAGTGAATTCATTTGCTAATTTTTTATACATACCGAATAAATACCCAATTTCTCTTCCCCCTACGCCTATATCTCCAGCTGGAACATCCAAGTTGTGTCCTATATGTCTCCATAATTCCATCATAAAAGATTGGCAGAAACGCATTACTTCAGCGTCTGTTTTACCTTTTGGATTAAAATCTGAACCTCCTTTTCCACCGCCTAAAGGTAATCCTGTCAAACTATTCTTGAATACTTGTTCAAACGCTAGAAATTTAAGTATTGATTGATTTACAGATGGATGAAATCTCAAACCTCCTTTGTAAGGACCTATTGCACTGTTCATCTGTACCCTAAATCCTCTGTTAACTTGTAATTCACCATTATCATCATACCATGGAACTCTAAATTGTATTATTCGCTCTGATTCAACCATTGCTTTAACTACAGGCAAATATTCAGGATGTTGTTTTATTACAGGAGATAAGCTATCCAATACTTCTTCCACAGCCTGATGAAATTCAGGTTGATTTGGGTCTCTCATTATTACATCATCATAAACTAATTTCATTATTTTATCCATGGGATTCACCAGGGCCTGAACAGTTACTTTTCTTGTAACCTTGCGGTCCCTCGTGCAAACTATTACTTTTGAATAGTATCCTTAAAAATTGAATCTATAATACAATATCAAAACCTATTAAACATTAAACAAATGTCTTTTGATTAGACTTGAAACTACTTCTTTATGACTAGGGACTGTCATTACATAAACTGCTGATTGACTTACTTGACGATTTCGCAATGCGTCTGCAATGGGAGTATGTTCCCTTAGCCAACGTATTTTACCATCATCACCTATAATCTTTATATCAACCTGAGACATTCTAGGTTCTGATAATAGTAGCTTTGCGCTGGGCATATCAATTGATACATAACCGGGAGTTAATCCTGCCCTAAGGGCAATATCATCTTCAAAAATACGTCTTTTTATAGAATCTTTAGCCATTTCAACTAATCTTATTACTTGTTCATCGGATAATTCTTGGCGTCTCCTACTGATACATACCTTCAATAATTGACGGTATTTAAAACGACTAATTATGTCTTTAGAGAAATCATTGGCTTCATTTAATGCCCCCCATACTTCAGAATCAACAAATCTTTGCATATCTACTGAATCCGGGAGACTATCCATACTTCTCTCAACGGCACTGGACAGCATGACTTCTGTGACTCTTGTGACTCTATGAAAATAAACTGAACTGTACATTAACCCACGAGACATCAACATTCCTTCTAGAGAAGTTAATCCCCCTTCTTTGATTGAAATATCCCCACCTTTCCTAGCCATACTTGATATCAATCTCCTATGATCTATTACTCCATGTTTTACGCCAGTAAAATGAGAGTCTCGTAACAAATAATCTATCTGGTCACAATCAACTGGACCATGTATTAAATGCTCGAGAGTGTTATCCACATCTACAAAATCCTCTTGACCTTCAATCCATGAAAGTAATGATCTTTCAGTACCACCTGCGTTAGGACCTCGTATTAAACCAGCAACTTCCTGCGGATCGAGATCATATTTCTCGAGTATATCAGGAATTAAAACTCTTTTTTTATTTATACGAGATTCACTACCTCTAATTATATCATAATCTCCTAAAATTATTCCTTCAGTAATGGACATATGATCTAATCCTCCTTTCTCATGTAAAATATGTTCCAAAGTATGTGAATACGGACCATGGCCAATATCATGTAACATACCTGCTACTTCTACAGTTAATTTCTCATGAGAATCCAATTTTAATTGATCAGCCATCATACCTGCTACATGAGAAACTCCCAAAGAGTGTTCAAAGCGAGTATGATGAGCTCCAGGAAAAACAAGATGTGCCAATCCTAATTGTTTAATATGGCTAAGTTTATTCATTTCGGGTGTTTTGAGTAACTCTTGACATACGCCATTTAGTTTAAACTGACCATGAATAGTATCATTAATTATTTTCATAAAACTCCTCCCTCATAATTGGCAAGTAGTTCTACCTTTCAAGTAAACTCAAAATAATTATTTTTAATTAAAATTTTTCGTATAATGTACTACAATTGAATTTCATTTGCATTACATTTATACATGTTATGCACTTTGGCTTGTTCAATGAAGTCCTCTCGAGTGGCAGGTAACAGCCCGATGGTATCTCTAAGAATACCCGAAGATTTCTTACTGGAGTTGGATCAAAGAGTTGGGCTGGAAGGCACAAGAAATAGGTCTGACGTGATAAGAGAGGCAATTAAAAAATATATTAAGAGTCCTTTATCCCCAATAGGAGATATAATAGAAGTTAATTTGGGACCTGATTTATCTGTTAGAATGAAAGACTTCTGTAAGATACATGCAGAGTCACCAGAATCTGTCCTAAAACAAGGGGCTAGAGAATTAATTAGACGCGAAACAGTTGAAGGAGCAACTGTAGATAAATTAATTTCTTCTAGAATGAAAGAAATTGAAATACGATATGACAGCGAATCGAACGCTCAATAGGTGAGAGAATGGGCGAAGATGGGATGCACACAAAAAATGCGGGGGGGCCTAAAACCCCCCTCGCCAACACTCCCAAATCTAAAGATAGATTTCAAAGAGGTTTTAGAGGTGTAGTTCACAGAGCTAGACTCTCAAATGCCGTGGGATATAATGCTAAAGAAGCCCCAAGGTTTCCAAGAGGAATAGAATATACAAATACCAGAGGATTTAATGGATTATCAAGCAGATCTAAATTTTCTGAAAGGAATAAATAAATGCCACTCTACACACATCGCCTCGTGCTTCACACACGAGGCAACATGAATTAACGTATAATGGTTAATTTTTCAATAATTTAAAGCCAATCTTCTTGGTCGTTCTATTTTCAGGCGCTTTCTATGGACATAGGAGAACTGTCGTCTGAATGTGAATTCTTTGCTCATAATGAACTTAGAGATTCCCAAAAAGAGATGTTGCTTGATTCTATAAGTATACTCGAAGAAAAGGGTTTCCTGATCGCTTCGGCACCAACGGGCATTGGTAAAACTGCTGCTTCCCTTGCAGCAGCGTTGAAGGTTAGAAGTAAATCAAAGAATGTTAAAAAAATATTATTTTTAACAGGTAGACAGTCTCAACACAAAATAGTTGTAGATACAATAAAACAAATTAATCAAAGGTTAACTAATCAATTACCAATAAAATTAACGGATATGATTGGTCGAGAAAGTATGTGTGAAGAAGTTCAACCAATAACTGGAGAATGTAACTGTGAATTCGGGATTCAAGAAAAGGCTAGAAGAAGTAATAAAATTAAACTGGCAAATATGATACTAGAACGACCGATGCATGTTGAGGATGTAATTAAACTAAGTAGAAATGAAAAAATCTGCGCATGGGCATCAGCAAGAATTGCAGCCAAGGATGCCGATGTGATAGTTTGCGATTATAACCATGTATTTATTGAAAATATAATGAAATCATCTCTCTCGTCGATGGGCATAGATCTAGTTAATTGCATTCTGATAGTTGATGAGGCACATAATTTACCCGATAGAGTCAGGAATGGCCTAGAAAGAAGTTTACAACGTAAAGCATTTGGATATGCTTATGATGAAACTAATGAATATTTAGCAAATAAGGAGAAAGAAATCAATGAATCTGACATAGATAATACATTTGGTAATAAAGAAATAGAAGAGATTAGAAAATTAAAAAGACAATTGAATAAACTTAAAAAAGATATGATAAAATGGTATAATACAAAAGAAAAAGAATTAGGCGATAGAAAAGATATGAAAATAGAAACAAGTGATTTTTTAAATAAAATTAATGAAAGTTTAATGGAATCCCTAGATGTAGAACATAAGAGAAGATATGAAATACTCAACAGAATGATAGAATTATTGTATCTCGTTTCACCAGAAGAACTTAGCGAAGATGAAGATGAAACAGCATGTTCTAGACTGGCATATTTGTTAGAAATATGTTTGGAGTACAGAAATAATTCTGCATTAGCATTAGTTATTGATAGAATTCCTTCCAGTAACCGAGAAAGAAGAGAACAAGATGAGCAGCCGATAAGAGTCCATAGTTTTCTACTTGATCCGGGAGTAGTTAGTGGACCATTATTTGAACAAACTAGTGGAACTATACTCATGTCTGGAACTTTATACCCTCCTTCAATGTATTCAGATGTACTACAAATACCTGAAGATAGGAAGAATATTTCTAAAGAATACAGATCTGATTTTCTGTCTAACAGAAGACCTGTTTTGATAGCAAGAGATGTGACAACTAAATTCACCTCTAGAGGTTTATCGAATACAAACAAAATAAATCAACATATTTCTTTAACTATTAAAAATTCAAAAGGTAACATAGCATTATTCTTTCCAAGTTATGCTATGATGGAAAAATTTAGAGCTCTAGAAGAAGATTGGTTGCCATCATCGTGGCCAAGAATTAGAGTAATTGAAGAGAAGAGATCGATGACCAAAAGAGAAATAGAAATTAATAAAAAACTACTATATGAATTGGAATCGAATGGAGAGAGAGGAGTATTGATGGGCGTATTAGGAGGCAAATTCTCAGAGGGAGTGGATTATCCCGATAACATACTTCAAGCTGTAATATGTGTTGGATTACCTTTGGCGCCACCTAGTGCAAAACAAGATGCATTAAAGAAATATTATGAGAAGCGATTTGGGAATTCTGTAGCATGGAGATATTCAAGCTCACAACCAGCTGTAAATAATTTAATGCAGGCCATAGGAAGGCCAATAAGAAAAGGAGAAGATAGAGCAATAGTAGTACTTCTTGAAAATAGACTTTTACAAAGAAATTATAATATTTGTATGCCAGATTCATTACAAACCATAGAAGTAAGTAATCCTGAGAGAACAGGTAAATTTACTAAGTCATTTTTTGATTATTTTCCAAAGCCTGAAAAAACAATCGAGTAAACAATGGGTTAATGCGGGTTAGATGTTTGGGATAGATGATAGTATGGAGTGGAAGAGAATAGAATTATTGATTGGGGATGATTTGAATATACAAAGACAAGTACCTGATATTTCTAATTCTGGACTAGATGTCACTGCAGAAATAATGCATGATAGTTTTTTGTCTAACATGCCTCACTTGGAAGAAGTGAATATTAGTCACATGAGTATTATGTCAGAAATTTCAGATGCTATTGAATCTGAAAAGGCATCTTCAAGAAGAAATAAAAGTTTAGATATATTTTTAGAAGAAGTAGGAGGAATTTTAGATAATTCTAAGATAAAAATACCATTGTCGACAAAATTTCCTAGTGAAATAATTGTTGAAACTAACAGAAGTAGGGGGAATAATTTAGTCAGAATAATAAGTCCAGAAGTTTTTGGAGGGATGATTGAGACATTTGTGATAGGAGAAAATCAAGAAATTTCTAACGGTAAATGGATTAATGATTTCTTAGAGCTACAGATAGAATAATTAGTTTTCTAATTCAATTAATTCCTGATCTCTACTTGGGACCTCTTGTAATTCCTCTAATTCATTTATTACTAAAGAAAGTGCTCCTTGAGCATTTTTGCGATCAGATTCTCCCAATATATGGCTTGAATACCGGGCTTCTTCAAATATTCTATCTAGAGCTACTAGAGAATTTTCACTAATTTCCGGTAATGCTAGCCTTATTGCCAATTCGAACTCTCTCACTGTTTCGAAACCACGGCGTAAGAAACCTCTTCGCATGAAGACCTCACAAAGATTTTGATAACATTCGAATATTGCCACCCTCACTTCATCTCCGGCTGCAAGAAGTTCTGAAGCATAATTGAATATTCCAGCTATTTCAGACATTTCAGACATCTTTCGACGATTAAAGAAAACAAAAGTGCCAACCAAAGAAGATACTAATATTATAAACATAATTCCGAAGATTGTTGATTGGAAGAATGAGTCGTCAGAAGTAACTTCATAACTTATTTCTAAGTTACCTTGTAAAACCAGTCCAGATAGGCTAAGTGGATCAATAAAGTCTGAATCTGATGATAATTGGACATTTAGAATTCCCCATGATGCTTTATCAGACAAAGGAGGTAGCGGAGATAATGATTTGAATTCATAATTAAAACGACCATTATCATCTGTTAACTTTATAGAAGAAAAATGTGTAGTTGATCCGTTAACTAGTAAAGCAGACATTGGAATATTAGGCAAAACTTCTCCGGTATCATTTGCTGTTAGATTAACAGAACCCCGTAGTATTCTCTGACCATTAGATAAATCAAGACTGGAGAAATCAAAATCAACAGAAACGAGAACAGTGACATCTATATTGATTGAGGCCCCATTAAGATAACGAGATTCATCTGATTGGATTACGAGTTCTAAATTATTTATTCCTGGTTCCATAAATTCACGAGCGCTTGAGATTATTTGGAAATTAAGTGTTCCAGAACTTGCCCATGGGTCGTTTCTAAATGGTAAATCACTTTCTCCGTAGTATAGTTTAAGAGTTAAATTTTCAAATATATTAAATTGCCCACCTATTTCCCTTACAAAACCTTGAATTTTTATTGGTTGATTTTCTGAACTACGTATTATCGTATGAGTTATTGGAGATAATTCTATACTTATATCAGATTTGACATATGTAGTAATATTTGTATTGGAAGGAAGATAAAATAATTCACCTTCGAATAAGAAGTTAACATCATGAATTCCTCTAGATATTTGATATCCCAGGGAATGATTATACATGAAAGAACCATCATTATTGGTATATAATTTTGATATTTCTACTCCGTCTAATAAAACTGATATTTCTCTATCTTCTAGCCCTAATTGATAAGGAGTATCGCCCTCATATAATCTACCATTGAATTTCCAATATTCACCTCTTGTCATTGAATTAGATTCAATTGATAGAGATATAACTGTATGATAGGCTACTGTAAGATTTGTTTCATGAATTCCTTGCCGATGATATCCTTGTGAAGGAGAGAAAGCCGTTAATGTGTGATTACCAATATCCAGAGATTCAGGTATAGTCCAATCATACTCCCAATGACCTGTTGAATTAGAAGTAGTTATTCCCATCAAAACTCCATCAACGAGAATTTCTATTGTATGATTGGATAGCCAACCATCTTGTAAATTGTCTTTCACGGTCCCTTTGATTAATAGAGAATCACCTACAGCTACAGAATTAGGAGTATATAAAAATGGAAATACAGGGCCGTGAACTACAAAAATTGTAGAAGAATTTGAAGGAAGTATAAATTCTTCACCTGCAAATATAATCTTCACGATTTGTGGCCCTAATTCCATATCTGGAGGTATTGGAATGTAGACACTAAATTCACCATTTTCATCAACTGTTAAATCAGTCATGAATTGTTCGTTCATAAAGACTTCTAAATTTCTACCAGGTATTTCCCTTCCAATTTTATCTGTAAGTTGACCTTCGATTAAGACTAGATCATTACGATCAACATCACTAGGAGGAGTGGTGATTATAACTTGCGATAATTGTGAAATATTGAAATTGATAGTTGCTAACGATGATAAATAATATTCTGGGTTTAGAGAATCACCTTGGCCCATAGGATCTACCCATGTGAATCCTCCCAAGAATTTTACAGAAGCTGAATGCCCTCCATAATTTATCTCTGATGGGACATCATAGGTTATATTCCAAAGGGTAGTAGTTGCATTTGATTGAGAAGTATATATTGGTCCAACATCTATGTCGTCTATGAAAAGATGTAATATGCCCCCAACAGGTGCTTCAGAACTCAACAGGTTCTGACCATGTTCATCAGTTAGTGTACCTTGGAATGTGATTTTTTCACCGGCGATAAATGAGCCTGTAATTTCTAATATTTCAATAACTGTTGGAGCCAAAATTACTACCCTGGTCCAAGATTCGTCCCCGAGAAGTCCTGTTGAACCATTAATTCCATCAAAAGATACGGTAATAATAATTGGCCCCGGTGAAGTAAATGGATTTATAGAAATAATTGATGTTGATTCTCCATTAGAATCAGTGAATCCTGATTCCACGATAACATCATCAATACTTACGTCATATGGCACTGCGATTACCGCCGATCCTGCATTGTCAATAATAGAAATATTGATAGAAATAGAATTTCCCCTTATTGTTCTACTATCTGGATCGAGATCTAATGGACTAAGAATTGATAATAATGAATATCCTCTACTATCAAAGATTGAATTATTTGTACTTTCCCCGTAATAACTTACTCCGGGAGTAAAAACTACATCAATATTATGAACTCCTCTAGGGAATGATAAATCTAATCTAATTTCTGCCGACCAGTTACCTTCAGAATCAATGGATATTGAAGAAACGATGAATGTATTAAAATCGCCATCTATTGAGAAAGTAAGTGCAGGGCTTAGTAAAGTTCCTTGTCTATTAGTTAAAGCAGTATTATTATCAGAAGTTAATGAACCTGTAATATTAAAGAAATCTCCCGGAAACGGATTAGCAACTATTGGATAAATTTCAATCGAGGTAGAAGATCTGATAGTTATTGTATTAATTATCTTGATAGTAGAATGTAATGTTTCGGAGCCATTAAAGAAAAATGATACATTTATCAGTCCGAGAGGATGATTATTTGGAACAGTGAATAGAAAATCAACTTCTCCTTCTTCACCGGTTAAATTGGTACTTAACCACGTATCATGGAATTTCACAGTAACAGAAAAATCACTTAATGGCCTATTATTATCATTAAATTCTACGAGAGTTGCAGCCATTGAAATCGAGCTTCCTCTATCTACTACAGTATTTATAAAGGGACTAGTATCAATAAAATTTGGTATTCCACGTACTAAAATACTGGTATCTCCAGTTCCCGTCAGGTAAAATGGACTGGAATCATTAACTACACTAACTATTAATGTCTTTAAGCCACTAGAGACTCCATCTCCAGAGACATCGGTAGGAACTGAAATAGTGAAGCTTCCATTAATGGTTGTGGTGAAGTCAGAAACTAAAATTTCTTCGGGATCATCTAAGAAAAATATCTCGATGTCAACCGGTCCTTGTACAGTTCTATTTGCATCTACTAAATCCATCACTACTCCAGAAACTGTAAAAAACTGAAGTGCAGTAACTTCTGAAGGTATGGAATTAATCTGTACTAAACTAGGCACTTGTACAGTTAAATTAATGAAAATTTCATGACTAAGCCAACGACCTGCATCCTCATCATCTAAATTATCCGTTAGATCATCAGGTGCGAAAATTCTTAATTCATAATAGCCTGGAGCTGTATCTGAAGATATTAAAGAATCAAAAGAAGCTGTTCCATCAGAATCGGTTTGAACTATCTGCAATAAATTCTGCGATGGGCCACCCCAATCGAAGTAAATTTCTACAGTAACATTAGAGAGTCGTGATAAATCTGCGATATCATTGATGGTAGCATTCAGTTGTATATTTTCACCAGCAACTACAATAGCTACTGAATCATTTGTAGTAACTAAGAATTCAGATTGTATCCCTGCTTGTACTAATAATACAGAATTATCTTGATAGTACCTCCCTCCTTGTGGTGGATTTACAGAGAAATCTAAATCAATACGTAAATCATAAACTCCTGAAGCGATATCTCCCGGCATAACAAATGATAGATTGTACTCTCCTGTTTGTTCATCTATCCAACCAAATGCCAATTCGTAAACTAACGGGGCGGCAGGAAAACCATCAGGAGAAGGAGGTAAATTAGAGGGGACTTGTAATGTTAGAGATATAGAAGAATTATTTCCAACTATAGTATTACCTAAAATAATATCTCTGGCGACACCACTAATCCAGTTAGGACTACTCAAATCGCCACCCTGAGACCATTCTGAACCAATATTTGTGGTTACATTGGCCCTGCCTCTAATTCTAATTTGATCTACTATATTTGATGGTTTAAGCCATGTTGTACCGCTGTAACTTAGTTCCCATGAATAGTCTCCGGGGGCTATATCCAAAGATGGAGTCCATTCAATTAGTAATTTAGGAGTGGGCGGATCAGAAAAATTCCAAACTTGTGTACCATTAAAGTCTAGAGTATAATTACCTAAAAAGCTAGCAAATGAGGTTCCAGTATGATCTGATAAAGTAACATCAACGTCAATAAGCGTACCTCTCATATCAGGAACAAGGGTATAATTGAAATATATTTCACTCCTAATTCCGAATATATCAGAAAAGGTTTCCTGATCAGAAGCAGATAAATTGTCGGCATTAAATTGGAATTTAACCTCTACCGGGCCCGCAGGTATTGGTACTTCGGATTCGTTGAAGAACCATAAAATCTCAAATTCCCCTGGATTACTTGTCCATGAGGATTCATTTAAAATCCAATTTTTAAGATTTACATAAGGCCCATTCATATCAGATCTACGCATGTCTAATGACAATGAGCCGTTTAATGAACTAGGATTAAGTCCTCGACTAAGGACCGTTCCATTAAGGTAAATGAAAGAATTGATATCGATTATCGTATTATTGATATTACTACTTTCAAGAGTTATAGACATATTAGGAGAGGGAGTTATATTAAGAGGCAGTGTTAATGATTTAGGATTAGCATGATACAATGGATTAGATAAATTATTAAAATCATCTTGATGCCAACCGAAGAAGTCTAATGTAGCGTTAATAATTCCAAGCGGTTCATTATCTTGTATTGGGACAATAAATTCGAAATATCCACCGGCTCCTATCTCGGTTGAAATAATTACATCGCCATCAAGAGAAGTAGAATAGCTTAGTTCTAGTTGTAAATTATCAACTAATGTGGGATCTATTTTTGGACTACTTTCCCATGACATCTGTCCTGAAATAGTGGTATTTACTCCAACACCAAGCATAGGTTCTACGATAGGCAGAGGTTCTAGAATACTGATATTTACATTATCGGTTATGTTAATTGTCCATGAAAAGCTAATACCTTGATCTCCTACATAATTTTTCTTAGATGTCTGAATTACCAATGAGGCATAACCAGGACTGATGATTTCATCAGGTAGGCCTGATAGATTGAAATGTCCATTTTCATCTGTAGTTGTAGTAGCAACTAAATATTCATTTAAAGAAGCTGAGCCGGGTATATTGGATATTTCTAATGGAGAAATTAGATAAAGAGATAAGTCAATTTCTGGTGCTACTGATGAATTATCAACAAACTTTAATACGCCCTCAACAGAAATATTTTCACCACTTAAATCACGTTTCAATGTATCTGGTGACCATGATAAGTTAGTAACCTCGACCAATGACATATCAGGGCATGCTTCAAAAGGAATCCACCCCATATCCAAATTACCTTGATTTTGATTCGTTTGTAAATGTACTTCGACCCACCAAGTGAAATCTTTTCCATAAATATCAAAGGATTTACCATTCCAATCACCTCCTGCAAAACCAGTAACTTTCCTACTAGGCATTCCTGCATGCCTCAACATAACAGCAAATAAAGATGTGAATTCATCACAGCTTCCTTCAAGGGAAGAGTTTAGAATCCAATGAGACAAATCACTTTCTGAGCCTAAATCATTAGGCCTTGAAGACCCATCATGATTCCTTAAGAAAGTAAAAGTTTCATTACCATTTATTATGAAGTCTTGTATTGCAATAATTTTATCCCATGCAGAAACCGCTCCAGAACTGTTTATTACTTGTTGAGTGATATTATTTACAAATTGTCCAGCACTAGAGAGATAGACATTAGGAAGGTCAGTAGCATAAGAACTAGCAGTGAAAAATGTTGAGTTTTCTCTTATTTCTGAAGAGAAAATAATTTCTGGTGCAGAAATAAATAAAGAATCTATATTAGAGTTATCAATGATAATATCACGTGTAAAATTTGAGAAATTTAATCCTGCAGTAAATTCTGTCCAACTATCAAATTCAAATACATTATAGGGGGCTATTAATTCAATACCAGGAGTCAATAATCCACTATCAAATACTAATTCCCAATCAGTTGCAGAGGATGAATTCCAGAAAGCAGGATCTGAAACTCCTTGGCTGATATTGGAGGTTGGAGTTATTACAGTATTTCCTAAAAGTGAAGAATTAACACCCCAAGAAGCCCCAGTGTAAGAATCATAAGTATGCCATCTCCAGTAATGTTTCAGAGTTGGATCTGCTCCTGAGGATAAATTGTAAGCAGAAAAATATAGTGAATTGTAATCAATATCATCACTGGAATTGAAGGGATCAGAGATAGAATCCACGCAATCTGTTGACCAGAATGATTCTGGGCATTCTTGGCCATCTGGGATTCCTCCACCATCTGTATCTGGATCTAACCAATCAGTACCGATATCCTGCTCGATAGTGTCCGGTATTCCATCACCATCGGTATCTGTAGGGTTGATATCGTCTGAAGGGTTATTTTGTGGATTAGTTCCATCGAGATACTCTTGGCCATCTGAAACTCCTCCATTGTCGGAATCAGATTGATTCCACAATGTGAGATAAGTATCTAATGTCATATTCCCAGGAGAAATTCCAAATGACAAACTACATCCAGTGTTATTTTCAAAATAATTATTTAATCCATCGCCATCTGTATCTAATAAATTATGACAAGGTTCCATAGGATTAGTTGAATTTTGAATTTCGGATAAATCATCTACACCATCTCCATCTGAATCTGTCATATTTATGCTTGAAACAAATCCCCATGTACCTTCTAATTCTTCCCAATCTGCTAAGCCGTCTGAATCTAAGTCAGGATAATCATCATCACAATGAGGGTCGTTAATAGCCCCTACAGTTGCATTCCAACACCATGAACCATTCGTAATAATTATTGAAGATACGCCTAAAGGCATGTCAGTATCTACACCTCGTAAAGTGTCTCCAAATATACTGCTAAATCTGAAACCTGTTAAATTACCCGATAATGATACATAATATGCCATAGGGGCTTGATTTTGTCTCCAATCAACAGGATTTGGATTTATTTTATCCGTAGAATTTAGTTGTAAAGTATTCACATTAGAATCCCAAGATAATACTATGAATTCTAGATCAAGAGTCGAAACGCAAGGATTAGTAGACCTCATAAAATCTAATTCATCACCATCATTTATTCCCCCTCCATCTGAATCAGGATTATCCCAAAATGTACAAGTTAGATTTTCTTCCCAATTTTGTAATCCATCATTATCAATATCTCCTTCATCTTCTATCCTAGTTGGATCCGTTTCTCCTTCATCAACAATCCCATTTCCATTTGTATCTTCTTCACCATCTTCAAGATGGTCGTCATCGGTGTTATTATCCCGTGGATCAGAAGGTTGTTCCGGATCCCCATAAAGCCCGTTTACTTCAATACCATCAGGTATTCCATCACTGTCAGTATCTGGTTCTGTTGGATCTGTTAGTAGAATTAAAGCTTCATATGAATCATTCAGGCCGTCTCCATCTGTATCGTTATTCTGAGGATCTGTTTGCGTTATTCCATCTACCTCAGCAGTAAATATTTGACAACCTCCTGGGCCTAATTCAAGAACGGGGTTGCAAGGAGATGTAGTGAAGGTCATATTTACAGGACCTGGTCTAAAATATTGAGTGGGAGGGAAAGTGCTACCATTTCTTGTATTCCAGGCTGGATTAATATATTCATACAAATTAATTAATCCATCGCCATCAGGATCACCGAAGGTTCCATCCATATTAGAATTGGACGTAGGATCAAGCCCATATGCCACTTCCCAGCCATCGGGAATTCCATCGCCATCAGTATCCCATCCATTTACATCTTCATCAATTAGGCCATCGCCATCATCATCATCCGAGGAACAATCAGCATCTCCGTCTTTATCATTATCGAAATCATCTACCAATCCGTCTCCATCGTTATCAAAGGTATCAGCGCATATATTTCCAACTGGATCTTCATCGAACCCGTCTCCTCCTGTACCTTGAAGAAGTTGCATAGCACTTTCTTCATCCCAATTACTTACAGGTACAGTACCATTCCACCATACACCATTATCCAATTCATTTGGAGTCCCTGAAAAGTCCCAATTAGAAGGAATTGAATATAAATATTCATTTAAATTATTCAGTGAGTCTAGATCTGGATCACCAGTGGATCCATTATTACCCAAAGAAGAAAGTGGATCTAATCCATACTGCCACTCCCAACCATCAGGTAAGCCATCATTATCTGTATCCCAATCTTGTGGCTGAGTATTAATTAAAAATTCAAGACCATAACTTAAACCATCACCATCCTGATCGGTTGTAGCCATAGCTTTCCAAATTCCAAACTCTAATGCCGATAGAGAAGCACACAGCATTACAAAACTAAAGAATACAGCTGAACGTGTCTTTCTTAGCTGAACTCCTTTGTCAGAATACTCAAATGACACACTCATAAAACTACCCTAAAACTATGGCGTTATTATAAGGGTCTTAAGAAGAATGGAGCGTCGTTCATACATATCTTAGAAATAATTAAACTAGTTCTATATCATCTTGTTCATATTTATCAGGAGTTATATCTTCATCCACCATGATAGGATCAGGTATATCAATATTATTTTGAGAGTTTTCATCTTCATTACCACTATCAGATAACATCTCCAAATAAGCCATCTGAGTGGCCCATTTTCTCCTATTCATACGACTCTGTACCCCTGCGAATATAATTAAAATTGCTACTAAGGCGAAAACCATTGTTGAAAATCTTGGATGAGTGATTTCATTGATTATTATTTCCTTAATTGAAGATATTTCTATTACAGCATTTAGTTGGAATTCAGCTGTAAATTCATCTGAAAAACTTTGTTCTGTGTCCAAAGGGGATGCGGTAATTGAAATCGGTATTTTATCACCATTATTTGCATCATCTGGAACTAATACTTCAACAGTAAAAGTTTCTTCATCGAAGGCATCTAATTCTATTAAGGGCGAACCAGATTTTCCTTCTATTGTTATACTCCAACCTGTTTCTTCTACAGACGAATCCAACAAAACGGTCATAGGAGTATTTGCTTGATTGCGGACTTTCATTTGTATTGAATAAGGCTCTCCCGGAATGAATCTTGAAATCGGAGAAACTTGAACAATTTCTAAGTCTGGATCACCTTCGCCGATTTCAAATGTCATAGGTAAATCAAAATATCTTGGATTGGGGTCTTCTGTGTCTTCTATTATTCTCAAATAAAGTGTATGATTACCAGCTTCAACCTGATCAGTCAGTGTAATTGATACAAAAACTTCAGTATAGTCATCAGGACCTAAAGTAACTCTTGGTACTGATATTCCGTCTTTATCCTTGACTGTAAATTGCCATTGACCAAATACTGGATTGATATCAAGATTTTTCAATAGCGAGGCAGGATTTTGAATTCTCCATTGTGTTGAAGCTTGATCGTTTTCCATAGTATTTGTTATCCTAGCCCTTAAATCGACGGTAGGATTATCTGAATTAGGTGCACAAAGAGAAACCTCAATCTGGCCTAGAGGTGTACCATCACAATCTTGAGATACCTCTGCCCTTATCCCAAATGTTCTTTGAATGGTAAAAATAATAGTGGAACGTAAAGAAGCATTTCCTTCACTGATTATTTCTAGTTCAATTTGACCAATATCTGAATCTTCTCTGTCATCAGAAGGTTTTATACTGAATTTCAAGGTTTGTGTGGAATGTCTTTCTAATAATGAGATATGAAATGTGCCATCTCCATCGTCTTCTAGAATTCTATTACCAGTATCGTTATCAAATATCTGGAAAATAGCTTTTGAGCGTTTTAATATGTCTATTCTAAAGGAATCTGCATCAAAACCTGTATTAAATACTTCTAAAATAAATGGATTGAATTCCCCGTACTCAACATATCTTGGTATGTCTGGATCAATGGAATCTCCCCTAGTTGAATTAGCTATGGCTACATCATGTTCTTCCGACCAAAGAGAAATTTCTGGCGGTTGGTAAACATCAATTTTTTCTAAATCTAGTTCCAACAAATCTGAGTGCACTACTGTTAATATGCCATCATCATTCAATGCTTCTGCTTGAGCGGTTATTTTTATTTTACCAGGCGTCCTACTCAAATCATCAGGAGCTCTTAATGACAATATTGGATTTAATATATCTCCACCCTGATCTAGAGTATAGCCTCCTGGCGAGTCAAATTCTACTAACCAAGAAGTACCCAATGCAGTTTGGACGCTTAATTCAACATCCATTGATTTTGTAGAATCTCCTCTGTGAACTAGTTGGAGTGGTATTGGTGTAATCTCCCCTGGTGCTATAAATTCGACATATCTATCAAATCTATGATTTAATGCAACGCCCCATTGTTTCATTTGTATCTTTTCGTGTTCAATTACAGCGGAATGACCTTGAATATCAGTTATCTCTAATTCAACTGAATATTCTCCGGAAGGTAAACCACTTGGATAGGTCCACAGATACTTACCATATATTCCAGAAGAAGTATCTTCAATATCTTCATTATCTTGAGATTGTATTTCTCTATCAATCCTGTAAACTCCATCTGGATCACGCATCAAAAGTTTTACATCTGCTATGTCATATCTTCCAAAAGCACTTTTAACATCAAAGGTAAATTGCATAGTTCTCTCAGAAATGATATCATTTGGATACCAAGTTAACTCAGGGCCTTCTACCAATTCTGAACCTTCTCTCTGTAAAACAATTAAACTATCAGAAATTGCATTAGCATCTACTTCAATACTTGAATATCTTGAATCCCCATCGATTTCGTTCCATGCAATTTCAGCCTCACATGAAGAAAATAATCCCCCTCCATCACAGCCAGACATAGATGCATCAACAATTACTTCTAACCTTTCATCTTTAGAAACTGTGAATTGATCTCTGGAACCTACATCTATTTCAAATAACTCATAATCAAAATCATCACAACTGCTTGTTATGCCAGAAACGCAGGCCTCATTGCTCAGAGATGCAGTACCAATTTGAGATCCTGAAGCCTTTAAAGTGATTGTCCATTCAACATTAGATCCACTTGGCCCTGATGCCTTGAGAAATAAGTATAATGGAATATAGTAACCAGAGCTACTTGAGGAACGAGTTTCAAAATCTAAGGAAGAACGTAATTTTGGTGTTGTGAATTCAATAGTTTCATCCAACACACTTCCTGTTTTCTGACCTCCTTCATCAGGAACCTTGGTAGTAATTGAACCGTCACCTCCTCCAGAATCATTAGAGCTCTCTTCGGCAAAATACAACCTATACATGTTGGTATCTTGAGATGCATAGTAATTCTTTTCAAATTCTTTATTTTCCACTAAATTTTGATTGAATGGGGCATAAATTGGAACTAAAAATAAGAAAGTAATAAAAAGTGCTATTCTAGTACTTTGCAGTGTAAAAATCGATGAACGACTATCTGGCACAGTTACCGGATATATTCAAATTGTTAAAACGTTCGGGAAGTTAGTACACTATATGCATCGTAATTAGGAGTAAATTATCAGTTTGTTTGAAAACATGAAGCCTCGGCGTTATACTTGCTGGGATACCCGAGCGGTCAAAGGGGCCGGACTTAAGCTCCGGTGGCAAGGCCTTCGTGGGTTCAAATCCCACTCCCAGCACCATAGAATTTTATGATATTATTTTTTTCTAGAAACTGAACATCCAATATTACCTGAGTCTAGAATATCTAATTTTGAAACGATTACTGTGGCTGCTAAAACTTTCTCTGGTAATAACACATCGTCTAAAATATCATTAGCAAGTGTTTCTAAAAGCGATACCCGTTTTCCTTGTGTTTTAGAATTTAAAATCTCAATTAGATATTCATAATTTAATGTATCATCAATATCATCACTTACTAATTCTTCGATACTATCAATTGCAACAAAAATATCAAACTTAATTCTCTGAGGATGGCCTATCTCAAAGCTATGAATTCCAATATCTATGGTTCGAACTACAGATTCTAAGAATATAGTTTGAAAAATCTTTTTATCACTAAAATTTTGTAAGAAGATACTTTTTAGAAGACTCATACTAATTCTCCGTTTCAAAGAAAACGTCTCTTTTTCTAGAGAGAAATCTCTCTCCTGAATCAACAAATATTATTTGCCCTGTTACAGATTTTGCTTGCATAAGATATGATACTGAGTCCGCGATATCTTCGGGACTTGGTCCGTTACCTAAGGGTGTTTCAGATTGAGATTTTGAAAAACCGGATTCAGATTGTTCGGGGCTAGCAATTGTATGCCCAGGTGCAACAGCATTAACTCTTATGCTTGGAGCAAGTCCTCTTGCTAGAGTATCTGTTAAACCGAGTAAAGCAAATTTAGAAGCAGTATATGACAAGTAATCAGGATTGGGATTTGAAATTTTTTGATCTAGAATGTTAACTACAGACGATTGTAATTTGCCGTTATTTAATTTATGTAATTCTTTAATAAGCAAAATTGGTGACCTGGCATTAATATTCATATGGTCATTCCAAGAGATATCAGTAATTGATAATATGTCGTCATAAGAAAAAAGTGAAGCATTATTTACAATCCCTGAAATATGTCCCATAGCAGATTTTACTCTTGGTATTAATTTAGAAACAGCTTCTGAGTTGTTTAAATCAGCATCAAACGCGGCTGCTTCGCCTCCGATGGAATGTATTTTCTTGACTAGATTAAATGCATCTTCTGATGATTTATTATAATGTATAGCTATTGAATAACCGTCCGAAGAAAGTTTTAGTGAAATTGCTTTTCCAATTCTTTTAGCGCCTCCAGTAACTATTACAGTTCCCCGATTCATGTCTCTCCGAAGCATCTAGTTTTTACAAGGTTTAGGAAGATAGGGAGAGACAAGTATGATAATAGTTAATGTTTATGTTCTTTTGGAGGAACTAATGACGCCGCGTCTTCCAATAGTTGAAAGCAGCGAAAATAGAGATTCTGGAATTTCCAAAGTCAAAAAAATGAATGCTATTGAAAGACGTAAAGCGAATAAAAAAAGGCTCCCAGAATGGTTTAAGACTTCCTTACCAATAGGTGATGCTCAGAAAAAATTTAATGAGGCTAGAATGAATGTCAGAGAACACGGACTGAATACAGTTTGCGAGGAGGCCAAATGTCCTAATATCCATGATTGTTGGGGCAGAG
The DNA here is from genome assembly GCA_002457145.1 of Marine Group II euryarchaeote MED-G38. Lineage (GTDB taxonomy): Archaea > Thermoplasmatota > Poseidoniia > Poseidoniales > Thalassarchaeaceae > MGIIb-O3. The sequence continues at coordinate 63,353 of NTJP01000006.1, forward strand.
GTACTGCAACATTTATGATTGCAGGAGAAGTTTGTACAAGAGGTTGTAGATTCTGTGCTGTAGGCACAGTAAAAAGCCCCGAGGATTTAAATAAAAATGAACCTAAAGAACTAGCAAGTGCAATAAAGCAAATGGGTTTAGAATATGCAGTGATTACCGTCGTTAACAGAGATGATTTAGAAGATGGCGGTGCTGAGCACTACAGAAACTGTATTATTGAAGTAAAGAAGGAAAATCCTGATGTTGGATTGGAATTATTATGCTCAGATCTAGATGGTAATTTGGATGCACTAGAGATACTATTAGATAAAATACCCTTGAAAGTATTTGCTCATAATGTTGAATGCGTTCCTAGATTAGATTCTACAGTAAGAGATCCGAGAGCATCATTTAGTCAATCATTAACTATTCTTGCAATGGCTCGAAAACTAAGGCCTGATCTGAAAATCAAATCAAGTATAATGGTAGGCATTGGAGAGACCGATGAAGAAATTATTGAAGCGATGAAGTTACTAAGAACAGCAGGTGTTGATATGATAACTTTGGGACAATATCTCCAACCAAGCCATAAACATCTTCCAGTTTCTCGATTTCCAGAACCAAATAAATTTGCTATTTGGGATGGTTTAGCAAGAGAGATGGGTTTCAAGGCAGTAGCAAGTGGACCTTTGGTACGCTCTTCTTACAGAGCAGGTTTGTTGTTTAATGAATCAAATGGAGGAGTTCCTGTAGCATTACAAAATTCTACTGGATCAGCGGTATCAAATATTTCCTATCATAACTCAGATAGGACAGTAATTACAAAGTAATATAATAAGATGAATAGGGCAGGGTATAATATGTCTAGAGGAGAGGAGGAACAAATTCCTTTGTATATCCCTGATGCACCTCACAGACCAGGGGATTCTTCTTCTTTTGAACCATGGAAATGGCATCCTGAGGATTTAAAAAAACCAAAATTTGATTGTGATGCGAATGAAACATATGAACATGCCGTAGGGCTAGTAAGAGTTCTAGATGACAACGGAGAAGCGCTGGGAGAATGGAATCCTAACTTAACACTTGAAGAATTAAAATTAGGATTAGAACATATGGTTCGTTTACGAATTTTTGATGATAGGATGATGAAAATGCAAAGAACTGGTAAGTTATCATTTTATATGCAATCATTTGGAGAAGAAGGTATTGCAATAGCTCAAACCATGGCGCTGAATAACGAAGATTGGATATTCCCGACATATCGGCAACCTGGTGCACAGTTTGTTAGAGGTAGAGATATGGTGAGTATGATTTGTCATTGTATTGGGAATATAGAAGATAATGTCAAAGGTAGGCAAATGCCAGTCCATTACACGTACAAAAAAGGGCGTTTTATCTCGATTTCTAGCCCGGTTGGGACACAATTTAGTCAGGCGGTTGGAGTAGCATTAGCATCTAAATACAAAAATTTGAATGAAGTAACTATAACGTGGATTGGAGATGGTGCTTCCGCAGAAGGAGACTATCATTATGGGCTTAATTTTGCCAGTGTTTTCAAAGCTCCAATAATATTGAATGTAGTAAATAATCACTGGGCAATTTCAACCCACTATAACATCGCGAGTGGTAGTAATAATTTTGCCACAAGGGGTTTAGCATACGGAATACCTTGTTTCAGAGTGGATGGTAATGATTTTTTAGCGCTTTACTCAGTCACTAAATGGGCCAGAGAGAGGGCTAAAATGGGATTTGGTGCAACCCATATAGAGATTTTAACATATAGAGCCGGAGCTCATAGTTCCAGTGACGACCCCTCTAGATATCGTCCTTCTAATGAACATGAATATTGGCCAGGTGGAGATCCAATACTCAGATTGAAAGAACATCTAATTAAGAATTCTCAATGGACAGAAAAGGAACAAGAAGAATTAGAAGAGAAAATAGATGAGGAGGTTATTACTGCATACAAGGAGGCAGTAAAATATGGGGATTTAGCAAATGGCCCTTACCCTTCCTCTGATACAATATTCACAGAAGTATACGAGAGCGTTCCATGGCATCTTCAAGAACAATGGGATGAAATGAAAAAATGGAGTGTTGAATAATGGTCGAAATGAATATGGTTCAATCTGTCAATAGTGCCCTCGATAATATGCTTGATAAGGATCAAGACGTGTTATTATTTGGTGAAGACATAGGATATTTTGGAGGTGTTTTTAGAACTAGTGATGGTTTACAAGAAAAATTTGGTAAACATCGTGTTTTTGATACTCCGTTATCTGAAGGTGGCATAGCTGCTACTGCATTTGGAATGGGAATTAATGGACTTAGGCCGGTTGTAGAAATTCAATTTGCTGATTACATATTTCCTGCTTATGACCAAATAGTAAATGAAATTGCTAAAGTTAGACATAGGTCTGGAGGAGAATTTTGGTGTCCAATTACAATACGCACTCCAGCAGGCGGAGGAATAAGAGGTGGACATCATCACTCTCAATCACCAGAATCACAATTTACACATACTCCTGGACTAAAAGTTGTTTACTGTTCGACCCCCTATAATTCTAAGGGTTTGTTAATTAGTTCGATAGAATCAAATGATCCAGTTATTTTCTTTGAACCAAAAAGATGCTACAGGGGTCCTTTTTACGGAGATCCTCACAATGTACCAACATGGAAAAATCATTCTGAAGCAGAAGTCCCAGAAGAATACTATAAGATACCTTTGGGACAAGGTAGATTAGCATTGGAAGGAGATAATTGTACCGTTATAGCTTGGGGCACTATGGTTCACGTTTCCGAGAGAGCTATAATTGAGTCTGGAATTAGTTGTGATTTAATTGATTTACAAACTCTTTTACCATGGGACAAAGATATAATAATTAAATCTGTTAGAAAAACTGGTAGGTGTGTAATCGTTCACGAGGCCCCCAAAACAAGCGGTTTTGGATCTGAACTATCTGCTTCAATCCAAGAATTATGCTTTTATAACCTCGAAAGTCCAATACAAAGAGTTGCAGGCTGGGATACGCCTTTTCCTCATACTACAGAATGGGATTATATGCCTAGTACATCAAGAATAATTGGAGCGATAAAGAAAACTCAGGAGGACTAAAATGGTAAATTATGAATTTAAACTTCCAGACATTGGAGAAGGAGTAGTAGAAGGAGAAATAGTGACATGGCACGTTGCCATTGGCTCTACTGTAAAAGAAGATGATGCATTAGTTGATGTGATGACGGATAAAGCAACTGTGACAATACCATCCCCAGTGAATGGCGTAGTGTCATCACTTAGTGGAGATATAGGAGATATGGTAGCTGTAGGAACAACTTTAATTAGTTTTGATATAGATTCTACAGGAGAAAGTAATCAAAATTCAGATATTATAGAGGTTTCTGAACCTGTTGTGGTGCCTGAACCTGTTGTGGTGCCTGAACCTGTTGTGGTGCCTGAACCTGTTGTGGTGCCTGAACCTGTTGCGGTGCCTGAACCTGTTGCGGTGCAAAAAAATAATTCAGTATCTAATGTAAAAAAGGCACATAAAAAGGCATTAGCGAGTCCAGCAGTTAGAAGAAGAGCTAGAGAGAATGGAATCAATCTCACGATGATAAATGGAACTGGCCCGGCTGGAAGAATACGTCATTCAGATATAGATTTGTATGTAGCTTCAAATGGAGCAATGGGAGATAATCAAGTAAATTCTATTAAAATGAAAAGAGAAGATGTTACAGAAATAAAAGTTGTCGGTTTACGAAGAAAAATTGCAGAACAGATGGTAATTAGTAAAAGGACAATACCTCATTTCTCATATTTCGAGGAAATTGATATTACAGAGTTAGAAAAATTAAGACAAACACTAAATGGAACTAGAGATGAGTCGCAACCAAAACTAACTTATTTACCCTTTATAATGCTTGCACTAACTAAGATAATGCCTCAACACCCTGAATGTAACGCCAGATATGATGATCAAGCCAATATCGTAAGTAGATTTGGTGCTCTCCATATTGGAATAGCAACACAAACAGAACGAGGGTTGTATGTTCCGGTGGTAAAACATGTAGAAACGCTGGATATTTGGCAAACAGCATCTGAAATGCAAAGAGTATCAGGATCCGCTAGAAATGGAACAGCGAGTTTGGATGAATTAAGTGGCTCTACATTTACGATAACAAGTCTAGGGAGAGATGGAGGGCTTGGCGCTACACCAATAATAAATCATCCAGAAGTTGCAATACTTGGAGTCCATAATGCTAGAGAAATGCCTGTTGTTAGAGATGGAAACATCGTCATTAGAAGGATAATGAATGTATCAAGTTCTTTTGATCACAGAGTAGTGGATGGAGCAGATGGTGCAGCTTTAATTCAAAATCTTAAAAGAATGTTGGAAACGCCTGCTCTTATCTTTATATGAGGTCGTCAAATGTCAGAAACACGTAAATGTCAAGTTTTAATCGTAGGTGCAGGACCAGGAGGATATGTCGCAGCCATTAGAGCTGGACAGTTGGGTCTAGATACTGTAATTGTCGAAGGAAATAAGGCAGGAGGAGTTTGTCTCAACGTAGGATGCATTCCGAGTAAAGCTATAATTCATAGTGCAGAAAGATTTGAGAACCTACGAAAACACTCTTCCCAAGATAATCATATGGGACTTACTATTGACGGAAAAGTAGAAATCGATATGGAGGCCATGACGTTATGGAAAGATTCGATAGTAAATAAATTAACAAAAGGTGTTGAATCTCTACTGAAGGGAGCGGGTGTTGAGATAATTGAAGGATGGGCAAGTTTTGAAAGTTCAAAGCGTTGTAATGTAAAAACTAAAAATGGTTCAATTAGTATTGAGTCAGAGAATGTCATAATTGCAACAGGATCAAGTTCCATAGATTTACCATTCATGCCATGCGATGAAGAATTTATCTTATCTTCAACGGGCGCATTAGAGCTAAAAGAGCTTCCAAAAAGTGTTGCAATAGTAGGTGGAGGATATATAGGATTAGAATTAGGATGTGCATTGACCAAATTAGGAACTGAAGTAACTATTGTAGAAGGTTTAGATGATATTCTTTCAATAATGGATAAAGAAATTAGAAGACCTTTAGAAAGATGGTTGAAAATGAATAAAGTTTCAATTCACACCAAAGCGTTGGCTAGGGGCGCTGAAATTAAGGGCAAAGGAGCCTCAAGGAAAGTTCATTTACGATTTGAAAAGAATAAAGAAGAACATACGATAAAAGTTGACAAAGTATTAGTTACTGTTGGAAGAAGACCGAATTCAAAAGGTTGGGGTTTGGAAAACATGGGCATTAGAATGGATTCCTCAGGAAATTTCATTCGAATCGATAGAAAATGTAGGACCTCTGCACCTGGTGTATTTGCAATTGGAGACGTTGCAGGAGAGCCGATGTTGGCCCATAAGGCAAGTGCACAAGGAGAAATGGTTGCCGAAATAATTGCAGGTGAGAATAGAGAATTTGATAAAATTGCAATTCCGGCAATAGTTTTCACTGAACCTGAAATTGTATCAGTTGGATTAAGTCCAGATGAAGCAAGAGATTTGGGCGAGGAAATTATTACTGGGAAATTTCCTTTGGCTGCTAATGGTAGAGCGCTTACGCTAGAGGCTGAAAAAACTGGTGGCTTTATTCGGGTAACGGCAAGAAAATCGGATCATGTAATTCTTGGAATTCAAGCGGTTGGTACCCACATTGCGGAATTAAGTGGAGAATTTGTATTAGCATTAGAAATGGGTGCTTTATTAGAAGATATAGCTGATACTGTGCATGCACATCCGACGATGACAGAATCATTCCATGAAGGTGTTTTGAAGACATTAGGTCACGCAATACATATATCTTGAGGGATTACTTGAAAGAAATTAAAATCCTAAGAGCAGGGATACTACCTCACAAAGTAGTAGATAACGAAATGAAGAAATTGCAAAAGATGAGAATTAATGATGAAATTTCTGATGTCATGATTTTAGTTGAACACCCAGAAATAGTTACCATGGGAGCCAAGGCATTAAGAGATAAAATAATTGTTGATGAAGATTATGAAACCGCCAATGTTGATAGAGGAGGAGGAATTACTTGGCACGGCCCTGGCCAACTAGTTGTTTATCCAATCATTAAATGGGATAAGGGTGAACAAAACATTAGGGCCATAATTGGTAAAATAGAAGAATTAGTAATTGGGACATTAAATGATTGTGGCATAAACGGTTATAGAAATAAAAAGATGATGGGGGTATGGGTAGATGATAGAAAAATCTGTTCAATAGGTTTGGCATTTCTCCATTGGGTCAGTAGGCATGGATTAGCATTAAATTATTCCACACCTGGAGAGAGGATAGAATCATTATTATGTTGCGGACTAGAAAAAAATGTAACCACTTCATTAGATAAATTAGGATATACACATGACCAAAAAGGGAAACTAATTGATAGAGATAGGTTAGAAAAATCACTTATATCAAATATTGAAAGAGTTTTAGAGAGGATTCCACAAAAACCATTAGATTGGTTGCCTTAGAATGATTTATGGGCCTACCTCAAAGAAGTAATCTTTCCAAATATTGGCAATTAGATGAGAACACTGTTTTCCTTAATCATGGTTCATTTGGTGCAAGTCCAATCGAGGTTTTGAAACAACAGGGCGACTATAGGAAAAAAATAGAAAGTGACCCTGTAAAATTCTTTGAAAGAGAATATTTTGAGTATTGGAAGAAATCAATACTGGCATTATCTAAATTTATTAATGCTGATCCGGAAGGATTAGTATTTGTAACAAATGCTACATATGGGGTTAATACTATTTTAAAAAATCTTGATTTAAAAAATGGAGATCAGATTATTGTTACAGATCATACATATGAAGCATGTCGGAATATAGTAGACTATGTCACAAAAAGTGTGGGTGCAGAAACAATAGTTGTAGAAATTCCATTCAATGTAAAAAATCAAAAAGAAGTAATAGAGATCATAATGAATTCTGTTTGTGAAAAAACTGTATTAGCATTGATTGATACAGTAACGAGTCCAACTGGGATGAGGATGCCTTTTGAAGAAATAATAAGGAGATTAGAAAAAGAAAATATAGATGTTTTATTAGATGCCGCCCATGGAGCGGGAATTATAGATTTGAATTTGAGGAAAATAAATGCAGCATATGTTACTGGTAACTGTCACAAATGGTTGTGTAGTCCAAAAGGATCTGCATTTTTACATATACGTGAAGACAAGAAAGAAACTATTAGGCCTTTGAGTATAAGTCATGGTGCTTCCTTTGCAGGAGATGTACAAGATAAATTTGAGTATGAATTTGCTTGGTCAGGGACTTATGATCCTACTCCATGGATGTGTATTCCTAAATCTATTCAGCACATGGAAATGATGGTCAATGGAGGATGGGATGAGATAATGGAAAGGAATAGAAAATTAGCCATAAAGGGAAGGAATATATTATGTGAGGAATTAGGAATCAAGCCTCCTTTTCCAGATGATATGGTCTCTGCGATAGCTTCTTTGGAGCTCCCAGATAAAGAAATACCTCCATTTAGTATTCAAGGAGATCCTTTACACAATAAATTATTGGATGAATATTCTATTCAAGTTCCAGTATTTCCTTGGAAACTACATAATAAAAGATATATTCGTATATCTTCTCAATTATATAATCATAAAGATGAATATGAATATCTAGCAGAATCATTGAATGAATGTGTATGATATTTAGGCAACACTTCAAATTATAGTATTGATACGCCTTTTCATGAAAAGAGCAGTAGTCGCAGTCACAGGTGCTTCCGGAGCACAATATGCAGTGAAGCTAGTTGAAGCTCTTTCGGAAGCAAACTGGGAAATAGATTTGATAGTTACTAATGCAGGTTCGATAAATCTAGATTTAGAATGCTCAATGACTCCTAAAGAGATGGCCAATAAAAAAAACGTTACACTACACGATAATAAAAATTTAGCTGCTAGGCCTGCTTCTGGTTCTGCTAAATATGATGCATATATATTATGCCCATCAAGCGGGACAACGATAGGAAAGATAGCAGCAGGAATATCGGACAATTTGGCCACTAGAAGTGCTTTGGTGGCCCTTAAGGAACGAAGAAAATTGATAATAGTCCCCAGGGAAACTCCATTTGCAACTGCTCATCTAGAGGCGATGACAAAAATGTCAACATGGGGAGTCATCATATTACCAGCAAGTCCAGGATTCTACCATAATCCTAAAACAATAGAAGAATTAATTGACTTTGTTGTAGCAAGAATTCTGGATCAACTGGACATTGACCATAAATTGGGAAAGAGATGGAAGGGGACGGAAGTCCAAAAAAAGTAAGAAAATAATTATTGATACTCAATAACAAAAAATTCCAATAACGTGATGGTGAGGGAATGAAGCAATGGAGAGAAATGACAGTTAAACAATTAAAATCTGAATTAAAAACTCGTAATGTATCTCAAAGTGGCAATAAAGATGAATTAGTAAAGAAATTAGAAGATTTGGAAATCGTTGAAGCTGAGATACTTAATAGTGACATTATATCAAAAATAAAAAGTAAAATTCACATAGGATATAATGCAAATAGAAATACTCCAATTTTATCATTAGGAGTTATCTCAATCCTACTTATTGGTACCTCAGGAGGGGCTCTTTTGTATTCTGATGAGATAATTAATTTTATTGGAGGTGATCAAGAATATGAATTAATTGATTTTGACGTAGAACAGACGATATCATACGCTCAAACCTTGGTTAATTTAGGGCATCCTGATTGGGAAGGTAGATTATCAGGAACCATAGAAGAAAAAAATACAGCAGATTCAATTAAATATAATTTTTCTGAAATGGGCATACCTTCGACATTGGAAGAGTTTTCAGTACCCATGTTTGTGATGGGGAATCAATTTGAACTATCCACATGTGAACCAGGAGATATCGGGAATATAGTTGGTGGATTTAGCCCATGTTCATTGGCCGATGCTAATAGAGAAATAACTCAATTTACCCATAGAGAAGATTACGTAATACAAGGATACAGCGGTTATACAGATATTAGGTACGCGAATTATGTAGAAATAATTGATTTAAACAGAGGTAGCGATAGTGAAAATTGGGATTTAGCATCTGATAAAATAGGACTAGTATGGTTAAGGGAAGGAGGAGGCTTTCCTGCAACTGAAAGTAATACAATTTTATTCGAGAGGGCACAGGAGAATCAACTTCTTTCACTGATATTGGTAAATGACAATGTAAACTGTGATGATTTGATAGAAGGAGATTGTGTTCCATATTTCAAATCATTAGATGTTGAGTCATTTGAAAATTTACCAGAAAATATTGGACTCATGATGGTTTCCAGAAGTACTGGTGAACATTTATCAGAACAGGTCATTAACGGAGAATCAAGAGTTCAGTTGATAATAGATGTACAAAATCAGGGAAAAGAAACAATATATGTTCCATGTGGAATCATAGAAGGAGAAACCGAAGAATTGATCGTATTTGGAGCGCATCATGACACAGTGTACAATGGTCAAGGAGCGGTCGATAACACTGCAGGAGTCGCAACAATTCAGGAAATTGCAAGACAGTTCAGCCTAATTCTTGAAGAAAAAGGAAAGCCATATTATACAATTTGGTTTTGTACCTGGGGAGGCGAAGAAGAGGGACTTTGGGGGTCAAGTGAATGGGTAGAAAAACATAGAGAAAATCTTGATGAAAATCTAAGGACATATGTCAACCTAGATATGAACCATGTTGATTTAGAAAGAAATAATGGAGTAACAATTTTTGGAAATAATAATAAGGATATTAAGAATATTAAAAACATAATAAAGGAGTTTGAAAATCAATTCCCTACATTATATGAAAAATATCCAATTAATGTTAGATATATCGAAACGTCTGATATGCCCAATAATTCTGATTTTGCTCCTTTCATGAATCAAATAAGTGAAGAAAAATTTGGTAATGTTGTTTCTTGTTATGGCTCTGGTTCTTCTGAATATCATACTTATTTGGATACCATGGATAGATTTAATGGAGAAAGTTTAGCAGTCTCTGGTATAATTTATGGTAGTTTTGCTCATCATTTAGCATATAATTAATTACATTTTCTCCGGAGAATCTATTCCTAGTAATTCTAAACCTTTTTTTAAAGTTCTACCCGTTAAATCACACAAGGCCAGCCTACTTTTGATTAACTCTTTATTATCATTCTTCAATACGGGACAATTCTCATAAAATGAAGCAAAGGAAGAAGCTAGTGAGTGTAAATAATTACATAATTTATGAGGTGAAAAGGTAATTATTGATTCTTCAATTATATTTGCAAATGAAAGAAGGCGTTTTGCCAAAAGTTCTTCTTCTTTATCAATAATAATAAAAATTGAATCATAAAGAGAAGTTGATGAGATATCTGATTTAGAAAATATACTACAAATTCTTGCATGGGCATATTGGAGATATGGCGCAGTATTTCCTTCAAATGAAAGCATTTTATCCCAGTCAAAAACATAATCTTTAGTTCTTTCAGTTGAAAGATCTGCATATTTAACTGCCCCTATTCCTATCATTTTTGCTGAATCTAGCTTTTCATTAATAGATAAGTTAGGATTCTTCTCGGATATTACTTCTTTGGCTCTAGAAATAGATTCAGATAATAGATCAACGAGTTTAATGGTATTTCCTTCTCGGCTTTTGAGTATTTTTCCATCTTGATTCAGCACTGAACCAAAATTAACATGTGTTGCATTATGTCCTTCATGCAAAAAACCAGCCATTTGGGCAATATCGAAAACCATCTCAAAATGTTGTTTTTGAGGAGTTCCTACGACATAAATTAAATCTGTACAATTTAATCTTTCTGTACGATCAATAATACATGCTAAATCAGTGGCAGAATAATTATATCCTCCATCACCTTTACGGATAATTACTGGCATTTCATCCCCTTCTCTGTTAAGCCATTTTTTGATAGGAAAAACAACTTCTGCCCCCTCGCTATTTACCAATATATTAGATTTCGACAGTCTGTCAATAACAACCGGCAATAGGTCATGGTAGGAAGACTCGCCCTTAATATCGGAATCAGATAGTAGGACTCCTAGAATTGAATATACTTCGTTAAAATATCTCATTGATTCAGAAACTAGTATTTTCCAGAGGCGGAGAGTTTCTTTATCGCCTCCTTGCAACATTACAACTCTATTACGAGATCGGGATGCAAAGTTATCAATTGTATTGAATTTTGACCTAGCTTGTTTGTAAAAACTATCCAAATCACCAACCCCTAATTCTTTTGCAGCTTTATCTTCACCTAAATCAAGAAGATGTTCGATCAACATACCAAATGGAGTACCCCAATCTCCAATGTGATTTTCTCGGTATACAGTATATCCTTTGAATGATAATAATCTTACTATTGAGTCTCCTATGACTGTTGATCTCAGGTGTCCAACGTGCATTTCCTTGGCGACATTAGGCGCGGAATAGTCAACAACAAACGTACGTGAATGATCATAGACAACGCCAAGTCTTTCATCTTTAAATATACGAGAAATTTGAGTTTCGATATAATTATTTGTAGCGCTAATATTAACAAAACCATTCTTAGATGAAACTTTGGCAATAGAAAGAATATCATCAGAAACTAATGAAACTATCTCCTCGGAAATATCTACAGGAGATCTTTTCATTATCTTCGAAAGTGAATGGCAAGGTATCGCAAGATCGGCATGGCCTTCAGTAGTTGCTGGAGCGAGTAATTCCGACAATATTTGTTCATCCAAGTTCAAAGAAGACATTACATCTTTGAAAAATGGATAAATATCTTTGATTAAAATTTCCAAAATAGCACCTCATGACCATGCATAACGAAGAATAGCTGCTATACCTCCAAATGCAGCATCCAACGTAGCTCCTTCTTCAGTATCTAATGAAATTAGTCTTACTTTTGAAGATGTTCGCTCTGCGAGAATTGAAAGTTCATCTATCAAATCAACTGTTTTATCCGTTAGTTCAAACACTTCTTCAGATTTACAATTAGCACATAATGGAGTTTCTGATGTTCTATTTTGTGTACTCACCCAAGTATTTTTGCATAACTTGCATGACCAATGTACTCTACGTTTTGTAATGGCCTCTGAAAGTAAAAGGGTTTCAACGGCACCTTGCTCAAGTGCAGCACGTATCATTGACTCACCATATGTTGCCTTTGGATGAGGTTGCATAACCTCTCGAAGGAAAATATCAACCACCTTTCTTTCAACATCTAGTTCGATTTGGTCCATTAAACCTCCTGCTCTTTGGATGAGTTCTCTAAGTCCACTTTCATTTGAATAACCAACATCAAAAAATGGTTCGCGAATCAATTTCTTTATTTCGTGGTGAAAGTAATCATTTCTAATTACAAAATCTTTGGTAGCGCCGGGTCCTCCGATAATTATTCCTTTAAGATCCTGAATCATTGGAAGCCAATAAGCACAAGCTCTTTCGGTTGATTTTTTGAAAAATTTATGTGCAGCTTCTTCGATTAATCTTTCGAATCTTTGTGCCGATTGGCCCCCTCTTCCATGTTTGGAAGGGACTAAAGACGTAATATGTTCTTGGCAATGTAACCTTTTTCCTGATGCTAGGCCATAAGCTGCTTCTGATCTATCTATAACAAAAAGTCCATATGCAGTTCTATCTATTAGCATCTCTTCTAATTGGCTTAATTCAAAAGATGAGTCGCATCTATATCTGAAAGATGGGAATGCCTCTGGTGGGTTATCTATTACAGTTGAAATTAATCGAGTTTTGTTATTTCCAGTTATTACATGACCGACAAATAATGCTATCCCTAATTCACCAGGGGTTTTATATCTATTAAGAGTGGAGATTGCCGATTCTATTGCATCTGTAACATGTTTTTTTGTTGATTTAGATTTTATGTTTGCAGCTTGACCTGCTTCTTGCGTAAGATGATGTCTTACATCGCTAATCATCTTATCAGGAGGTATGATTACCGATACTAATTCAGTACCCATTCCCTTCATGACTGATACTTCAGCAAGAACTTTTTTTAGTTTTAAGCGACGTTGTTGTAATTCTAAATCCTCAGCCATAGACACCCTCCTGTGAATTGCCATAGGAGGCTACATTTCAACCCTTCAGCGTATCTAGAGCATAGAACTTCAAAGGGAGTATCTTCTTCCAACGGTCAATGAAGTTCATCGTGGCCGCAGTAGGTGGGAGTTTATTGCGACCAGAAGTACAAGAAAGACAGAGTTGGCTGAAAGATTTATCCGTAATGGTAAAGGAACAAATTTCTCCTGGAGTAAAGCTTGGTTTAGTAGTTGGAGGAGGGAGTCCAGCAAGAGATAGTATTCAGCTTGTTGAACCAATTATTAATGATGTTCTGGCCCTCGACAGGATTGGAATATCTGCAACTAGATTAAATGCTTCAATAATTAAAGAAGTTTTTCAAAATTCTGGAATTTTTGTATCAGAACAAATTCCTAAAAATGTTACTGAAGCAGTAACTCTTATGGAAAAATATGATGTTGTTGTAATGGGAGGGACTGTTCCGGGACACACTACTGATGCTGTTGCAATCGAATTGGCAATTTCTTCGAATTCAGATAAATGCATCATTGCAACAAATGTAAATAAAGTATATGAAGAAGATCCTAGAAATAACGAAGGGGCAAAATCTTTTGATAACTTAACATTTAATGAATTACAGAAAATTGTTGGTCCGGCAGAACATTCTAACGCAGGAATATCGCAAGTAGTGGACCCCGTGGGAGTTTCATTGGCAAATAAATCTAAATTAACATTAAATATTTTAGATGGAAGAAAGATAGAGAATATAAAAAATGCAATAAAGGGAAGTAAATTTGAAGGTACTACGGTAAATGGTGATTAATTGAGTCGTAAAGATACGATATTGAGGGCTGCTCAAAGAACAGCAAAGGAAGCTAGAGAAGCAGCATCTAGAAAGAGTAAGAGAAAGGAGAAGTCTGGAGTATCCCCCCATAGGCATTGCTCAATATGTTGGAAGCCTATTACTCTCGAAAGTCACCCGCCGGTTTGTAATAATATAGAATGTGAAGATTCCTGGAAGAAAAAAGATAAATCTAGAAAGAGATTGACAATAATGATGTATTTCTTCCCGGCTTTCGCAATTCTTCTTTTAATAATTAATATTTTACAAAGTTAAATAATGGAATTGAAAATATGATGATGAGAATTCTATCAATATTACCCGGTTTTGTAGGATTCCTATGCATAATTATAATGATTAGCAGTATAATTGGTTACTCCACAGAAGAAGTTGTAAATGATATACCAATAGTGCCTTGTAGTGATGATGATGAAATTGGTTGTAGAGTTGCAATGACCAGTTCGGATATTGAAGTTCCGAATGCATTCAGTCTGCTTGAAATTAAAATTTCTGTTATTTGGGAAGAGTCAGAAAGAAGTTGGTTCGGAGTAATACAACAATATGATGAAGCTTGTGAACCAGATAGTAATGGCTTAACAAATTGTACTGAATCAGATTTTGAAGATTATATCATTGCAGGAGGCTCTAACGCAGATGGAAAATTACAATTCGAAATGGAACCAGGAGAATATAGATTTATCACTGCAGGAAAGGATAGCTCAGCAATAAGTCAACAAGATGCAAGTTTACAAATAGAAATACATCTTAATTCAATAATAGAATTGATAATCGGAGGGATTGGAATATTTTTATTCATTGGAGCAACTGAAATGGCATTTCCATTAAGAGAATTATATAGAAAATTTAGAGATGCATAACATATTTGATAGTATCTTTGAATAACCACGTGATAGTGGCACCCATATGGTTGTACCTAAGTGCCCTAACTGTGGGTCAAAAAAAGATATTGGGGGCCTTGATAATTCATTTGGTGGACATCAGATTTTTTGTACTGTCTGTGGCCATAACTGGCACATATCATAAATATCTGGCTTCATCTTGACGCCGTAAAATTTCTTGCTGAGAACCTATTGGTTTTATTGAGTCGTCTTCGCGATACCAGTGATCAGGCAAAATTAATGGATCTGAAACAATATTTGACGCAATTTTTTCTATTATTATTTTTCTAAGCTCTTCAATACCAGAACCAGTTTTTGCACTGATAAGAATCTCAATATTTGATGGTTTTTTATCAAATAAATCAGATTTAGTATGAATAGTGAGTATTGGCTTACCGGTAATCATATTTTGAACTTCTTTGAATAAATTATTTTGTTCTTTAAGAGGTGTTGTGGCACCATCAGTTGAATCTATTAAGAATAAAAGAACATCCCCGATATTCTCCAATGCTGCAATAGCTTGCATTTCAATATTATTTCTTTCAAACATCGGCCTATCTAAAAGTCCTGGAGTATCTACCATTTGATAGACTCGTCTTCTATGTTCAAAATGCCCTAAATGCAATTGTTTTGTTGTGAATGGATATTCTGCTACTTCCGGCTCTCCGCTTGAAAGAGAGTTTATCAATGCCGATTTACCAACATTAGGAGAACCTGCTACTACTATGCAGGGCTCTAATGAATCGATTGAAGGTAGTTTTCTAAGTATATTTCTAGCATCTCCCAGCCATATTATAGAATCAGAAATTTGATCTACTATTGAGGAAATCCTGCCATAAGCATGCCTTCTTTCTTTGTGAAAACCATCAATTTCCCTTAATCTGAGCATTTTTTGTTGTGAATCGGATGCAAGTCTTATCACTTTATCAGATGCCCATTGCAATGCACCTAAATTTCTACGAAAGTCATCATTACCTACGGCTGCATCGACCAAAGCTTGATCAAAATCAGATAACGAATTAAGACTTGGCCATTTTTCGATATAGTCAAGTAGAGTTGAGGAAATGATATCAGCAGCAGATTGGACCATTCTATTCATTTGCTTTCTTACTCTATGATACTTATCCGGATCTTCAACTAAATTAGCTTGTTTACTAGCTCTTGAGAATGCCTTATCCAGTATCTCTTGAGGGTAAAGAACTGTAGGTATAGATCGCCAATTGATGGATGCCATGGTGTCTCTCAGGCATATGGCTAAGACCATGACACTTGAAATCATTAGTCGGTTGACGTCTTAAAATAGTAAACAATAACCCTATCTCTTTTTTTAGAATTACATGCACGTATAGCCATGGATGGGAACAGGACGGCATCAATAATCAAAAATTTACCAGAATGGGCTAAAAAAATGTATATAGAAAATGGGTCTCCAGATTTAAAAGAAAACGAAGATATTTTTCATGGTCCTTTGATAGATAGAAAACATGGATTAAGGAAAGATGACTTAATAGAAATTAGCATAGATGATAGAGTTCTGCCTAAAAATGAAAATCGTAAGATAGGAGGTATGCTGATAGGAACTACACGAAATTCTGTAGATGTATTAGATGCTGATGGTAATTTTTTATCAATTTCAAGAGATAGAATTGTTCAGATAAAAATTATAATACATCTTCGAAAAACATATTTAGAAGATGAGGAATTACTAACATTTGAAAAAGAAGATATGCGAAGAAGAGCAAATGTTCAAGAAAAAGCTGAAAAGAATGCCGAAGGAAGTAGAGACGGACATATATGGGATTGATAATATGGAATTAAGTAAGAAAAAGTGTATACCTTGTGAAGGAGGAATTCCTCCTTTGAATGAAGAAGAATGTAATGTATTAAGTAAAGAAATTGATGATAATTGGGAAGTTATATCCTTACATCATTTGGAAAGAGAGTGGTTGTTTGATGATTTTATAAATGCATTAAATTTCACTAACAAGCTTGGAGGCATATGTGAAGAAGAAAATCATCATGCTGATTTCGAGTTAGGATGGGGAAGAGTTAAGGTCAAAATTTTTACACATAAAATTGATGGATTGGCCGAGGCAGATTTTATTCTTGCAGCAAAATTTGATTGTTTGGATTAGGAATTTACATGAGTATTGTACAGGATCTCCTGAATAGTAGAAGAAGTATTTATCACTTCACAGACCAAAATGTGAAATTGACAGATTTAGATAAAGCGTTTAAAGCGGCTAGTAATGCACCTTGTCATAAACAAACCCATCCATGGAATTACTACGTATTAGGTGAAAAAACAAGGAAAAAATTGTTACCTACTGTGATTTCATTAGCCAAAATAAAGGCTAAAAATAATAATGAAGAAGATACTATGTCTTCTGTCAATAGGGCTATTTCAAAGATAATGGATATTCCAGTAATTATCGTTGTAACAGCAAAACTAAGTCCTGAAGATTTATTCAGAGAACAAGAAGATTATGCAGCCACAGTTTGTTCTTTACATAATCTCGTTCTATCGCTTTGGGATATGGGAATTGGCTCTCAATGGAGTACTGGTGGCATTACTAGAAGTTCAATGACCTATGATAGATTAGAGATAAATATAAAATTAGAAAAAATTATAGGTTTCCTTAAAGTAGGATATCCTCAAAAAATACCAAAAAAACAGAAGAAAGAGGTCTCCGAAATAAGAAAATTTCTACCCTAATATGGTGATAAAATGAAAAAAATAATTTATACAAAAGTCGGAGGACTTGAGGCGATAGATATAATAGAACAAGAAAAAGAGAATATTGGTGAAAGAGAAGTTAGAGTTAGAGTTCACCGGGCAGGAATTAATTTTGCCGATCTAATGATGAGGCAGGGATTATATGGTGCAAGTCCAGATTTTCCTTTTACCCCGGGTTATGAGGTATCAGGAGAAGTTATTGAAATAGGTAAACTTGTCTCAAAAGTTAATCTAAATGACAGAGTAATAGCTATTCCAGGTTTTGGAGGGTATTCTGAAGAAATAATAATTACAGAAAATAGAGTAATCATAATACCTGAAAAAATGTCCTATGATCAAGCTGCATCTATTCCTGTGACTTATGGTACTGCTTTCCATATGTTAGTTCATTTAGGCTGCATAAAAGAAGGAGACGCCATATTAATTCATCATGCAGCAGGAGGAGTGGGAACAGCAGCAGCACAAATATGTAAGGCATATGGTGCATCTTTAATCATAGGAACTGCTTCTAGTAAGAAAAAAGATTTTGTTGAATCCCTTGGAATGCATTTTGTAGATAAAGAAAAAGATGATTTTGTTAAAATATGTAAAGATCTTACAGGAGGTTTTGGAGTTAATCAGGCAATAGACCCAGTTGCAGGAAAGCATTTGATGAGATCATATAAAGCACTGAGAAACGGAGGCAAATTACATTGCTTTGGAGCTTCCTCTGCTGTTCCGAAGTCAAAAAGATCATGGTTTGCTGCATTGAAGATGTGGATCGATACACCAAGATTCAATCCAATAAAAATGATGAAATCTAATAAATCTGTTTTTGGAGTTCATATGGGAACTTTAGACGATGAGAGGATATTTAATAGTCATCTTCAAGAGTTGAATAAGATGATGCTGTCGGGAAGTATTAATCCAATAATAGACTCAATTTGGAGATTTGAAGATGTACGTGAAGCCCAGAGGCATATGCATGATAGAAAAAATTGTGGCAAAATAATATTAGATTTTGCACCTAAATAATTAAAAATATTACGAAGATTATCCTATAGCCTAACAGGCCTAGTTGCTCCACAAGCCTGGCATTTTAGAAGAGTCGTTCTAGCTTCTCTTATGAAACTAGTATCTG
Organism: Marine Group II euryarchaeote MED-G38; assembly: GCA_002457145.1. GTDB lineage: Archaea > Thermoplasmatota > Poseidoniia > Poseidoniales > Thalassarchaeaceae > MGIIb-O3. The sequence continues at coordinate 82,037 of NTJP01000006.1, forward strand.
GTGATCTGCACTGATTACAAATTACATATGATTTAACATAAGAAACTATTTTTTCTTTAATTCTTTTTGGAGGGACTCGTCCTTTGAACATTATTCGAATCTGCTCTCTAGTTCCGGATGTTCCCAACTCATTTAATAGATATTGATAAACATGATTTGCGTCGCGATCCATTGCATCTACAATATCTGAGAAATTTCTCAATATTGTCTGACTTCCTTCTATTAAAACATCGGGTTCGGGCATAGTCCATCTTGACCTCTCGCTGATATCTTTGGGTATCATTTCTCTGGCTCTGTCGAGAAGTGATTCATAGTCAGACATGATTGGTCCAATAGCCATTCCTTTTTCACCCCACCGGATAAATTACAATTTACTAAATGTAAAAAGGCTACCTCCTTTGCTAGTAGCATGGATATGACCTTGGAAGTTAAAGTTGCAAAGATTCATTCAATGGCCAAGATGCCTACGAGAGGAAGTATAAATGCCGCAGGATGGGATTTGTATGCATTGGAAGATATGACAGTACCATTTAGAAAAAGTATGAAAATACGTACGGGAATTAGAGTTGCAATACCTAATGGATATGAGGGTCAGGTCAGATCACGTTCTTCATTAGGCAAGAAAGGATTAATATTACCTCATAGTATTGGAACAATCGATTCAGATTATAGAGGAGAATTATTTGTCTTAATGACATGGATAGGTGAGAGTGAATCCTACACAGTAACCGCGGGTGAAAGAATCGCCCAATTACTAATTTGTCCCATACCAGATGTCATCTTTACAGAAGTTGATGAAGATGATTTAGGTAAAACCGAGCGAGGAGCGGGTGGTTTTGGAAGTACTGGTAAGTTCTAAAAATTACTTTTTTATTTAAAATAACTAGTCTATTGTCGGTGGATTCATAGCACTTGAGTGTCAGGCAGGTATTATGCAAATGAGTATAGAGGAACTTAGGAAGCAAGTAGAGAGTTATCGTACTGAAGGCTTGAGTACACAACAAATAGCGGATGAAATGTCACTTTCTCAGACGACTGTATTGTGGCTTTCGGCTAAAGAAATAGTTGAAGAACAACCAATTGATATCAGAGTTGGGTGGAGATCTATAGCAGTAAAAGGTTCTAGAATTGAGGCTATTTCATCAATATTCTGTGACATAATTGAAGAAGAATGTGGAGACGAAATTGATGTAATTGTAGGCATAAGTCTCAATGGGATAGCATTTGCTCAATCAATTGCCAGCATGATGGACTTGGAACTTTCAATTAGTCGGAGCATAAGTGAAGATGGAAATGGACATATTTCAGATGTTTATGCAGATGTAAGAGGTAAAAATGTAGTCATAATAGATGATGTAATATCTTCTGGGACCACTATGAAGAAAACAATAAATAATTTAAAAACCATGGGTAGTAATGTTTCCTTATGTGTTGTGCTTGCAAATAAGTCTGTTGTTGATGAATTAGAAGGCGTTCCTCTGAGAGGGTTAATTAGAGTAGTTTCTGTTTGAGGTGTCAATATGCATTGGGCGGACCATACCGCACAAACACTCAAAGAAAGAGGAGAGTCACAAGTTTGCGCCTCTGGCATAACTCCATCTGGTGAATTTCACATAGGCCATATTAGAGAAATTCTTAGTGCTGAGATGATACATAGGGCATGCCTAGATATTGGATTAAAATCAAAATATATATTCATAGTTGACTCGATGGATCCTCTTAGGAGAGTTTACGATTTCTTATCTCCTAGTTATCAGAAATATATTGGAGTCCCTTTGGCGTTCATACCCGCGCCTGATTCAAATGGAGAACCCGATAAAAAAAGAGGTAGTTATGCGGAGTATTTTCTAAATCCTTTCTTAACATCTCTAGAAAGAATAGGAGTAATTCCTGAAATAGTAATGAATCATGAAGTTTATGCTCAAGGCAAATTTGCCAGTAAAATTGATATTGCAATAAATAAAAAAGAGGAGATTAGAGAAATAATAGAAAATATTTCTGGACGTGAATTACCAGTAGATTGGTTTCCATATTCTCCTATCGGGTCAGATGGTAGCATGGATGGAGTTAAAGTAACTAAGTATGAGAAGCCATATGTATATTGGATTGATAAAAATGGCGTTGAGGGAATTTCTGATATAAATAAAGCAGAAGGAAAATTACCCTGGAGGATAGATTGGGCTGCACGCTGGGGAATACATAATATCACGTCTGAGCCGGCTGGAAAGGATCATGGTTCTGCCGGAGGCAGTTATGACACTGGAATACCAATATGCAGACTACTTGGGAGTGAGCCTCCAAAGAAAATGGTATATGAATGGATTCAGATAAAAGGAATGGGTCCTATGTCGAGTTCTAAAGGAGTAACTATAGGACCAGTTGAAGCATTGGAATTAGTACCTCCCCAAATACTTCGATATATAATAGCAAGAAGTAAAGTAAATCGGCATATTGATTTTGATACTGGAGATACTTTATTTGAAATGGCGGATGAATATGAACGGTTATTATCTGAATCTATTAATGTAAGAGATGAGGAAATGACGCGTCGACAAAGAATTGCCAAAGAAACCAATAATGGAGCACTTCGGTTAAGTCAGATAAAAAGAGGAGACAATCCAAAGGATTCATGGGCAGGAGTTTCGTTCCGTCATTTAGCTTTATTAGCTCAGATAAAAAATGATGATGATGACGTATGGAAATCACTCCAAAAAAGTGGCCATATAGAAGATAAGCCCGCAAAGATTTTACAAGTTAGATTAGAAAGAATGCGGAATTGGATAAATGGCCCACATTTCCCTGAAGACTCAAAGATAAAAATTCAGAAAGAATTGAGTACGCTTGCCAGTGAAAATATAACGAGTCATCAAATCAAATTCATATATAATTTAAAAAATAAATTTATTATTTGTGAATGGGATGAGAATGTAATAAATAATCAGATAAGAGATTCAGCAAAAGAAGTTGATTTGAAAATTAAAGATGCATATTTAGCTCTTTATTGGCTATTAATTAATAAAAATAAGGGGCCAAAAATAGCCGCTATAATTTCAGAATTACAAAGGAACGATATAATCAAGATATTTGAGACAGTTTTTTGAATATAAATTGATTTAAAGTGAAGAAATATCAAGGGCACGTGGTTCTGGCATACCTAATCTAGCTTCATAAATTGCTTCAACTTCCATTTTAGCTCCGGCCATGGTAGTCACAAATGGTATATTCAATTCCACAGCTAATCTTCTCATCATATTACCATCCAAAACCGCCCCTCCTGTAGAACTAGGGGTATTTATTATCAAATTAATTTTACCTTGCCTCATTAGATCTAATGCGTCAGGAGAAGATCCTTCAGAAATTCTATAGCAAGTTTCTACATCAAGATTTCCTGACTCTCTCAAAATACTTGAAGTGCCACTAGTTGCGTATAATTTGAAACCCATATCTTGTAATTTTTTTGCATGTTTAATAACTCTAACTTTATCTTTGTCGTTAACTGTGACATAAACTCCGCCTTCAGTAGGAATTGGAGACTCAGTTGCCATCCTTGCCTTCAAATATGCTGCAGAAGCACGAATATGAGAGCCCATGACTTCACCTGTTGATTTCATTTCAGGACCTGGAGCAGGATCTAATCCCCTTAATTTAATGAATGGGAAAACTGGTGCTTTAACACAAACTGCTTTATCTTGGGCAGAGGGAATAGGAAGATCACTAAGTTGATCTCCTAAAGCTACCCTAGCTGCGATTCTAGCCAGTGGGATGCCGGTTGACTTGGCTACAAAGGGAAAGGTTCGTGAACCACGTGGGTTTACTTCCAAAACGTATAAAATTTCTTCTTTAATGGCGAATTGTATATTAAAACAGCCTCTTATATCAAGCCCTAGGCCAATTTTATTTGTCCATTTTTTTACTTCGGATAACATTTCATCAGAAACATTTTGAGTAGGTATAAAACAAGTCGAATCTCCAGAGTGGATTCCTGCTTCCTCGAGATGTTCCATTATAGCACCAATGAGTACTGTGTTACCATCACAAACAGCATCTACATCTAATTCCATAGCATTTCCCAAATATTCATCAATTAATAGAGGTTTATCATTAGCAATGTATGCTTCCGCCATATACGCTTCCAGTTGAATATTTGAAGATAAAATCTCCATACCTCTTCCTCCTAAGACATATGAAGGTCTAATCAGCACAGGGTAGCCGATTTTTTTAACTGCAGCGCGGACATCTTCGGAGGATTTAGCCGTAAGTCCATTCGGCATTCTCAAATCATTATTTGAAGCGAATTTCTCAAAACGAAATCTATCACTCGCTTCATCAATTGCAGATGGGCTAGTTCCTTTGATTACAGTTTTTAGACCTAAAGATTTTAGATAATTTAGATTATTATTGAGAGGCAATGCTAGGTTTATTGCAGTTTGACCTCCGAATTGAAGTAGAATACCATCTGCAGATTCCCTCAATAATATCTCTGAAACATTTTCTAAAGTTAGAGGATCGAAATAAAGTCTATCACTGGTATCAAAGTCAGTCGATACAGTTTCAGGGTTATTATTGATTATTATAGCCTCATGATTGAGGTCTTGAATTGCTCCTGCGGCATGGACACATGCGTAATCAAATTCTATACCCTGACCTATCCTAATAGGTCCAGAACCAACAACAACCATTCTTTTTTTACTACTATTTTTTGCCTCAGGAGTTTTGTCTATGCCGTGTGTAACCTTACTTCCTTCATAAGTTGAATAATAATATGGAGTTACTGCAGCAAATTCTGCTGCACAGGAATCAACCATCCTAAATCTAGGATGAATACCTAACTCATGTCTTCTTTTTGTAATTGATAATTCATCTATTTCCGAAGCAATGTCATTGGAATTATTTGCATTAAAACCCACAAGGGCGTTTGCTATATAAAGATCCGAAAAACCCATTCCTTTCCAAAACCTTAGATCTTTTTCAGATATTTGTGAAGTATTCAATCCAGAACTTCCGATTGATTTTACTTCGGCTTCAACTAGAGCCATAGTCTCAAATCTATGTAAAAACCATCGAGTTATTCCTCCTGTCAAATTCCTTATTTCTTCGATACTATATCCTCTTCGAAAGGCTTCAAAAATCGCACTCATTCTCCTATCTGAAGGGACACTGAGCCACTCTTCCAGAATATTACTTGGTAACGGCTTGGTTGAATCAATATCTCTAAATTCTCCATCTGAACAATCGGCAATAGTCAATGGAATTGGATGTGGTTTACCATATTCTAGACTGGCCCATGCTTTCAGACATGCTTCTTCGAAAGAACGTCCTATAGCCATTACTTCACCAGTAGATTTCATAGATGTACCAATTGTCCTATCTGCAGTTCTAAATTTATCAAATGGCCATCTAGGAATTTTTACAACACAATAATCTAAAGTTGGCTCAAATGCAGCGGTAGTTCCTTCACCTGTTATTGGATTTGGTAATTCATCCAATGTATATCCCACTGCAATCAAAGCAGCCATCCTAGCAATAGGATATCCTGTGGCTTTTGATGCAAGTGCAGAAGAACGAGATACTCGTGGATTTACTTCTATCACACGAAAGTCACCATTGGATTGGTCAAAAGCAAATTGTACATTGCATCCACCCTTGATATTTAAGCGTCGAATCAATTTTAGAGCAGCATCTCTCAACATCTGATGATCTTGATCAGATAGAGTCTGTTGAGGAGCCACGACTATTGATTCACCAGTATGAACTCCCATTGGGTCCAAATTTTCCATAGTACAGACAATAATCGCATTATCTGCATCATCTCTCATAACTTCATATTCATGTTCTTGCCAACCTAGTATACTTTCTTCTACTAATACTTGTCCTATTGCAGAATGTAGTATCCCTTGGCTTGCAATCTCAACTAATTGTCCTTTATTGAATGCAGTTCCTCCTCCTAAGCCACCTAGTGTAAAAGCAGGCCTAATAAGAAGCGGAAATCCACCTAAATTTTCTGCGGCCAGGAGGACTTCATCTATAGATGAGCAAGCGATTCCTCTGCAAACTGGAAGATCTATTTCTTCACATGTTTTCTTAAATAAATCTCTATCTTCAGCTTCATCTATTGAAACTAAGTCGCAACCAATTAGTTCAACACCTAGTTGTTCAAGTGAACCATCATGAGCTAACGCAGATGCAATATTTAGAGCTGTCTGACCTCCCATTCCTGCAAGTAGAGCATCGGGCTTCTCAATTTCTAGAATACGCCTAACAACCTCAGGAAGGAGTGGTTCTATGTATATTTTATCTGCCATTTCGGGATCATTCTGAATAGTAGCAGGGTTAGAATTTATTATTATAATCTCATAACCATCATCTCTTAATGCACGACAGGCTTGAGAACCCGAAAAATCAAATTCAGCAGCCTGTCCTATTCTTATTGGACCGCTTCCAAGAATAGCAATTTTTTTTAAATCATCTCTACGAGGCATTAAAGATCATTCCCTTCCATAGTTATTGATTTCAATTTAGGATTATTCTTATTTTGGACGAGGTTAGAAAATCTATCAAATAGTGGAGAGGCATCATGAGGCCCGGGGCATGCCTCAGGATGGAATTGAATCGTAAAGGCAGGCCTATCAATCAAATCTAATCCTTCTACGGTTTTATCATTTGCATTAATATGACGTACCTTGAAATCAGCCCCAAGAATATTTTCATTGATATCTGAGCATAATCCAGAAGGATGTGGAGACAACATACCATTAGTTGGATCCTCTAACGCATAACCATGATTTTGGCTAGTTATTATCACCTTACCAGTTTCAATATCTAAAACTGGCTGATTAGTACCTCTATGGCCATACTTTAGCTTGTATGTTCTCAATCCAGCTGCCAAACCCATTAGTTGGTGACCTAAGCAAATTCCCATAACAGGTATCTCGGAACGTACTGCTTCTGCTAAAGATTTCCTAGCCGTTAAAGCAAGTCCATTATGTGCTGGATCGCCAGGGCCATTTGAAGCGAATATAGCATCTGGATTCCAGTCATCTACTATTGTCTTGAAATCAATAGAAGCGGGGCACCAAACTACCTCAAAGCGATTACATAATTCACTTAAAATATTATATTTAACCCCGCAATCTATTGCTGCTAATCTTGGTAATTTTTGACCTATTTCATCGGTTGCTCCAGGGTTAATTACTATGGCTTCTTTACAAGTTACTGAGGCAACTAAATCTTCATGATCAGGAGGAGTCATATTATCTAATAATGAATATATTTCTTCCTCCTTCTCTAAAGGGCCGAAAGCACATAGTAGCGTTCCAAATTCCCTTACCTTTTTTGTTAATTCTCTAGTATCTATTTCTTCTATGCCGGGAATATTATGTAAAAGTAGAAAATCGTGAACACTTCCAACGCTATCTCTATGATCGGGTATTTTCATTAATTGTTTACATATAACGCCCCTTGGATGCACTCTTGATGATTCAGATTGACCTGGTATTATCCCATAATTACCCAATAGAGGCCAAGTGAATGTAAGCACTTGGCCGGCAAATGAAGGATCGGTTAAACTTTCTTGATATCCAGTCATTCCTGTTATGAAAACTAGTTCGCCCTGAGAAATTATTTCTGAGCCAAATAACTTTCCCTCAAATCTAGAACCATCTGCCAGCAAAAGCACCCCTTTGTTGCCTTTAGGACCTTCTTTAACCTTGGAATCTAACAAAATATCGGCTGCATCGGTAAATGTCGGGTAATCATTTACTCCCTGACAAAAAGCCCCCGGGGAGAATCCTCGACTAATTCCCGACTCCGACATCAGCAATGCTGCCAAACTACGACTATTAATCATTGAGAACAATAAACATAAAAATAGATGTTAATGAGTAGAAAATCACTCTTCTTCAGCAATAAAAACTTTTTTTTCACGAGCAGAAGGTAAGACTTTTATCTCGCCGCCCTCAAATCTTTTATCAGGATCTATTTTACCGACCCATGAATTTAGAAAAATTGCTAAAGCAGCCACCTCAGAGTGTGGCTGGTTGCCAATAGAAATATTGTAGTCTGCTAGACCAAAAATTTCACCTGGAACTTTAGTACCCCCAACAACAATAATAATTGATTTATCATCAGGAATTTTTGAAATTGTCTTCTCTAATCCTTCCCCATACATCGTCAAATGAACTATAGTCGAAGACTTATTCTTAGAAACATTCCTCAGAAATTTTAATGGTTTAGGTTCATAATAACAATCAAAATTCCCACCAAAGCGTGAAGTCACCGAAGACCATGTTTCGAGAGGAGATTTGTCTTCTTCTCCACATAAGATTATCTTATCAGCACCAAATGCGCGGGCTGTAAGGCCCAAATGAGATGTTATTCTCTTATCTCTTTCCCTGCGATGACCAAGTCTAAGGACAGAAATATCATTGGCCCCTACAGATGACATAGAAGTTATGCGTAAGGCCCCTCTTCATCAGTATGCCCCTGATCGCCAGTGATTTCAAAAGGTGTAGAAATATTCACATCCATATTAAGCATACTTGAACTGACCCATTGAAGGAGTAAGGCATCGAAAAAGAATTTTGAGCCCAAATATACCATAATTGAGAGTGTAAAAAGTCTTCCGGAAGCAAATAAAGCAGATTCGGCACCTAATTCATCGTAATGAAGAATTAATGGCTCTAGTATGTAGAATATTCCAAGGACGATTAATAAGCCGCCTATATTTGAAATAGTAGCATTTCCTTTTTCCCTTCCCATTACAACGACAAAAGTTGATACAAAAATTATCACAGCAACTACTAGACTTAGAGTTTCAAATCCAAATTGGCCGATCATAGAGGAGGGGATTTCAGAATCATTGACCGTATTTCCACCTTTTTTTATCGATATCCACCAAAATAAAGCGCTAGTCATCATTAATGCTCCTGACATCAATCCTCTTTGATTTATCATTTCTCTAACGTGATGTGAGTCTTTTGGTTTTAATCTCTGTATTATTGAATCCATTATCAATAGCGTTTGTCCATCTGGAGCCTGATTATTAGATAGCCCACTTGTAGTTTGTAAGAGTTCATCACCTATGTCCTCTCCCATAGCCATTACAGGGTTGCATGTCTGCCACATCATAAAGGATACGTAGGATAGGAGGATAAGATGGCTGACTGGCGACCTATTATAAAATGCCGAGACAATGGCTTTCCCCGAATAATGGGCGTCATAAATATCACTCCAGATTCCTTTTTTAAAGAATCTAGGTCGAATAGTTTAGAAAAAATATCAGAGAAAGCAATAATGATGGCTGAGAATGGTGCTGATTGGATAGATGTAGGTGGTGAATCAACGCGTCCTGGTGCTTCTGAAGTAAGATTAGAAGAAGAAATGAATAGAGTTTCTGGAGCCATTGGAATTATTAGAGATGAACTACCTAATATAGGCATATCAATAGATACTAGGAAATCTCAAGTTGCATTGAGTGCATTAAAATATGGAGCAGATATGGTTAATGATATATCTTCATTATCAGACCCTGAAATGAAAAATGTGATTTTGGAAAATAATTGTCCTATATGTATTATGCATATGAAAGGATTACCAGGAAATATGCAAAATGACCCTACATATGGGGACGTAATACAGGAGGTTAAACAAGACTTGAAAGATGTTAGTGAGGAATTAATTCAGGCAGGTGTAGATAAAAGAAAAATAATAAATGATCCAGGAATAGGATTTGGAAAACTTCTAAAACATAATTTAAAACTCCTTTCAGCTGGTAGAGAGATTATTTCTGATGATGCTATGCCATTAATGTGGGGAGTTAGTAGGAAGAAAATGTTTGAAGATTTATTAGGAAGAGATGAAATCAAAAATAGGCTCGCAGGTACATTGGGTGTTGCGGCAATGGCGCGAGAAAAAAAAGTAGATATACTCAGGGTGCATGATGTTAGTGAGCATTACGACTTATATAGAACAATGTATGCATTGGAGTGAGCCTGATGTCAGAAAATTTATCTGGCGATATATTTGATTTTGATGAAAATCTAAGAATAGTTGGTACGGCCCATATAAGTAAGAAATCAATCGAAACTGTACTATCACAAATTGAAGAATGGTGTCCTGAGATTATAGCAGTGGAACTGTGTGAATCTAGATTAAAGGCTTTGAAAGAACCTGAGAAATTAGAGTCTGAAACGCTTTTGAAAATAGTAAAAGACGGTAAAGCTCCAATGGTAATTTTACAATCTGCTTTGGCTGCAGAGCAAAGAAGAATGGGGCTCACTACAGGAGAAAAACCTGGTGCAGAGTTATTGGCAGCAGTAAATGCTGCAGAAGAAAACGGAATTAAGTTTGAATTAATAGATCGTGATGTCGCCACAACGCTGAGAAGGGCTTGGAAAAAAATGAAATTCATGGAAAAATGGAAGGTACTCTATGCAATGCTATGGGCCGAAGAAGATGAAGAAATTGAAATAGACGAACTATTAGAAGATTCAGATATGCTAAGCAATATGTTAGAAGAGGCACGCAAAATAGCCCCTGGAGCAGGATATACTTTAATCGACGAGAGAGATATTTATTTATCTGAAAAAATTCGTCAGATAAGAACAGAAGGGAAAATTTTAGCAGTAGTTGGTGCAGGACACGTTAATGGTATAAAGAAAAATCTAATGAAAGAAAGAAATGATTCGAAAGAAATTCTACATCAATTAGATAGAATCCCTAATAAAGCCAGATGGCCAAGAATTATTATGTTATTAGTACCTTTAATAATATTTTCAGCAATAGGTTGGCTTGCTTATAATGGACAGATGTCCGAGATACAGGAGATTGCAAAAACCTGGTTGATACTAAATATGGCATTTGCAGGTTTAGGCATAATAATTGCTAGAGGACATCCACTATCAGTAATAGTAGGCGCTCTTGCATCTCCTTTTACTTCTCTTAATCCAACATTAGCGGCAGGATGGTTTGCAGGATATACACAGTTCAAAATGGTACCTCCAACAGGAAAAGACGCTCAGGATTTTTTGAAATTAGACGATATGTCATTATTTTGGAAAAATAATGTTGGAAAAATTTTACTTGTTACTACGTTCGGTAATTTAGGTTCCTCATTGGGAGCATGGATTGGAACAGTAGGAATAATAGGGCTGGTACTGAGCCTTTAGGGTGTGATATTATGGTTAACTACGGTTTTGTAATTGACAATAGAAAATGCATAGGATGTCATGCATGTACTGTTGCATGTAAATCTGAACATGAAGTACCACTCGGCGTCAATCGAACTCATGTTAAATACATAGAAACCGGACAATATCCAAATACTTCAAGAGAGTTTTCAGTACATAGATGTAATCATTGTGAGGACTCGCCTTGTACTACAATATGCCCTACTACTGCCTTATTTACTCGTGAAGATGGGATAGTTGACTTTGATGACGATAGATGCATAGGTTGTAAATCATGCATGCAGGCATGTCCTTATGATGCTTTATACATAGATCCAAATAAAGGTACGGCAGCAAAATGCAATTACTGTGCACATAGAATTGAGCAATCATATGAGCCTGCTTGTGTAATTGTATGCCCTACAGAAGCAATTATTTCTGGCGATTTAGATGAAGAAAATTCTTCAATATCAAATTACATTAAGCAGCATGATGTAAGTGTCAGAAAACCAGAATCTGGCGCTAAACCTAATTTATTTTATATTGATGCAAGCCCAGAAATGTTAGATCCTTTAGCGACAGAAAGAACTCAGACCTATGTATGGAGTGAGCAAGTTTCTGGTGTCGGACATTATGCTAAGTATGCAGAAGAAAGATTGTCAGGGGCCGATACGAATTCCATGATAGTGCAATTAGCATTGGAAAAAAAAGCCAAATCATCAAATCCAAGAGATAGGGCCATTATCAGAGATGTTATGGAAAAATTAGATAAAGATGTTGAATCAAACACAAAAAGGACTTATGATCAACCAAGTAAAGGAGTTTTATGGGGGTGGGAAGTTTCTGCATACATATGGACAAAGGCGATTTCTGCCGGACTTTATTTTGTAGCAATGATAGCGTGGTTAGTATTAGATTATGATTTATCTGATTACGGACTTTGGTGGCCTGTAATCGGCACTAGTCTACTATTTTTGGCTATAACAGGAGTGTTGCTAGTAATGGATTTAGATAGACCAGAACGATTTCTATATGTCATGCTTAGACCTAATTGGGATTCATGGTTAGTAAAAGGAGCTTATATTCTTTCAGCATATGGAGGAGTATTATTTGTAACTATGATACTTCTTATTTTAGATTTAGATTTGATTTATCTTAAAGTAATAGCTATTGTTGGCATACCTATCTCTTTATTGACAGGAATTTATACTGCTTGGTTACTACAACAAGCAAAAGGTAGGTCATGGTCAAAAGATAAAATCCTTCCACTTAGATTCTTAATGGACACTGTATTAATTGGAGTTGCATCTTTAGCCATAATATCCAACTACAATGAAATACAATATGTTTTAGTTGGCCTTGGAATATTGATATTTTACTGGTACGAAGGTAAGAATATGATAATCAAACCACAAATGGAATCTCTAACTTAGGTGAAATTATAATGAAAAAAGACAGTATAATAGAACGAATTGCTGTAAAGTTAAAGATTATACCAGATTTGTCCAGAGAAAGAATTGAATCTAAGGTAAATGGAGAATTAAGGAAATACCCTTCATCGAATGATTGGCATAATCATATCGAGTTTGATGCCCAGGCATGGCCAAAGAGAATTGAGAGGAAATATTCACTAGTACCTACGACCTGTTTTAATTGTGAGTCTGCGTGTGGCTTAATGGCTTATGTAGATAAAGAAACAGGAAAAGTAAGTAAATTTGAAGGAAACCCTCATCATCCCGGATCTAGAGGAAGGAATTGTGCTAAAGGTCCTGCAACAATAAATCAGATTAATGATACTGAGAGAATATTATACCCATTGAAAAGAAAGGGAGAAAGAGGATCTGGCGAGTGGGAAAGAGTTAGTTGGGAAGATGCATTAGATGATATTGCCAGTAAAATAAGATCCTCTTTGAAGAGCGGTGCTAAAGATAAGGTGGTTTATCATGTAGGAAGGCCGGGTCATGAAGGCTATACAAATAGGGTGTTGAAAGCATGGGGAGTAGATGGACATAATTCTCACACAAATATTTGTTCAGCTGGTGCAAGAACTGGGTACGCATTATGGCACAAACATGATCGCCCGTCTCCAGATCATTCCAATGCAAAAGTCATTCTATTAACCTCATCGCATTTAGAAACTGGACATTATTTCAATCCACATGCTCAACGAATTTTAGAAGGGATGATGGAAGGTGCGAAATTGATTGTGATAGATCCCAGATTATCAAATACTGCTGCAATGGCTGATCATTGGCTACCTACATGGCCGGGTTCTGAACCAGCATTATTCTTATGCTGGGCGAAAATGATACTAGAAAAGGAATTATATGATCGTGAATTTTTGGAAAAATGGGTCAACTGGGATGAGTGGATTAAAGCGGAACATCCAAAAGAAGATTGTAATTTTGATAGATTTATTGAATTATTACTAGATGAATATGATAAATATACGCCAGAGTATGCCGCTTCTGAATGCCGCATACCTGTGGAACAAGTAATAGAAACAGGTGAAATTGTAGCTTCAGCAGGAAGTAGATTGTGTACTCATGTTTGGAGGGCTGCTGCAATTGGTAACTTAGGTGGTTGGCAAGTGAGTAGGACTTTACATTTCCTAAATGTTTTAACCGGTTCTGTTGGAACAGAAGGAGGTACAGCGCCCAATTCTTGGGCCAAATTTAAACCTGAATTATTTAATAATCCTCCTGATCCAGATGGATGGAATGAATTACATTTTCCTCCTGAATATACATTATCTCATTTTGAAATGAGTCATATACTCCCGCACATGATTAAAGAGGGCAGGGGGAAAATGGATGTTTATTTTACTAGAGTATTTAATCCAGTTTGGACATACCCAGATGGTTTTACTTGGATAGAAATGTTACAAAATAAGGAAGCTCTAGGATGCCATATAGCGTTAACGCCGACATGGAATGAGACAGCATTTTTCGCTGATTATGTCTTGCCAATGGGGCATGCATCTGAACGTCACGACATAAATTCTTATGCTACTTCAGCTGGAAAGTGGGTGGCATTTAGACAACCAGTACTAAGAGAATTTTCTCGTAGAGAAGGAAAAAATGTAGAGTTTACACATGAAATTAATCCAGGAGAAGTATGGGAAGAAGATGAATTTTGGATAGAATTATCTTGGAAAATAGATGATGGGACCATGGGTATAAGAGACCATTTCATGAGCCCCTACAGAGAAAATGAAAAAATCACAATTGATGAGTATTATAAATATACTTTTGAACGTGTACCAGGATTGAATGAAGCAGCAGAGAAAGAAGATTTGGATGCTTTGGAGTATATGCGAAAACATGGTGCGTTTTTGATTGAGCCTGCGACATACAAAAAACACGAGCAAGAAGGTTGGCCTACTCCTTCAGGGAAACAGGAATTTTATTCCTTAACTATGAAAGAATTCGGCTATCCTGAACATACCATACCTCATTATAAAATAAATAGTCAAGTCCATCCGAGTAACCTTCAAGGCGATGATGAATATTGTCTTTTACCTAATTTCAGGCTTCCTCAACACATACATTCAAGGTCTGCTAATGCTAAATGGTTAGTGGAAATAGCTCACAGGAATCCAATTTGGTTACATCCCAAGGATGCTAAAAAATTAGATGTCAAAGATGGAGAATTGTTGAAAATAGAAACTGAAATAGGATGGTTTGTTGACAAAGTTTGGGTTACTGAATCGATTAAACCAGGAGTTGTTGGATGTTCACACCACATAGGAAGATGGAGAAGAAATCAAGATTCAGGAAATCGTTTTCTTACCAATACTGTTGATATTCAAGATAGAGGTGATGGTAAATGGCGAATGAGCACTATAAAAGGAATAGAATCATGGAAATCAGATGATCCAGACACTAATAGAATATGGTGGAGAGATGGAGGGGTTCATCAAAATATTACTCATGCCGTTCAACCGGATCCAATAAGTGGAGCGCATTGCTGGTTACAGAAAGTTAAATTGAGTAAACCCAATTCTGATGAAAAATATGGCGATATAGAAGTAGATACAAATAAGTCATTTGAGTATTATAAAAAATGGAACAAATGGGCTAAGGAAAGAGAGACTCATCCTCGAAGAGAACGTAGACCATTGTGGATGAAAAGACCATTATCGCCACAAAAGGAAAATTGGTATATTAAAGAAGAAGGGTAAAGACATGGAATTAGAAATAATCTTGGCAATATCACTAATTGTCACTACTGCTTTTCTTTTTTCTCCATTAGGGCTTGGCGGAGGAGTACTTTATATGCCAATTTTACATTATATTGTAGGTTGGGACATTTCATTATCAGTTTTGGGTTCTTTAATTTTAATTCTTATGGTATCTTCTGGTAGTAGAATGGCCCATATGAAAGGAGGATATGCCATAATTTCAGTTGGAAAACATGGAGTTTTACCTGCCTTAATAGGGGCAGTCTCGGGAACTATAATGAGTTACTTTTTAATTGTACATGTCGGTGATTTCACAATAAAGATAGCAGCCTCCTTACTACTAATTTGGGTAATAATGAGAACTATGAAACAAATAGTTGGAGATAACAGAGTGGGCGAGACTAAAGAAATCTCACCGGATGAAATTACTTCAGAAATCATGAATAAATATAAAATTTTATGTTTTGTTGCTGGTATGGTTTCAGGTGCATTAGGGATGGGAAGTGGAATGTTACTTGTCACATTTCATCGCACACTTTTCTCTTGGAAACCTCATTATACTGCAGGAACATCCGCACATATAGTAATGTTAATGATACCTGTTGGAATTATTTCTCATCTAATTATCGATGGGACTGGAGTACAATTTTGGAGAGAAATGGGGTATTTCATAATCATTTTTGCCATCATGATGCCATTAGTTTCATGGCTTGGTTCGAGAACTGCAATAAAATTAATCCCTCAAAGATTGTTAACTTATCCGTTTTTATTAGCTGTTTTTGGAAGTTTAATTAGATATATTTTAGATATTTTTGGAATTATATAATTGATTCCAAAATAATTGCAATTCCTTGACCGCCTCCAATGCATGCTGTTGCTACACCATATTTTCCTCTACATCTTCTTAATTCATGTGCCAATGTCAAAACCAGTCTTGTACCGGTTGCTGCAAGAGGATGTCCTAAGCCAACGGCCCCTCCATTTACGTTAACCTTAGAAATATCTATTTCTAGATCTTTTACACAAGCAACTAATTGTCCTGAAAAAGCTTCATTTATTTCCCATCTGTCAATATCCTGAACACTGAGTCCTGCACGCTCTAGAGCTAATCGACTACTAGGAACCGGCCCGTAAGCCATTATGGCAGGATCTAGTCCGACTACCCCCCAAGAAACTATTCTTGCTAATGGTTCATCACCATCTTCAGATGCTTTTTTAGCTGATTTTAATATCACTGCAGCCGCGCCATCAACGACCCCAGAAGCATTACCTGCAGTAACAAGGGAGTCAGGACCGAAATGGGTCCTGAGATTTGTTAGTGATTCCAAAGTGGTCCCTCTAACAAAATGATCCTCATCTGAAACACTAACGATTCCATCAGGAGTTATTACATCTATAACTTCATTTTCAAAGATTCTTGAGTCTATACTTTTTTCCGTTCTATGGTGGCTCAACATTGCGAATTCATCAGCCTGTTGACGAGTTACTCCAGAACGACTACATAATTCATCACTAGTCTGGGCCATGAAATATCCAGGTATTTTGTCTTTCAGATTGGTAAATAAATAATCTTCCATATCTTTTGATAATTCCTCACCTTTCCTTGGAGATCTACCGAGTTTATATTCATCCCTCAACCCTCTCAAAACATGAGGTGCTTGGCTAAGATTTTCCATTCCCCCTGCAACTACTACTTCGGCTTCTTCTAAAAGTATCAACTGAGCGCCATAAATTATAGATTGTGCCCCACTACCACATAAACGATTTAATGTTAACATAGGTACTTCTTGAGGAATTCCTGCTTTTAGCCCTGAATGTCTTGCTCCAAAAATAGCTTGATCAGAAGTCTGTAATGCATTTCCCATAATTACGTGATCAACTGATGATGGATCAGTATTTGTCTTACTTAATGCTCCTTTTATTGCTATTGAGCCTAATTCTTCAGCAGAGATTGAGGATAATAATCCACCTGTTTTTCCATCTCCTCTTTTTCCCCCTAGCCATTCACAAAAAGGAGTTCTGGCACCTCCTAAGATAACAATGTCTCCCTCAATCATAGTCTCCCGATGAACAGGTTATTCAAGAGGATGACGATTATAAATATCATGAATCGTCAGATAGTTCATTTATTGAGCCTAAGTAATCTGGTAAATCTACTCCAGCCATCTTTGCTACATCATGAATCGGCGGTAAACTTTGTACTAAGCTACTAACAAAATTACTTGTCGCTGAAGATCCATCGCCAGATGCATTTCCTCCATCCCAAACTGTAACTTTATCAATTTTAATATTTCTTATTGCTTCAACTTGAGCAGCGACCATTGCCTCTATTTTCTCAACCATTAAGAGAGTAGCTGCTGCCTTAGCATCCCCTGATGCGCTTTTTACTAAGTCTGAATAACCGGCTGCTTTAGCTTCCAGAACTCTTTGAACACCAGTTGCTTCTGCAGTATACCTTGCAAGTAATCCGTCCGCTTCACCTTGTGCCACAACACGAATACGTTCTGCTTCTGCAGCAGCAGCAATTTCTATTTGTTGTTTCTGAATTTCTTCACGAACAATTTCTTGTGCACGTAGAGTTTCTTCTGTTTCTATAAATCTAGCTCTTTGAATTTCGGCCTCTGCTTTTGCTTGTTCAACTTCTGCAGACTGTTTTGCCTTAGCCTGTTCAATTGCTAAGTCTGCATTAGAACGTGCAATAGAAGCTCTAGCCGTATTTTCTCCAGTAATAGCTTCTGCTTCTTGCTGTTCAACATACATCCTACGATCCACGTCTGCCTTTTTTACACTCATCAAACCTTCAGCCTCTGCTTGAGCGACTGCTTCATCCTCTAGTTTCTTTGCTCTAGCAACTTCGGTTGCTCCATATTGTTTCGCTCTAGCGACATCTGCATCTGCATTAGCGCGAGCTTGGGATGCAGCTTTCTTACCTATGCTTTCGATATATTGTGAGTCGTCAGTGATATCAACCAAGTTAACATTGATAAGATACAAACCAATTTTCAAAAGCTCGGTGTCAACATTCTTTTGTATTTCAGCTAAAAAGGCTTCTCGATCCTGATTTATTTGTTCAATTGTTAGAGAAGCTACAGTTAAACGGAGTTGTCCAAGAATAATATCTGCCGCCATTGATTCAATATCTACGATACTTAGTCCGAGTAATCTATTCGCTGCATTCGACATTACTGGAGGGTCTGTACTTATGGCAACTGTAAATGTACTGGGAATACTTATTCTGATATTCTGAAGAGATAGTGCATTTTCGAGTGGTATCTGGATTGTTATGGGCGTCAACGGGAGGAAAGCATAATCTTGAATTAATGGCCAAACCAAAGTTGCGCCTCCATGGATGGTCTTAGAAGCCCTACCTTTTTCTGTTCGCCCATAGACTACCATTACTTTATCAGGAGGGCATCTTTTATATCTCTGGGCGAAAAACATTATAGTAGCAGCAAAAACTAATATCATTGCAAAAAGCATGATTATCAATAATGCTCCAGCACCGTCACTATCAGAACTCTCTTGCATTACTTCGAATACTACCATCCTCTATATCTCCAGCCTCATGAGGCAGTGGTCAGTGATGAATGCTTCGCCGAATGGGGATGAAATAAAAGATAAAACTAAATTCTTTCTACAATTAATACACCAGCTACAACTTCCTTTACTTGTATCATTACTCCCGTATCAATTGAAGTTTTATCAAAAGAGCGCGCTGGATAAGTCCTCAAAGTTCCACCTACGTTAACTTGTACTTGACCGATATTTTCTTCACTAATACCTAGGTAAACAGTTCCTTTTGCATTGACTGCACTTGCTATATTAACAGTACCATCTGCCTGAAGGCCAATAAAGAATTCAAATAATTTACCAGTTCCAACCATGGAAGCAAATCCCGTAATTCCTCCAACTACTATTGCAATAGCATTACCTCCATCAGATTTCAATACAAATAGACCACCAAGTCCGAAAAACATTAAAAAAGCCATGATTCCTTGAAAAGTTAAAGCTTTGAATGAAGCATCGGCACCTATTGCATCTATATCTGTCCCGAATACTCCATCGAAAATATCCGCAGTTATTCCACCAATCATCACAAGAGCAAACCAGAATAAAAATAGACCACCTCCGATTACTGCAGAGCCGGCAAAAATTAGCTCAAGTAAAGTTGGAGATTCTAAACCTAAAAAATCAAAAATCAATTCATCTAATAAACCCATTAATACATGTCTAAATGTACTTGACATTTGACATATTCGGCTAGATTATAAAAAAAGTAAGGAAATAGGCTATTTTAACCATTGCGCCAAAAGACGATCAAGGTTTAAAACTGGCCCCAATAATAAACCCGTGAAACCAAAAGCCAAAATTGTAGCATTATCAGAATTTGTAAAACCCGAAAATAATGTGTATGAAAGTAATAGAATCAATACGAGTATTATTGGAATCGTAACTCTCCGGAGAAATAATTGATAACCTCCTAATAATTCATATGCTGGATTGTTCACCACCTTATCCACAATACTCTCATGTGGATTTTTATCCAATGGAATACACCTCCTTCAAAGCGTAGCAAGCCATACAATAGCAGAAATGAATGTTATCGAGGCAGGAATAGCAATACCCATTCCTTTCTTGACTGTTGAGTCCCCATTAGTAATCGTTAAACTTCCATTTTCATCTCTTTTGAGTTCACTTTTCTCAAATTTTGAATATGCATCAGTAAATTCTTCAGAATGCCTAGCGATGAATAATAATACATAAAGGCCCACTACAAGAGAGCTTCCTCCAGTAGTACTGAATAACATATTGAAAAAACCCTTTTCTATCTCGTTGGCAATTATTAATTGGGCAAAGCCAACTATGAACCACATCATAGAATCGGAACGAGCCATGTATTCACTAGAAAGGGAGTGATTAATGAATTATACCCCTAATCGTGTTAAAATTATATCAGACTATCAGGTTTTTTATTCCAAATTACCCAAGTTCCTTTTCCAGAAGCTATTATTTTTCCATCTGAGTCTTTTAAAATTCCTTCACAATGAGCGATATTTTTACCACGCCTTATTACATTTCCTTCTGCCAATAATCTTGTCCCTAAATATGCTGGATTGATGTAAGAAATGTCTAATTGGGCAGTAGCACACCACTCCTCTTTCTTTATCATTGAAACTAATGACCCTCCTAGTGCAGTATCCAGCATTGTAGCATGAAGTCCTCCATGTGCAACTCCTCCAGCATTAAGATGAGATTCTAAAACTACAGCAGTGACTTTACATTTACCATTTGAGAAATTATCTAATTCTATTCCCATTAATTTTCCTAAACCGGAAAGTTTAGGCATATTTTTCTCAATTTTATCCACGTAATTTTCTCCATCAATTTATTCAATAAACATCTCACCTGTTTGTACGCCCCACAATCTTGAATATAGGCCATTATTTGATATTAAATCATCATGTGTTCCTGATTCAGAAACTTTGCCATTTTCTAGTACTGCAATAATATCTGCAGAACGGACTGTTGAAAGACGATGTGCAATAATTAACGTAGTCCTGTTTTCAGAAATTTTTGTTATTGATCGCTGTAATGCTGCTTCAGTCTCGTTATCTACATTGCTTGTTGCTTCATCTAAAATTAGTATAGGTGCGTCTTTCAGTATGGCCCTTGCTATAGCTAGTCTTTGCCGTTGACCCCCTGATAGTTTATGGCCATCCTCTCCAATATTAGTATTCCACTTATTTGGTAAATCTTCAATAAATCCTAATGCCTCACCTATTTTTGCTGCTTCTAAAATTTCTTCTTCGGATGCGTTAGGGTTACCATAGAGGATATTCTCGCGTACTGTTCCAGGGAATAAAGTAGTATTTTGACTAACTAAACTGATACATTTTCTTAATGAATTTAGCGTTACATCTTTGATATTATGTTTGTCAATTGAAATATCTCCTTCCTGTGAATCGTGAAATCTTAATAATAACCTAATAAGGGTAGTTTTTCCTGAACCTGTGGCCCCAACTAGTCCTACTGTTGAGCCAGCAGGTACGGATAATTGAAAATCATCCAAAACGACCTCTCGGCCAGGATATGTAAAGTTAAGATTATTAAAATCAATACTTCCAGAAATTCCAGATAATGCGAAATCACCTTCCACAACTCCTACTTCTGTATCTAATAGATCTAAAACTCTAGTTGTAGAAGCCATAGCCCTTTGGTATAAGTCGAATGTTTGCCCTAATCTAGTTAATGGCCATAAAAGGCGTTGTGTAATGAATACTATTATCGAATATGCCCCTATGCTTAGTTCGCCCTCTAATGCTAACCATCCACCAACTAGCATATTAGCCGTGAAGGCGAATAAAATTGCCATTCTAATCAATGGGACAAAAGAAGCTGAAAGTTTTATAGCATCTCTGTTTGCATCCCTATAAGATCTTGAGGCTTTTGATACTCTTTCTATTTCTCTATCTTCAGCAGTGAATGATTTGATAGTGGTGATTCCTTGAAGATTATTATTCAAAGTTGAGTTTAAATCTGCTACTTCTTTTCTTACGTTTGAGTATCTAATACCTATTTTTCTTTGGAAAAGAAAAGAGCCACCTACAATTACAGGAACAGGTAAAATTGCCCAAATCGCCACTTCAGGGGCTAAAAATAACATAATTCCACCAACTACAAATACTGTTGTGGCAACTTGGAATAAATCATTAGCACCTTGATCCAGAAATCTTTCCAATTGGTTAACATCATCATTCATGATAGCCATGAGGCCACCAGTAGTTTGCTCAGAGAACCACTGCATCTCAAGATTTTGAATATGTGAGTAGGCATCCATCCTAAGGTCATGTTGTGCAGTTTGTGCTAAATTTCTCCATAGTACATCATATAAATATTGAAAAAGTGATTCTAGTATCCATATTATTGCAGTTATAACAGTCAGAAGTAAAAATTGATCTTTTGGATCTGGATACCACTCTGCTAGAAAAGATTCTTCTTTTAGGGCGACAACATCAATCGCTATACCAATTAAAAGAGGTGGTGCAAGGTCCCAAATTTTATTCAATATTGAACATATTGATGCCAGTAATACAGTAATTCTATGGCGTTTCAAATGTGATAATAAACGTAAAAGTGGGTGTTGGCTATTACTCACATAAAACCCTGAGCCATAAGGCGTTTGAATGTAAGCATCATACGCGCCATTCTACAAATTCTCTATCGGGCATTTGATAATCATTAGCACCGGGCCATTGCAACATTTGTGCTAAAAAAATAAGAATTGAGATATTAGTAAAATCAGTAGCTTCATCTATAGAAAGATTACCTACACAACCCCTTACAGCGCATCCTATTGGAGCGTAGTGATAATGTCCAGCATCAATGAGTAATGCAGAATGAAGAACATTTTCGCTTAATAAATTTCGTGTATTATTTACCTCATATAATGGAACTGTTTCATCAATATCACTAGCGATTAAGAGGATATTTGAATCGGTAGAAGAAATTCCATTATCCAAAAGTGAACCATTCCAAGGAGCTAGTAAAACCGTAGCCCATGCCCTGCTATCCTGTATTTTAATAACAGTAGAATTTGGATTTTGAATTTGCCATAGTTCTATCATCTCACAAGAACTACCAGGATTTATTTCATCAATTCCACCAGAATGTGGATTTTTACAATCATCTTGTAAATCTGACAATAATATTTCAGCTCCTGAAATCATCAAAGAAGTAAAACCGCCAGTTGATTGACCAGTCATAGCATATCCATCTTTGTAATCCACACATCCATTAAGATAACCTGGGTCTTCACTTTTAGAAGAAAGCCAATCAAAAGATTCCATAATATCAACTGGTCTTGAAAGCATCATTTCTGCAAAATTTTCTAGTTGAAGATCCAATAAGGTACTAAATCTGTGATCAGGTGCAAATGCAAAAAAACCATGACTAGCCAAATATTCCATGTAGTAAGAAGAAGCCCATCTAATACTAGGTAAGCCATGACTATATGCGACTACTGGTCTTGACTCAGAGCAATCTGGTTCTGCGGATTCCCAAGCGTTTCCATACCACGCATCATCATAAATTGCATATTCTCCCTTTTCATCTACAGTTGGATACCATAATTGAAGGGTGATTTCATGTCCCCTAGGAGAATTAAAAATTAATTCTGTCGTTCCAACGTTAAAAGGTCCAGAATTGTTCAGTGATGTGAAGGGCGTTAGATCAAATGGATCAACGATATCCAACAACCCATCGTCATCATCGTCATCATCAGCATTATTTCCAAGGCCATCTAAATCTGTATCTCTTTGCTCAAAAAAATCATTGGGAAAATGATCTTGTAAATTATCAACTCCATCTCCATCTCGATCTAAATCTGAATTATCTCCAATGCCATCGTTATCCATATCTGATATTTCAGTATGATCTAAGGGGAATTTGTCATCCAAATCTAGAGTTAAATCACCATCATCATCATCATCGCATGTATCGCCTTCGCCATCAGAATTAGTATCAATTTGGTTCGGATTAATCAAAAATACACAATTATCCAACGAGTCGTCTATGCCATCATCATCAGTATCTAACAAATTTGTTGAAGTACAGCCTGAAAGGGATGAAGAAATTAGAATTAAAAATAAAAAGAAAGAGGGTTTTTTTTTAACAACTGTGTGACTAACAGTAAAGCTCACATTCCTACCCAAAGACAGATGCACATAAACCTGTGTAATAATAATAAAATAAATTTTTAATTCATCAAAAAGATTGATTAGTCCATGAATTAGCCCATAAATCAAATATACCTATGGTAATATTTCCTGTTTTATTCGTCCTCACAGTATATAAATCTCCATTCGAAACCAAATTCTCTCCTAGGTAATCTATCCAATAAAATTCCCACCACGTTCCATCAGATAATGTTTGATTTAAATTTTGATTATCGAATCTCATTACAGAAACCGAAGAGCTGTAGTTATTTTCAGATACTAACCCATGAATCTCTAACTGTTCTGGTCTAATTTCAAGAGATAAAGAATTTGAAATAACTCCTGACCAATAAGATATATTTTCAGACGAATCTTTTGGAAAAGGATTTGGAATAAATGGGGCCGGAGTCCTTTGGATATCATTTCTTAAAGATAAAGAGATATTTTCCGTCGTAACTTGTAAAATAAATTTATCTTCGCCAGAATATGTTTCGATTCCAGTGATAATTGGAGGAATTCCCATAGTTTCAATAAATATTGAATGGGTTTCATTAGACGAGCTGGCAATCTGTTGTGTTGAAGAAATATCTGCTGTTATGGACCATTCAAGATCAATTAATTGTGCCGTATCAAAAGCAAATGGTGGCCAAAAACCATCTGGATTTTCTGTAGCAGATTGTGCTAATTTAATGAAGGGATTAGAATATTCGGGTATTTCGTCACGCCCTTCATACCACTCATTTCCTACTCTGTAATTATTTGATTTTTGTCCTTCGACATATTCTGTATCAATTACTACTGTTTCCCCTAAAACTAGCCTTGAAGAAACTGAACTAAGTTTAGCATGATCATCTTTAACAACATTCCAGTAAATCTCACCTCTCTGTTCTTGATATTCAGATACCAAAGTTGCTTCAACCTTTATTTGAGGGAAAAAATTAGAATATTCAATTACATCAAAAGCGTTACTATTTGATAACATATCAGAG
>NTJP01000007.1 GCA_002457145.1 Marine Group II euryarchaeote MED-G38
TCTAACTCACGTTTGTGAACAATATTTCCATCAACAATTGTGTAAATAGGCCACCCTGTGAGTTCCATTCCTGCATATGGAGTCCAACCTACTCTCGTCCATGTATCAGAATCTTGAATAATTCTATATTTTTCTAAGTCTACTAAGGTCAAATCAGCGTCAAAACCTTCGATTAGAGACCCTTTATTTTTAATTCCATAGACTTTTGCAGGACCGGCACACATCCATTTTACAATGTCAGAAATAGAACACTTTCCATCTTTAGCGTGTGTGAGCATTAGAGGAAGAGATGTCTCCACTCCTGGCATTCCCGCAGGAGCTTTTGGAAATCCAACTGATTTTGATTTCAAAGTATGAGGGGCATGGTCAGTAACTATACAATCAATTGTTCCATCTTTGAGCCTCTCCCACAACTTATCTCTATCTTGTGTATATCGAATTGGAGGATTCATTAAGGCCCGAACTCCAAGTTTTTCAACATCATCTTGGTCAAAAGTAAGATGTTGGGCACAAACTTCTGTGGTAATCAGTTCTCCTTTGTTTGAAGATAGCCAATCTGCTTCTTTTCCACTTGTTAAATGGACAATATGTAAGCGATGGTTATGGTCATTAGCTAAAGCGGAGGCTCTTTTTGTAGCAATTAGAGCGCATTCAATATCCCTACATTCTGCGTGTGCAGCAATATCAGTACGGTTTTCGAATTTAGGAATTCTTGATTGTAATCTTTCTTCATCTTCTGCATGGGTAGCAATAATTCCTCCTGTATTTGCAAAAATTTCTTCTAAATCCTTTTGCTCATGAACTAGTAAATCTCCTGTACTACTTCCCATGAATATTTTAATTCCGCAAACTCCATCCATTCCCTGGACGCTTTGTAAGTCAGTGATATTATTTTTCGTAGCCCCAATAAAAAATCCATGATGTGTTACAGATTTTTTAGCTGCTGATGCTATTTTTGCCTCGAGAGATAAACGATTAGTAGCATTTGGAAATGTGTTTGGCATATCCAAAAATGAGGTAATTCCTCCTGCAGCAGCAGCTCTACTGCCACTTTCCAAATCTTCTTTTTCTGGACTACCGGGATCTCTGAAGTGTACATGGGGATCGATTGCGCCCGGCAATACGTGCAAACCAGTACCATCTATGACGTATTCTCCAATTTCTGGTTTTAGTCCACCAAACGGTGCTATAGTCTTAATTGAGCCATTACTTACACGAAGGTCTCCTTCAACAATCCTGTTGGGAAGGACCATCTTCGCATTTTGTACTAATAATCTGCCGCGCATAGTATCCCCAATATTCTCCGGATAACCGACACCACATGATTGTTATCACCATTAACTATTCAATTCTTAATAACACGGCATGAGAGTTTGTCAACATTATTCTCGCTTATCGTCAAATTCATAACCAAATTTTTCTATTTCCCAAGAACAAATATCTGCAATTTTTTTTACAGATGCATTGTCGAATAATAATGAATAATGTGATTTTGTTTTTCGGGTACCTGATTTTGCATTGGGCAATTCTATATCATTAATACCAATCTCATTAAGACATTTATTTAATTCAATAATTAAATTTTCATATTTTATGAATCTATCGACAACTGACTTTCCATCTATGCTATAGATATGAGAATCGGTTAATTCATTGGGATTAGATTTTTGAATAAAGTCTGCTAACGATGTACTTTTAGGCAGTTTATGATTTGGCCTGTTAAGGCGCCAATAATATAACGAAACTACTCGATCCCATGGGTTTCTAACCACACAGAACTTAAAATAACTATTAAAATCAGAGTTTCCTATTCTTTTACGGATTAATTTTGCTGGAGAGTGATTATAATGTTCTTTGAATTTAAAACCTAATCTTTGAAATAAATTATTTATTAGTTTAGTTTCATTTATTTTGTAATTTTGTGGCCCTCTATATCCTAAATTTTCTCTGATTTTTTCATCAACTTCTGCAATAGGCGTGATTATATCTTTTGGCCCACATTCTTTCGAAAGGGAAATTTCAATACTAGTACCGGCAGTTTTCCTAGTCTTGATAAAAATGAATCTATGTTCATGCGATACAATCATCTTTTTTGGGTTAAATATAATTAATTTAAAACTACTGATATTTTTTTTAAAATAATTAAGATAATGTATAAAGTAAAAAAATTAAACTGAATGGTACAAAATTTGAGAAGCCCAACTTATCATCAGTATTATCAAAAACCATCCTAAAGCTAATTTTCCCATTTTAGAAGGCTTTTTTAGAGGAGTGAATGGATCTATTCCTGCATCTATTGCGTCAGAAATGATGGCTAATTCTTCCTCTATAGTTTCAGGTGGTTTCAAAGAAAATACCTCCAGACACAATGAAGGAAGTTCGACTGCACGCCTTCCTCATGAACTGCGAAAAGGGAGAGGGTTATTCAATCATTATTGTGATGGGTTTGAAATAAAGTGTCACTAGGACAAGTCATGGGAGAAGTACCTGCGGGGTTTGAAATCCCATTGACAAATATTACTGAACCACATTTATCCGCTTCTGCTGTAGTAAGCAGAATAATAGATGGCTATGATGAAATATTACTAGGCCATAGAGTGTCAGAGATGCCCTCTTTTCCTGATTTCTGGACATTTCCCGGAGGAGGAATAAGTAGAGTAGATAAGAAATTAGGAAATCTTTATCCAGAATTTCTATCAGAAAAAGGAATTGATCGGATTGCATCAATAGCCCTTCTAAGGGAGTTAGTAGAGGAAATAGGTTTTGTTCCTGATAAGAATGGAAATATGATTTCAATAAGTGAAGAAATTAGAAATATGGTATGTACCGATAAGAATAATTGGTTAAAAGAATTTGAGAAGGGAAATATAATAATTAATTCGTTTAATACTAAAGTAATCTCAGAAAGAGAGACTCCTCCTTTCGGGCCGATTAGATTTAAAAATAGATTTTTTCATGTTCCTTTATCTGAAAATAATCTAACTCCCACATTCCCCCCAGGAAGATCAGAATTTGATGAATTCAAATGGTGGAAACCTCAAGAATTACTAATCTCCTGGGAAAATAATAAGGTTAGAATTCCTCCTCCTATTGTAACTCTATTGAAAGATTTAGTTATGAGTATTGAAGACACAGGAAGTTTAAGCGATGGTTGCGATTTACTTGCTGAAAAAAGACCCTCTGGATATCATAGGATTGAGTTTGGCCCACTGGTAGAATGTTTTCCCATTAGGACTTATACAATACCTCCATCTACGCATACTAATTGCTACATACTTGGAGAAGAGGGTGGAGAAAGAGTAATTATTGATCCAGCTGCCAAAGATGGGCAAATGAAGTTATTTAAAGAAAAAATTACTGAGATAATAGATTCTGGATCTAATATTATAGCAACTATATTTACACATAAACATCCAGATCATGTCGGGAATTTAGAAGAAATATCAAAAATTTACAAAGCTCCAATATGGGCATCCAAAGAAACTATAGAAGAGTATGATATATTGGATAATTTTGAAGTATTAACTGAAGGAGATTTTTTCAAATTGGAAGGCCCAAGTGGCATTAGTGATTGGTCGATTATTGAGACGCCAGGGCATTGTCCTGGGCATATTTGCATATGTGGAGATTCGGGAATAGTTAGTGGAGATAACTGCGTAGGAGTTGGAACTATTTTAGTGTCATCAAAAGAAGGAGATATGAAAGCCTATATTAATGGACTAGAAAGATTGAGAGATATGCAACCAGAAATGCTATTCCCAGGTCATGGCCCATTAATTGCAAATCCGAAAAAATTACTTGATAAATATATTAAACATCGAAAGAATAGGAATGAGAAAATTGTAGATGCAGTCAAGAATAACATCTCTAATCTGAGTGAAATTGCTAAATTTGTCTACTCAGATAGCCCCGATGCAAATATGTTACTTGCAAATGATCAAGTCTTGTCGCATATTTCTCTGTTGATAAAAGAAGAAATAATTAAAAAAATTGGAAATCAATATTATCTGAACTAATCGGGGCGAGATATATGGAAGATGAATGGACTCATATCCCTCAATTACCTGATTCTAATTGTGAAGAAGAGTTCGTAGATGTAGGAAGAGGAGTGAAATTAAGAGTCCTAAAATGGATACCAGCAAATTATTCATCTGAAATTGTAAATCACCTGATAATGATACCAGGATGGGGTTCTGTTTTTGAAGGCTGGAGGCCATTATTATCTGAGTGGGTTACCAGAAGGCCAATAATATACATTGAAACTAGAGAAAAAAAAAGTGCAATAATAGAAAAAAAAATTACCAAAAAAGATTTTCAAATGGAAGAACATTCAAAGGATTTGATAGGAATAATAAATCATTTAGGATTAGAAATGAGTAATATAGATTGGTTTGCCTCATCATTAGGTGCGACCATATTATTAGATGCTTTTCAAAAACAATCCATAGGAGGAAGATCTGCAATTTTAATAGGCCCGAACATAGACTTCAAACCACCACTTTGGGCAAATCTTTTTCTTAGGTTTCCTCTTCCTAAATTTACCTATCCGATTTTACGTAAAATAGTTTTATTTGCACTTGAAAAACGTCTAAAGGAAGAAGGTCAGAAAATAAGGTACAGGAGGATGTTTAAAGCTCAGGATTTACAACGAATGATGCTTTCTGCCAGATATAACATAGATTATAAAATGAATTTACAATTTCCAGAAGATACTATTTCTTCTGCTATTTTATCTGCTAAATCTGATAAATTACATGCCCTCGATGGTGTAGTAAAAATTAGTCAATGTCTACCTAATTGTCAATTAATAGATATACCTAGTAATCAATATGCTCATGAATCTGAAGTTTTGAAGGAAATTGAAGAATTTCATAATACATTATCATAATTAATAAATAAGCGATTGGCTGATGAATGATGCCATTGTAGGACAGTCCGATAGGTATGCGTGATAAGTTATCATCTTTTGATGTTTCATGTATTGTGAATGAGCTTTCTGAGATGATAGGTTCTAGAATGAGGAAAGCATATCAACCACATTATGAGCAGGTTGTTTTAAAATTAAACAGGAAAGGTTTACCCTCAACTGATTTGGTTATTGTGAGAGGTAAGAGGTTGTATACTTCTCAGAGAGATAGGCCAATGCCATCTAAACCTTCTCAGTTTGCCATGGTGATTAGAAAACATCTGAATAATGCCAGATTAGTTGATGTTAATCAATATGGTTTCGACCGAATAGTGGAGCTAGTATTTGAAAAAACTAGGGAAAAAATAAAGATAATCATAGAATTATTCAGAGATGGGAATATTTTACTAATTGATAATGAAGGTATAATTATTCAACCACTTACTCATGCTAAGTATTCCACTAGATCATTGAAAAAGGGGCTTGAATATAGGCCTCCGCCTGAATCTTTTAATCCTCGAAGTATGAAACGGAAAGAACTAGAAAGTCTTCTAGAAAACAGTGAACACGACCTAATTAGAACTCTAGCAGTACGTGCAAATTTTGGATCATTATATGGCAGTATTGCGTGTTCAAAATCAAAAATAGACGAAAATATAGTTGCCAATAAATTATTATCGGAGCAAATAGATTCACTTGAGAAAACAATCAAAGATATGATTAAAGAGCTTGATGATAAAAATAATGTCAAAATTTGGATGAAGAATACTAAATCTTTAGAAAAATGGAATTCAAATGATGACATTGAAGAAAGAGAAGATATGGTATCTCAGATACAAGATATTGCTCCAATAAACATTCCTAGTCTTAATTCCCAACTATCAACAAAGATTGATTCTCTTTCTTCTGGTTTTGACATAATTTATGGAATGCATGATGCTGCTGCCTTTATCCGCCGAGAAGAAGAAAAATTAATTCAATCAGGAAAGGATGATGGAGAAAAAAAGGCAAAATTAGTAAGAAGATCGGAGCAACAAAAAATTGCTATTGAAAAATTTTTACAAAGGGCTGCAATAAATCAAGAGTTGGGTAAATCAATTCAAGAAAATTGGAGTCATGTAAATGATATTTTAGAACAATTTAATCAGGCCATAACAAAAGATAGTTGGCAGTCTGTTGAAAAGAAAATAGGAGAAATCCCATGGATTGATAAAATAAATCCTTCAAAAAGTACCATTGTAATATTTCTACCTGATGAAGAAGGAGGTCCTGGGACTACTATTACACTTGAAGTTGGAAAAAATGTACATCAAAATGCCCAAAGATATTTTGAAGAAGCACGTATTCAAAAAAATAAAGCTAGTGGCGCAAAGATAGCATTAAAGAATACAGAGATATCCAAAATAAAAGAAGAAAGGAAGGTAGCAAAAAATACTGCTGCAGGAAAACTGAAAACCTCCAAACGTAGTAAAAAATTCTGGTTTGAAAAATATCGATGGGCGGTCTTAAGTAATGGGAGTCTGTTTATTGGAGGAAATGATGCAAAGGGGAATGATACGATTGTTAAAAAACATCTTAATTCAACAGATCTATATTTTCACGCGGATTTGCATGGGGCACCATCATGCTCTTTGAAACTTAATGATGGGTTAGAAGTTGTCAAAAGTATCAATGAAAAAATTCCTGAAGGAGTTGTTTCATTGAAAATAACTCAAAATTTAAACAAAGAAATAGATGATGCTAGAGAATTTTCTGGGGAAATACATCAGGAAGCTGCGCAGATTGCCGTTTGTTGGTCCAGAGCATGGGGGAGTGGAGGTGCTGCAGCAACAGCATTTTATGCAAGACCTAGTCAAGTCTCTAAGACAACAGAAAGTGGAGAATCATTGGGAAGAGGAGGTTTTGTAGTTAGAGGTAAAAGAAATTGGCATAAAGATATTGCACTTGAGATGGCCATTGGTATCGGCTTAATCAATGGAGTTCCTTTACCGGTATTAGGAACTCCAGATACAATATCAAAGATCTTCCCAAGGTGGGGTAAAATAATACCAAGTAAAGGTAAAAAGGAGAATGTTGCGAACAAAATTTCAAAGGCGACGGGTCTTTCTCAAGACGACGTTTTATCTTGTCTCCCTCCAGGAGGATGCACTCTAGAAAATTATGGGATATTAGTCTAAAAACTTAATTCATTACTGGTAATCGCATAAATATTACTGTCCACAAAATGATCATATAGCCACTCTCTATCAATATTCGAGCCTTCCAATCTCATTCCTAAACGATTTGCAACTGATATACTTGAAAAATTATCAACAGCCGCCTCTAATACGAACCGGTGCAGTTCTAAATCAATGAAACAATGATTTATTATTCTTTTACAGGATTTTGTTATAATTCCATTACCCATATAGTTTTCAGAAATCCAATAACCTACTCCACAGGACCTATTATTATAATCAATCCAATTTAAGCCGATATTACCAATTATTTTGTTATTTAATTTGATTGAATAACTTATGCCCTTTCCTTGACGGTATTCATCAAGAGCTGTAATAATAAATTTTTGTTGATCTAAAATTGTTTTAATATCATCTAGCCACGGGAGTCTTTCTCTTAAGTAAGTACGATTTAATTCGATTAAAGCAAATAATTCATCATTATCGTCTAAATTTAATTGGATTAATTCTAAACCTTCTTCAACCATCAAAAAAGGATATGGAAGTTCAGATTTGAATGATTTTACGCTTTTCTCAGATACTCTTGGCATAACCTGAGCCATAATATTAACAACTTTAGAATTTTCTAATAAGAGGTAATACTTCAAATGAAGTTGATATCGGAGATATATGAGTGGCGGGGGAGAGTCAGGGAATTGGACATATGGTGAATATTTGCAACTATCTAAGTTACTGACCTTACAAGGTGAAGAGAGAGGAATAACAAATGATGAAATGCATTTTATAATAGTTCATCAAACGTTTGAATTATGGTTTAAGCAAATTATAAAAGAATTGGGCGAAGTTCGTGATATATTAAATCAAGAACAGGTGCCTGAGCATGAGATTCCTAGAGCTGTGGATCACCTCACCAGAACTACAGAAATTTTTAGGCTAATGGCTAATCAGTGGGGCGTATTAGAAACTCTAACTCCTCAGGGATTTCTTGCATTTAGAGATGGCCTAGGGACTGCTTCTGGTTTTGAATCATACCAGATGAGAGAGTTCGAAATTTTACTTGGACTACAAAATGAAGATAGGTTAGGAGGTATGGATCCTTTAGAGGGATTCAAAAAGGCAGCGGATAAAAATAAAGAGACATTTCAAATTTATAATAAATTAAAGACGGTAAAGAAGCAAAAATCATTAGTTAAAGTATTAATGGATTGGATAGGAAGAACACCAATAATGGGTTCTAAATTCGAGAGTGAGGGAGATGATAGTGTTGTTAACAAATATATAGAAGACCATTTAGAAGCACATAAGAAACACGGAGAAAATCTATATGGAGATTCTATTTCGAATAAAAAAATTTCTGAAAGGTTGAGTTTTAGTAATAATAGTGCAAGAGAATTCTTAACTCCGGAAGGAAAAATTAGTCGTGCTAGAGCGGGTCTTTTATTTATCGAGTCGTATCGTGAACTACCCTTATTAACTTGGCCTAGGAAATTGATTGATGGGTTTGTTGAATTGGAAGAATCTATAGTTAAATGGAGACATTCTCATGCACGTATGGTAGAAAGAATAATGGGTAGAAGAATAGGAACAGGTGGAACTAGTGGAGTTGATTATCTAGATGCAACGAGTCGGTATCGTATTTTCAAAGATTTGTGGGGCGTTCGAACGATACTAATTAAACCTCAAAATAGGCCTTATCTAAAGAACTCAGAATTCTATGGATATAGTTCAGATTAGATATCATAAAAAATAATAATTATCGTATAATTGAAGACTAGTTCTCTTTTGGACGACGCATGGAATCAGTCAACATATGTGCATACGCGAGAACTCCCGTAGGCAAATTTAGAGGTTCGCTTTCGAAATATAGTGCAACTGAATTAGGAGCCATGGCAGTAAAGGAATTATTGAAAAGAGCAAAAATAAATCCAAATGATGATTCTGTTAATCAATTATACATGGGGCATGTATTACAAGCAGGAACTGGACAGGCCCCTTGTAGACAGGTTGCATTAAATGCCGGGATGTCATATCAAACTCCTTGTACAACGATAAATAAAGTCTGTGGCTCAAGTTTGAAAGCTGTAATGATTGGAGCATCAGACATTCGAGCAAAAGTTGCAAATTTAATCATTGCAGGAGGAATGGAGTCTATGAGTAATGCACCATACTTCATAAAAAATCCAGTTAAAGATGAAAAAATAAATTTTTCAGATTTAGAGTGGGTATTGTCTCATGATGGTTTAAAAGATGCATACTCGGGAGAAATGATGGGAGAAACTGGAGAAATAGTTGCCAAAGAATTTGACATATCTAGAGAGCAGTCTGATACATATGCGGTTAGATCTCATCGTCTTGCCAATGAGGGATGGGAGAAGGGTTGGTTGAATAAGGAATCTTTTGAGATAGATGGAATAGTAAAGGATGAGGGTATTCGTGTAGATACCAACTTAGATAAAATGAGTAAGTTGAGAAGCATTTTTCATGATAATGGTCAAGTAACTGCAGGAAATGCTAGTCAGCTATCGGATGGGGCATCTGCAGTATTAATTGCATCTGATTATGCAGTAAAAAAGTATGATTTACCTATTTTAGCCAAGATAATTGATTATTGCACATCAGGGCTAGAGCCTAGTAGAGTTATGTCTGCTCCAATTACTGCAGTTGAGATGCTCCTAAGTAGAAATAAATTAGAAATTGATGATATTGATATAATTGAGCATAATGAAGCATTTGCCTCTGCTTCTTGTTCTATCCAGAAGGCTTTGAAAATATCTGATGATAAATTTAACTTACATGGGGGTGCTGTTGCCATTGGCCATCCTTTGGGAGCAACAGGAACAAGATGTTTGATGACTTTAGTAAATGCATTAAATAGAACCTCAGGTAGGTATGGAATAGTAACAATTTGCCTTGGTGGAGGTAATGCTATTGCTATGTTAATAGAGTCTTAATTTTTTAAAAAAAATATTTTTTTAGTGAGATTGGAGTCATAGACCTTATTTGGGAGTCATTGGTGGGCATTGATATGGTTAAGCCAAAGAGTCCACATACTCGCTTTGAAAAAGCAAGAATAATTGGTGCTAGAGCACTTCAAATTAGCATGGGAGCTCCTCTTTATGTAACTGAAGATGAATTAAGAGAAAATTTTAGTGATGAGCTAATTCAACTTTATGGGGTAAGTGATGCAAAAGAAAGAGTTGTCTTGGATCCAATGAAAATTGCAACTCTAGAGTATGATCAAGAAAGAATTCCAATAGATGTTGATCCGCACCTTGATGATTAAATTTGCGAGGCCCATAGTTGGGGTGAACCTCTGTGATAATAAAAAAATTAATCCAAGACCATTTAATTAAAGTAATTTTAATGACTACGATATTAGTAATTACTCTCGGAGGTACTATTCGAATTTATGATGCTGGAGAATCTTGTCCTGATTGGCCTCTTTGTTTCGGAACTTTTGGTTTTGATATTTCTGAACAAGAGCAAACAGAGTGGTGGGAGGAAAATCCTGATGAAATTGATTCACGAGGATCTAGTCATAGATATACTACCTTTCAAATATTTACTGAATGGATTCATAGATTTTTAGCAGGCGTAATATTAGCCCCATTAGTTATTCTAAATTGGTTTATTTTAAGACGTGATGAAAGATACGATAAAAATATGGCCAATGCAACTAGGTTATCAATTCTACTTATTATTTGGCAAGGAGCAGTGGGGATGCTGACAGTGAAAATGGATAATCAACATTGGAGTGTCATTTTACACTTAGGATCTGCATTAGCATTTATGTTAACTTTGATATGGATATGGGCATTAATCTCTAAAAAAAAGGAAACAGATTGGATTTCATTCGAGCTTAAACTATCCAAGAAATGGAAAAATAAATTATTTATAATGACCGGACTTATGTTAGTAACTTTATTTTCTGGGACTTTAGTTTCTACATCTCCAGGAGCAAATTATGGGTGTGGGGTCGATGGTTTCTATCAATCTTGGCCATTATGCCAAGGAGAATTGATATCAAATATAGCAATAGAAGAAATAGTAGCGAAATCTCAAATGATTCATAGATGGTTGGTTGCATTAGTAGGAATATTAATGGCTGGGGTTTGTTGGAGTATGTGGAATAATAGAGAAAAGCAAGAGGAGGTTGGATTACTAGTAAAATGGGTATTCTCTGCCACATCAATATATTTGTTAAATATAGCATTGGGTGGCTTGTATGTTTTATCTTGGACTATTGATGGCTATTTAGAAATATTATCATTAATTCATCTTTTGTTAGCTTCAACCTCTTTTATGATCTTAGCAACTACTTGTATGGGGATTTTAATTGTATTACAAGATACTGAAAAAGAACAATTGATACTTGAAGATTAAACGTGGATTGCTACAGGTCATACAGAGGATAGTCTTATGGGAACATTGAATTCATATTTTTCACTGACTAAACCTAGAGTTGTGATACTATTACAGATTACTGCTCTCTGTTCGGTACTTTCTCATGACTTAATTGGGGATTCGGGAGTTTCCATTGAGACGCTAAAAACAATGTCAATAGTAATGATAGGAGGTTATTTGACAGCAGGTGGAGCGAATGCAATTAATATGTGGTATGATAGAGATATTGATCCAATCATGACTAGAACTTCTAATAGACCTCTATCTACTGGAGAGATAGGGGCAAATTCTGCATTGCTTTTTGGTATTTTGATGGCAATTGCGGGGACGATTTGGTTCTCTTTGTTTACAAACTATGTCGCTACTTTCTGGGCAGTTTTTAGTGTACTTTTTTATGTCTTAATATACAGTTTGTGGCTAAAAAGGAGGACTCCACAAAATATAGTCATAGGCGGAATTGCCGGTTCGACGCCTCCTGTAATTGGATGGGCGGCTGCTGAAAAAAGTCTTATTATTGAAACATCATCAATCAAATCATTCCTAGAATCAATAATTTATTTGGGACCTCATGAATTTTTAGGATCATTTCCTTTTATGCCATGGTTTATGTTCATTCTTATCTTTCTATGGACTCCTCCTCACTTCTGGGCCCTTGCATTATATCGTTCTAAAGAATATGAAAAAGTTGGAGTTCCAATGATGCCCAATGTCAAAGGTAAGGCTAGAACATTAATAGAAATGAAGACATATTCAATTTTTCTTATCTTATTATCTTTAACAGCATTTCTTAATTACACGCCAACTAATAATTGGATTATATCTGATGAATGGGTCTCAACAAATTATCTTGTTAGCCTAAATACTACAATATTGAGTATTTGGTATGCAACGACTGTATGGAATATTGACATAAATGAGAAAATTGATGGAACAGGGAGAATGTCAATTGCCTCAAGATCTTTTTATGTATCTCTTTTATATCTTGCATTAATGTTCATAATTTTAGTCATTGGAAGTTTAGGTTTTGAAGGAGGATTAATTGGGTTGGCAATCGTATTCTTATCTATTTATCGTTCTGAGTGGAGCGATAAAAAGGTTAGTAAAGAGGTTAATAATAACTAAACTCCCGATGGTTTGAAGCACTATGTAGGATGTTGAAGAATAATAAAGGAAGAGGGGCCGCAATGGATGAGAAGGATTTGATCTATGATTGGAATGAAATTGACTATGATATCAAGAGAGTACCCGAAAATCATCCTCATGAATTATGGTTTGATGATGAGACACTTCGTGATGGGTTACAAAGTCCTAGTGCAAATAACCCAAAAATAGAACAAAAAAAAGAATTGATAGATTATATGGAAAAATTAGGCATTCAAAAAGTAGATTTGGGGTTACCAGGAGCTGGTCGATTTCATATAGAACACATTGATTCAATGCTCTCTCATATCAAAGAAAGATCATATAAAATAAGACCTGGTTGTGCAGTCAGAACAGTTGTAAGTGATATTGCTCCATTGATTGATTTACAATCCAAATATGACTGTCAAATCCAGGCAAGTGCTTTTCTTGGGACAAGTCCGATTCGTCAATACACAGAAGGTTGGAATATGGAAAAGATTTTGTCTACTGCTGAAAACGCCGTTAGTTTTGCAATCGAGAATGATGTTCCAGTAATGTTCGTTACTGAAGACACCACTCGCAGTAAACCTGAAGAAATTAAAGAAGTTTACACTCGTGCGTTGGAACTTGGGGTCGAAAGGATTTGTATTTGCGATACTTGTGGCCATGTAACGCCGAATGGAGTAAATAAATTACTATCATTCATACAAAATGAAGTAATACCTGATGCTGGATTTAAGAGAAGAAATATAGAAGTAAACTGGCATGGTCATCAAGACAGAGGTCTTGGAGTTGTAAACAATATTGCTGCATTCGAATCTGGTGCAGATGTCATCCATGGAACTGCATTAGGTATTGGAGAAAGAGCAGGTAATGCCCCTCTAGATCAAACACTCGTTAACCTTAGTTTAATGGGAGTTATTAGTAACGATTTAACCTCATTGGATGAATATATAAAAAAGGCTCACGAATATATAAATATCCCTTTACCAAGAAATTATCCTATTTTTGGTGATGATGCATTTGAAACAGGAACTGGAGTTCATGCATCAGCCGTCATAAAAGCCATGGACAAGGGAGATCATTGGCTAGCAGATAGGATTTATTCAGGTGTTCCTGCTTCTGATTATGGATTGAAACAGGTAATAAGAATAGGGCATATGAGTGGAAGATCGAATATAATTTGGTGGTTAAAGAATAATGGATACGAAATTACAGATAAATTAGTAGAATATATGTTCAATGTTGCAAAAAATCAAAGAAAATTGATGAAAGATGAAGAAATACACAATTCTATCGAAGAATTTCATAAGAATTAGAATATTAAATATTTGAACTTTCAATACAAATACATATAGGGCAAATGAATTTAACCCTATATAATGAGAGGAGTGCTACTAGTTACTTTGTTAATACTAGCACCCATTAGTATGGTTAATGCTGAAAATCATGAAAATTTATTAGTAGAGATACAAGTAGAATCTAACATTACTGAAAAGTATTCAAAATCAGTCCAGATTTCTTTCTCTAGATTAAGTGATTTAAGTCAATATGAAGATACTATTCTTTCACAAACTAATGATTGGGTAGTAGTTACGGGATATCCTTTAGAATATCACAATAATCTGATATCAACATCCTTTGAAAGTAAAGATTTTGAATTATTAAAAGGAACATATATATGGAAATTTGAAGAATCTTCTGACGCCATGAGTGGGTTAAATAAATTAATTAAAAATGGAGAGATTGAATACTTTTATCCACTGATAGAAAAATATCAAGACGCAAGATATATCCCTAATGATCCTGATTTTGACGAACAATGGCACTTACAAAATACTGGGCAGACAGGAGGATTATCTGGAGAAGATATCAATGTGACCGGCGTATGGAATAAGTACAATGGTTCTGGGATATATATCAGCGTAATTGATGATGGTTTAGACCATGAACATCCAGATATAGAAGATAATTATAATTCATCATTCTCGTATGATTGGTGCAATGATGATCCAGACCCGAGTCCAAACTCTTGGGATGCTCATGGAACTGCTGCAGGAGGTGTAGCTGCTGCTGTCGGAGATAATGGAATAGATGTGACAGGTTCATCATTTGGCGCTAGTTTATCAGGGTCTACCTTAATTGCATGTGGAACTAGTGATCAAATGGAAGCTGATGCATTGGGTTTTCAAAGTAATGATATTGATATCTATACAAATTCGTGGGGCCCTGCAGATGATGGTCAGACATTAGAGGCCCCTGGAACTTTTACTTTGGCTGCATTAGAAAATGGAGCATATCAAGGAAGATCTGGTTTAGGAAATATTTACACATGGGCTGCCGGAAATGGTTTAGAATCTAATGACAACGCTAACTATGATGGATATGCAAATAGCAGATATACAATAGCAGTTACAGCAATAAATCATAATGGCGAACAATCATATTATGCTGAACCAGGTGCCAATATACTAGTTGCAGCACATTCCAATGGAGATGGAGAAGGAATAACTACCACCGATAATGAAGGGAGCGGAGGATATAGTAATGGAGATGTTACCAATAACTTTGGCGGAACCTCTAGTGCGACCCCTCTTGCTGCTGGAGTAATTGCCCTAATTTTGGAGGCTAATATAAATTTAACATGGAGAGATGTCCAGCACATATTGGTACAAAGCTCTAGAATTAATGATGAGAATGATTCATCCTGGGAAATTAATGGGGCCGGATTACAAGTATCGCATAAATATGGATTTGGAGTTGTTGATGCTGGTGCTGCAGTCTCATTGGCAGAGAATTGGACAAATGTTGATTATGAAAGTAATTTCTCTTATGGTCCATTTACCCCTGGAGTAGGGATTCCCGACAATACCGATCAATGGAGTGAATTTTCACTAAATATTACTTCTGATATAAGCATCGAAAGTATAGATTTGATAACAGATATTACACATACCTCTAGAGGAGATTTAGATATAGTATTAGTATCTCCTTCTGGTAAAGAATCGTGGTTAGCTGAGTCCAGAAATGATAATGGTAATGGATATTCAGATTGGATGTTCAATACTGTTCATCATTGGGGAGAAGAGGCTGTTGGTGAATGGAAATTAAAGATAAGAGACACTGTCAGTTCAGATACAGGGACTCTAAATTATTGGGAAATGAT
Source organism: Marine Group II euryarchaeote MED-G38 (assembly GCA_002457145.1). Classification (GTDB taxonomy): domain Archaea; phylum Thermoplasmatota; class Poseidoniia; order Poseidoniales; family Thalassarchaeaceae; genus MGIIb-O3. The sequence continues at coordinate 15,776 of NTJP01000007.1, forward strand.
AATTCATGGGATGGGAAATTATACAGATACCGATCAAGATGGGATAAGTGACTTTACAGACACCGATGACGATGGAGATGGATGGTCGGATGTAGATGAAGTTAGTTGCGGTACAGACTCATTAGATTCAAATTCTACTCCGTCTGATTTAGATAATGATAATATTTGTGATAACATTGATTTAGATGATGATGGAGATGGATGGTCGGATGAAGAAGAAGATAATTGTGGCACAAACTCAACAAATCAGAATTCTCAACCCAACGATATAGATTCTGATGGGATTTGTGACTTTATTGATTTAGATGATGATGATGATGGATGGTCGGATGAAGAAGAATCTTCTTGTAACACTAGTTCAAATGATAATAGTTCAACACCATTTGACTTTGATGAAGATGGAATATGTGATTTTATAGATTCTGATGATGATGGAGATGGTCTTAGTGATGAAAATGAAACTGAGGTATTTGGTACTGATCCATATAATCCAGACATGGATGGAGATGGATTAACAGATTATGAAGAAGTAATAATCTACAATACTAAAGCTGATGTTGCAGATACTGATGTCGATGGACTAACGGATTACGAAGAAGTGATTGTGTATGGAACGAATCCTTTAGTCGGAGATTCAGACGGAGATGGCTTATCAGACATTGACGAATTGAATATTTGGGGTACAGACCCTAATGTCGAAAATCCTGATAATGATGGAGATTCTTTTTATCACTTTCAAGAATGTGATGATAATAATTCCTTGATAAATCCAGATATGATTGAGATGCTAAATGGAATTGATGACAACTGTAATGATGTTATTGATGAAGGATATAATCAAACAGATTTTGATAATGATGGATTAATTGATTATAACGAATATCACATTTATGGAACTGATTTCAATAATTCCGATTCTGATGGAGATGGTTTAACAGATTATGAAGAAGTAATCATGTATGAGAGTGACCCATTAATATTGGACCAAGACCAGGATTCAGATGGATGGTATTGGTTCCAAGATTGTGACGATAATAATTCTAATAGATATCCTGATATGGACGAGATACTGGATAATATTGACAATGATTGTGATAGTTCCATAGACGAGGATTTTTTACTATTGGACTCTGATTCAGATGGGCTCACGGATTTTGAAGAGTATCATAATTACTCTACTAATCACTTGAATGGAGATTCTGATGGTGATGGTTTACCAGATGGTGTAGAGGTAGATTCATTCAACTCTAATCCGAATGAAAGAGATTTAGATATTGATTCTGATGGCTGGTATGAATTCCAAGATTGTGATGATGAAGATTTTGAAAGAGCACCCGATAAGCCTGAGAAATTAGATGATAAAGATAATGATTGCGATAATTTGATTGATGAAAATTTTTGGTACCTAGATAGTGATTATGATGATATCTCTGATTACTCTGAATATCATAATTATAGTACAAATCCCTTGGATAATGATTCTGATGATGATGGGATAGAAGATGGAATAGAGATATTACAGAAGCTTTCTGACCCAACAAAATATGATTATGACAAAGATTCTGATGGTTATTATGAATTTGAAGATTGTAACGATTTAGTATTTCAAATAAATTCCGGAATGGAAGAAATATGGAATGGAATTGATGATAATTGTAATGATGAAATAGATGAAAATATCACTCGACTGGATTTCATAAGTACTACTCCAGATAATAATCAACAGCATTATTGGGATTCTGGAAATAAATCACTAGTCATCAATATAGAAGGTATTCCCAGTAACATAGAAAGAACTATTCAATGGAAGTTTGAGAATTTTACAATAACAAATAGTACCTCTTCCAATAATATAAGGTTATTTTTATCTCCTTTGGATTGTAATAATCAATTTAGGACCCCTTTAGAAACACACTTATGTTTAGAAGGTAATAAAAATCAAAATATCTCGGTAATAATTACTGATTTAGGAATAGAAACCGAATTAACATGGGAAATTAAAACAGATGTTTGGATTAAGGATTCTGAAGTAGATTCCAGTATGGTATCTTTTTTAGGTACTACCTCGGGAATTTTTGGGATATTTATTTTCATAGTATTGATTTCTGTAATGGGAGTGGCAATTGGAATTAGAGTAAATAATAATAAAAATCTTAAAGATGCATATGATGCCTTTGAAGTTTCGAAAATTTCAAATTCTAGAAATGCAAATATAAATTTACCACCTGCTCCTCTAATATCAGATCTTATTAATTTAGAAAATAAAAATAACTAGGAATCTTCTTCTTCTTGGAGCATTTTATCATTAGATAGCCCCCACTCAGCATCAGGAGAACCTCCAGACCATTCGCCAGCTACGGAAATATCCTCAATATCGTCATCATCTCTCCAAGGAGGATCTCCATCTGAGCCACTGATAATTAGACAGCCTTCTTCATCTAAACGATCCATTAGAGTATTGACTCCTCTCTTAACTGGCAATAGATTTCCAATTGGAGTTCCAGAAGTAACAAAGGGCGATGTTGCAGTACTTATGAGAAGGCCTTGTTTTGGAGAGATTATGTCATGACTTGTTCCCGGATCATATGGATCAGTTACAGTTGCTACGATTTCACCCTCCTCTACATAGCTTCCTGCAGGGGCTAAAACATCTAAGAGTCCTCCTTGATCAGATCTAATCCAATCTGAACCAGTTGCTAGGAGTCTGAATCTTGGGCGACTAGGATATCCAGGAATCATCCTTAAGCTTCTTAAAACATTCAAAATACCATACATTGCAACTTGTACTGATTCTGGATCAGCCTCGTCAGAACCCCCTCCTTCATAGGTTATGCACGCAATATCTTCTTGATTTGCAGTTCTTCTAAGTGAACCTCTGGGTCCTTTGGTATCTAAAATAGTTTCAATTCCGAATGATCTAGCTGTAAAATTACTAGGAGAGTGGGCAAGATTAACTCGTATTTGAGGAATATTTGTCCGCCCTTTTGCGGCCGCATGAAGGTCTATGACATAGTCACTTCCTGAAATTAATTTTGACCAAATTCTATGCGCAACTCTTGAAGTAGTATTGCTATCATACGAACCAGGAAAAAATCTGTTTAAATCACGTCCATCAGGAAAATATCTACTTTGCCTCCTATATCCGGGTAGATTTAATACTGAAATGATTCTAACAGTTCCCGACATCATGGAAGGATCCAGTGCATTCCCTTCTCCTAGAAAATTAGGCCCGGACAGATAAGTTAAGGCCAGAGGTCCAACTAATTCATCGCCATGTATTGCGCCTAATAATGTTACAATCGGTCCCGGCCTCACGCCATGAAGAACTGTAACATTTATTGGCCATGAATCGCCAATTTTTACATCTAGTAAATTAAATGGTATAGTTCTTATTTCACCTGGCTTTATTCTTTTCCTCAAAAAATTATGAGTCTTTACACCTACTTTTCTTGTCCATTTGTTAGATAATTTAGATGATTTTTCTAAACCTTTTTCTATCTCAAGACGTCTACTTTTGGGTATTTGATTAGCTACTTTAAGTGGCCCAAATCGCCTCTTCTTAGATCTGGGTACAATTTTATTGACTGATTCTTTTGAAATCAATGAATCATTATTGCTTTCTTCTTCCGCACCAGTCAACATGCGTCGCAAGGGAACTGAATTAATAGTGTGTGCTTCTTATTTAGCGAATAATTGAATTCAGATGGTATATCTTGACAGTACATGAGTGGAGAAGAGAGGCTGTCGTTACAAGAAAAATATGCGGCAAATAGTATATGCTTTGGATGTGGGCCTGCTAATAAAAAAGGTTTAAGAATTAAATCATATAGAAATAATAAAGGTTTAGAAATGGAGTTTGAAACATCTCAGGAACATCAGGCATTCCCAGGGGTAATTAATGGAGGTATAATTGGAACTTTACTAGATTGTCATGGAAATTGGGTAGCAGCAATAGCACTAATGGACAAATTAGGAGAAGAAAATCCTCCCTGTACAGTAACGGCATCTTACAATATTAAACTAAGAAGACCGACTCCAGCAAATTCAAAACTATTCATCCAAGGAGAAGTCCTAGAAATTAAAGAAAAAATGGTTAAAGTAGGCTTAACTATGAAAGCAGATGGAAAAATTTGTGCAACTGGAGAAGGAGTTTTTGTTGCAATAAAAGAAGATCATCCGGCTTTCCACAGATGGGAATAAAAGGATTTAATTTGTAGAATATATAATTTTCAAAAAAAATGAATGATATTATTATAACTATTTCAGTAATTTTGCGGTATCCTTTAGAACGGCCAAACAAGAGAGTTAATGTGAAGCATCCTTCGGACCAACTTGTCTCTTTTGGTTTAGATAAGAATATAATATCATTTTTAGAAAAAGAATGGGAAATAGAAGAATTATTTCCGCCCCAAACAGAATCCTTGCCCTATTCATTGAAGGGTAGTAATATTTTACTTACAATTCCTACTGCAAGTGGAAAATCATTAATTGCTTATCTTACAATAATTCATAGATTAATTAATGAATTAGAAGGACAAAGGGCAATTTATGTTGTTCCCCTAAAAGCTTTAGCTCAAGAAAAATTTAATGACTTGAGTGAAATTACTAAGAATACAAAATTGAAAGTAGGAATGGCGACTGGAGATAGAGAAGGAGAATATTCATCAATAGAAAATGCAGATATAATTATATGTACTAGTGAAAAACTTGATTCATTGATTCGTACAAAATCAAATATAATGGATAAAATAGGGATTTTAGTCGTTGATGAATTTCATCTACTGAATGACCCTAGAAGAGGCCCAACTCTGGAGATAGTAATATCGAGAATTAGACATAGAAAGCCGGATGTTCAAATTATTGCATTATCAGCAACGGTCGGTAATTCGGAAAGCCTTTCTAAATGGCTAAATGCTAAATTGATTAAGTCTAGTTGGCGTCCAGTATCTTTAGAATATGGGATATTAAACGGATTGGAAGTAAGTATTCATAAAATAGATAGTAAGGAAAAAGAAGAACTCCCTATAAACAGAATAATTATTGGTAAAGAATCTCAAAAATTATGTGCAGTTCTTGATGATGTTGTGAAATCTGAAGGGCAACTACTAATTTTTGTTGCATCAAGGGCTTCTGCACAGAAGGAAGCTAGAGATTTATCGAAGTATGTTCTAAAGAAATCAAGTATTGATGATTCCATTTATTCTAAAAAAAATATTTCTTTATGGGAAGATTTATCAATATTCTTATCAAAAAATAGAGAATCTTCTGCTTTGTCTAAAAAATTGATATCATCAATAAAAGGAGGCATTGGATTTCATCATGCAGGACTTAGTAATTTTCATAGAAAGAAAATAGAAGAGGCTTTTAGAAATGGAGAAATAAATTGTTTGGTAGCAACACCGACTTTGGCACAAGGAGTTAATTTGCCTGCGCGTAGAGTGATAATTCGCGATCATAAACGTTGGAATACAATAGCAGGAACTAATATCCCTATTTCAGTAATGGAAGTAAAGCAGATGATGGGGAGGGCTGGAAGACCAAAATACGATAATAGGGGTGAATCATGGATATTGGCAAAGGGAAATCAGGAAGTTGAAACTTTAGTTGAAAGATATATCAATAGTGAATCTGAAAATATTACATCAAAATTATCAAACCCCAACGCAAAAAGGGTAGAGGAAGATTCTGCATTGTTAACTCATGTCTTATCTATGATATCTACAGGAGGTTTAGAAGACAGGGATGCAATAGGTAGATTTTTTGCAAATACATTTTTGTCTACTCACATAAATTCTGAAAAACTAGCTAGTAAAATAGATGATTCTATAGATTGGTTAGTACGAAATGGTATGATTACTCGGGAAGGCGAATCCAAAGAAGTAAAAGATAGGATATTGAAATACACTTTTACCGATTTAGAAGAAGACTGGGAAGATTTGAGGCCTTCTTGGGTAGATTCAGCCACTACTATACCTGGATTGGATATTTCAGAACAATTGGAGAGGGATAAAGATCAGAACACACCTAGAAAGGGGCCTGCAATTTTTGGCTTTACTAAGGCTAGTAGTATAAATATCATAGAGCAAGTTATGCCTGAGAGTTCTACAATGACATATAGATCTACAAATTTAGGCATGAGAGTATCAAAACTTTATCTTAATCCGATATCTGGAAGGATTATAAAAAATAGTTTAGAACGGGCCATGTCAATATTGGTGGGAGATAATGATTATCATCAAATCTCTCCATTTGCAATTTTACACTTAGTAGCGAGCACACCTGATTTTTTACCCTTATGGCCTAAAAATTCTGATTATGAAATTATTCAAGCCACAATTCACACTCGTTCGAGAGAATTGCTGACAGAAACTCAAGAGTCGGAAGAAGAACGAATAAAAGGAGTGTTAGTTTTACAGTCTTGGATTGAAGAATTAAATCTTGAAGAGATAGAAGATAAATGGAGCGTACAACCCGGAGATTTGCGTAGTAGAGTTGAGTTAGCAGAATGGATATTATATGCAGTTAGAAGAATATTAATTGAAGATGAAGATTTTAAATTAATGAATAAAGAAGCTCATAATATACTGATTAGATCTATCGATGAAATACATAAAAGAGTGAAGTATGGTTGTAAATCAGACTTGCTAGGATTAGTTTCTCTTAGAGGAATAGGTCGCTCTAGAGCTAGGGAAATGGTTAATGTCCTTGGCATAATGAATATCAAGGATGTCATACTATTGACTGATAATGATAAATATAAACTTTCAGATATGAGAGGTTGGAGTGAAAAATTGGTGGATAATATTATTTTATCAGCAAATCAACTTTTGAATAAAAATAATTAGGCATTATTAAGGGGAGTAGATATGGAAAAATCTCATCCAGTTCCCTGGTTCCCTGCATGGGGGGTAAAATTTCAGGAGCCGATAGAAGATTTAGATGATTTTATTAAAAAATTTAATGAGTTCAGAGAAGATAATCGGTGGGCCTTATTGGCGCATGATATTGTAGCAAGTGAAGTACATCTTTGGACCGCATGGTATGCATTAAGAAGGAAAGAAGAGAGGGGTGAAACAATTGCTAGAACTCCCGATGTAGAGATTTTAAGACTAATATCGGGTACTCACCAAATAAAATTAGGTTTTCAAAGAGCTGGCATAAGATATGGAGATGAGATGGCATGGATTGTTTATCTTCCAGATTTAACAGGAACAGCAAACTTTGGAGAAATTGAGATACCACGATCGACGTATTCGAGTCTGGATGAGGATGCTAGAAAGTTATCTGAATATTTGGGAGGCACAATTATTCCAAAAAGACCAATTCCCAATTTAGATGGTTTGAAAAGAATAGGCATAGAAGGATTTGAGAATAATTTAAATAATTCCGAGATTGAGTACTTGTTTCTATCTCACATGTCATTATCAGAACTATAAAATTGTCATCTAGAAAGGAACAACCTGATATGTAGGGGCCTCAAGCGTAGAGTGTTAGTTATGTCTAAGTTCTACGGCTTCAGATTTTGTGTAAATTGTGAAGTGGCCTGTACTAGTGGTAATTTCGTTGATTATGGTAAAAAAAGATACTGTACAGCTTGTTGGGTTCAGAATCAGAATCCCGATCACCCTGGAATAGAAGAAATGAGAAAGAAAATCATCGAAGATGCGGAGAAATGGAAATGCATTAAGTGGAGTAGAGAAGAAGGTCCACTGCCAATTGGACCAAAATCTCATAGAAATTGAGGTTTTTGAATGAGTATAAATTTTAATTTAAATGATGTAAATGCATCAAAATGGGAGAGTATAGAACCATACCTTATTAATTTGAAGGATAGAGAAATAAAAAGTAGTGAGTGTATTGAGAATTTAATACATGATGAGTCACAATTAAGTGAAATTATCTCAGAAACAAGGGCAAGAGCATATATCAATATGACATGTCAAACTGATAATCAAATATATCAAAAGGCATGGACGGATTTTGTTGAAAATATTCAACCAAAATTATCAGAATATAATGACTTAATAAATAGAAAAATAATAAATAATAAATTTGTAAATGACTTACCTGAACGTTATGAAGTTATGATAAAAGGAATAAAAACAGATATTGAGATATTCAGAGAAGAAAATATACAACTTCAAACAAGATTGTCGATGTTAGGAACCAAATATAATGAAATCCGAGGAAAGCAAACAGTATACTTTGATGGTAGCGAAAAAACATTTGCAATGATGGCAATTTATCAAGAGAATACAGATAGAGAAATAAGAGAATCAGCGTGGAGGGCAACAACTTCAAGGATAATACAAGACTCCGAAGAAATCTCTGATATTTTTGAAGAAATGATAGAATTAAGGCATCAGATTGCAATTAATTCTGGATTTAGAGGGTTTCAGGAATATATATTTGCTGCTATGCATCGATTTGACTATACAATACAAGATTGCTTGGAATTTCATGAATCAATAGAATATTCATGCATGCCCCTAAAATATGATATGAATCTTTTAAGAAAAGAAAAATTAAATTTAGTAAAATTAAGACCTTGGGATATGTCCGTAGATACTGAGGGAAAAAAACCTCTACAACCATTCATTGATTCAGATGATTTGGTCAGCGGATGTTCAAGAATATTTCATTCAATGTCCAAAGAATTAGGAAATTACTTTGATTTATTAAAAGAAAATGATTGTCTAGATTTGGAAAGCAGGAAAGGTAAAGCTCCTGGAGGATATCAATACTACCTACAAAAAAGTAGAATGCCATTTATTTTCATGAATGCAGCAGGAACACAACGTAATTTTGAAACAATGATACATGAAGCCGGGCATGCATTCCACTCATTTTATTCTGGGCATTTAGATTTGATACAAGAAAGAGATTCCCCAATTGAATTTGCTGAAGTAGCCGCTATGTCAATGGAACTATTAACTCATCCTTATTGGAATGAATTTTATGAGAAAGATAATGCTGAAAGAGCAAGGGAAAAACATCTGAAGGGAATCATACAGTTTATGCCTTGGATGGCAACAATAGATTCATTCCAACATTGGATATATGGAAATCCAAATCACACTCGTGAGGAAAGAAAAATAAAATGGCTTGAAATACAGGATAAATTTGGATCTAAGGTAGAATATGATGGTATTAATCAAGAAGAAAATTTAGAACAAATAGCCGAAATTAGTTGGCAACTACAAGGTCATTTATTTGGAGCACCTTTTTATTATGTAGAATACGGAATTGCTCAATTGGGTGCACTTCAGTTGTGGAAGTATCATAAAGAAGATAGGTATAATGCACTTAAATTATACAAAAAAGGCTTATCATTGGGATATACCAAAGGACTGACTGAATTATTCGCAGCAAGTGGATTAGAAATGTCTTTTTCTAGAGAGCATGTTAGTAAACTGATTCAAGAAGTTGATTATGAACTTAGTGAAAACACACTAAAACACTAGGAGACTGAGTGACCTACAAAACTAATCTTGTAGGCCCTCAGCCGTCACTGTAAAGACTGCCTCTCCTTCAGGAAGGTTTGGGCTATCGACAAGGCGTGCTATCCTGCGACCTCCTTTTGATTTCCTTAGATATAGGCGGAATGTACTCGCGTGGCCAACGATATGGCCCCCAATTGCTTTAGTTGGATCTCCCCATAGTGCATCTGGTTTGGACATGACCTGATTTGTCACAAGGATTATTGAGTTTTGAACATCCGAAAGCTGTTTAAGTTCCTTTAGATGTCTGTTGAGCTTTTGTTGTCTAGTTGCAAGCATTCCTCTACCGACATATTCTGCACGGAAGTGACTCGTCAAAGAATCAACTATAACTAGTTTAACATCTATGTTTTTTGCCATTCTTTTGATTTCGTCCACAAGTAATATCTGATGTGCGGAATTATACGCTCTTGCTACATGTATTCTTTCTAATGCATCACTTGGATCAATACCTACTGATTCGGCCATCTGTGCAATTCTCTCAGGTCTGAATGTATCTTCAGTATCAATATAAAATACTTCACCATTCAAACCCCCCTCTTCTAATGGACGGATTGCATTAACAGCTAATTGGTGTCCTATTTGGGTTTTTCCACTTCCAAATTCACCATATACTTCTATAATAGATTGTGTTTCGAAACCACCGCCTAGTAATTCATCTAGGGATGAAGTTCCTGATGTTAATTTCTGTACTATTTTACGTCTATCTAATAATGCATTTCCACTGATAAACCCTCCTATATTAGCCATCTTCTTCGCACCGGCAATAATTTTTGCTGATACCGCTTCTCCTAACTCTGCTTGTTCTGCTAATTCTGAAGGACTCATGACTGCTATGGCTAACAGCTCTTCAAAACCTGCTTCACGTAATTTTTCTGCTGTTGCAGGACCCACTCCTGGTAGATCTTCTACTGTTAACTCTGGTTCGTCAACATCAATCACAATTTCTTTATCTTCTACTTTTTCACTTGCTGTTTTTTTACTCATTTAATCGCCTACTATGATGAATCAACGAAAGACGTCAGTATATTAAGGAACTATTAACCCATTAATAAAAAATGAAAGTGATTAGAATTGGTTAATCCTCTGAGTATAACGTTTTTTCACTTTCATTTTTTATTATTGGTATCGGATGGTGGATTTGAACCACCGGTCTCCGGGTTATGAGCCCGACGAGATAACCTGACTACTCCAACCCGATGGTAGTCGGTAATGGATAGAATATTTGAAATCGATGGAAATTGATAATCGCAGTTAATACTAATATTAATTTTTTGACTAAAGGTTATTGATAGTTATTCTGGAATTATTATACCCTACGTCTAGCCTCTTCGATGAGTAAATCAGATTCAGCCAACAGAGAAAGAGAGTATTGAATTTCTCCATCTTTAAGCAGTCTAGTAATATCCGTAATATTACTTTCTATGGCTATTCTAGCATCATCCTGTGGGCTAATTCCAGCAGAATCTAGTTTTTTACGAAGATTAATCCACTCCTCTTGAATAAAAGATAAGAGTTCATTTGCTTCTTTCATTTCCTCTTCAAAGTCTCTTAACGAATTGGTTAAATTATCTAAATCATCGGATGCTTTTATCCAATCACCTTCATTTGATGTATCTATTATAGAATTTAATTTTAACATCCATTCATTATTTGATTTACCAATAGGCATTTTAGATTCTAATTTTTTCTTATGCCTTAGGGCTTTCTGGACTTTATTCATTGCCTCTGAAACTGTACTAATTTCACGAAGAATACTATTAGCTAATCCCTTTGCTAGAGCAGAATTTCCTGATTTTAATGCATCTTTGGCTTCGGTTATTCTTTCTTTTTTATTTATTGAAATATTAGAGCTTAATTCTAAAACTGCATCTTCGGCTTCCTGAATAGTTTTTATAGCACTTTCTTCTGTTGAACCAATTTCATTTATATGATATTTTATTGATTCGGCAATTTTTATTGCTTCTTTAGGATTTTCTCTGGATAACGCATCCTTAGCTGAATTTAATATTCCGCTGATATCTCTTATTTGGTATCCAGAATAGTCACCAACCATGGATTCAGAGGTTTCAATCAAGTCACTAGCTTGCTGCCAATATTTTTCTATATTTATTGCTTTTTCTTTTGCTTCACGATATAATATTTCAGCATCTCTGAATGAGCCATATTCAAATTCTTTATCAGCTAATTCAAAAGATTTACGAGGCCCAGTTGGTAACTTTGTTATCAATTCAGCTTTCTCTATTGCCACTAAAGAATTGCTTCTTATTTCATCCAAATCTTTTGAAAAAGCAAGTATTTTTTCAGTATCAGTTATTGCATCATTAATTAATCTCATTCCTTCTTCTGGATTATCGAAGCCCTCTTCTCTCGCAATTTTTAATATTGATGTAGCCTGTTGTATGTTATGACCTTTTGACTTAAGTTCCAATATTTTTAATTCAGCCTTGTCCAATTCCTTTGAGAAATTCTTCCTTTGTCTAAATTGTGAATCTCTGGATAGTAAATCTGGAAACATTGTAACCGAAGTACTGCCAATAACAATAATCCAAGGCATCAGGTTACTTGTTGAGGAAAGTATAGATAATGATATTGCCAGACCCGCGATACTAGTGATTCCTCGTAATCTTCTACTAGCCAGGCTGTAGGATAAAATTATGCTAGAAATTTTCCATAAAATAATACTAATGAAAAATAGTATCAAAAGGGCGAGGGATTTTTTATCATTAAAATAGCTAATTCCTACATAAGCTAAAATACAAGGATAAAGGATATTACAGTAAGAAGCAATTATGGAACGTGATTTTGGATTGAAATCAATTAACTCCGATATGGAAAGGGAGGAGAGAAATAATATTAAAATAGGTCCAAATTTTATTATTGGATTCAAATTATTACCAAGATTCGCAAAAAGCCACCATCCTCCTGATACTATCAGCAATAAAGTACACATTACGGCGAATTTTTCGACCCTTATACGATGTTCTGAAACTACTCTATCGGGGTAGCCCGGTAATACCACCATATCTATCGGTCGAGTAGCATAGTCAATATCTATCCGGTTAAATGCTTGTATTCTAATTACCTTTACCTGTTGATCTAATGCTTCGTGAAACGAAAATAGCGACTATTATGAAAAGTAATATTGGGATAATAAATAGTGATTTATTATCCTCCTCAGATTCAATATTGTATTCAAGTAAAAAATTACCATTATCATTTGCAGATATACTATCCCATTCAATTCTGATTGTTATATTTGATTCTTCGGGCATAGTAAGTTCATACTCTAAAATAGATATAGTACTTGATTCCATTTCAGCACCTGGGAAGTATACAAATCGGTTGCAAGTATCCTCAATACAAACTCTAGCATATGTATCATCAAAACCATTATTTTTCATCTGTAAAACATATAATGCACTACCTCCTTCAGATAAATCACCAGTTAATGATTGAGAAACAACTTCTAAATCAACTCCTCTTTTTGGAAATATAGATAAAGGAAAAATTTCTGTTTTTGAATTTCCTGATGAATCATTAACGATTACAGTTATTTCATGGTTTCCTATTGTAATTGGTGGAAGGAGGAGTTTCTCAACTTCTTCTGACCAGTAAGAAGTCTCCAATAATATATGACCATCCAGATAAACCTCCCAAGTAGTGTTATTTATAGAATCTAAATCATCATAAGAATTAGAAAAAACTAATTTTATAATATCTCCTTCTCTAGCCGAATCATCTAATTCAATCAAAGAATTATTTGCCATAATATCCATCAATATTATAGGAGAATTTCCATCTGTTACTTTAATTTTCCATTCTTTAGAGATAGAATTTCCTGCATCATCAGTAACAATTAGTAACATACCCAATTCAGTTGGTTCTTTCGAGTTGTGCCTCTCCATAATACTTAGATGTAATCCATTGATTCCCGAACCTTGTGAAACAATAAAAGAGAATGTGCCTTCATTAGTTTGATACTGCCTCCATCCGTCGGAAATATTTGTCAGAAGTTCTATAGATGTAGGAAGTTGACTTTCATCATTTGAAGTAATATTTATAATTATTTCACTTCCAGAAATAACTGATAAAATATCACTATGAACATCAAGAACCTGTAAATTACCCCCAATATTTGATGAAATTTGACCATTCCATTCGGGCATGATACTGTCTATAGTTATATTCTCTGACCATGAAGTATTAATTCCATGAGAATCAGTACAGACAACAATTATGTTAATCACTTCTCCATGTTTAAAACCATAATCAGTAGGATTTAACTGAAACCATGGATTTTGTATAGTATCAATTAATTGGTTATTCTTAATTATTTTCCATTCTATAATTGGAGTTTCAAGGATACTGTCTTCACAAAAACTTGTATATGTGGTAGACCCATTAAGAGATATCAAAGAAGATTCGGGGTATCTAGATGCAGACAGTGAGGGAGGAAAATTTTCTCCTATTGTTATTCTGATGTTAGAAGCCACAGGTGAATCGCTACGGTTAACAACGAAATTGTTTGGTTCACCAATAATTATCTGAGACATTGCGCTATACCTAAATTCCCAATTTTCGGGAAGTGAAATGTGTAAAGGTACTTCTTCTATCAGTGATCCGATTCTAGGCAAGTCTAGAATCCTTGTAATCCTATTATCAGTCAAACCTGTCAAATTAGCGGATTCAATCCAGCCCCAAATACTATCAGTTTGATTGACTAATCCAGGTAATGGAGCGTTAATTATTATTTCATTTTTTGAGGTGAACAATGGAACGTAATCAAATTCACAACATCCTCCAATAGCAGAGTTTGTCCAATTTCTAGAAGATAAAATTAGTTGAGTGAAATAATATATTTCTGTAGAATTAAGGAAGCTGTCATTATTTCCCATGTATTCATCTATTTGATTTCTAATTCCATTGGATTGATTTGGCAAGAGATCGGTCCCATATGATTCTAAAATTGAAATTTCAGAATACCAAGAAGCATTGAATTCAGAATTAATTAATATCTGATCAGTTATATTTAGAAATGAATTTCCCATTATATAATTAGTAGATGGTGTTCCAGTAGTTTTAGAAAAATCATTATTATTTGAGATATTTGATTCTACTATATTTTGAGAAGGAATTATTACTGAAAGAATAATTATTAAAGTACATACAATACTAACAATATTATTTTTATTCATAAAGAAACCTCTTAAATAGAATTGTAGACAATCTGTGACCCATTATGATCTAATTTTAAAGGTAAGACCTTATACTCTTGTCCAAAATTTGAAAGTAATTTTGTCCTAAATTCTGGCGGTCCATGAACAAGAAAGAATCCCCCTCCTCCTGCACCCAATAGTTTTGCTCCAGTCGCACCTGTATCGAGTAAGCGAACATAAAGAGAGTCTAACTCTTCATTACTAACACTTTGAGAAAGTTCTCTTTTTAATTTCCAGGTTTCAGCAAGTAATTTTCCTAATTCTCTTAATTTTCCATTTTCTAACATTTTCTTCGAAGAGAGTGCCTGAGAACGTATTTTACGTAATCTTTTTATTTTATTTTCTGCATTATCGCTAGATTCGGCTAATATTTTACTTGCACTCCTTGATAAGCCGGTAAAAATAAGAGAGAATTCATTTTCCATCTTATCAATAATTTCTTTTTCAATAACTAATGGCGTTACTTTTACAATATCATGAGAAAATGTGATACAATTAATTCCCCCATAAGCTGCAGCATATTGATCTTGTCGGCCAATTGGTTGTTTTAGAATATCTATCTCAATCATGCAGGCTTCTTCGGCCAATTGTTTCGGTGAGGTGCTACGGCCCGCATATGTGTGAAGTGCATTCAATAAACCTACAGTGACTGAAGAAGAGGACCCTAATCCAGTCCCTCGTGAGGGAATGTCGGCAATAGTAGTAATCTCTACTCCCGATGTAATTCCCGTTATCCGCATTGCTTCACGAACAAGTTCATGTTCCAAATCTTCAAAATTTTCTACTAATTCCATCTTTGAATAAGATACTCTGACCATGTTGTCAAATCTTTTGTTCACTGTAATATGTATGTAACTTTGAAGAGATACTGAGACTACCATGCCTCCTTCTTCTTCGGTGTGCGAAAATGAATCAATATCGGTGCCCCCTCCACAAAAGGAGGCGCGGAGTGGAGTTCGACTGATTATCATCAATACCTCCCGGAAACTCTATCTGACATCAAGACATCGGTTTTTTTAACCATAGAAGGAATTGTTTAGTAGTAAGGCATATGGAGTGTCGCCCTTCAGCAACATAAAGAGGGAATGCTATGAACGATCTAATAACGATGGATGATCTTACAAATGAAGAAATTATAAAATTATTAGATGATGCAAAAAAGATGCTTCCTGCTGCAAAAGGAGATGTTTATTTACCACTTCTACAAGGAAAAGTATTAGCAAATATGTTTTTTGAAAACTCAACTAGAACTAGAATGTCGTTTGAAACTGCTATGAAAAGGTTAGGAGGAAGGGTATTGAATTTTACTTCTGCCGGCTCATCTGTAGCAAAAGGAGAAACATTGTATGATACAATGCAGATGATCGATGGATATTCAGATGTAGCTGTTATAAGACATCCTCGTCAAGGGGCAGCACAATATAGTGCAGATGCCGTAAAAATACCAATTTTGAATGCAGGAGATGGAGCAGGAAACCATCCTACACAAACATTACTTGATTTATTCACC
Source organism: Marine Group II euryarchaeote MED-G38 (assembly GCA_002457145.1). GTDB lineage: Archaea > Thermoplasmatota > Poseidoniia > Poseidoniales > Thalassarchaeaceae > MGIIb-O3. Next base: position 32,005 of record NTJP01000007.1, read on the forward strand.
ATAAGAGAAGAGCATAATGATTTTGAAAATCTAAATATCATGCTTGTAGGTGATTTAAGATATGGTAGAACGGCACATAGCCTATCACATGCATTAGCACGATTTAATGTAAATTTAACTTTGGTATCTCCTGAAGCTTTAAAAATGCCAAAAGAGATAGTAGATGATTTACTTTCATTGGGATGTAATGTGATTGAAACCGATGAGCTCAATGAAAATATCAAACATTCTGATGTAATATACATGACGAGAATACAAAAAGAGCGTTTTCCGGATGAAGACGAATATGCAAAAGTTTCAGGTATCTATAAAATCTCAGAATCAAATTTAGTTGGCTCAAAAGAAAATATGATAATTATGCACCCACTACCAAGAGTTAGTGAAATACATCCTTCAGTTGATTCCACTAAGTATGCTAGATATTTTCAACAAGCCTTTAATGGAATTCCGACCAGAATGGCTTTACTCTGTAAAAGTCTAGGCATAGATATTGAAAAGGAGGTGTCTTAATTGAATGATGCCGAAATGAGAAGAGTTACTGCGATATGCAATGGTACGGTGATTGATCATATACCCGGTGGTCAATCATTACAGGTTCTGAGAATGTTAAAGCTTGATTCAGGGAGGTCGAATCCAATTTCTTTAGTAATGAATGTTCCAAGTGATAAGTTAGGACGAAAAGACGTTTTGAAAATTGAGGATAGAGAGTTAGTGCAGGAAGAATTAGACAGGTTGGCCATAATAGCCTCAGAAGCATCCGTAGCAATAATTAGAAATTATTCAGTTGCAGAGAAAAGAAAAGTTGGATTAAGTGATGAATTAATTAATATAATTAAATGCTCATTTTCCAATTGTATTACTCAGAATGAAAGAGAACCATTGCCTCATAAACTAATAGTTGTGAACAAAAGTCCGGTTGAAATAAGGTGTGCGTATTGTGGTAAAACTCAAGAGATATCAGAAATACCTGACTATATAATATAATTAGACTTCAGATAGCCATTTCTTCATAGTACATGCTTGACAGATATCCCTACTTGTAACTTCTTTGCATAATGAACAATATTTAATCTTAGGAGATTCTCTAGTACCTTCTCTAAATAATTTTCTAATTTCTTCTAGTGAGTGTAGAAGCCCGTGCCTTGTACCAGGAGTTTGATTTTCCAAATTTGCGATAACGCCTCTACTTAATTGACGCATTGCACCGGGAGCGTGTGGACAATCTCCATGGAAAAATGGTAGATTAGAAACTACCGCATGGGCATGAATCTCTTGCTCTGGTATCCACCTTAATGGTACTATTCTAGGAGATAATCCCTCCAAAGGAGAGCTTGTATGAGGCGCTAGTCTTATAGAACGCTCAACCTCTCCTTTTTGTAAGTTCATCAAGATTGATTGTGCCATATCATCAAGATTATGGCCTAATGCCATAACATCAGCTTTAGTTTTGTGTGCTAAAGCATTCAATCCTTGTCTCCTAAATACTCCACAAAAGGAACAGGGCATCATACCATTTGCTTCATCATGTAAATCGCCAATTTTTGGCATTTTTGATACTACTGAATCCATTCTTTCATAGCCTAATTCTGGATAGCTAATTGTTTCAAAGCGTATTCCTAAATCTTTCGATAGATTCATAGCACAGTCCATTGAAGGTTTTCTATATCCTTTAATTCCTTCATCAACACACCCAGCAATTATCTCAACGTCTCTTCTTTTTCCAATTATATCAACTATCATTGAAAGGAGTACAGCTGAGTCTTTTCCACCAGAAACCGCTACAAGTAATCTAAAGGGAGAACCGTCATCATGACGAGCATTTTTAGGTAAAATTAGTTGTTTTCTTAATTCCTTAGCTGTCCTTCTTCTAATCGAATCTGATAGACATTTCCCGCATAAATGTTGTCCACTGTATGCTTGATGCAGTATAGATTGTGAAGAGCATTTACTACACTTCTTGACTGAGATGGCCGCACACATATCATTTGCTCGAAGGTTTTTGTATTGAAACCATTCTCATAAAAATGTAATTTTATGCGATGGATTGATGACTGTAAATGCATTCTCAGATATATGGAGGAAGCGCATTCGCTACCTATGAGAAAAGTAGAACGAGGGATGTTTTCTAGTCCGTGGTTAGATAGATTTTGTTTAACTATTACACTTATTTTAGCATATTTTACTTCACCCCTTTTATCTAAATACCTCGAGATTTACATAGGAGAAAATTCAGAATTATATTGTTTAATTTTTTTAATAATTATGTCGCCATTTGTCGGTGATTTTGTTTCAAAAAGATTGACAAACTACATTTATAAAAAATAATTATGAACGGAAATTATTTATGTTTAATTCTATATATCCAATGATTCTTTGCCATGGTATTACATACCTCATTCCAGCAACCACCAACATGAATAAACTAGCAGATATTACCTTTCCATAAGTCATTTGTAATTCTAGTGATTCTTGTACTTGCCCTGACCATTGTGAACCTTGCAAGACTCCTACAAATGACACTAGCAAATCATCAAATTGTAATGCTAAAATAGTTACAAAGGTTACTAAAGAAATTATAACAACAAGATGTATTAAATGAGAATTGACTACATTATTAAATTGTTTAATATATTCTATATCATTCTTAGACCCTTCAGGAAGAGACATTGCATACTCAAGATGGGTAATTGCAGCTAAACCGGATTCTAAAAATATCAACAGTAATATCGATATTACCAACAGGTCGAATGCCAACGGAGAAATTAATCCACCTAGCATACTAGAGTTTCCAATTTGAGACGGGAGGGCTTTTAGGCCCAAATCAAATGCTCCAGAAATTTCCTCAAATGTAAGTATTGCATGAATACCTATCACCAACAGAAAATATCCCATCGCCCAAGTTAATAATCTACGAGATAATCCCCATATACCCATTAGTCCAGTTAAAATAGGTGCAAAAACTACTCCAAGAAAAACTAATTCTAAAAAGAATCCCATTGGAGAAAATAACGATCCGAAGTGCTTAATTGGCCATTCAGGGCCATTGAAAGCCATTGATGATATCCATGCGAAAAGGAATGGTAAGAATATCCAAATTGCGAGAACTATTCCAGAGATTTTTTTAATATCATTTTGTAATTTTTCACCTTTTGTGAGCACATAAGACCAAAGAGAAGTTACGATTATACACAAAATTAAAGGACCTGAAAAAGATGACAAACCAGATTGTCCGATTCCCAAGAGAAAGTTGGGGATTAATAGATTATGAGTATTACTTAACCAAACTAGGCCTCTTGTATGTTCATATGCCGGACACCAATATGAAGATCCTTCGGCAAGAAGGATGAATTCTTCGGTACAAGAACCGTATAACTGATTCATTCTTATCATTAAAATCAAAAGAGAGAATGTAGAAAGTAATTGGAATGTTAAAATTTGCCATTTCCTCCTCAACAGTGGAAGATGTAGTGTCACTCTTGGCTCCTCTTTTTCGACAATATCCATCAATATACCTCCTAAGAACCTTTTACTTGCATTAAGGCCTGTGATAATTCTATATCTGGCATCCAATCAATTACTTTTGCCCCATATCCTGAAATTGCAGTCAATCTATTTTGTCTTTCGAGTTTTAATACCTCGTATGATAGTCTTGGTATTCTACTAACTAATCTTTCAAGATCTATGCTACTTGGCGATAATACAATTACTTCGTGGCCTCTTCCTGCTAAACTACGAATTGCAGGAAGTGTGGTCCCATCTCCTTCAAGGCTACTAATTATAAATACTGGAGAACCTCTACTGATTCTTGATGTAATAGCATTTGTAACTGCTTGGAGGGGCATTGAGCCAGAGGCTGAAACCGCGGCAAGATTACTTAAAATCTTGAAATTTTGTTTATCACCAGTCTCCGGGCCAAGATAATCCATTTTACTACCATATGTAACTAGAGCGACTGAGTCTCTGCGCTTCAAGAAATGGCTTGCCACAGAGGCAGCAGCAATAGTACCCATCTCTAATGAATTTTTTAGTACAGTTCCTATTCTTGCAACATCTCTAACGTCAAGAATTACGAAAACATCTGTGACTGCATCCCTGGTTTTCTCATTTACCATTAATTCACCGGTCCTTGCAAATGCTTTCCAATTTATAGAGCGGAAAGAATCTCCGGGGATATATTCTCTAAGAGAATAAAATTCCATACCTGGGCCAGGAGTTTTCAGAGTAGTAGCACCCGTGTACATATTAGGGACATCGGATTTTAATAGAGCTTCTTCGATATCTCTAATTTGTGGGAAAACTGTTACATCTGATCTAGAATCTATTTTTGATTCATTAACAAATAAATTGAATGCATTCCTATATCGAACAGAAACAGGGCCGATTGTATAATAACCTCGTAATGGACAACGCACATAGTAACTTATCTTTGTACTCTGACCCGGCCCAAGATTGATTTTCATTTTATTGATTCCGAAATGTAATTTCATTTCATGAGGAACATTATCGAAAACTTCTATCTGTTGTGTTCTTTTATATGATTTATTAGAAATAGTTAGGTCAACCATAATTTTATCTCCTTTGTAAACATTATAAGCAGAAAGTTCTCTATTTATCTCTATATCCGAATGTCCATCGACCCACCCGTTAATTGAGAGGAATGCTATGAAAGTTAAACCTATTATTATGAATTGAAAATTTGAAATCATCATACCTATTAAAATCAAGCTAATGCCGCTTGCAAGTAATATAGTTCCTTTTCGTGTCCACATAAAATATCACCTAGTTATTCAAGTTCCCCCACTCTTTGATTCTTTTGACAACTCCAACTAGTTCATCAGGCCTATATTTTCTATCTTCAAAAATAAATCTAATTAAAACTGGATCCTTTACCATATTTTGTAATTCTGCAGCAGGGAGTGCATCGAATTCTTCTCTGGATAATGTGTTAAGGTTCCTTATCCTAGTAAGCAAAACTTGTCTTATTTTATCAGACTTTTGATAGTATTCATACCTAGTAGCATCGCCAAAACCATAGTAAATTATTCTGAATATATGTCGCCAATCTTCTGGATCTTCTTTTCTGATTATTATTGCTTCTAATGAAATAAATAATATTAAGAATAAAATTAGCATAGCCATCCAATCGTTGGTAAAATAAATTAATAAATAATATATTAAATTATAAATATCACCAAAAATATTTTGTTGTTGATGCCTACTTTCATCGAATATTACAAGAGCATTACTGCTAATATTAGTTCCGGATTGACTCACTAAAAGTGATTCTGCAATTATATCTAATGCCCATTTCCTATTATCGTTTTCAGGGACTAAACCTGAATAAAATTGGTCAAATTCCGGATTATAAAGTGAATTTATTAGCATTGAGCCGTCAGAAACAAAATGAATCCTACCAGATGTTGCCGACCTACAAAGGATATTATCACAATAACGTACATAGACCGGGAAAGGTCCTTGTTCATCTCCTTGGATGCCTAATGCTTCATAGCCACCAATTGTATAATTACCATCATCATTATTATCCATCCATGAGTCTAAGGTTGTTCTGGCTATAACATAACGATGCTCTGATGGGTTATATGCCGAGGTTTTTTCAAATCCCGATAGTCCATTTGTGAGTAGATTATATTCCTCACTGAAGTCCCATTGTCCAGTTTCAACATCAAATCTATGGGCGCATAATCCTACATTCAATAGATTGATTACAGGATTTGGAGCATTGGGGTCATTAGGATCTCCATCCAGTAAATCTATTACACCATCATTATCAAAATCACGAATACATGGATTAACTGATTTTTGAGAATTAGGAGTAGAAGTAAAATTATATGCAGAGGTAGTATTAACCCACACAAAATTGTAGCCTAGATCTCTATCGTAAGACTCTCCATCATACAAACTATGACCAGTATACTCTAATCCAAATTGCTTTGCCAAATTACTAGAATATCCAAAGTCATCCATTAAAAGAACGGTCCCTCCACGTTCAACATATTGAGCTATAGCAACTATTTCTGAAGATGTATATCCATCTCCTTCTGAAAACTGGATAACATCTTCATCTCCTGTAAATCTAGGTAATGATATTGTATCTCTTTCAACACCTGAAATAACAAATATAGACTCTTCTGGGTATTCAACTTCACTTAATAGTAATGGACTAGAAACTAGAGCAGTTGTAGGGATATCTAAGTCATTTAATTCTGCTCTGAATGATCCTAAATCATTCCAATCATCCCCATATGCTGATTGTTGAGTTTCGCCTGGTATGACATAAGATATTGCAATAGAAGAGACCAGTAATATCAATAGAGTCCAGAATGAGAAAAGTAGTGCATTACGACGATATTTTTGAGAAGTGATTCTTTTTGAGAGTCTTTTCCAATCAACCATGTTCGAGACCACCTGTGCTCAATTTTAATCAACGAGCATTAAGTTCATCTTAAGACCGTTGTGAGGCCATGAACGAGACGGCATCATGAATTAGCGAGATAATTGAACGTGCTTTCCAATGTTACTAATTTCATCGGTTGGTATAGATACTAGGCCTTCTTGAATTGGCCATGGCAAAACTTTAGGATCTAAATCAGGTTCTAATGACACTAAAATAGCAACTATATTACCAGTAGATGAGTCTATAGTAAAATCTGCGAGAGTTCCCAAAACTTCCCCTGCGACATCGACTACTTTGCGGCGCAATATTTCCATACTGAATGTTGATGTCATTTTATACCTCAGACAGATTCCATTCCAGAATTACTACTTGATGAGCGTTTAACAGACTCTAATCCACTTGTTAAAGTTGATTCCATACGATTATAATAATCCATCATATCTTCTGTAACAGTTGGCCTAACTCTATCTATGGCTTGCTCAAAGAATTTCTTTGAAACTGTCTTTTTATTAGCCCTCATAGAAATCAAAGCTGCTTCTCGGCATATCGCTTCTATATCAGCACCGGTATAATTATCTAATTTAGGTAAAAGATCGTCGAGATTGAATTTACCGAGAGGCATAGATTCAGTATGAATCTTAAGAATTTCTTTTATTGATTCTTTATCAGGCGGGGGGATATGTAAAACTCGTTCAAATCTCCCTGAACGAAGTAGCGCTGGATCAATCATTTCAGGCCTATTTGTGGCTGCAACAACTATTACTCCTTCCATGGATTCTACTCCATCCATACTGCTCAGTAGCTGATTAACAACCCTATTCATCGCATCAGAGCCGCCGCCTGAATTATCCCTTCTAACTCCTGCTATACTTTCGAATTCATCCAAGAAAACTATCGAAGGGCTAGCTTGTTTTGCTTTTTTGAACACTTCTCTTACTGCTTTTTCAGATTCTCCGACCCATTTTGATATTAATTCTGGTCCTTTGATAGTAATAAAGTTAGCACTGGCCTCATTAGCAATTGCTTTTGCAATTAACGTTTTTCCAGTACCTGGAGCGCCAAATAGAATTATGCCCCTTGGGGGTTTAATTCCAAAGTGTTCAAATGTTTCAGGTCTATTTAGAGGCCATTCTATACTTTCTTTCAATCTTTCTTTGATTTCTTCTAAACCTCCAACTTGGTCCCAACTTACTTGAGGGACTTCAATATATACTTCCCTTAACGCACTTGGCTCAATATCCTTTATTGCTAAATGGAAGTCTACCATTTTAACTTCCATTTTTTCAATAACTTCAGGAGGTATTTCTTCTTCATCAAGGTTAATCTCTGGCAAATATCTTCGTAAAGCTTTCATTGCAGATTCTCTAACAAGTGCAGAGATATCGGCTCCTACAAATCCGTATGTATTTTCCAACAACCAATCGATATCAAAATCATCACTAATTGGCATATCTCTAGTATGAATACCAATAATTTCTGCTCTTCCATTTTTATCTGGGACGCCTATTTCTAATTCTCTATCAAATCGTCCTGGTCTACGTAATGCAGGATCTATTGCATCACGACGATTTGTCGCACCAATTACAACAACGTTGTCTCGTCCTTGCATGCCGTCAAGCAGAGTAAGAAGTTGTGCCACTACTCTTCGCTCTACTTCACCGCTTACATCTTCTCTTTTTGGTGCAATACTGTCCAATTCATCTATGAATATTATGGCTGGTGAATTAGCAGCGGCTTCATCGAAAATTTCTCTCAATTGCTTTTCGCTCTCACCGTAATATTTTGAAATTATTTCTGGGCCGTTTATTGATTGGAAATGTGCATTGGTTTCAGAAGCTACTGCTTTAGCAATTAGAGTTTTTCCTGTTCCTGGAGGGCCATGTAAAAGAACTCCGCGAGGAGGATCTATTCCGAGTCTACGAAATAATATTGGATGTTTAAGAGGGAGTTCGACCATTTCTCTTATATTTTGTAATTGTTGGCCTATTCCCCCTATATCTTCATATGATATTGAATGGATTATATCCTGTTCTTCTTGACCACTCATTGGTTCCTCTTTAATGATTATTTCTGTGTCGGGTAAGACTTGGACTATTCCTTTTGGACTGGTTTGAACTATAGCAAAAGGCAATGCTTCTGCAAATAGTGTCATACCTGGAATAAATATCCTGTCTCCTGCAACAACCGGTCTTTTGTTCAATCCTCTTCTTGCAAAGCCTTCTATTCCGGGGCCAAATCTAACTTTTTGTTGTTTAGCCATAACTGGACTGAGTACCAATCTTGTACATGGTTGAGTTTCGACCTTGGAGATGGCTACACGATCGCCTAAACTTACTCCTGCGTTTTTCCTAATTATTCCGTCTATTCTGATTACCCCTAGGTTAGCATCTTCAGGCCTACAACGCCAAACTATAGCAGCAGTATCTTGTTCCCCGGATATTTGTATTATATCACCTGGTTTAAGATTGAGATCATTATCAAACGGGACTCTGGCACGTCCATGACCTACATCGCTTGGAATAGCTTTTGCAACTCTTAATGTCAAAGAATCTGATATATCTGATGAATCTGTTGTCACTTCATTCGCCCCGGACGGATACCTCTAAAACTCTGGGGTAATTAAACCTACTAACAAAAAATTGTCTTTTATTTTCATTATTATCAATTACGTTAATACTCAGTAGGGTTATCAAAGTCAAGTCTATCGCAGCGTCATGGCCCATGTATTAGCGACCGGTTTTGAGAAGATGGAAAGTAAAAATCCAAATGATAACCCTAAGATTAAAGGATACAATATAATCAATGGAAAATTAAAGTTAGCAAGCAGTGGTGAAAGTTTTGAAAGTATTAATCCTGCTTGGTTAGACGACTGTTTGGGAGAATTTCCTCTTTCAACTAAAGCTGATGTACATGAAGCATTAGCTGCTGCCCGTGCTTCATTTCCCTCTTGGTCATCTACTCCTGCTCCTACTCGGGGGCAAATAATAGGAAATATGGGGCGACTACTGATGGAGCATAAAGATGACTTAGTACGTCTACAAGCACGTGAGATAGGAAAAACACTGAAGGAGTGCGGAGGAGAAATACAAGAAGCCATTGATACATGTTTATTCTTTCAATCTGAAGGGCGGCGCCTCTATGGGCAAACAGTCAACTCTGAATTACCTGATAAAGAATTATTCACATACAGACGTCCTTTAGGAGTCTGTGGGATAATTAACGCCTGTAATTTCCCTTCTGCAGTTCCTTTCTGGAAGATGATTCCTGCAATTATGTGTGGCAATACATGTGTATGGAAATCTCCACAAGATTCGCCATTACTTTCTTTTGCTCTTGCACGAATAATGTATGAATCAGGGTTACCAGATGGCGTGATTAATCTAATTCACGGCAAAGGAAGTGGGGCTGGACAGTATTTAGTTGATGCTGTTGATCTTGGAATGGTGGATAAAATATCTTTTACAGGAAGTACTTCAGTTGGGAAAATGATTGGAGAAGTATGTGGAAGAAATCTAGTGAGTGCAAGTCTAGAATTAGGAGGTAAGAATCCACTTGTAATAATGCCAAGTGCTAATTTAGAAAATGCAGTTGAAGGGGCCTATTGGGCTGGTTTCGGTACTGCTGGACAGAGATGTACAAGTCTTGGTAACCTGATTGTTCATGAAGACATATATGATGAATTTGTTGATAAATTCATGAAAAAAGTGATTAGTACTCCTATAGGAGATTCTATGCGTCATGATGATATGATATATGGATCAATGTTATCAGAAAAATATGCTATTGATTTTCTAAAAGCTATCAAAATGTGCGAAGAAGATGGAGCTACAAAATTAATTGGCAGCGGCAGAATCACAAATGATCTTCGTCCAGAGGGTTTTCAGGGCGATGCAAATGAAGGAGTATATATGTGGCCGCATGTTTATGTTGATGTTACAGAAGATATGAAGTGTTTCCATGAAGAAATATTTGGACCTGCAGTTACAATTGTTAAGGCTAATGATTTTGAACATGCCCTACATTTAGCTAATGCAAGTCCATATGGTTTATCTTCGGCGATTTATACAAATGATAGATTGGAAGCTTACCGATATAAAACTGGAATTAAAGCAGGTATGACTGGGATTAATAATTCAACAACTGGAGCTGAAGCGCACTTGCCATTTGGCGGTGTCAAGGGAAGTGGAAATGGCACTAGAGAATCTGGCATATGGGTCATTGAAGCATACTCTTATTGGCATGCAGTTAATGATGAACTATCCGGTAAATTACAACTTGCACAAATGGATGTAGATGAAGTTGATATAGAAGAAGCTGAGGCTGATTATTCTTCTCTTGCCTAGATTAAATCCTCTCCACATTCTGGGCATGGTAGATTAGGTAACCACACGCCAGGCACATATTCACAATTATGACAAATAGAGCTTTATAAATTATTGATTGTGTTCATTTCATAAAACCCTAAATTTAGAGAATAAATAGTAACTAATATATTCTTAAAAAAGGTCATGGATGAAAGCAATCACTTATTGGCCACCGTCTATTCGGTTATGATATAAGGTAGGTGTTAGTTAATGTCTGATGCAATCAAACTTCCTATGAAAAAAGGATTTGGAATTACCGATAGAGTTGATAAATGGTGGAATAAACCCTTTTGGATGGGGTTTGGACTTTCATTGGCACTCGTGTATACTGCACTGCGTGTACTTGTTTGGAATGGAGAAATCCATTATGATAACCATAGAGTAACATCACCTATATTTTCTCCTGATGTTATTCATATTTTTGATTTGCAAACTCCACACTGGATGAATTCAGCATTGCTTATTCTATGGATACCTTTCGGTTTTAGAGGAACATGTTACTACATGCGTAAAGTATACCATCGAGTATTTTTTCAAAATCCAACCGCGTGTGTCGTAGCAAAACCAAAAATCAGCTATAAGATAGATTATAAAGGAGAAAAGGGATTATTTATTCTGAATAATATTCATAGATATATGTTATATTTGGCGATAATTATCCTCTCGATGAAAGTATATGATGTTTATCACACTATGTGGTTTCAAGGAGATAATGGAGTTGAGTCTTTTGGTATTTCAATTGGAACTTTGGTCCTAGCTATCGAGTCAATGTTGTTATTCATGTATGTTGCATCTTGTCATGCATTCAGACACCTATTTGGAGGTGGTATGAACCAATGGAGGAGTGGTATAAGTGGTATATTTGGAAAATTACACATTAAAATAAGTAATCTAAACATAGAACATGCTTTTTGGTTTTGGACAAGTTTAGTTATGGTATTTTTAGGAGACTTATTTGTATGGGCAGTTGCAGAAGGGATAATAAATGATATTCACTGGATAATTATTTGAGGTTTTTGATATGAATGAAGAATATATTACTCATGAATATGATGTAGTTATTATTGGAGCTGGAGGGGCAGGACTCAGGGCGGCTATTGAAGCAAGTAAGACCGGAGTATCTGTTGCAATGGTCTGCAAATCAATGCTAGGTAAAGCGCATACTGTAATGGCCGAAGGTGGTGCTGCTGCTGCACTTGGAAATAAAGACCCCCGTGATAATTGGCAAATACACTTTAGAGATACTATGAAGGGAGGAAAATATCTGAATGATTGGAGAATGGCTAGAATACATGCTCAGCAAGCGCCTGATAGAATAAGAGAATTAGAGACATGGGGTGCGATATTTGACAGGACATCTAAGGGACTCACTAATCAACGTAATTTTGGAGGGCATACCTATCCTAGATTGGCACATATTGGAGATGCGACAGGTTTGGAACTAATTAGAACTTTACAAGAAAAAGGAGTTCACATGGGAATGGATGTTTTCATGGAATTTACAGTTCGTAAATTGTTTACAACAAATGGTATAATATCAGGTTGTTTTGCATATGATAGAAATGATGGGACATTGCATGTCTTCAAATCAAAAACCATAGTTATGGCTACAGGTGGAGCGACTAGATGTTGGTCAGTTTGTTCTGGATCTTGGGAATATACTGGTGAAGGATATGCATTAGCATATTGGGCTGGTGCTGAAATTGGAGACATGGAGTTCATACAATTTCATCCAACAGGAATGATTTGGCCGCCTTCCGTAAAGGGAATTTTGGTAACTGAAGGAGTTCGAGGAGAAGGAGGTATGCTTACCAACTCTGAAGGTAATAGGTTCATGTTTGATTATGTCCCTGAAATGTATAAAGATGAATTCGCAGATACTGAAAAAGAAGCCCTAGAATGGGTTTCTGAAGTTGTTGATGGAAAATTAGCAACAGTACGTAGGCCCCCAGAATTGCTGACTAGGGATGTCGTTGCTAAAGCAATTAATTCTGAAAGAGATGCAGGAAGGGCTAGTGAGCATGGCGGAGCATATCTAGATATATCATGGAGAAATCCTGACCAGGTCAAGAAAAAATTACCAGGTATGTATCATCAATTCAAAGAATTAGCTGCGGTGGACATTACAGTCGAGAAAATGGAAGTTGGACCCACTGCACATTATGTTATGGGAGGGATAAAAGTTCATCCAGAAACCCAAGAGACCACTGTGCCTAGAATGTTTGCAGCTGGAGAGGCAGCAACAGGTTTGCATGGTGCGAATAGGCTTGGGGGTAATTCACTATCAGACTTAATTGTATTTGGCAAGATAGCTGGAGAACATGCGGCACTGGTGGCACAGGGATTATCAGATTTTCTAGTAATTAATCCAGTAGAAATAGAAGAGGCGATTAAAGAAACTTTAGCCCCTTTGACACGTAAAGAGGGAGAAAATCCTGCAAAGGTTGTGGAAGATTTAAGAGAAATGATGCAAAATAAAGTTGGCATAATTAGAACTGAAAAATTGCTAAGAGAAGCATTACAAGATTTAGATGATTTAGAAATCCGTTCTCAAAAAACATCAACTGGAGATAGCAGAATATATAATCCAGGATGGCATCAGGCATTGGAGATTGAAGCAATGTTAGATGTTAGCAGAATGTGTGCATTAGCAGCTTTACACAGAGAAGAATCTAGAGGAGGACATACTAGAGATGATTTTCCCCTTCCGGATTACAAACATTGGGGAAAAATAAATAGTGTAATAACCAAAAAGGATGAGATGTCCATAGAACATAGAAGTTATCCCCCAATAGATGAAGAATTGAAAAAATTACTAGATATTGAAGATTTACATGAGGAGGAGTAAAAATGAGTGAGGATGTTACATTCAAAATTTTCAGAGGAGAACCTGATAATGATGGAGATCCTTTTGGAGAAATGGTAGAATATACTGTTCAAATGGATGAGGGAATGGTAGTACTTGACGTAATACATAGGATTCAGGCAGAACATGCACCTGATTTATCATGTAGATGGAATTGTAAAGCAGGAAAATGTGGATCTTGCTCAGCAGAAGTAAATGGCAAACCTCGTTTGATGTGTATGACAAGAATGGAAGAAGTAATGGAAGAAACTCCTGATGGTGAATCTGTAATGGTGAAACCAATGCAAGCATTTCCACTTACAAAAGATTTAGTCACCGATACATCTTGGGCATATGAAATGAATAAAAAAATGGTCCCAATAAATGGACCAGAAGAAAAAAATTGGGAATTTAATCAGAATGAAGCTAATAGAATACAAGAATTTAGATCCTGTATTGAATGTATGCTATGTGTTAACACTTGTCATGTTTTAAGGGAGCATCAAAAATTCGATGAATTTGCTGGACCTAGATTCTTTGTAAGACTAGCAGGATTAGAAATGCATCCATTGGATATCGAAAATAGAATTCCAGAAATAAAAGAGGATTTTGGGATAGGTTATTGCAATATAACAAGATGTTGTACTGAAGTTTGTCCAGCAGGAATAAACATAACTGATAATGCAATTATCCCTCTAAAAGAAAGAGTTATTTCAGAATATTATGATCCCATATCCATATTGGCGAAAAAAATCGGTTTAAGAAAGTAAATTATTAAAAAATATTTTACTATGAAAATATATCAATTATATCCTATCTATACGGATTTTCTTTACAATTGCTTTATTTATCTTATCAGGCAACCATGCAGGTGCGCTAGCAGGTTTTGGGACCATTTCCTTTTTACCTGTAAATACATGAACTTTGGCTGTGCCTCTTTCTCTGAGCCTGATATCAGTCTCCCCCCTTGTCGCAGCTTTTAGGGCTGCACCTCTAGGTTGTTTACTGTGGAACACTTGTGTTGTGTCTTTTCCACCTTTCATCAATACAAAATATTTCTTTTCAGTCATAGACAATTCTCCAAACCTTTCCATTCTAAATTAGATAATGAACTTTTTGGCAAATGAATAGGATAATATTACCTAAATAGGCTTAAGATAAATTTGGAAGATTTAAAATTCGGCGCACGCCAAAGTTTTGGTATTTGAAATTCCGGGAATGGAACGTATTGAATCCACTACCATACCGGCTATTACTCCAATGCCATCTGCTTCAACTTTGATAATTATATCATAGTCTCCAAAAAGGTGGTTAATATCTGAGACAAAACTTAATTTAGATAACTTATCAAAAACGCTTGTTTCTGCACCTGGTTCAACATTAACTAAGACATAACCTGACGACATATATTCCCCGAAGAGGCTTTAGTGAATCAACTCTTCGGCCTAATTCGGTTAAAAACGATGCGATGATTAGATATCCG
Organism: Marine Group II euryarchaeote MED-G38; assembly: GCA_002457145.1. Lineage (GTDB taxonomy): Archaea > Thermoplasmatota > Poseidoniia > Poseidoniales > Thalassarchaeaceae > MGIIb-O3. The sequence continues at coordinate 47,112 of NTJP01000007.1, forward strand.
ATGACCTCGCCTCGCTGATTTATGGCAGAAGTGGTAATAGTGAGAGAGTGTAAACATGGACAAGTCAGAGTGTTGTTTGGCAATATTACTACAGTCGAAGGAGATGTGATGGTAATTCCAGCTAATAATCGGCTAGCAGGAAGGGAAGGTTTGGATGAAAGAATGCAATTAGTTGCTGGACCTGAATTGAGAGAATTCTGTACAAACATAGCAAAAGAAAGGCGTAAAGAGAATTTACAACCTTGTGGAGTTGGAGAAGCAGTTACTTCACCTGGATTTAATCTTCCTGCAGAAAATCTAGTACATGTAGTGGGACCCGATTGTAGGAGGCCTTCACAAGATAACTTTAGAAGAGAATTATTGAAAAACTCTTATGATGCATTATTTGAACAAGTTGAAAAAATAGAGCCTAGAAAAACTCTGGTATTGCCACCTTTAGGAATGGATGTGTTTGCCTATCCTCATAGAGAAGGAGCGAGGAAAACTATGGAAATTATACTTGATTGGATGGATGGTGAAAATGATCCTGGAGTCAGAATGGTATTGATTGTAACCCATGAAGATAATTTTCTTAACAATATGAAAACTGTATACAGAGAAGGTGAAGACCAACTTCCTGGAATTGAAAGAACTAGAGATTTTCGTAAAGGAAAATTTCAATAATCATTCAGATGTAAGTGTAATGCTTCTGTTAATGAAATTCTACCTGTTGCCACAGACCTAGCTAAGTTAGATGGAATAGTAGATTTACCTTGACTAGCAAGACGGCTAATTCTCTGTATTTCTCTCACTTCCCCCTTCGTTGGGATTACTTTTAACCGCTTAAAGACTGATATTCCTTTTTTTAAAGCTATATTCTTAGCTGAAGAAACGTGATCATGTCTTGAGCCAAAAGAAGTGTTATTCTCATCAACTAATTCAACGCTGAATCCTTTATCAAGACAGTTATTTACAATCCTATTAGATAATGTTCTCGGTCCTTTACCTATTCTAATAATTGATGATTTAGGAGATATATGATATATTATTTGATTAATCTCCTTAACTACCGAATCTACTTCTTCTAGTTGTAGTGAGCCTATTAATCTACCATCAGCAAACCAAGCGAGGCCTGGCCTTGGTCCTGTGTCAACACCAAAACTAAGTAATTCTACATTTGGTCCGGCTAATATTATATTGATATATTTTTGAACAGTGATATCGACTTCATCAATATCGCATGAAACACCATTTTTATCTGTTGATTGTCTAACCTCTTCATCGGTTCCAAACCAAAAAATAATATCAGAAGGTATTTCTGCGTCATATTCTAATTGGACATACTTAATTTGAGAATGCCTTAGTTTTTTGATTAGTCTGTAGGCTAATTGAAAGTCATTAGTCCGCACCCCGACTCTTGCCATAACCACACGAAGAAGAAGAAAGTGTTTTAATTAAACACATGTATAATTCACATTATACTTATTTGGGAGTAGTTTTATTCTTGTGAAATTAGTGTTTTATTCTTTTTATAATCGATGTAGTCAAGTACCCTCACAATACGCTTTGTTCGTGGGAGTAAATTACGAGAGAGAACTGCGGTCGGTTTTGGCAGGAGAATTAAAAGGAATAAGGGCCGTTACGAGGTCATGTACCGAAATAGAAAGAGCGCAGGCAATGCAAGTAATGCAAAGGCCTTTTCTTGTTGTTAGGGCACCAGGAAGTGGTTCAGAGGGAACAGGGGATTTATTGGCTTTAAGGGGAGATATATGTTTCCCAATAGAGGTTAAATCTTCAAAAGAAAGTAAACTTTATTTATCCGGGAGAACTGTCCATCAGTATAATTCATTAAAAGAAGTTGGAGAAAGATGTGGTTTAATGCCCCTATATGCATATAGATTGAAGGGAGTAAGAGGAGATAGTTGGAGAATAATGAGAGTAGAGAGTGCCAATCTAACTGGTAAACTAAGACAATTATCTCGGAAAATTCCTTCTTTACCACTCACTAGAAATGGAACTCCATATTTAGGATGGGAGCATGGTATGCCACTTAATCGATTTATTGCATTGGTTTGTGGTTCTGATAGTCCTTGGGATATTGGCCAATCTTTAGAAAAAACATCTTTTGGAGAAATCCTTATTTCATAAATATTTTTTTAATCTTTAACAAAGCCTTTCCATGATTTCATATAATCAATAAATATTTGGCTGAGATCTGCCTTTCTTAGGTGTGAAGTTGAAAATGGTGGTTTTTGAGGTTTATATCCTTCTTCGGTTATTTTACTGGCCCAGTCAGGATGGGCGATTCCTGCACGGGCCACGCCAACAAAATCAGCACCTTGAGCGAATACAGATTGAACGTCATGAATGTCCCATATACCTCCAGTACAAATTATTGGAGGTAAATTATCTATTGTACTTGTAAACCATTCAGTAAGGAATCGAGGATCTTCTGGCTCACATTTAGAACGAGAAAATGAATCCCAGCAAGATAGATGTAAGAAATCAATTCCCTCATCGCATAAAATTTTAGATAGAGTAATACTATCATGGAGATCTATTCCGATTTTATGAATCTCCGGAGAAATCCTGATGCCTATGATAAAATCTTTAGGAACATTTAATTTTATTGAACGTATTATCTCAATAAGAAATTTTGATCGATTTTTTATTTTTCCTCCCCATTTATCCGATCGGCGGTTTGTTTCGGAGCCCAAAAATTGACTAATTAGATAACCATGTGCTCCATGTATTTCAATACCATCAAAACCGGCCTCGAAACATCTTAATGCAGCATTCTTAAAGTCATTAATTAATCTAATTATATCTTTCTCTGAAGCCTCTCTTGAATATTTATTATATGATTCATCACATCTATTCTTACTAGCCGAAATTGGTTGAAGTCCAGTTAATTTTTGAGGTGCGCGCATTCCTGCATGAAATATTTGGGCAATTGATATTGCACCATTTTGTTTTATATTATTTGCTAAATCGGATAAACCAGGTATATGAAAATCATCAAATATTCCGAATTCTCCTTCCCATCCCTGTCCGTCTCTTGATACATGAGTTGCTGCTGTAGTAATTATTCCAAAACCATCTCTCGCCCTTCTTGTTAGCCATTTTATTTCATCATCAGATAGTATGCCATTTTGGAGGCTTTGTTTATTTGTCATAGCAGCTAAAACTGTTCTATTTCTAACATAATGTCCTGTTCTCTCAAAGATAAAAGCTTCACCAACAATAGACATAATATTACGCCTTTCTTACTATTATTCCTGCTTCTTTCATCATTTTTGATGCAATTTCGAAATCTGATTGCCATCTTTCTGGTATTTCAATATCAGATGGATAGACTACCTCACTGATTCCTGCCTGTATTAATGACCTAGAACATCGTGAGCACGGAGGCCATGTAACATATGCCATGGTACCCTTAAGAGAAACTCCAATACGAGCAGCGTGCATAATCGCATTTTCCTCGGCATGACATATCATAGGATATTTTTGATTACGATCTTCTAATCTCTCTGACGTATCATCAATGCCCCTGGGAAATCCGTTAAATCCCGTAGAACGTATTTCTCTATCTTCACCTACTATAATACATCCGACTTTAGTTGAGGGGTCTTTGCTCCATTTAGAAATATGCTTTGCTAAATCGATAAACCTTAGGTCCCACTTGCCGGACATATACCATGGCGTGAGTGAGTGGCTAATCATACTGCCTACTTTAATGGTGGATGGATTGTTAAGATATCATACATATCCAAAGAGTCTCTAACAATTACATAATTCATAATCTCGCCAACTAAATATATACTACCTATTATCAATACAGAACAATCTAATTTTTTAGCTATAATTTCTAATTTAGTAATAGCATCATGTAAATCATATATGATTTCTAATTCACTCAAACCTAACTTCTCTAATTCGTCGAGTATATTTTGAGGATCAATGGGTCTTTTTCGTCCTTTTGAAGGCTCAGTAACTATTGTATGTAATATTCTTGATTGCCCTCTAAAAGGAGATAACGTTTCATAAATATCTGGTTTAGAAGTCATGCCAATCAGCATGACAACTTCTTCATCAAGTGAATTTAACTCATTTTCAATACTCTCGATATTATGAGCAGCACTAACTCTGCATCTTATTCCTGGAATCCAACTAATGTTATCTTCTGATCTACCAAGCCAATTAAGTTGATAGTCGTCTATTTTCCAACCCAAATAATTAGCTATATATATAGCATATTCCTTTGATATATCCCATGCTTTTAAAGATCTTGGATTAAACCACTTTAAATCGCTTCCAGCAATTTTTGTGAAGACTTCTCTTACGTCATAGTCTGAATGAAATAGAGAAAATAATGGAATATTTGGACGATATATATGTGCTTTCTCTGAAGCAATTTCTACTAACGTTTCTCCCAATATTTCTGAATGATCTTTGGAAATAGTAGTTATAGCACAAAGTTGCGCTTCTACTAATCTAGTTGAATCTAGACGTCCTCCAAGTCCTGTTTCAATGATGGCAATATCTATTTTTGATTCTGAAAATGCAAGTAATGATGTAAGGAAGGTGATTTCAAAATATGTAGGTTCTATTATTGGCTCAATTAATGATACTTCGTGCACTAAAGATAAGCATCTGTTAAATAAATCTGAGCTTACTGGCCTTCCGTCAATTCTGGCTCTTTCTTCAACAGTAATTAAATGTGGAGATGAAAATAAACCTACTAAGAGACCATTTTTTGAACCAATTGCAGATAAATTAGCACATAATGATCCTTTTCCATTAGTTCCAGCCACATGTATGGAAGAGAACTTTTTTTGAGGATTTCCAAGTCTATTAAGCATCTCAGTACAATTATTTAATCCCAGTTTAATTCCTGAACTGATACTCTTTTTCAGCCATATTTTAGGTGCTTGAATACCACGGCCAGTGAGGTCCATGTGAGGGTCAAAGTGAAATGTGTATTGAATGTCGTGGAAGCATGTCAGAGTATAATGTGTCGGAAATATTACAGGCAATGCGTGAACAATGGGTTTCAATGACGGGAATGGCAGGTATGTTTGTTAGTTCGATTTTATTGGGTTTATTCATACAGCCTGTATATAATTTTGACACAGCAAGGGCCTTCGGAGAGGAAGGTACAACAAAAGCGGGAAATATATTATTCGAATTAGTAATGATTTTTATATTTACAATATTAATAATTTGGTTGGCAAGAAAGGGATTAGATTACTTGATTAAAGGGATTGTGATGGTGGCCCTTTGGTTTAGCCTATTGTATACGATATACCCTATGACTTGGCTATTAGTAGTTTTAACTGATATAATAACGAATGGTTTTTTCTCAGATAATTTACTAGAAAATTTTATTATATTTGGAGCGATAATATTTAGTGTTGGACTAATGATTTATTTGAATAAATATCCAGAATGGTATGTAGTGAATAGCGTAGGAGTATTGGTTGGAGCAGGTGTAATTACAATGATTGGCATATCTTTTACACCTGTATTAATTATTTTATTTATGACCTTGGCGGCAATATATGATCATTGGGCTGTAAATAAAAGTAAACATATGCTTGAATTGGCAGATACTATGATTGGGCTAAAATTACCGGTATTATTGGTTGCACCCAAGGAGAAAGGGTATTCGTTTAGGGAGCAAAATGATAAAATAATGCAAGATGAGATAATAGATTCTACAAAAGAAAAAGTTACAATGCCGGAAAATAAGTCCAGAGATGCGTTGTTCATGGGATTGGGTGATGTAATTTTTCCAGGAATGTTAGTCATTTCAAGTGTTACCTTCTTACCCGAAATTGGACCTATCGTATTTGATTTCTGGCCGGGTAGTGAACCAATTTATTATGGCCCAATGTTGGTTGGTTTGGGTACTCTAGTCGGAGGTTTATTCGGTTATCTAGCCCTTATGACTCAAGTTGCCAGAGGAAAGCCACAAGCTGGACTTCCTTTATTGAACGGAGGTAGTATTCTTGGTTACATTATTTCAGGAACAATTGCTATCGGATTTGATCAACTATGGCATAACATTACCCTATTATAATCAAAATTGCCGATTGATTGAAGGGCGAATGTCTATTCCTAGAGGTTGTTAGTATGTTAGACATTAAATTGTTTAGGGAAAATAGGAATATCATTCTTGCAGATCATATCAAGAGAAAAATTTCTAATAATAATATCAATGAAGTAATTAGATTAGACGAAGAATGGCGAAAAGTAAGGTATGATTCAGATGTATTACGTAAAGAACGTAATGAAGGTGCAAGAGGTATCGCTGCAGCGAAAAAAAATAATGATTTAGAGAAAGTCAATAATATAATGGAAAAAGTTGCAATTATTGGTTCAAAAATCGATGAATTGGCGATTTTGGCTGATAAGTATTTACAAGAAAGAGATTCGTTAAGAATGAAAATTCCAAACATACTTCATGAAACTGTCCCTGTTGGTGAAGATGATCAGAAGAACACATTACATAGTTTACACGGAAATAAAATAAAATTAGATTTCGATGCAAAGACTCATAATGAAATTTTAGAAGAAAACGGATGGGTAGACTTAGAAAGAGGTGCAAAGGTAACAGGAAGCAGATTTTATTTTCTCAAAGGAGACTTGGCAAGACTCGAGTTAGCATTACAAATTTATTCCTCTAATTTTTTGATGGATAGAGACTATACCCTTATACAACCGCCGTTAATGATGAATAGAGAGTCGTACGAAGGAGTCACTGATCTTAGTGATTTCGAGAATGTAATGTATGGGATAAAACCGGATGAATATTATCTAATTGCCACAAGTGAACACCCTTTAACAGCAATGAGGATGGGAGAGATAATAGAGCCATCTGAATTACCGATTAAATTGGTTGGTATTTCACAATGCTTCAGAAGAGAAGTTGGAGCACATGGGCTTTCTGATAAAGGAATTTGGAGAGTTCATCAATTTACTAAGGTGGAACAAGTCGTCATTTGTCATCCAGATGACTCATGGAAACATCATGAAGATTTATTAAAAAATGCTATTGATTTATGGACTAATCTGGGGATTCATTTCCGTGTTGTAAATATATGTACTGGAGATATGGGCACAGTTGCATCAAAAAAATATGATTTAGAAGCATGGCTTCCCGGGGCAAATGAGTATAAAGAAGTAGTGTCTTGTTCTAATTGTACAGATTATCAGGCTAATAGGTTAAAAATGCGCTATCGCACACCGGAAGGAAATTCTGCAGTACATACTTTGAACTCAACAGCGGTTGCAACAAGTCGTACTTTAGTTGCAATAATGGAGCAGTATCAGAATGAAAAGGGTCAAGTTGCAATCCCCGATGTTTTGCAATCATTAATGAATGGTCAAAAATACTTAGAGCCATTGAAATAATAGATTAATCATTAATCTCAACTAAAAGAGCATCCATATCAACTCTTTGCCCTACTTCATGAAACAATGAAGTTACTTCTCCGTCTCTAGGAGATTGAATCTTATGTTCCATCTTCATTGCCTCGATTACCATTATGTTCTGTCCCTTTCTTACCCTTTGCCCTTCCTTGACAAAAATTTGTATTATTGTCCCTGGCATAGGAGCGACTAGACTTCCTTCACTTTGTTTTTGAGAAGAATGTCCAACTTCATGAGCATTTACAATATGTACCCTTCCATCTAAATGGATCCAAAATGAATCTTTAATCTTGACTATATGTACTAATTTAGATTTCTCAGCAGTTTTCAATAATAATCTATTTGAATTAGAATCTCGAGATACAGAAATATCTGAAATAGGAATTTCTTCATTTTCTCTCTTTAAACTAATTAGAGATATATTTCCATCACTGTCAACTATATCAACAGTATAACGAATTTTATCTTGTCCTATGCTCCATTCCATATTTTTACCTCAGGGGAATATTCTTGATAATGTCTTAAATGGATCTCCGACATGCCCACTATAATTATCCATTATTCCATCGTTTATCGAGGAGGATGATTTTGTATTTATTCCTAATCTTTCTGCCGCCGATGCTATTACAATTAGATGAGAAGGGTCTATAGTCGGTTGAATGAAAATTGAATTATCGGCATTGTCCAGATAATCTGTAGTCATTCGTCCTTCAGAAAATCTATTTTGTTTGATTATATCTCTTAGGAAGCCTAAATTTGTAATTACTCCTAAGATTATGAAATCAGAAAGGGCTGTATCTAATTTTCTTAGAGCAGCTTTTCTATTTGGCGCGTGAACTATTAATTTAGCAAGCATTGGGTCAAAATCAATTGTTATTTCGTCGCCTTCACGGAAACCGGAATCTAATCTTATTCCTGGACCTGATGGACATTGCCATTTTGACAGTACCCCTGTTGCAGGCAGAAATCCATTTGATGGATTCTCGGCATAAATACGGGCTTCTATTGAATGACCATTAATGCCAATATCTTTTTGAATTAATCCTAAATCTATACCTGCGGCAATCTCAAACTGTTTCTGAACTATATCTATACCAGTAATCAACTCTGTAATTGGGTGTTCAACTTGCAATCTTGTATTCATTTCCAGAAAAAAGAATTCTCCTTTTGAGGATAATAGAAATTCAACAGTTCCAGCCCCTACATAATTTACAGATTTGGCAGCTTTGAGTGCAGATTGGCCCATCAGTTGCCTAATATCATCAGACAGCGCGGGAGAGGGAGTTTCTTCTATTACCTTTTGATGACGGCGTTGCAAGGAGCAATCTCTTTCATTTAGGTGTACACAATTTCCATTCTCATCGCATAAAATCTGTATTTCTATGTGTCTCGCTTCTGCAAGTAATCTTTCTACATATACAGTCCCATCGCCAAAAGCTGCTGAAGCTTCTCTTGATGCAGCCTCATATTGAGATTTAAGATTCTTTGGCATATGAACAGCGCGCATTCCCTTGCCTCCGCCTCCTGCACTGGCTTTGAGTAACAATGGATATCCTACTCTCGCGGCTGCAGCTGCCAATGGTTCAATATATTCTTCACCATCTTGAATAAATATCTCTTCACCAGGTATAATCGGTACCCCGGAATTAATCATCTTATTACGAGCAGAAATTTTATCACCCATAATTTTTATTGATTTTGGACTTGGCCCTATCCATATCAAGTTTGAATCAATGACAGCTTGGGCAAAATCAGAACGTTCAGAAAGAAAACCATAACCGGGGTGAATGGCCTCTGCGCCAGAATTTTTAGCTGCATTTAGAATTGCTTCTATATTCAAATAAGTCTCAGACAATAATTTACCAGGAAGGTGGATGGCTTCTTCAGAAATTTCAACATGTAATGACTTTGCATCTGAATCTGAGTAAATTGAAATTCCCCTTAAACCTGATTCTTTAGCCGCTTGTAGAATTCTTACTGCAATTTCTCCCCTATTAGCAACTAATACTGATGAATATGGTTTTACGGCATTGAACATCCAATCGGGATACATACTAATCACCCTTATATTTCATCTTTCCAATCAGGATTTCTTCTTTCAAGAAATGAAGATAGTCCTTCTTGACCTTCTTTAGAACCGCGCATTTCGCTGGTCTTATCTAAAGTATATTGACGGAGTTGTAAATCATCACCTTTCCAGCGATCAAAAATCAATGTTAATTTTTTAGCTTCTGAAATAGCCATTGGACCTGTGCTCATAATTTCAACTATAATTTTATCAATAGATTTCGTAAAGTCATAATTATCACTTACTATTTCATCAACAAAACCTATCCTTAATGCCTCTTTAGCATCTATTCTACCTGCCATCATAGATAATCTACGGAACTGAGCACTACCTATTCTTCGATATACATATGGGCCTATTACTGCAGGTAATATTCCAAGCTTTGCTTCAGAGAGTGCAATCTTCGAATTCGATTCCATAATTACATAGTCCAAACATGATATCAAACCGGCTCCACCCCCCAATGCAACCCCTTGAATGATTCCAATAGTAAAACAAGGATGTGACCAAAGAGAATAAAATAATTTGTCAAGTTGGATTGAGTCTTTTCTATTCTCTTCTACTGTTTTTGATCCTGCCTCACGCATCATGTTAATATCAGCACCTGCGCAAAAATGTTTTCCTTCTGATTTTAATATGAGAATTCTAAGATTCTTATCCCCATTTGAATCTATTAAATTATTATTCTCTCCTACTGAATGATTTTTTGACCATGATAATAGTAGTATCAATTCATTGATTAACTCTTTATTTAGAGCGTTAAATACTTCTTTGCGCTTAATTGTTATTGTTACAATTGAATCTTTGACAGTCAATGTACAAAATTTTGTCTCTGGCTTTAAATCTGTCATTTTCAAATCATCACATCCTAAATACGCCATAATTTTGCTCTGGCATTGGAGCATTTAAAGAAGCAGAAATACATAATCCCAAAATATCGCGTGTATCTCTTGGATCTATTACTCCATCGTCCCAAATCCTGGAAGTTGAATAATAAGGAGACCCTTCTTCATCATATTTTTTAAGTATTGGATCCCGAAATTCATTTAGAGAATTGCCAATCATTGGTATTTTTCCTTCTCTTGCTCTTTGATCTTGTTTTACTGTAGTTAATACATCTGCGGCTTGAGGCCCTCCCATTACAGAAATACGTGAATTAGGCCACATAAATACGAAACGGGGGTCGAAAGCGCGCCCACACATTCCATAATTTCCTGCTCCGTGAGAACCTCCTATTATTATAGTAAATTTTGGGACTGGAACACAAGAGACGGCAGTTACTAATTTTGCTCCATCTTTTGCTATACCTCCTGATTCGGCATCTTTACCAACCATAAATCCAGTAATATTTTGTAGAAAAATTAATGGTATTCCTCTTTGTCCACATAATTCTACAAAATGTGCTCCTTTTAATGAAGACTCTGAAAATAATATCCCATTATTTGCTACAATTCCAACCGGATACCCATGAATTTTTGCGAAACCACATACCAAGGTCTGGCCATATCTATTCTTGAATTCATGAAATCTGGAACCATCAACAATTCTTGAAATTATTTCTCTAACATCATAGGAAGTCCTATTATCTATAGGTATGATTCCCATTAATTCTTCAGCATCATATTTTGGCTCTTCTACGATACTTGTATCAAGCCTATGTTTAGGTTTGATGTTTAGATTCTCAATAATATTTCGTACCATCCGTAAAGCTTCTGGTTCATCATCAGCGAAGTGATCTGCTACTCCTGAATCTCGGGTATGTACTACTGCCCCTCCTAATTCCTCAGCAGTTACTACCTCTCCTGTGGCAGATTTAACCAATGGAGGTCCCGCGAGAAATATTGTACCATTTTCTTTTACAATTATTGATTCATCTGACATCGCAGGGATATAAGCTCCACCGGCAGTACAAGATCCAAGAACGGCTGCTACTTGCGATATTCCTTTACTAGAAAGCATAGCCTGATTTCTAAAGATTCTTCCAAAATGTAACTTATCAGGAAATACTTCATCCTGAAGTGGTAAAAAGGCTCCACCTGAATCAACGAGATAAATACAAGTTAGATTATTTTCTTCTGCTATCTCTTGTGCCCTGATATGTTTTTTGACAGTTAGAGGATAATATGAACCTCCTTTAATAGTAGCATCATTTGCAACAAACATACATTCTTTCCCATGGACTACACCAATCCCGGTAACAATTCCAGCAGAATGAGCTTTACCATCGTAGCAATCATTTGCAGCTAGAGGAGACAATTCTAAAAAAGGAGTACCGGAATCGCATATATCTGAAATTCTCTCTCTTGCTAATTTTTTATTTCTACTTCTATGACGATCGACATATTTTTTTCCTCCACCAAGTTTTACTTCAGCTAATTTTTCTCTTAAATCATTAACTAAAGTAATATTTTTTTCCTTACATCGGATAAAATCCTGGCTTTTAGAATCAATGCGTGTGGGTAGCCTCTCCATTGCCTTCAATACTCCAGATGACACATAAGTATTCAATTGAATTGGCTGATATTCAAAAAAATGAAATAATTAGACTCCTAAAGCAAGTCTGAAAACATCTCTAAGGCCTGGGGCCATACCCACGACTAGCATGGCCAATCCGATTAGTAATCGTAAATGTTGTTGTCTATTTTCAAAGTTAGATATAGTAAAGAAATACCATATTAATATGCCTAATCCTAATTTTATTATTACAAATCCTGCAGCTGAATTAAATTGTTCAATAATCCAAGCAGAAAAAACATGCTTTTCTCTGTAGTTAAAAAAATCAATACCAATCCAAGTTGCTAAGCCATCAAGTAATTGTCCTGCCACAGCCAAAAATACCACAGGAGATGCCCCTATAGCTTTCTTACGGTGTTCTTCAATGAGATCTTTATCCGGAGAAGTTAGAGCGATATAATCTTCTTCAGTCATTACTCCCGGAAGTATGCCAGCAATTAGTCCATGTTCTGATAATTCTTTTACAGCAGGAGAACCAATATTATACATAAAATATGCAAGAAATGAGGGGAGTCCGATTACAACTATTAATGGCCATAATACTAATTCATTACTAGGAATATGACTTGCATAAGATGATAGTGCACCAAGAAATATCAATGCCCCTCCAAGACCAACAGAATAAACAGTTTTCTGGACAGGAGTGAAAACCTTTAATGATTTATTTAGTAACTGTGGTATAAAAATAGCAAACATTCCAATCAACAAAAGTAATGTCATATCTATTTCTTGATTAATTACTTTATCACTATTGGATATCGATGACACATACAACAAAAATTGTACTAGAATTAACAAACTAGAAACTAGCTCTATTTCTCTTTCTAACTTATTCTTATTTTTAGATTTCTTCTCAAGAGTGTATGCCACTGAACCTGCTATAATAACCCAAAGGGCAGTTTGAAAATGAACTCCTGGGCTAACAAAATATGGAGCGAGGTTCGAATCAAACATTTGTGCATCTTCGACAACTTCTCCAAAAACTGCCCAGAAAACATAAGGGAATAGTGCAATTAATGTATAATCACTAGAATCTATATTCAAATATCTCAATAATGCAGCTAATGAAACCACAAACATCGCCAAAATAAATGCATAAGTCATGGTATTAATGGTGTTATAACCTGCATCTGAGGTTTCTTCGGCAATAATTGGATCTAAGTAGTATTCATAAATAAAATCTGTAAGAGGGTTTTCAAGACTCAAATATGAAAGAAATAATCCACAAAAAAATAGTACAAAAGATATTAAAATGATATTTATAGACCATTTTTCATAATCATATAACTCTTCCAAGCGATTAGACATTGTGCCGGCGAAGAGATTATTGCGCTTAGGTGTGGCGGTTTTATTCACTCTTCTTCATATAGTATTTCTTCATCATCTGCAAGTTCCAACATTTCAGATATATCATCCTCACTTTGAATATTTACAGGAGAATTAGTAAATTTTCTAGAAGCTTTTCTTCGGGCCTCGGCTAATCCAGGTACTAGTGCATTAAAACCTGAATTAGGCTCATCAATTCGATCTTGATGCGAATCCAGACTTCGAGATTGTATGCGTTGTTTTCTTTTATCTTGTTCTAGGCCATATAAGACAGTGCCATGCTCAGAACCCCTTAATATTCCTTCAATTGCTGGCCCTGCAATAGCTAAACTTTGATCATCTCCGATTATTAAAACCGTAGAGCCATAAATAGATATTTCACAACCAGTTAATTCTTCAATTAAACTCCTTATTCTGCCATTGGTACCTATCAGTCTACTTCTCATTCTACGAATCTGATTAGGTTGGCGCCCTACCCATTCTCTGATATCATACATCTTTAGAAAAATATCATCATTTAATAATTGTAGGGCTCTTTTTGGTGCTAGACCTCTACCTATTGACATAATTAAATCGGGCATCTTCATACGAATTATGGGATCTGAATTCTCTAAATCCCAAGTTATGTTTACCTCACCTGATTGAGAATCTATTTGCAATAATCCGCCGCATGCTTTTTCTATTAATTTACGAGTTGATCCTCGCTTTCCAATGAGGACTGCGATGCGGTCTTTTGGTATACGCGCCAGATGCTCCATGAATCCGGTCAGAGAGTCATATACTTTAATCTCCGCCCGGTAGAGGTTCTAATTTTGGGACTGGTTCATCTAAAACTCTGACTAAACATTCTGCTAAATCCACTGTAAATCCTTTACGATTGATCCATTCTACTAATCTTGTGATATCTCTGACTAAGAATTCTTCAGCATTTGGATGTTGATTAGTTACTGCTTGGCCAACATCTATAACCCAAATATCTTCATTTTTTATTAAAATATTATATTCACTAAAATCTGCATGAACTAAATTACATGATTGCCAATTTATTGCTATAATATCTAGAAGTTGAGAAAAAATCTCAAAAGGATTCTTAACAGATATATCCCTTAATCTTGGGCTAGCTTGTTTTTCACCTATGAATTCCATAATTAATACATTCTTAAAATGAGAAATGGGTAATGGAACTCTTAGACCATTTGCTCTCATGCGCTTTAAATTTCTATATTCTTTACGAACCCATATATTGACTAACTCTCTATGACGTCTAGAAAGGCCACCAAATCTTGGATCTCCATCGATATACTTTGCTAAACTTTTGAAAACAGCATTAGTGGTATGAAATATCTTTACGGCAACCGGTCCATTGTTACTGGTTGCATAAAAAACATGTGCCTCTTTACCCCTTGCTATTGGATATTCGATAGTCTCAATATCTCCTTTTTGCATCATTTTGTGAATTGCTAGGAGAGTAGAGCTGTCAAATACTTGATCAAAAACTCGTCTATCTACCCAATCATATCTTCCTTTACCCATTACTCCTTGAAGTCCATGTTCAATTTCATTGAATAATTTCTTAAATCTTGGCTCAGAAATCCATTCATGTTTTCTTTCACTTTTCATTAAGGAGTCGAAATCAGGCTCTAAATCCCATTCTTCATCTCTCATTTAATTCACCCGAAGAACGAGTCAATATCATCATTATCATTATTCATTGGAGGTGGATTAATTTCTGGTTCTTTAATTAATTCAGATTCTGAAGTTATCTCTTCGGATAATTCTTCTATTTCTTCATTTTCAATTTCTTGTTCTGAAGTAGTTTGAGAATCTTCTGCCATTCCAAATAAGTCAACAATTTCAGGCAATACTCCTTTTCTTGAAAGATAAAGTGATTGAGTTTTTGTATACCGCATACATACATTGGCTTTTTCATCTTGAAATTCCCATGGTTGAAGTGTTATCAAATCACCTTCTCTTACCCACTGTCTCCTTCGCATTTTTCCAGGAATCCTGGCAAGACGAGTTTGCCCGTCTTCACAAATAGAACGTACCCTTCGACCTCCTAGAATCATGTCTGCGATTGCGAACATTTCATTCACTTTTCTATTGGGTAAAGGTACACGGATCCTGTCTCCAGTTCCAGATTCAAGACGTGCGAGAAGTTCGGCGTCTACCTTCTCTTCTCTACGGGCCACATACCTCGGTCGGTAGACTCCTATGTGAACTTGAGCATGATTCATCTAAGTTAGACCAAGGATTGAGCTGCTTCATTAACAATTTCAAGTAATATCTCCGACAAAGGACCGATGCCAAATAAGATAGTGAAAATTGCACATATAATTATTGTAATTCTTAAATAAATAGATTTTTCTAATGGTTTTGAAGATACTGGCTCTTCAAAGAACATAATTAACCCTATCCTTAGATAATAGAATAATGAAATTGCACTATTAATTACTATAGAAATGGCTAACCAGAAAATTATATTTACACTACTAGCCCAATTCAAGATTGTTGCCGAAGATAAACTTCCTGTGCCTGCAGAGATGTTGACTATTCCATTAATCATCAAAAGCTTAGATAAGAAACCCGATAATGGAGGGATACCTGCTAATGAAAGCATAAAAATAAACATAGAAACGGCAATTGTAGAATCTCTACGTGCTAATCCCTTTAAACCATCCATATTATGACTTAGGCCCTCTTTTTCAAGTAGGCTAAGTACTAAGAATGCACCTAATTTGAATAATACTAGTATTGTTAGATGGAATATTACTGCAGTGATTATCAAAATGTTTGAGTTTTGAGTTCCAAGGCCGCTGCCTATTGCGGCTATAGCAGCAAGCATATATCCTGCATGGGCTACACTGGAGTATGCCAACATTCTTTTTGGATTATCACTAGTTAATGCAGCAAAATTACCCCATGTCATTGTGATTACTGAAATTATTACAATTGCAATCATCCAATAGGCTTCTGTACCTTCTTCTGGCAAGGTCACAATAAACAAAATTTTCATTATTGCTACAAATCCCATGGCTTTCGATGCAGTAGCAAGTAATCCGGCAATAGGAGATGATGCTCCTGAATATGCATCAGGAGTTGCCAAATGGAATGGTGCAGCACCCACTTTGAAACCAAATGCAACGAGCATAAGGCCCATGCCTATGCCTGCCATGGGATCGAGGATTTCCATGGATGACCAAGAATTACTAAGAGAATTAATTTGTAGATCTCCATTCCATAAATACAGCAATGACATTCCATAAATTCCAACAGCAGATGCAACCGATCCTACAATGAAATATTTTGTTCCAGCCTCTCCTCCTATATCTTTCTCTTTGTAAAAACCTACAAGAACATATGATGATAAAGAAGCTAACTCAAGGCTAACAAAGAGTAAAAATAAATGAGTGGATTTAGACATTAAGCACATGCCAAGTCCTACCATTGATAGAAGAATGTAGAAATCTACTTGACGGCGGTTATTCATCAATATATTTATTTTAGTTGATACTGAATCTATTGAATCGGAATTTTTAGGAATCTTAGGATCTTTTCTAGGAGGCATTACATAGAAAGTGGCTATGGAAGTGATAAGTAGAGTTGAGGTAAAAATTAATGAAAATAGATTTGTGAATTGATTGATTTCCATTATTTCTCCAACATTACCATTTGTTTCGCCTTGGATCATTACCAATGAAACGATAAATGAAAGAGAGAAAGTGAATATTGCTATTATGCTAGGAATATATGGGTTATTCACTTGATTGAATCTAGTTCCTCCAATTAAGACCGGTATAGAAGTATTAGTAAGAGGTATTCGTATCTTAGCATCACCCAAATTAGGCATTATTATCATTGCCAATATCCCAATAATCATCATAATTTCTGGGATTAATAATTCAATTGAAATATCACTTAAAGAACTCATTTGAATGCCTCCAAAATCCAACCTAAGCTTGGCCTCCAGATATTGTTATTTTGCATGGCATCAATCATAATTTCAGTCATAAATTCTGTACTCCATACTGACATCATATCCCAGAAAATAAATGGAAATATACCAAAAATAATTGTGAAAATACCTAATATAAACATACCTGTGTTTTCATGCCAAGTAACATCACGAGGTTTGTCACCATGTAGGCTATCTGGTAATATTCCTTGATGAGGATTATCGGACTCAAAAATTGTACGCTGCATTGACGTTAGATAATATGTTGCAGTTATCACCAGAGTTAAGGTTGGCAACATTACTAACCATCCAAAAGATAGCCAAAAAGCAATTAATATTGCAACTTCTGCTACGAAACCTGCCATTAAAGGCAAACCTAAACTAGCCATCCAACCCAACATCATATGCCCCGATAAAAATGGTGAGTGGTGTGCTATTCCTCTCATGGAACCGATTTCTAATGTATGATAATGATGTTTGAAAGATCCTGCGACAGCGAATAATAGTGGACTTATTATTCCGTGTGCAAACATCATGAATAATGCACCAGCAAATCCAAGGGGTTGCATCGTTGCTATTCCAAGAAATATTAACCCCATGTGTGAGACTGAAGAATATGCAACCATTCTCTTGAGATTGGTTTGTCCCATGCACACCCATGCACCATAAACTAAACTTGCCATCCCTAAGAAAACTAAGAGTGGAATAAATATAATTGTAGATTCAGGGAAAATAGTAACTGCAACTCTAAGAAAACCATATGCACCCATTTTTAGCATAACTCCAGCCAATAACATAGACCCAGCCGTTGGTGCCTGAACGTGCGCATCAGGTAGCCATGTGTGAACTGGTACACTAGGCATTTTTGTTGCAAAACCTATTAGTAAAAGTATCCAAACAAAATGTCTAAGGCCTTCATTTGGCATGAAATTGCCTTGGATGGACATCTGGACAAGGTCAAAATGATGGCCCGTCATACTTCCAATTCCAGGCAATGGAGTAGTATGGAAATACATTATTAGTATTCCTATGAGCATAAATACACTTGCAGTAAATGTATAGATAAAGAATTTCATCGCAGCATACTTTCTATCTTCGCCACCCCATAATAGAATAAGTAAGAACATTGGTATTAATGTTAATTCCCAAAAAACATAGAAAACAAACAAATCTAATGAAACGAAAACTCCTAACAAAGCACCTTCCATTATCAATATTAAAGGATGAAAAATATGTCCTTTCTTTGCATCCCATTCCACTAGCATGGATATCGGAATTAAAAATGCAGTTAACCATATCATTGGAAATGAAAGGGCATCCGCGCCGACTTTCCACTGGACTCCTATTGATGAAATAAGGGAAAATTGTTCATTCTTTAGGACATATTCCCCATGTAATAGATTTGTCCATTCTACATTACCAATTGTTCCAATGAAAATCATAGTTGCAATAGCAAACATGGCCAAAGCAATTCCCATACATATATTACGGGTAATCTTTTTCAAATTAGAACTCATTTCTTTAGGCAATATTTGAGGCAGAATAATTAATGTTATACCTGTGAACAGGGGCACGAGTGTTAATATTGACAAGATATCTAAGTTCATGCATTGACCCCCCATATTAATATGAATATTGAAATCATACCAACTGCAGCCATCAAGATATAATCTCGAGCACTTCCGGTAGTTATTTTCCTTATTTGTATTGAGCTTGAAACAGATATGGATTCTACTTGTTTTATTATTCCATCAATTATTATACGATCGAACCATGCAGATAAGTTAGCGAATGGGATAATAGTTTTTGAAATCAAATATTCATAAATATCATCAAAATATAATCTATTTTGTAATGCCTCTGAGAATTGTGATTTTGACATATTTTCTACATCTTGATGGCCAAATTTACTTGAAAGTATTACTAGCCAATTAATTGGTACAATAGCTTTCATTCCTTTTTGTAATTTTCCCCCATGAACTCTTGCAGCGATCAGAGGGCCGATAATAAAGGAAAGTAATATTGTTGTCCAACCAACAATTCTTGTAGTCATATCAGAGGGAAGGAAAGCATGCTCTAGTGTGTATAAAAATCCATGCATCTCTAAATGATCAGTATCTGCTGATAGGAAATGTATGATATCCAAAAGAGCTAGTCCAAAACCTCCAATCGCTGTTATAACTGTAAGAATCAATAATGGTTCTCTAATCCAAGGTGTAGATTCATGCACATGATTTACAACATCGTTTTTAGGTTCTCCCGCAAAAGTCATCAACCACATCCTTGACATATAAAAACCGGTCATTCCTGCGGTAGCAAGAATAAGTATAGCAGGAATTAACATTAATGGCTCATATTCGATTGCTGCTTTCCAAGTCTCAGCAATAATTCCTTCTTTAGACCAAAAACCACCAATAAGAGGGACTCCAATGATTGACATAGATCCAAACATCATTGCTGTAGCAGTAATTGGCATTTTTGAAGCTAGGCCACCCATATTACGCATATCTTGAGGATCAAAGTCATGATCATGTGATCCTTCATTATTCATATGATCATGTGCATGATGCATTTCATGAATAACTGAACCACTAGCCATGAACAACATACCTTTTGCCATGGCGTGATTGAACAAATGGAACATTGAAGCCCCAAATGCAATCATTGCTGCATGATGATGGTCAGTATTATAGAACCAAAGAGCAACTCCTAGGCCAGTGAATATATATGCTAATTGACTCATAGTAGAGTATGCAAGAACTTTCTTGATATCATTTTGAACAAATGCAATTAATGCAGCCATGAATGCTGTTATCCCTCCTATGAATGCAATAATTATTCCTAGATTTTCTAAACCTGATACTCCATTATAATGTACATCAACGAAAGGGACCATTCTAGCAACCAAATATAATCCAGCATTTACCATAGTTGCAGCATGTATCAATGCAGACACGGGAGTTGGCCCCTCCATAGCGTCCGGCAACCAGACATGTAATGGAAATTGTGCAGACTTTCCAACTGCTCCAACAAATAATAATAATAAAGCCCAAAATAATTGATTAGAATCTACTAACGCTCCTGCCACCCCTGTTGACGGATCATCAAAAATTACTTCAAAGTCTAAAGATCCATAGATGTCATAAAGAATAAATAATCCAACCATCAAGAAAACGTCTCCTATTCTAGTTGTAAGGAATGCTTTTTTTGCTGCATAAGCAGCACTAACTTTCCAATAATAAAAACCAATTAAAAGATAAGAACAAAGTCCCATGATTTCCCAAAATATGAATAGCCAAAGGAAGCTATCTGCCATTACCATCCCAAACATCCCCATACTGAATAATACAAATTCTGCATAAAAACGATGGTTTCTATCTTCATTTATTGGATCTGTATTCATATAACCCATGCTAAACCAACATATTAGGAAGCAAAGAAAAGTTGCAACAAATAAGATCATCAAAGTTACCTGGTCTATCCAAATACCCACTCCAATTATTCTAATTTCTTCTGAAATAGTAAAATCAGACTGTAAGAAATCAAAGGTTATCCATTCGAACCAAGTAAGTATAGATTGATCTGTAAAATTATAAGATCCATAAAGGTAATCAAACAAAATCCAAAGTGCTATAGTAAGAGAAACTGCAAGTGCACCTAATGCTAATATTCCTCCTTCTTTCCATTTATTTTTCCAAACTTTATTTTTATTGAAAATTTGACCAATGATGAGAATTGTTGGGAATATTAACAATGGAACTGTAACAATTAAAAATGCTGCATCTACTGAATCCCAACCTATTATTTTTAGGAATGGCGCCAACAGAAGTATAGGAATTAATGGGTAGAGTAACGGATATTCATGTTTTACCTGGTCCATAATTTCACCTCAGTTTCTTAGTATATTTGCATCATCTAAGGAAATAGTTTCCTGAGTACTGTACATCGATAGTAAAATAGCCAAACCGATAGCAACTTCTGCTGCTGCAATAGCGATGGCGATAGCGGTGAATACCCATCCATTTACATCTCCATAATACATCGCCCCTGCAACAAAATTTAGATTTGCGGAATTTAACATTAATTCTATACACATTAAAACGACTATGGCATTTTTATGATAAAAAGTTCCTAGAAGACCTATGCCGAATAGTATTACACCTAAACCTACTATCCAACTAGGGTCTATCATTATTCTTCCTCCATTGTTTGGGAATCTTTGGTAAATTTTTTGAATTTGCTTATATTTTCTAATTCTTCAGAGACATCGCCTCTAATATCCCATACGAGATTTATTAATCGTTCATCTCTAACCAAGTATGAAGCCCCAATCATCGCCATTGCTAGAAGGATTCCTAGTATTATAGTAGCAATTGCCCATTCATTGAAGATGGCGTCGGCAAAATCAAGAGTTGTTGGTGAATTAGGTGAAATATCTTGATTCCACATTGAATGTGAGTTTACTTCTTGTAACAATAAAAGTACAAAAACAAAAGTCCCCAGTGAAGTCGAAGCAGTAATTACTCTCATTAGTAATCAACCTCTAATATTTTACGTCTAGTCAACATAACGCCAAACTGAACTACCAACATTACAGATCCAAGATATACAAGAATCTGTATTGCTGCCAACATTTCAGCCCCGGCTAAAACAAATACACCTGCAACTGCAATAAATGTCAACATCAAGGAGAGTAATGAGTGGGCAACTCTCTTTGAAAAAACACAACCAAGAGCGCCCAATATAGCTAATGAAGAAAGAATAACGAATGCAATCGCATGAAAATCGATAGCCAATGTCACGCCTCCAATTTAGCAGCTTTCTTTTCTCGCTTTATTTTTTCTTTTTTTGCTCTTTTTGCTAATTCCATGTCAACTCGTTCTTGATGAACAGCCGGTAGTAAACGGGTTCGACTGGCATCCATCCATAGTTGTTCGCGCGTATAACCGGTCATACCATCATATTCATTTGTCATAAAGAATGATTCGAAAGGACATGCTTCAGCACATAAGCCACAAAACATACAGCGTCCTAAGTCTATTCGACCAGATACAATATCTTGCTCTGCAGGTTTTAAATCAGAAGTATTTATTTCTTCGATTCCGGATCCATCTTGCCACCTCACAGTAGCTGTATCACCAGAAATATCAATAATTTCAGCAAAATCATATTGTTGCGGAGGAGATGCATGAGCGTGAACTAAATCAAATTCTGTTTCTATTTCGATAAAATTATCTTTTTCACGAGCGGCTAGTCCTCCGGCCTCCAATTCCCCTCCATAACCGTGCCATTCATCTCCCTCTTTCGTAGTGTCAAGAACATTAACTCTCGTTTCACTAGTCATATGTAAGCAATCATTAGGACATGCCTTTACACATGCTTTACAAGCAGTACAAGTTTCCCACACAATTCCTATACGGCCATTATAATTCCCAGGGACGAAGAGCCATGGTTCCATATCTTCTAGTCTCTCATAGGGATACATTATGGTAACAGGACGCTCCAAGAATGGTAGAGCTGGAGAAGATTCTCTATCTGCAGAATAAACTTGTCCTGTAGACGGATGATTTTCCCCTACTCTATTAATTGTGAAATCATCAACCATTTTAGCTTCTTGTCCATGGTAATTATTTTTTAGGAAGTTGGCTTTTCCGATATATGGAATGGTACGTAATGCAGTTTTCATGGTTATCCACATTGGCCTTATAACTAAATTACGAAAATTTGGTGTAGCATGCGGATGTCCTGTGTTATAATCTGGATTTTTAATCAATTAATTCACCCCCTATTTTTTTTGAGTTCCCGGATATGCCTTAGACAGGGTCTGTGTACTGTAGGGACGACGAGATTGCGCCAATGCTTCTTCATCTTCATCAATGGCGTATACGATAAAGAAAAATAATGCAGTAAGTGTTAACAAAGGAGCAGCCCATATTGGCCAACCTGAATCTGTCCAAACTTCAAGTCGAAGGAATGTAGCTATCACTAAATTTACCATTGACAGAGGGAGAAGATATAGCCACCCAAATTCTAGTATTTGATCGGTTCTTATACGATGTAATGATGCTCTTATCCATACAAAAAATGCAAACAATAGCCAAGCTTTTAGTAAGACCCAAACCAATCCTGGTATTATAGTAAATATTATTTCAAAAAGTCCTCCTAAAATCGGCAACGAGGATAAGAGGTCTTGAAAAGGAAATTCCCAACCTCCTAAAAAGAACATAGCAAATAATATGCATGCTGCGTACGCTCTCATCATTTCGGTAGCAAACATAAGGCCCCAGCGTATTCCTCCATATTCAGTCCACCAGCCCTCTACGAGTTCGGCTTCAGCTTCGGGCATATCAAAAGGTATTCGTTCTACTTCTGCAATCATAGTTACTAGGAACAGTACTGCGCCCAATGGTAAGATGAAAATATTCCATGTATTTGATGTCTCAATTTGGAAATCAATAATTTCCAGAATATTGAATGATCCGCTTATTACAGCAATACTTAGAACTGTGATTAAAAGTGGTATTTCATATGCTGTTAATTGTGCGGCAGAACGCATTCCACCGATTAGTGTATATTTGTTATTTGAAGCCCAGCCAG
This sequence comes from Marine Group II euryarchaeote MED-G38, assembly GCA_002457145.1. Lineage (GTDB taxonomy): Archaea > Thermoplasmatota > Poseidoniia > Poseidoniales > Thalassarchaeaceae > MGIIb-O3. The sequence goes on from NTJP01000007.1 coordinate 70,985, forward strand.
CGAAAAATACTCCCAATGGTGCGACACCAAAAATTGCCATCATAAAAATTAGGGAAAGATCTGGATTTGCAGCCCAAATATGAGGCCCAAAGGGAATAAATGCATATACCATAATAGTGGTTGCTATTATTATCACAGGAGCAACTTCAAAGACTAATTTATCAGCTTTCTTAGGAATTATGTGCTCTTTCGTCGCAAACTTGAGAAAATCTGCCAGAGCTTGGAAAAATCCTGGAAATAAAAACCAAATACCATGGTATCCACGATTGTTGACTCGTGAAATTGTTTCATGGGGGTGATCATTACCGAATGATTCGTTTAATTTAGTATTTACAAAACCTATAGGAGCACCAAGTCCCATAGGTAATTTATTCCACCAATCTCCTGCTGTAGCATTCCCTTCGCCAACCCAGAGACTTCGTAGTGAAGTTGTAGCACCAATCCTATCCATTAGTCTTCCAATAAACTTACGTTCAATATATGGAACAACCATCAGAGTGAGCATCATTACTGCAAATACTACAGTACACATCACAGTAGCAAGGAAAAAGGATTCTAATGCCGGTTGAATTTTTGCAAATTCAGTTTGTATTGAATTAGGAAGGAAATCATGAGTAGTGTCCATGGACCATCCAATTATAGATTCAGACCAACCACGAATATCTAACCAATCGCTACTAGTCATTGAATCACCTATCTGTTTCTCCGATACAAGGATCGAAGGACCCCATTATTGCAGGTATATCTGCAACTTTATAACCTATCATACATTTTGATGCGTATGGAATTGTAATAAACATAGGAGATCTAATTGAGACTCTATAAGGCATTTTACCTCTACCCTCTCCTCCTCCGGCGAGGTAAAACATTGATTCACCCCTACTATCTTCAAAATGATGTGATCCACTTGTTCCTTCTGGAGCACGAGAAGGTGATTTTGCCAATATTTTGGGATCGCCGGGCTCATGATATGTTTCAGCACCTCCAGGCATTTTGTCAAGTGCTTGTAAAACTAAACTAGCACTTTGACGCATTTCTTCCACTCTAATTCTGTATCTATCATAACAATCAGCTCCTTTAATTGATGAACGCTCTACTGCTGGAGCCCAATCTAATTCAGAATAAACAGAATAGGGATGCGATGTTCTAATATCATGATTTACACCTCCTGCGCGAAGATTTGGCCCAGAAACGCCGTGATTGATCATTTCTTCTGGTTTGGCATAACCAACACCTTGACTTCTAATAAGGAAAATCGTACTTTCATCAAAAAGTGACTCGTATTCTTGTATACGATCTAAGAAAAGAGATAATTTATGTCTAGCGCGCATTGCAAAGCCATGAGGGAGATCTCTTTTTACCCCTCCAACTCTTGGGAAATTATAGTGCATTCTTGAACCGCCTAACTCTTGTAATAAATCCATCATCATTTCTCTTTCACGCAGGCACCAAACCATCACGCTAAGATTTCCTATATCTGGGCCATATGCTCCCAACCACATCAAGTGACTAGCTAGACGTTGTAATTCAACTGCCACTAAACGGATGTATTCTGCTCTTTCTGGTACTTCAACACCGAGCAAATCTTCTGCCGCATAGATATAAGCATGAGACCAAGTATTTGCGCTTGCATAACACAAACGATCACAATAAGTAGTTATTTGAGTAAAATCTCTAGATTCGCAAATTTTTTCTACTCCTCGGTGAATATATCCTAAATCAGGCTCAGTATCTACTACAGTCTCACCGTCAACTTTTACCTTTAATGTCCATAATCCATGTGTCATAGGATGTTGGGGTCCCATTGAAATCCACATTTCTGCCATATTAAAACCTCATTTAACTCTCTCAGAATCTACTGGTTTTCTTTTGAAACCTTGGGCATCATCATACATCTCTTGAAAATTATGATATCTTAATTTATGTTGCTTTTGTAATGGATGATATCCTTTTGGAGTTTCATGAGGCTGTAGAACCCGACGCATGCCTTCATGGCCTTCGAAATCAATTCCGACTAAGTCCCATGTTTCTTTTTCATTCCAGTCTGCACCAACCCATATATCTTGAACACTTGAAACTGAAGGTTCACGCGTATCTCCTAAATGGATAGTTACTTCTATTTCTAAAGGAACATCAGAACCAGTTAACTCTGAATTATTAGTAATTATTGGCTGTACTACGCCATCGCTTTGAGGAGGATTTTTTACTCCTGTTCTTAGAAAATGATAAATTACTTCCCATTTTTTGTCTTGTGAATCAGGCCAATGAATACCAGTAATCATAGAGCAATAATCTACCCCATAATCGGAATATAATGATTCGGCAACTCCTCGCCAACTTTCTGGAGATGCAACTATCTTAACCACTGGCCTAATTTGAGTACCATTTGAACGTTGATCAACAGATGAAATGACACCCTCAATGGCCTCTATATCTTTTACAAGATCTTCCGCAGCAGATATTTGAGCTTGTTCTGATACCACACCACTCATAGTAACACTTCCTACTGTTCATCTCCGATGATTATTGGAGCAACGCTATCAGTCCTAGAATGACTAGGTACTGCACCTATGCGGATTATTTTCTCGCGTAGCTTACCAAATCCATCAATGAGCGCCTCAGGACGAGGAGGGCATCCAGGAATGTAAATATCAACAGGTATTACTGTGTCCACTCCTTCAAGAACGTTATAAGATTGAAAATAAGGCCCTCCAGAAATAGCACATTCCCCCATTGCTATACACCATTTCGGCTCCGGCATTTGTTCCCAAAGACGGACTATTGGATCAGCAAATTTTTTACTTATTGGGCCATTTACGAGTAATACATCACATTGCCTTGGGCTTGATCTAAAGAAAACCCCAAATCTTTCTGCATCAAAACGGCTAGCACCAGCTGCTGCCATTTCTAGAGCGCAGCATTTTATACCAAGGTGCAGAGGAAATAATGATTTTCTTTGACCCCAATTAAATAGTCTACCGGCTAAAACACCGATAACGTCTCTAAGACCGCTTGCTTCAAGTGCTGCATCTGTAGTATCTCCCACTGTATCAATCAGCATTCGGCTACTAAACATAGTATAATTTTGACCATCTTCTGCCATTGTAATTCCTCATATGTAAATTCTGCCTCTTTTCCTGAAAACATGCCAAACGCCTAGACTCATCAGAATAATGAAAATCGAAAGTGTAAGTAATGCAGTGTATACCTCTGAGTTTGTCAATATATTATCTTGAACTGTAATTACTCCTCCAAATGCAAGGAACATGAATGCTATATCAAAAACTAGGAAGATGATAGCATACCAGTAGTATTGAAAGTGGAAATTTATATCAGCATCTCCTAAAGGCTCCGAACCGCATTCGTAAGTACTATCTCGACGGATATACAGACTTTGATCCGTTTCATAACCAGGCAACAACCAAGAGCTTAGTTGTGATTTATCATTAGAATTTGGAGTTGGCCTAAGAAGCCTTGAGCCAATGAAACTACCTATTGGAAAACCAATACCAACTAGAGCCATTACGGCAACCGCGATATAATCTTCAGGTACAGACACACTCACACCACACGTCCCACTAGAGGGCTACAAACGTGGCCACCTGAAAACGGAACATAAGTGTATCCGGCGAGCGTTATGAGGTGTGGTCAATCTTCTTGGTTAAGTAATAAGGCTTCATTAATCATTTTATTCTCTTTTCTTGTTCTTAAAAATATCAAAATAAGGAATATTGAGCCGATTAGCATAGCACCATAAAGTAGAAATTGGCCAACAAAATCATTTACTAAACTAATTGTAGATGTGTCAGCATTAACAATCAATTCGATAGGTTCTCCAGCAACTGGAGTATCTTCCGGTTGAATTATTATGGTAAATTTGTAAGTATCGTCATCCTTTAAACCAACTGGAGGGGTAACTCTAATTTCTATTTCTTTGGTCTCTCCAGGTTGTAATTTAAAATCATTAGGAACAACATCAACAGACCATTGTCGTAAAGGAGCCGGCGTAATAACTTCTACTTTTTCTTCCGAGTTTCCATTATTTGTAACGTAAGCAATAAAAGTACCTCTATTTGGATATTTAATAGTAATTTCTTCTGGAGATGAATCCAAGGTATATTGCAAATCATGAATTATCATTACATCTATATTGAAATCAATTGATGAAGATTGCGCGGTATTCTTCTTCGAAGATACGCTAACACTTATCGTACCAGAAATTCCACTTTCAACGCCGTCAATTACTTCAAGATCAACCTCTACCAAGACTCTAGAATCTGCAGGTATTGTGATTTCATTATTGGAGATTTGACCATCGACTTTGATGGTATGTAATACAGAAGATTCCATGCCTGTAACTGTTATTATTGCATCATCAATACCGCCATTTCCAGTATTATCTATCCAGAAAAATGTACCATATCCTCCGCCCGGAGGTAGTGATAAAGAAGCGCTAGCAGGGTCATTCCCAGGATTTTGGAATGAAATTGCCATACTATAATTATAATTTGAAACTGTAACTCTGACTATTTCGGTGGATTGATAGGATGCGCCCATTATGCCTACTCTTATTTCAAAAACTTCTTCACTGTTGTCAAAAGGATCTTCTACTGAAATATCAGCGAATATCTCCATTAATTCTGCTGGATCTAGAGTGATTGTAGAAATCTTGTTCCCTTGAGAATTGGAAAATGATGCATTCCAAGCAGGAGAAGAACATGAAGAGTTGATGTTAGGATTACATACATCCAAAATAAAGGTATCCCGAACATTACCAGTATTTTCAATATGAAGTGGGAATTTGACAATTTGTGTAAATTTACCTGTTTGAGAATCAGAAGTTAAGGATGTATCTACAGAGTGAACTGCTGCTACAGTGGCTTCGAGAGAAATGGTATCATGTTCCGTACCTGCAGAGTTGACATAAAATTCGAGTTCATATTGAATATTAGCTAATGCACCTGTAGGTATTTGGATATCGGCATCTAATATTTGTTCATTACAGTTATTTGGTCCACAATGTCTACCATTAATTGTAATACTACTTTGAGATAATGTTACTTGCCATCCAGAGGGTAAATTTGTAGCCCCTACTGCAAATGTATCTTGTCCATTACCTATGTTTTTAACAGTTAACTCTACTCTTTCTGTAGTTCCTGGCTGTGCATTAGATAATTTCGGAGTACTTAGTGAAAGAGAAGCATCTTTATTTTGTCCTACAGTTACGTAAAGTATTTCTTCACAAGCGATAGAATTGCCTGCTCTTGCCTGTATTTTTAATTCAATTGTATCTGGTTCTACAGAATCATCTGGAGTTATTATAAATGTAAACGTGTGTGAATCTTGAGATGTTCCTGGTTCAGTCAAGGTTTTCGATTGAGCGCCTTCAAAAGAAATCCAACCTTGTATATTCGCTTCATCAGAATCAGAAGCAGCTGATGCTGTCCAATCTGTGTTCCCAATATTTGTAATTGAAAAAGAATTAGATGCAGACTCTGACGGTTCTAAAGTATGAGAAGATTTACCAAGAGATGCTTCACACTCTTTTATTTCAGGAATTTGAAGAGTGAGTGTTATATTATCTTCAGCCCTATCTGCAGCATTTGGATCCTGAGTTACTGTTGCCCTAATTATGAAACAATGTGAATCTGCTTCAGTAGCTCCTTCATCAGGAACATCAACGGTTATTTCAACTTCCTCAGTATCGCCAGAACCTAGATTCTCTGTAGACTGTTTGTCCGAATTAGCTGTAAGGCCATCTGAATCACAATCTCCATCAGATGTTATTTCAATTTGCATTGTAGATGATTGTTCTCCAGTGTTTTCAACGATTAGTTCCCATTTTACTTGGTCACCATCTTCTTCACTATCATAATTTATTGTCTGAGGGCCATTATTTTTAACAGAAATTTGAACCGAGTATTGGCCTCCTCCGTCCTCATTGGTTGTTTCAACCGTAATAGAATCAGAATCTTGATCTCCAGGCGAAGCCCCTACTGCTGTGGCTGAAACGGTAGTTTCACAACTATCTCCAGCCGTATCAGACAAAGTTACTGTTAGTTCTGTGGTCTCACTACTTCCGCCATTAACAGTAAGTACTTGGTCAGATAAGGAAGATGAATAACCATTGCATTCTGCTGCTTGAGATGTACTCAGTGAAATAGTAGCATCATCTTCTCCAGAATTTGCTACAGTTATTGTATATGTTGCATCATCTCCCGATGAAGCCGATTGACTTGTTGGTGAAGCAGATAAACTGACATTAACAGACGCTGAAGCTAGAGGTAGTGAAATAATTATCAGCATCAAAGTAATCAAAATTGTGACTACAGAATTGTTCCTCATCATACATCGGAATCAATCTTTACTCAAAGGACTTTGGAATAAATGCACATTAAAGATATGAATAACTTAATCGAAAAAAACAATCAAAAAGTTATAATTTTTGTATAATTTACTGGATATCAGCATTATCCTGGTCTGGAATCCAAGTTTCATTATCAGAATCCCATAACCACCCAGGATACTCATCGTATTTCTCTAGATTTTTTGAAGTATCTCTAATGGTTTCATTTTGTTCATTAACAATAGATTTAGGAGAAATTATCAACTCCACTTCCTTCTTTTTATTAATATCTGAGGACGTATTATTGCTTATCTTTTTTAATTCAAAACCTCGTTGATAAACAAATAAACCTACGCCAATAAATGATAAAATAATAATTGAGATTAATAGAATTAAACCAAATGAGAACCCTTGATTTTCGGTAACTCCTTTTACTTCAATTGGAAATGTTTTACTGTAGTCTAATCCCCCTGTCGTTTCTCCAAGGTCTAAGACTATTGAACCATCATTTCCATTATTAGGCGTAAATTCTATCTGAACAGATCTTATTTCATCAGGCTGTAAATTAACCATCATTCCATCCAATACTCTAATGTTCCAACTATTAGGACCAGAGACGACAATCCTATCGGAAATTATTGAATTACCGGTATTTTGTAATTCAAAATACATGGTACTTGATGAATCTGCATAAATATCACTTACTTGAATTAAAGTCCATCTTACCTGGCTCAGAGTTTCAACCAGAAGTGAAATTGTATTTCTTGTTTCTATTCCTCCTCCTTCCATTACTAATGTTACTTCTGGTTCTGAACCTGCTTCTGCAGATAAAGGAATAATTACTGTACACCAAACTCGAGAGGTTTCTCCAGGATATATTTTTTGAGGAGTTAATGAACATGATGAAGAAAAATCGTTAGTTGGTAAATCCATCATAATAGATGGTTCCCAACTTACTGTACCATCATTCCTCACAGACCATCCTAAATCAAATCCAGGTTCCCCAACTGGATAAGAATCTACGCCCAATGGCGTATCGGCAGTTTGTCCATTTGGGATATCAACTTGATAAAAATCAACTACAGGTACTGCCCCAGAAATTACATCTAGTGTGATGTTCCAATCTATTGAATAGCCATAATCGGTGATAAATCTAATTTCTAAGATACCACTTGATGCTTTACCATTACCAGTTATGGACATAGACCATTGTGAGTTTTGTCCCCTTTCAATTGATATCTCTTCAAGATTAGAAAGTGTCCACCCTCCTGGGAGATTCCTTTGGATTGGTTGTAATGTTATTTCTCTATTTCCTTCGTTTTTTATATCCAAAATAAACTGATAATTACCATCGGATAAAAGTGTATTTTCATCTCCACCTGATTCTAAAGATATCTCAATTTTATCATATCCAATTACTAATAGAGGTATGTCAATTATCCACACGTCATTACTAACTCTAGAACCTACTTCTAACTTAGCAATAAACTCGGAACCTGCTTCTATCAATGAACCAGGAGAAGTCACAGTTACATCAATATTTATCTTATCATTTTTAATTAATGTACCAGAGGACCCAGCTGATGAACCACTAAAAGGACCTATGTCGTCAAAACCTAAATTCCATCCTGCAGGAGAGGTTAATGATAAATCATAAGTTTGGGCCCCATTTCCATTATTTTTAATATCAAAGGAAAAATTTGTATCCACTAAAGAACTAACAAAAATCTCTGATGAAGGTAGGATAATTTGAGGCTGGGCTAGTACAGGTACGTCAAAGAAAATTTCTAACTCTGAATCTATATTATTTTCAATATCATTACCAGTTACTATCATTTTGTACAAACCTGGCTGTGGAGGTGCTGGATGCGACATGAGTAAAGTAACCGGAATATTTTCTGAAGCATCTAAATTAAAATTAGTGTTGTTAAAAAAACTAGGCCAATTAAACTGAGTATTATCTCTGGTCCTTATTGGTGAAGATACTGAAATTGTAGCATTAGTCTCAAATAGAGCAGTATTGGTTATTATTAAGTCCCATTGAGTTGTTGAATCTGATGCCCCTCCTAATGTTACTATTGGACTTTCAGATGAAACTCTGATGCCAGGAGTACTTACGAAAACAAGTGCAGAAATGAAGTTATTAACTTCAGAAAGTTCTTCTAAACTATCATTTGGATCAATGTAAAATGAAATTTCAACCTCTCCTTCGTCTTCAGATATTGGAGTCCAGTACCACGTTAATTCTTCAAAACCACCAGGAGACATTGTTACTAATTGGTTTCCTATAGGATTAGAATTTGCATATGCAGTTACTGGTAAATCTGTAAAAGAACCGGCACCTTGGTTTCTCAGTGATATTGATATTTCTACTTCTTCACCAACCTGGGGTATTGGAATAGAGATTTCAAATGAATCAGAAATGAAAGTTGGATCAGGAGTTAAGTCATTTACATTAACTCCTCTTACTGCTATAGAATATGGTTGAAATGTTCTACTACCTCCATGCGATGTATCTTTTACTTTAACAGTCCATATTCCAGTGGTGGCGCTATCAATTAGAACAACTTCAACATTATTCCTATTATCTTTTGAGCCGCCTGTTGTTGATTTGCCATTACTGAAATCGTTCCCTAAATAAGTCACTTCTCCATTTGGAGAGATTACTTCAAGATCTAGGTCATTTCTTAATTGAATACTTGAACTACTAGAACCTGGATAATCGGACCATGCAACGACTACTTTCAGTGGTTCTCCACTTCTTGTGACATCAAATGAATATTCGTTTACTTGTCCGGCCGATAATCGAGATCTATCATCAACATATATCCCTATATCTTCATCTGGAATCAGTGTGTCTATCAGATTTACTCTGCCCCATCCTTCATCATTATTGGGAATGTTACGTGTACCCATATCTTCAGCCCCTAGAATCAACATCGCCTTGATCAAAGACCCTTGAGGGGCCGGGCGTTCCGCGATTTCCATTATATATTCTCTAACCAAAGCGGCGGCCCCTGCTACAGCAGGTGTTGCCATTGATGTTCCACTGTATTCAATATAATATGAGTCCCCAATATTTGTTGAAGCATCTTCTGCTTCTTGGGCTAAGCATGATCGAACGTAATCACCCGGGCCAGTGACATCTGGCTTTATCCTACCATCATCCGTCGGCCCTTGACTAGAATATGGATACATTTGATCAGGATCCCATCTATTTTGGTGTCCTCCTACTGTAATAACATTCTTTGCGGTACCAGGAGACGAAATACCATTTGCACCTTCATTTCCAGCAGCGAATAAAACCGTCATACCCTGATAGGCCCAGTACTGATCCCATGTAGATGTTCTATCATCTGCATCCTCGGATTGCGTAGTATAAGACCCCCCTACTGGAGAACCCCAACTATTTGTATGAAATCTTGCGCCACCTGAATTATATGCTGAATTTAGCATTCCATAAATTCCGCTATTAGAAAGTTGAGCATTGCTATCTATCTCCATTGCTTGAAAATATAATTCTGCTTCTGGAGCAATACCAGTATATGCAGAAGTCCTACTGCCGTCTCCTAAAACCGTACATGCAACGTGAGTGCCATGGCCGTCATTTGTATCTGCTGTGGATGAGTCTCCAGCTACATTAACAACATTGATAATTCTGTTACCAAAATCTCCATGGTCTTCATCGATACCAGTATCCGCAACTGCTACTATTTGGCCGCTACCATTTAGGCCAGTAACATATGTATTCTCAACAGTATTTATTCCCATATGTATCCTAGCTTGATTATTATGTGTATTGCGCTCAAAAACTGGAGAAATATAAGAAACTGATGGATATTTTAGTATTTCATTTATATCTTTAGTATTGATTTCTCCGATATATACTCCACTTCGAGGTGAATGATAATTATTCATCCACATTAGTGCTATTTCTGATAATGAACTGGTTAGGTTTATTCCAGGAGAATCATGTCTAAATAAATCAGAATCTTTCCATCCTAATAACTCTACCAATACTGTTTCATCATTATTTAAATTGAAAAATTGTTTATCGGTAAACAATCCTAATGGAACTGAATGACTTGTTGCTACTATGGAAAGATTAGCAATTTTACTGAGTTGATCCTGAGTTCCTTGTATCAGAAAACCGGATGGAGGTATAGTTGCGCGAATTTCTACTTCTGCATGTTCCATTATTTCCATCCTAGCATCCCATAAACCGGTTTCTCCATCGATTAAAGCCAGTGATAAGTCTGATCGAGGAAACGTCAGTTCTGAATTCATATGAACTCTTGGTATCAAACCCAGTTCCGTATAAATTCCAATAGGAGTATCTGCCCTTAAATTTCTTATCTCTTCTAAATCAAAATATGACGATACTGGAGATAGATTTTGGATTGAATTTGGGTTAGGAGATATTTCATTCCTTTGATATTCTTGAAAAAAAGTATTTTCTTGCTGATCATCTATTTTAGTTTCATATTCCATCAAAGGAAGATATGATAGTAAAAGAATACTGAGTATCAGTACTGAGATACGCTTATTCATGATTGTCGCCCTCAGGAATGTAATTTGATAGTATTGGTGGAATGTTAATACATAGAATATGATTAAACATGATTAACCTCTCTCTTAGAAAATTGTAATTGGAGCACGATCGGTAAATAGTTCCATTGTCCATTCTCCTACTTGGTGTGTCCACCTTTCATCTACTGCCCCATTATAGTAACTGTATTCTAATAATATCTCTATTTGGTAATTTTCCCATACTGAAGCCCCTCCTACAATCAATTCTAAATCATCTCCAGCATAGAAACTGTGTGCAGAAAGTAAATCAATATAATGATCGGTACGGCCTAACTCAACACTATTTGAATCTGTAAATCGTATAGAGATAGTTATATCTGAAATTTCCCTGCTACCATGATTGTCTAATTGTGCCAAAACTATGTGCCCTGATGTTCCTTGACGGTATACTACATCCATACTTACTCTGTCATAAGGGACAACCCAAACTACGGTGAATAAAGATACAAAAAGCAAGGAAAGAACTGTTGCAGAAGCAAAAATAACTCTTCTTGGGGAAATTAATTCTTTTGTTAATTCTAATGATTCTAGGATATCATGAGCTATTTCTGATTCTAATGAATCATCATCAATCTCTTCCTTTTGTAATTTTTCAAGTAGGCCCATCATTACTACCTCCTAAAAAAGTTAATACTGTTAAAATACCTGAAGAGAGAGGTTCTGGTGCCATTATATGGCTTGTTGATCCAGACACTCCGGGAATTACAGATAGAATGGATAAATCAGAAGCTAAACCATTTATTCCAAATGTAGTTCCGGTTGGAATTCCTCCAGTAATTTGGGCATCTATCAAAACACCTTTCAGATCTATATTTCTGTCATTAACTTCGGCATGTAACCTTGCTGAAGCTATAATTCTTCCACCCTGAACATCATCAATCTCGATGACACTGTATGGGTAAACAATTTCTCTAATATGTATCGTAGCACTCTTCAGATTTTCTCCTAAAGCCTCCATTTCATCTATCACAATTGGAGGTGTAGTTGGTATATTACTTGAACGAATATATATCTTTTCAACTCCATCACCACCAGATCTAATTTGTAATCCGAAAGAATCCGTAGGTTTGATAATCATTTTATCAGTCATTCCCTCTGCTAATAGGACTATGTCGCCTCGACTATTGATTGCTCTTCCAAAAGCTTCAATATACAAAGACATACCAACATCAGAAGCTGTAAAGTCAAGGATTGGAGTGCCTTGGAATGCTAAATCTTTGGTGATATCGAAGTTTAAGTCGGGTTCGGTAGTCAAATTCATTGAACCTGGTATATCTGTCAAGAATATGGTTGCAGGCCACCACAAATCGTCCATCCACTGCATTTGTTGAATCATCATTGAACCGACAGCAAAACCTTCTGATGTTCTAAATTGTTCTGGTACGGTCATGTCTATTGATATTGCAGAGCCAAGGCTTGCTTGAAGTTCTACTGATTCGGGTATATCTTTTATCATTATCTCAGTACGCAAACCCGCCTCTCTGTTAATTAATAAAACATGTATCCACTCTAAACGATTGGATAATTCATAAAGACTTGTGGTTGAGACTTCCGTTATCTCTCCAAGTGTCGTTATGGTAATAATTGAGTCTAAACCTAAACTTGTATATTCTCCAACTTTTAAACCCTTCATAGTCACAAATAAATCTTGACCATTAATTCCTCTCATTACCAACATTAATTCAGTATGTTGAGGGTACCATGAATCTAAATCAACGTATATTGACCATTCTTGTTGATTTTCAAAACCATCTCTGGATATCGATAATTCAATAGAGGGGGGGAGACGAGGCATCCATAACCTCAGATGGAAACCGTCAGAAATACCTGTTGGACTGGCTTCAAGTGAAACACCATGAACCCAAGGAAGATTTTCTGTTCTTTTGTTACCATGATACGATTCCACAACAATATCGAATTCTGAATCTGATTCTAATTCAATACCAAATGAAAAATTAGATGATTCTGATCCTGAACCTGTTGATATATCAGTAGTTATGTCCGAGAGTAAATCATTCATAGAACGTCCTAAATCCGAGAATCCACCAATAAATGATGCAATTCCCGATAATCCCTGAGAAGTATTAAATTCTGGAATTATCAAACTTGGCCCTTCATTAACACCTGTAGGTATTTTGAGGGAAACTGAAGAAGGAAGTGGGTTAATCTCTGCCTTTACGGATAATTTATCATCAAAATTAGTTGGTGCCTTTTCAACACTGAAAAGCATAGTATTTGGATTTGCAATATTCAAATATGCAGTTCCCATTCCTGCTAATCCTTCTGCACCTTCTTCTTGGGGTTCTATCCAACCAACTTCTTTCAAACCGGAAATCCTAGAAGATAGGCTGACCTGATTATTGGCAGGATTATTGTGAAATAAGAAGTGATCACCACTCATCGTAACAGGTGTAGATGAATTAGAAATTTGAGCTTCTATAGTAGTTATTGGAGTATCAGAAGACCATGAGACAGTATTTCCAAAAGTTTGTACAAAGTTAGCTGGAAGGTCTATGATATTTGCAGCTTGATATTGATTACCTTCATTACCTGTGTAAGAAATAGTATCAATAATTGATGATGCAGAATAATGTAAAGAATCTGCAGATATTGTAATAGACAATTCATTTGGAAGATCCGAAAATGATATTGCATGGTGTGAAAAATTAACTATAGATTCTGACGGATGTTCTATAAAGGACATAACGAGTTGTTTATCAGAATCGGTAAATATGTCTATTTTTTGTTCATTTGTTTCATTGTTATCAACAAATGATGCAGCCATGAATCCGCTAAAACTTAAACTGGCAGCAATAGGTGCTAAAGGTTCAACAGGTCCATTTCGGCCTTGAATAATTGTCAAATCGGTATCTTTTGATAATATTAAATGGTCCCCCTCTATTTTAGGATGGGGAGAAGATCCAATCGCTAATTCAATAGAATTTAAAGGCATCATAGATCTATCTGATCTCCAATTATTAGTCATTAAAATATGGAAAGAAGCACCGTCAAAACTACCAGAAGTGGTATCTCCGCTAAGTAAGTCTACTATGATTGTTGGAACGTCATTCAACACACTTCCAGTATCTAAAAAGAGATCTACAAGATTTAAAATTACTGAATCTACAATTTTTGATATGAAATCTAAATCTGAAGCACTATCCAAACTAGTGTCTACATCTGAAGAACCTCCCATTTCAAATGAGCCGTATACAATTAATGCGGTAGGAATATCCGTAGCTTTTACATGGATTGCTCTATGGTCTTCTTGAATTCCTCCTCGCTTAAACCAGGAATAGTAGTCTAAACTTTCAATTGATTGCTTTGATCTAATAAGTATCAGACTATTGGGTGGATTTGCAGGATTTATTGGTAATGTTAAGTCATTTACATTCGGACTCGTATCTCTCGAGAAATTTTTAACGCCTATGATCAATCCAAGTCTATCCGGTTGCCCTCCCGGTAATTCTGGAGAATTCTCAGAACCCAACATTCTGAATATTCTTGATATTTCACCTGGAGACATTGAGCCTTCTGGCATACCCCTAAACCATCCCAGTGAATCTGTAACATTTCCATAATTTCCGTCTGATTCCGATGCAGGAAGATTTGATCTATTCTCGTGGAAGTGGAGGAATAAATCAGCTCTATCATCAGCCCAATATTCTATTGTTGTAAGGCTCTTATCTCCTTCTAGTCCTGTTGAGGTTGGCAGTATAGCATCGGTTCTGATGATTATTTCTGCTTCTGAAGGTAATCTATCAGATTCCCCATTTGGATGGAATGTGGCATCAATATAAGCCAATTCCCATACATTTCTGGTGCCATCATTATTAGGAGGAGAGAAGTGAATGTAACCTAAACCTACAGATACTCCACAATTTATTTCTTCAGATGGTAGTGTAGTTAATTCTGATGGAGAATATCTAGAAGGACAAGAGATTTGGCCGGCATTATTGACTCTAATAGAATATGGGGCAGATATAGAAGCAAATGAGATACCTGTCTCATCTTGGCCTATATCAATTAGCCCTAATGTCAATGCCAATATTAGCCCACTACTCGCTTCCGAAATATCGAAATAAAAACGTTCGATACCAATCTCTATAGAGAAATCATAGGGTGCTGTTGTAAATCTTGAATCTACTATCCAGATATAACTTTCACCATCTCCTAACGCTAAAACAGCATCATCGGCAGAATAAGCAAAGGCTTTAATTAAAGAAACTTGCAAAAATTTCAAACTATTCCAATCTGAATCATCGGCACTATCCTCTAGGACCTTTACGGTAAATGAAATTCCTGGTTCAATCCATAAAGAATCTCCTTCAATCCCCCAACCTCCGTTAAATTCCCATGAAACACTTAAACCGACTTGAATATCGTTATCTCCATCGTCGTCTATATCGATTGAATGAAGCAGTGGATCAGTATTAAAATTAAACAAGGATAGTAGGGATGCGCTAAATGTTACAGTTTCAAACTGTTCAATGATATTGCCGTTGATGTCAGTATATTTTGTCCAAATTACATAATCTGTAACGTTGATTAAAGTTTGCCATATATTATTCACTTCTCCTGGCCTACTTGCACCGCTTATTGCCAAATCATAAGCATCAGGATGAGTAGGGACAGGCGGATTGGTTTCAATTAAAGATATGTTATTTACCCCTTGTCCGATGTTGGAAAGAGGGTCAGAATCGCCCGAAGGAGAAACCAAATTATCTATATTTTCAATTTTTGGCTCTGCTAAAGAACCTATCGAATTAGTATTTATTATATTCTGTCTTTCAGATAGAAGATTGCTTAAATCATCAAGAATTTCAAAATCATCAGATTCAATTCTTGCCTCAGCATCAACGTTAGTGAATGGTATCAATGAAGGTAATAAAAATAACAATGTAAGCACTATTGCAAGACGAGAAGGATCAAAATTAAATCGGGGAAAGATCATCCGGTTGTCCTTTCCCATAACATCTCATACCCTATGTGTGATATATGCTATTGCCTTTCTTGACCTACAAATATGCTGAGTTTTTGACCTTATATAAATCGCCGTCATAGAAGACTTACCTCTTCAATGGAACCACATTTTGGGCAAGCAGTTCGGGCAGAATCTATTCCTTCAGGAAGTTCTACAGAAAATAATAAATCACATGAAGAACAATTTTTCTTTATTAATCTATTAGATATATTTTCTTTTAATTCATCTTTAATTCCTTCAGAATCAGAAATATCATCTATTAAATCTGAAAGTAGATCGTTGTCATCATTAGATGGATTGGGGATTGAATTCTGAGCATCTTCCAATAAACCTTCTAAATCGAAATCGGATAAATTGGTAATTTCATTATTTTTTGGTGCATAAGCATTTGGAGAGGTTTGTGCCCACATTTCTTTTTGCTCTTCAGGAGATGGTGGTTTAATTTCTTCAACTGGCTCCTCCTCTTTGGCTAATTCTTCAGCTCTAATTCTAATTCTTCTTTGTAATATTTTGAAAGAAATTATGGATATTATTATCAAAAGTATTAATAATGAAATACCGATAAAAAGTGGATTTAAACTATTTTCTTCAGTTTTTACCTCCAAAACTGTCACAATTATCTCAGCTTCCGAGGATAGTCCAACGTCATTTTGAGCAATACATATTACCCTTTGTACTCCTGGGATATCAAAATCATATTGAATTAATTTTCCATATAATTGAGTTTCATCTTCTAGGCCTTGGTTAAATATCCATGAATATTGTATTTCAACCGATTCTTCATCAAATGCGGAGATTTCAAATGTCACTGGTTCACCTAAAGAAACTGAAATTTGACTTTCATAATCGTAAAATATAGGAGGAGATAAATCAGAAAGAATGACTTTTACACTATCGCTGGATTTCTTACCGGATTTATCTGTAACTATAAATTCAATATTGTGTTCACCAGATTGATAATTTGAGTCAAAACTGAAAGAAAAAGAAGAACTTATAGATTCTAAAATAGTGTAATTGCTTTGTTGTATTATTCCATCAACAAGCCATTCCGTGCGTTCAATACCCCAATTATCAGAAAATAATGCACTGATTAATATTGGTTGGTTGTATCCTTTCTGTAAATCCCCATTCACAGATATTGATACATTTGGGGGCGAATAATCCTGAATTTCTATTGGGATAGTAGTACTTGCAATTATTCCATCTGACGTGATAATGTTTAATTTTAGAGATGCATTATCCGGATTAGGCCACATGTAATCAAGAATTGGGCCAAAAAAATCAGGAATATCATCTTGATTGACATCCCAAGAATATCCAGATTCTGAGATTTGATTAGATCTATTGGGAGTATCTAATGCAGAAAATGAAATTAATTCACCAACATCATATGATTCTTGAAGATTCAGTGTAGATATTACAGGATTTATTATTGGATTAAGAGTTACAGTAATAGTAGTCCCTGCGATAGTAGTGCCTGCACCTCCTCCTCCTGGCCCAGCTCTATTGTCAACAATCACATAGAGGTTTAGTCCTTCATATGATTCTGGTACCGACCATAATAAGACTCTTTCATCTGAAACTAAAAGCATATCTGCTTCAATTATTCTAGAAGCCGCAGTACCTCCATTTGAATAAAGATTTTTTTGATCTTCGGTCATAATGAAAATATCTGGATTTCCTTCCATTGTCCTAGCAAATATTTGTATGAAAGTTCCAGCATCGACAACGATAGGCCCTTCTGCTATTGAGAAACTACTAGTATCAACCTTAACTATAGAATCAAAAATAGTATATGTTTGTATATTTATTTCTTGTACATCAAACGATATTTCGACATCTGATTCTCCTTGGGCCCCCATTCCATCATCACCAGGGTGTGCAAAATTATCTAATATCATATACCATCTTGTTTTTTCTCTATCGTCAGGAACTGTCCAATGCCATTCTCCGTCTCCATTATAATTCTCAAAAACAGATTCTTGCTGCCAAATCATATCATTTCTATATGATTGTTCGTTCAAATAAACATCCAAAGAGTTGGCAGGAAAAAGAATTATATCTATTTCATCATTAGTTGAAATCTCAAAGGAAAATATTGTATTTGGCTCTAATTCACCTAAATCAACACGTATACAACTTTGTTGTTCGACTGTCCAGCTATCTGGCAAAGATGTTGTGTCAGTATTATTACAATTGGTTATAGCCTTTGATTCTGCATGGATAAACGTAGCTGAAAGAAGTAAAATCAAGACAGCAAATATACTTCCGGGGCGCCATCTCATTGACTAACCGTTTCGATACGCCTTTTGAATCGTATCGTAATTACGTTCATTGCATATCATGCTCACGCCATGAATTTTGACTTTTTCTGAAGAGGTTTACCTTTCCATCATTAGATATGCGAAAAATATCGCCATCATTACATGCAAAACTTTTTTGATGATTGATTCTGGATTCTTGTTCAATTAATTTAAAATCAATTATCCTAGGACTAAAATGTACCATGCCGAGAACTTGTGCATTGATATCAGAAGCTACCTTTCCTGCTTCCAGAGATGTCGAATGCCCATGTTCTCCGGCTTTCTCTGATAATTCATGTGTAAATGTTGCCTCATGAATTAATAGATCTATGGGATTGTTCAATATTTCTTCTTTGAATCCTGGAACATTGTACTTAGTATCTCCAGATATCAAAACTCTTCTATCTGACTTTTCAGTACTTTCGATAAACCAAGCAACTGAAACAACGGTATGATTGGTAGGTATTGCGGTTAATTTTATTCCTTTTATTGGTTGGGTAATTAGATTATGAGGATTATGTCCTATTATTGGAATTAGTATCCAATTAATTTTAAAAATATTTTTTGAAGAATTGTTTTCAATATGAGTGCGCCATTCTTTGAATAATAATGCAAAATCTGATGGGTTTATATTAGAATTTGATGGAATATTGTCTCCATAATTATTTTCTACCCATCCAATTGCCTGGATAGTAGAAGGAGCGATTATTGTCAGTGGTTTAGTCCTACCATCCAACTGCATTGTTTTCAAAAGAGGTAGAAGGCCCCAGCAATGATCTAGATGTGAGTGAGTTAATAATATAACTTTTATTTTTGAAGCACGGGCTCTAATGCCTATAGGATTTTTTTTAAGATCTAATTCATGCTTAATCAAACGGCCTTGGAATCCTTCTCCACAGTCGATTATTAAGTTTCCATGTGGCGTAGATAAATAATTACCTGAAACTGATCTTTTTCCTGTTGGACGTGAACCAGAAGTTCCCAATATGTGTAAATCAAACATGTTAATCAAAAAATGAGCATCATAAATCCCGAGGTATTGGAGTTTTTGGAAACCATCTTAGAATGACTACATCGCCTATTGAACGTATCCAATGCCATGGTATTGAAACATGAATTCTGCCCTCTACTAGTTCACTGGGAGGATTTGCAACAAATATATGGCTACATTTCCATCCATTAGTTTCTACAACTGCATCATTAACAGTACCGATGACTCTGCCATCTGGAAGAATCACTGGAAGTCCTCGTATTTCAGAGAGGTAGTGGTCAACCATCGATTAGACCGATGAGGTTCAAACCATCAATATGACGGATGATATAATCATTTTCCGCGATTTTTATTCGCCTTTAAGCTAGGACGGAGTTTTTCTGCTCCTTTTCCTTTGTTATGTAATCCTCGTCCTCTTTTACCAGCACTTGTCTTTCCACGTTCTGCACGACCTTTGTGACTGTTTCCAGATGAAATCCAATTGTATTTTTTATCTGCTTGAATTACTGGATGATGAGGATCAAGCATTATTACTTCGAAGAATTTATTCTTTCCATCTTCACCGACCCAATACGAATTTAGGACTTCTAAATTGGGATATCTTTTACTTGCCCTCTCTTCTGCTATTCTTTGAGTAGATTTTGCCATTGTTATTTTAGTGATACCGGACTTTGAAGGTTTACGCTTCATATGAATTTTGCCTTTTCTAAGGCCTCCACGGCGTATTCTTGTTCGAACTATAACCACACCTTGTTTAGCCTTGTAGCCCATTCTCCTAGCAGCATCAATTCGGGTTGGTTTATCGATTTTCTGAAAAACTGGATCTCTTCTCCATGAAGCCATTCTATCGATTCGATAACGACTTGGAATATTGGCTTTAGGTTGCTTCCAAACATTTCTAACATATTTATTTACACTCATTTGTACACCTCCTAGCGACTCGCCGACTTTACACTCCTTTATGAGCCTACTTGCACTAGAAGGAATCGTGGACTCGGGTACTAGAGCCGTAATTCTCGCAGAACACAGGATTTTAAAAGAGCATGAAGAAATTAAAGAAGATAACCTGAAAGTTAGAATAAAAAAAATGAAGAAGCGAGGATTTTACAAACCAATTATTGCTGATTACAAAACTAATGTAATATTAGATGGGCATCATAAATGGAATGCTGCAAAAGAATTCGGCCTTTCTAAGGTACCTACAATATTTGTAGATTATAACGAAGAAGGAGTAAAAGTTGATGTATGGCCAAATTGTGGAAAGGATTCCATAACTAAAAAAGAAGTAATTGCAATGGGACTATCGGATAATGTATATCCTCCAAAAACTAGTAAGCACACATTTGATTTTGAAATACCAATTATATCAATTCCATTAGAATCTCTGCGAGAATAGTGGTCCGAGCTCCCGGACTTGAACCGGGGACCCCCTGATGGCCATTTGGCCAACAACCGAAGTTGTTATTTCCAGTCTACAGTCAGGTGCTCTAGCCAACTGAGCTAAGCTCGGATATTATAGACGAGCGTACCTTACCTTATCTTGCTTTCCGGTGTTATGTAATTAATTATAGTTGAAATATTTTTTTAATATATGTAAATTCATTTATTCGGTTGGAAAAAATGAGTCAACAAAACTGCCTCTACTATGTCGGATCTCCCTCAACTATTAAGAAGGGAAAGATAACTCTGTTGAATTGTAAGGCAGTAATGCCGGGGATGCATGGGGAGAAATATGGTAGAGGCGCCTATGAGGTCTATTGACCGAGAAAGTCATCAAATGCCCCCAAAAAGGATACCTACGGCACTAACAGATAGAGAATTAGAAGATTATGGGCCTGCTGATCCTAGAATATTAGTTTGTGGCTGTGGAGGTTCAGGCAATAATACGATGAATCGGATAACTCATATTGGAGTTGAGGGGGCCATTACTGTAGCCATAAATACGGATAAGCAACATCTTGATAATACACGCGCAATGCAGAAATTACTAGTTGGAAGGCACATAACAAGAGGTCTTGGAGCAGGAGGAGATCCTGCAATGGGAAGAAGATGTGCTGAAGCTGGAAGAGATGTGATCGGCAATATTGTAGCAGGAGCAGATTTGGTATTTGTCACAGCAGGCCTTGGTGGAGGCACAGGAACTGGCATTGCACCTATAGTCGCTGAAGAAGCAAAGAAAGCCGGTGCATTAGTAGTGGCTGTAGTTACTACTCCGTTTTCTGTGGAACGTAAAATGAGAATGAAACGTGCTTTGGAAGGGCTAAATATGGTAAGAGAAACTGCTGATGCTGTGCTCGTTTTAGATAATAATAGACTATTGCATTATGTTCCAAATCTTCCAATGGAAGAAGCTTTCAGTATAATGGATCAATTAATTGCAGAAATAGTAAAAGGAGTTGTAGAGACAATTACTCTTCCTAGCTTAATTAATCTAGATTTTGCTGATGTTAGAACAATAATGAAAGGTGGAGGAGTAACTATGATGCTATACGGAGAAAGTGATCGTGGGCCAGAAGAAGTTGTTCATGAATCACTCAACCACCCTCTACTAGATATAGAAATTGATGGAGCTACAGGTGCACTAATTCATGTAACTGGTGGCCCATACATGACATTAGAGCAAGCTAATCAGGTTGTTGAACTAATGACTGCAAGGCTTTCTCCAAATGCAACGGTAATTTTCGGAGCTAGGCAGGATCCAGCCTTTGGAGATACAATAAAAGTAATGTCAATTATTACCGGAGTAATCAGTGAAAGATTGAATAATGAAATGTTAGATGCTGATATGCTAGGTGAAGCCCTAAATATCGCAAAAAAGGCAAGAAATAGATCAGAAAGTGACTTTCAAAGATTTGATTGAGTATGAACAATAGAGGGTAAGTATCAAACGAGAGCAGTTGGGAGTGCGTAATATGGAAGCAGGGCGTGTCGCACTCTCAATTGTTCTCGCAACTTTACTAGCATTATCTACTTTAGTAGCCCCATCTACTGCTCAAATAGCAAATGATCCGAAGCAGCCTTCAGAAGGAAATAACGTCATGGTAATACTTGGATCACAAGATTTACAAAATTGTTTTATGCATTTTGATATTAACGATACTACCGGTTCTGCAGATCAAGGTTATGGTCAAAAGGACTTTTCAGAAGGGTCGCAAGTCAATGTGATGTTTAATTGCCAATTAGAAAAATCTTTCATTGAGCACATGTATCTTACAAATGGATCGATAAAGTTTGATTTTACAGTC
>NTJP01000008.1 GCA_002457145.1 Marine Group II euryarchaeote MED-G38
CAGTATCTAATTGGGATTGTGAAGTAAGATTGTATGTTTACATTCAATATGAAACATTCCAAGGATATAATAATCATATGATTTCAACCAATCAATACTTCAACACAGATTGTCTTGAACCTGGAAATGTATCTCTAAACATGGATAATATGGGTGAAGTTTGGGACGATTGGTCTAATTTGAATAATGGAACTAACAATATGAGTTGGGAAATGACAGATCTTATTGTGGGAGAAACTTACACAATAGACTGGTATGTAAAATACAATAATGATATTGTATCATATGAATATCTGACATGGACTACTGGAGATTCTAACGAATCTATATCCTGGTCTTTCGACATGGATAATTCCACAACATGTAATGTTGAGATAATGTACAGAATGTTTGTTGATTCTGGAGATTCTGATTGGATTGAGATGGACAATGAATACTTCTATTGGTATCCTTCTTGCGATCAATGGGTATATCCTGATGATAATTATGTAAACTTGTATGTTGATATTAACGGTACAATGGTAGAAAATCCAGACACCCTTCCTTCAGGAGAAGTAGACTTTGAGGTACATTTCGAGAATATGTCAGTTGGTGCTGATTATAGAATGTATTTCTATTACAGTAATACAGGATTTAATAGTAATTCTCAGTACATATATTTCACATATGATGGCTCTCCAATGGAGATGACTATCGATATTGCTCCTTGGGCATGTAGTGTTTACTTTAGCTATGATATGCGTTTGTATGACTTTAGATATGGTGATGGAAACAGCTACAGTGATTGGTATCTAGGATCTGACAGTACTTACATTGATGGTCCTTGTGAATCATTGAACTATGATAGCTCCAACTATCCTGATTTCACAATAACAGATGATGCTGGAAATGATATTGATGATGAGACTGATTTCCTAGAAGGAAACAACACAATCATACTTGGAGCAGATAATCTACAGAATAGCTTCCCATACTATATGGAATTACAAGTACGTTATGATGGATATCTAAATGTCTTCAAGACTCATTCATTCACTGGAAATAATACAACTATGGAAGAATTCCATACTATAATCGATCTTCCAGGACACGTATGTAGTGTAGAAGTAAGATCTTATCTATACGTAACCACTTCTAGTGGTAGCAACCAATTGAATTATACAAATTACTATGCAGATGGTCCATGTGACGGATCTGATGGAGAAAGCAGACTTGACACTCCATTACATGCATATCTCAATGGAACATGGGTTGAAGTTGATGATGATACTTTCTTCCCTGCTGGAGAGACAGATATGTCTTGGGATCTTAGCGGATTAGATCCAGATACATACTATTACATGGATTATAACACACCTACCAATGGATGGTCTGGTTATTTCTATGGTGATAATATTCCTGATCAACTAGATGATTGGACAATGACCCTGAGTGAATTCAGATGTGATATGAATATCTACAGAAATATCTATGCAATCAGTGACTACACAGGTTGGAACAGTATGGGTAGTCAATACTTCTATCCAGATAATGATTGTCTAGATGGTGGAGATATTACTCTAGAAATACAAGATGATGAAGGTAATTGGAGTTCATATGACAGTTCCAGCTCATATGACTTATTACCAGGAACAACAAACTTCTCTTGGTCATTAGATAATCTACTAGAAGGATATGATTACGAATTCTATTGGTATCAACAAGGATCTGAATATCGAAGTGAATATCAATATTTCACAGCAGATTCTACAGCACAAGAATCCATTGATTTCTCAATAACCATAGATCAATACGAGTGTAACGTGTATTTCTATGCATACTTGAGACCAATGTCTGATTATACTGGAAATTATGAAGAAACAGAATATTTCCGTTTCGATCCGATTGAGCCTTGCTACCCCCCATTCAATTTCGCTGCAGAAGATGCTGCAGGTAATTTGACTGTGGATGCATTAGATCCTGACTTTGTTCTAAGTCCAGGAGATAATCACTTATTCTTTGATTTCAACCATATGGATAATGGAACAACATACTATCTAGACTGGTATTGGAGTTCTCAGAATAGCTGGAATGGATGGTACCAAAACTATGTTTATGTAGATACTACAGACAATATTTCTGATGGATTACATTTCAATATGACTTTGGATTCAATGGAATGTTATGCTTATGTTTATGTGAATGTGTACAATTATTCTAATGGTAATTCATACCATATGGGCAATTATAATATTGATTTGGAAGGACCTTGTATGGTGCCATTTAGTCTTGAAAATTATGAAGATGAACCAATTGTTGATATTGGAGAAAATCAATTTACATGGGTTATTGATAATTTAGATGTGGGAAGTAACTATACTTTACAATATTATTATTCTATGAATTCAGGATTTTATGGTTGGCATAATTACGATTTTACGTTCAATGGGACTGATTTTATTGACTTCACAGTGAATGTTACTGAATGGGACTGTAATGTAAACTTCAATGCAAATATGTACAATACAACAAACGGTTCTATGACTAATCTTTATGGAAATAATTGGAACTTCTACAATCCGAATTGCTATGAAGTTGATTATTATGCACTGGATTCAGATGGTGATTGGATACAATATAATGATATTGATGCAGGAACTACGGAATTATTTTGGGAAATAAACTACTTTAACGGCAATGTTCCAGAAGGGTATGAATTTGAACTTGAATATCAAATAATAATAGACAATGATTGGTCTAATCCTGCCCAGTACAGTGTAACATGGATACAAGATGACGATACAACAGAACAATTACCTTGGAATATTACTATCAATGACTTTGTATGCAATGTCTATGTATCTTCTAATCTACATGTAAATACATCAAGTGGATGGTCAAGCGTTAGAGGAAACGGATTCAGTCTCTACGGTCCTTGTGAATCGATGCCATCAGGATGGTACAACTTCTCTATGAATGATAACGGTACATGGACAGATGTTCATGAAGGCTGGAATAATATGATTGAAGACGAAGGAGATTATGAGATGAGATTAGAACTTTCAGATCTTGAAGTTGGAATTTGGTATGAAATGTCTGTGAAGGCATTTATGTATGGAAATCTGTTATATGACGAGTCTTTATTCTGGCCTGTACAAGATAATTCTACTGTGATTATTGATATTAACATGAGTATTCCACACTGGTATTGTGGGATAACATTCGAAACACAACTATCATTTGAGCATGAAGAAGAAATGTTTGAAATAATGACTAGAGAATACTATGAAGAAGGACCATGTCATACTAATATTCAAGACTTTACCGAAAGTTTTGATGTAAATCTTGAATTATTATTAATTAATGATAACTTATACTCTCAAGATTACGAATATGTGATACCATTTACTTACAACCTTAATGATAATTTCAAACTATATTTAGATGCAAATTATGGTAATATGGATGGCATTCTTAATGAATCAGAGGCCATTATGGCTGAAGACGCATATAATTCAAATTCATTAAGTGTCGAAGAAGATGCCCCGGAATTCTACTTGAACGAAGAATTATTCGAATCATACAGATACAATAACCCAATTCTAAGTAATTTATCAGGAACGCCAATTGTTACAGGTTCTTGGATTTTGGAATATTTCAATATACAAGGCGTAGAAATATCAACCTCAATCACTGACATTGAGATTGACGATCTGGTTCCATGGCACTTTTCTCTACTAGAAAGCTCTGATATTCTAGTACAATCTATTGAGGTAAATGATAGCGAGAATGGGTCTTATGAACAATCTACTCAATTTGATCTGTTGGCCGGTAATTATTCAATAAACATTACATGGCTATTGGCCAATATCCCTGATCCTATTTTAGAATTAGAACAGTATGATTTAGTTTCAGAAGAGTTTGGTGAATTAACCGATGTTATGGAAGATAGTTTCAATGAAACTATGACTGTCCACACTTTCCAAATTAGTCTAACTAACTTGAGTTATCAAGAATATCTAGTTGCGTATGATGTAAATATTGATGAATATTATAATTATAATTCATCATATGACATCAACAGAGAAGTTAGTAATGATATTACAACCTTTAGTGTATCTACAGATATACATACATGTGATGTATCAATTTCTATTGAAATATATGATAGAAACGAGGAGCATTTGTTAACCCAAAACTATACTTTGGAAGGCACTTGTCAACCTTATGATATTGATATGGATGGAATTTCTGATGAAGATGATGCATTCCCATACGACCCAACTGAATGGCTAGATACAGATGGTGATGGAGTAGGAGATAATTCTGATGCATTCCCTAACGATCCAACTGAATGGCTAGATTCTGATGGTGATGGATTAGGTAACAATAATGATACCGATGATGATAATGATGGAATAGATGATGATTTAGATAATGATGGTGATGGTGATGGAGTGAATAATGAAGATGATGCATTCCCAGATGACCCCGACGAATGGAACGATACTGATGGTGATGGATATGGTGATAATTCTGACGTATTCCCTAACAATTCAACCGAATGGGAAGATACTGATGGTGATGGTATTGGAGATAATTCTGATGATGATGCTGATGGTGATGGAGTGCCAAATGACGAAGATGGCCTACCACTAAATCCAAACGAATCTTCTGACTCTGATAATGACGGAATAGGAAATAATCAGGATGCATTCCCTAATGATGCAAATGAACAGTATGATACTGACTCTGACGGTATCGGAGATAATTCTGATACCGATGATGATAACGATGGTGTTGAAGATATTGCAGATGCATTCCCATTAGATCCAAATGAATCACTAGATACAGATGGAGATGGAGCGGGAGATAATTCTGATGTATTCCCTAATGATGCTTCTGAAAAATTAGATTCTGATGGCGATGGAGTAGGAGATAATTCTGATATGTTCCCAAGTAACACTGATGAATGGTCTGATACAGATGGAGATGGAGTAGGAGATAATTCTGATGCATTCCCTATTGATTCTAATGAACAATTAGATTCTGATGGTGATGGAGTAGGAGACAATGCTGATGCATTCCCGTATGATAATAATGAGCAAGAAGACTCTGATGGCGATGGAGTAGGAGACAATGCTGATGCATTACCAAACGACTCTGGTGAAAATGCAGATTCTGATGGCGATGGAGTAGGGGATAATTCTGATGCATTCCCTAACGATTCATCCGAAGATACAGATTCTGATGGCGATGGAGTAGGAGATAATTCAGATGAATATCCTGATGATCCATTTAGAACAGAAGCTGAAGCAGATGGCGGATTCTTACCTGGATTCTCTTCAATTATGGGTATTATCTCTATGTTGGGTGCTGCTATAATATTAACAGGACGACGTAAGGAATGAGTTGGCCATTTTTTGGCCACTCATCCCCCACCAATCAAAACTGATTGTTACGAATAGGCCCCAGTAATCTTGTATGGTGCAGAGGACAGGATTTGAACCTGCGAAGCACTACGCACTGGGACCTCATCCCAGCCCCTTTGACCGCTCGGGTACCTCTGCCTATCATCGACCGGGAACTCTAATGTATTTCAAGAATGATGAATATTTTTATTATTCCAAAGACACCGTATCATTTGTATTAATTACACCTTCTCTAATAACAGAAGCATACCATCTTGACCAGCCCGGATTATTTTTCTCAAGAATACGAGTAAAATTTCCTCCATTGAAGGATTTAATAATTGTTTTACATGGAGGAGCAGTATCTGTTAGCCGAATCAAAACATCACCAATAGAAATCCTTGTTCCCGACTTAAGTATACCCCAATCAATTCCCTTAATGGTAATGTTTTCTCCTGTACTGCCGATATCAATTGGATGACCTTCGGATTGTAATTGTTCAATCCTTTCTAGTGAAAATAAACAAACAGCTCTAGTAGGTCCACCATGATATTTCAAGTCATTTTGCTTATCGCCATCTACTCCAGTAAATTCAATTTTTATTTTATTAACAGGATATTTCGGGACGCCTCCTAAAGGATTAACATTCAAAGAGTACACATGCCCCATAAAATCTTGAATGAGGATACAGACATAACAATATCCCTATTTAGTAAAATTTTTTTTTAGTTTCGGTAACTTTTGAATCATTTTCTGCTGAATCATCATATCCTTTGGCTTATTGGATAGTACATGGCAGCTTTCGGCGATCACCCATCTATACCAATCAGTATTGAAAATTTATTAACTGATGAAACCGTTTCAACTGCATTCCTTAAAGCAGAGTGTTCTACAAGGGTAAAGTGTGGACACATCTCCTCATTATTACTTAAACAGTTAGAAGACGAAATATGGACTAAACCTAAATTAGAAACTCTTGCAGAAGAATTATCTTTAGTTATAGAACAAAATGAAGATCGATCGGATTGTTTTATTGAAATAGAACGTACAGGTTGTAAAATTATGCAAATAGGCGATTTAAGAATAACTTGTGCTTGGCCACCGTTTTCTGATGCATGGGAAATTACAATAGTCAGACCAGTTGCACATCTAATGATATCAGATTATAATCTGAATGATGAATTAATGGGGAGGCTGAAAGATCATCATCGAGGGGTCTTTGTCGTTGGGCGTCCTGGTTCTGGAAAGACTACTTTTGCACAGGCAATAGCCTCATATTTAGATTCAGAAGTAGGAGCAATGGTAAAGACGATGGAAGCTCCCAGGGATCTTCAGGTACCTCAAAGGGTTACTCAATATGCACCTTTGGAAGGAGATTTGGAGAAGACCGCAGAAGTAATATTTTTGGTAAGACCAGATTTTGTTATATTTGATGAGGTTCGTAGAGCAAGAGATTTCGAAATATTTGGTGATGTTAGACTAGCCGGTGTTGGATTATTGGGAGTAACCCACGCCAACAGTGCATTAGAAGCGATACAACGCTTAGTCGGAAAAGTTGAATTAGGTTTGATATCACAAGTCCTTGATACAGTAATACATATAGAAAAAGGAAAAGTACATCAAGTTCTTGAATTAAAAATGGTAGTTAGAGCACCAACAGGTATGGAATCAGATTTAAGTAGACCTGTAATTGAAATCAAAGAATTCCCCTCTGGAAAAATAACTCATGAGATGTTTGCCTTTGGTTCAGAAATAGCCGTTGTACCAGTAAATATGGAAGATGGTGAAGGAGGAAGCCCAGCAATGAAATTTGCATCCGAACAATTAAAACGTGAGATTACAAGATTAACGGGTATCCCGATTCCTCATGCAAAGTTTGTAACTGATGCATCGGCAGAGATTTTTATCAATGAATCAGCAATAGGATCAATGGTTGGAACCAGAGGAGAATCCATTCGACAATTAGAACAGGATTTAAATCTAAAATTAAAAGTCAATTCCATACAAGATATTCCCAGGGCCCTTAGAAAAAGAATTGAACGAACTTCATCTTTCAATGAAGATATAGATCAATGGCGAAGCCAATCTGGTAGACAGTGGGAACATAATGGTGGGAAAACAAAAAAAGGTAGACGAAAAACAAGGAAAAATAGGAAAAAATAAAACACCTATCTTCTGTATCTAAAAAATGCAGCAAATAGTATTATTAGTAGTAAAAAAGAACCACCGAAATACATTACTTGTTTTTCAGAAATATTATAATCATCGAGGACACTAATGTTTCCTCCGACTCCATTGATAATTCCATTTTCCTTAGGATTAACGATAAATTCCAATGAATCTTCATTCTGACATGAGCCAGCAATCATTGTTCTTTCATCCAGAACTATAAGACAACCTTCATATTTTTCATCTATATTCGAGGGAGTAGTTAATTCAAACTCACAATTTTCAAAACCACTACCTTCAGAAATTAAAATAGTACATTTTTCACTAATTACATTAAATCCAGATGCCCACGTACTCTCCGCGTTTGCATTTTTCCCTACAAGATGTAATTCTACAACTAATTCCCTATCTAAATTACTCTCACAATTGTAGGATGCTGTAAATAAAGCATTTTCTCCTCCTTCTACATTTAATGAATTGATACCATAATTAACATTGCAAGTAGTATATTCCATTATTTCTATTTCAATACTCCATTCTTCAACTTCAGTTAGGAATCCCATTGGAATCCCTATTGCAGAGATAACCTCTGCCGTTATATTTAATTCGTATATTTGTGGAATTAATGAATTATCTACATCAATAATCACTTGAAATGACGCATCACTGTTGCCTTCTACCGTAAGGCTTCCTGGCCCAGAAGTATCAATATATTCTGAAATATATTCTAAAGCAACTTCTTCAACATAAGGACGATCATTGGTAAGTATACATTCTATTATTTGATTATTAGAATCAACTTCATCAAATTGAACCACAATTGAACTTGTTGAACATTCTAACTCAATACCAGGTAATATTTGTTGAGCGCTCGCCGAAGGAATAAATAGGACCATTTGAGTGTTCAGGAGAAACAGAACAATCACACCCACTCTCCATTTCATGTCATTTGAATTTCCCATTAGGACATAGATTTATCTATTTTTAGTTTCCTCCAGTATCAATTTCTATCTCAAAGCATTCATGACGGATTTGCTTTTCGGCATTAATAATGAGTGACGGTGCGGGCAAACCTCAGGTTGTAATTGTTCCAGAACAAACCAATATTACTAGTGGAACAGAAGTCCAAGAAAAATTGATTTTGGCAGCAAGAGTATTCTCTGATTTACTCAAGCCAACATATGGGCCACGTGGCTTGGATAAAATGTTGTATAAAACCGACGGAACCACTGCTGTTACAAATGATGGAGCAAAAATAGTTGCGGAATTGATGGTAAAACATCCAGCTGCTAAGATGATGGTTTCAATGGGTAACGTTCAAGAAGAAACATGTGGAGATGGAGTGACTACAACTATGCTATTATGTGGCTCATTACTAATAGAAGCAAATACACTACTCAAAAAAGGTCTACACCCATTAACCCTCGTAGAAGGATACAGACTTGCATTAGAAGTTGCAAAAAAGAAAATAGAACAAGAATCTACGACCGTCAACAAAGAACGCCTTATGGGCGTTGCTAAGACAGCATTAAGAGGTAAGGGAGCTGAAAATGCAATCGACCTCTTTTCAAATATAATTGTTGAAGGATTATCAGTACTTTCTGATAATAGAAAAAATGTTGGTGCAGAACATGTTATAATGTTCAAAACCAATCTTGGTACAATTCATAACTCATGTCTTCGAAAAGGAGTAGTAATAAACCGTAGAGTATTATTGGATAATCTACCAAATAATTTGATAAACCCAAATATAGCAGTAATTAATTCAGACTTGAAGATCCGTTCTTTTACTAGAAATGTCGAAATCAAAATTAATAATGCCAATCAACTAGATTCGTTTGTAGATGCTGAACAAGAGCGTAAAGAATCGATAGCAAATGCAATAATTAATAGTGGCGCTAATACTGTATTTTGTACAGGGGAAATAGATAGAGAAATATTATATCTATTATCTGATAATTCTATATTAACAGTAGGAGAATTAGATTCTTCTGAAATAGAAAATATTGCAGAGGCTACAGGAGCAAATATTGTAGAATCTATTCTTGACATAGAATCTTCAGATATTGGTACTTGTGGTTCGTTAAAATGGGAAAGAAGAGAAAATACAGAACAAGTTGAAGATATTATTACAATTGATGAATGTAATAATCCAAAAATTGTAACTATCGAAGTTGGAGGTTCAGGAGACATTTCTACTGAAGAAATAATTAGAGGCCTACATGATTCTCTACGTGCATCATCTATTGCGTTATCAGAAAATGAAATACTTTTAGGAGCAGGTACAATACATTCTCAAATGGCCAACTCAGTTAGAGAAGCATCTGAATCAGAACCAGGAAGAGCAAGATTAGCGATGGAGGCATTTGCGAGAGCATTGGAAACTATTCCTGCAACCTTGGTTGAGAATTCAGGAGGAGAACCATTAGATCGTATTTTGGAATTACGCACATCTTCTAGAGAAAATAAAATCTCAATGGGCATTAATATTGATGGTTTTGTAGCTCCAACCGAAGATGTTTGGCACCCTCGTTTAGTAATTGAAGCATCATTAGAATCAGCAACTGAAACAGCGATGAGTATGCTTAGGATAGATCAAGTGATATCTTCTCGTGGCGATTAATTATAAATTATCGAACTGTTGAAGAACTTGTGATTAATGGCAGAGCATGGTCAGTCCACGAGCACTACTAAGTGTATGGGAAAAAAAAGGAATAGTAGAGTTTGCTAATTCACTTTCCGACTTGGGTTGGACTATTATTTCAACTGGTGGAACTTCAAAAAAACTAAGAGAATCAAATATAGATGTAATAGATGTCTCAGAAGTAACCAACCATCCTGAGATTTTGCATGGTAGGGTAAAGACTCTCCATCCTGCGGTTCATGGTGGGATACTTGCACGTAGAAAAATTGATAATGATTTAGAAACATTAGAAAAATTAGGCTATGGAACCATCGATCTAGTTTGCGTCAATCTCTATCCATTTCAGAATGTTGCAGCCCAAGAACCGAAAGTTTCTGATGAGGAATTAATAGAAATGATAGACATTGGAGGGCCAACAATGATTAGATCTGCTGCTAAAAATCATTCCGATGTAATTGTAGTTACCAATAATAATCAATATGATGATATTATAAAAAAACTTTCCAAATCATCAGGAGAACCATCAGGTGTAGACATTGAAATGAGGAAAAATTTGGCAATATCAGCATTTCAATCCACTGCTTCTTATGATATAATAGTGAGTAATGAATTAGAAGAACGTTTTTCAGATTTAGAAATACCTAGTAAGTTACACATAAGCACAGATATAGGAACACATCTAAGATATGGTGAAAATCCACATCAACCAGCAGCCTTCTATTCAGATTCTATTACACAGGAAAAGACCGGTCTCGCTAATGCAATTCAACACGGAGGAAAAGAACTTTCGTTCAATAATTATCTTGATTTAGATGGTGCATTACGTATTGCACGTAATCTTTTATTGGATATTACAAATCAATATAATCACGGTTGTGTGATAATAAAACACACTAATCCATGTGGTGTCGCTTTGGATAAATACCAACATAATGCTTGGGAGAATGCACTGGCTAGTGATCCAGAGAGTGCGTTCGGGTGTGTCATAGCATTTACTACAATCGTTCAAAAAGAAACCGCAGAATTAATTGGAAATCATTTTTTTGAATGCATTATTTCGCCGGGATATGCTCCTGGTGCATTAGAAATATTATCTTTGAAGAAGAACAGAAGAATGTTAACTTTGGATGACTTTTCTCCAAGAAATGATGAGATAAGACTACGTCAAATTAATGGAGGTTGGCTGGCACAGATACAAGGAGCTCCGAATATCGATTGGGGAAATGTAAAATGTGTTACAAAAAGAATTGCGAATGAAAAAGAATATGCACTTGCTAGATTTGGCTGTCAAGTTCTTTCAGAAGTAAAGTCAAACTCTGTTGCGCTTGTTTCGGAAACTGATACTGGATTTGCTACAATAGGCATTGGTCCAGGCCAAACAAGCAGAGTTGAAGCAGTACATATCGCTGCAAGAAGGGCCGGTGTAAGGGCCAAGTCATCAATGATGATTTCAGACGCATTTTTCCCATTCAGAGACGGTATTGATGCCGCAAACGAAATTGGAGTTAAAACAGTAATTCAGCCAGGTGGATCTATTCGCGATCAAGAGGTGATTGATGCCGCAAACGAGCATAAAATGTCCATGTTATTCACTGATAAGAGATTATTTTTACATTAAATGTTATTCACGACTTTTTATCTTTAAAATAACGTAGGCAATCCCCATAACCCCTACAAGAATAATCGTTGCTGAACCGTATCCGGGGTCAGCACCATCCCATGAGGCTGGATTTGACAATTCACCACTACCTTTTGTGGAAACATGCCATACAAAATATGTAGATAAAGAAGTCATGATTGTAATTAACCCCACAACTCCATATTTAGCATGCCTAGGTATCGTTTTACCGGTGGCATAATATTCAAAAATAGAAGAACCAAAGTATGGATTCGTCAAAGTCCAATGAAATAATCTTTTATTAGAAATGGAAAATAAAAATGCAGCAGGAACGGCCCAAGATACAGTAGGCCATCCAGGAATAAAAACTCCTATTATCGCAAAAAAGACAAATAAACATCCTAGAGAAACATAAATTTTACTTTTAATAGGGTTGCTAGTAACAGCATATCTTTCGATAATTTGTTCTACATCATCTAGCCTTTCCATGCCGTTCTCCATTAATTGGCACGCCGTGTTGTGTTTAAGTTCAGTTATGTATAAGTTACTTTTTATTATTTTATAACGAAACCTAAAATCCTACTAACTCCTGACGTGTTCATGGAGAAGCCATACATACTTCCTAGACGAGCTTCCATAGACAAACCCCTAAGGATAGCAGTCTTTATTTCAGGAAGTGGTTCAGGCTTGAATGCATTATTAAATTATCAACAAACTCCAAGAGCGCATATTACTAAATTAATTATATCAGATAATATAAATGCCCATGGTCTAAAATATGGCTATGATAATAATATCAAAACAAAGATTATACCATTACCAGATATTTTTGATAAAAATAGACAGAGAATTTTACATGAAGGATTAATTAATATTGAATTAATTAATTCAAAGGTCGAACTTATTGTTTTAAGTGGTTATATGAGGATTCTTACACCATCTTTTGTTGCTAAATGGAAAGGTCGTATAATAAATATTCATCCTTCATTACTTCCTGATTTTCCAGGTGTACATGCACATAGAGATGCAATACAATCAGGTGTTAAGATAAGTGGATGTACTGTTCATTTGGTTGATTCCGGAGTAGATACTGGAATGATATTAGCGCAAAGAGAAGTTAAAATTATTCCTGGAGAAACGATTCAAACATTACAAGATAAAATAAAAAAAATAGAACATGAAATATACCCCCAAATTCTAGATTTATTATGTGAAGGACAATATCATCCTATGTCATGAGGATAATTAATATTCTTTAGGATTTTAAAATCTTCCAAATAAGATGAACATTCTAGTTCAGAAAACTGAATAAACAATGGCTTTTTACTCCCTTTCTTTAATTTATTTAGTACTACTTTGGGCCTAACTAAAGATAGTAATGGATGTTTTTTTACACCATCGGTTGGCATTAGTAAATCATCATTATCACCAATAGAATTTCTTAAACAATTAAAAAAATCATTTGTAACCCAAGGAACATCAACAGTAGCTAGTTGTATCAAATCTTCTTTCAGAATACTATTATCTTCAAAATTTTCAATAATTGCTTCTATGGGGCCGGCGTACTGATTACTATCTACAAACCAATCTAGTTCTATCTCTGAATTTATTATTTTACCATATTTTTCAATATATTTAATATCTGAAACTACTATTCTTATAGGTTCATTATCTGATGAATACAGGGCATTTACTATACGAGAAATACAGTATTCCCCTTCAATTTTAATCATAGCCTTATCTTGCCCCATTCTTGATGATTTACCTCCTGCCAAGAGTAAAGACCGCATTTAATCACCTTAACTCATCTAGACGATTTAATGCATATTGGATTTCGTCCATAAGATCTAAAGCCCTTTTTAATAAAATTTGACGCTCCTTCCTTCCATTAGATTCACCCAACCAACGCATCAATTGTGAAATATCATCCGAATTTTTTTGTATTGTCCATGTAAGTACTTGTTCAGAAATAGGATCATCTGATGGCAAAAGTCGTACGCCCATAACTGCCCGAAGGGCGGTAGTCCCATCAGTTCTACGGTTTAATGGCGCTTATTTTACTCATTATTCTTGTAATAACTGAATCATTAGATGGAATATTTATATTTTCTAGACATGAAACCATATCTAAACTTGGATCAATCCCCCTAATCATTCCATTATATGTAACTAATATTGCCAAATGACCATCAACTAATCTTTTTTTACTCCACATTTTTCTAAGGCTTTCAGTTGGCATCTCTCGTCCGGAACGTAATAATTCTTCTATTGTTAGTAATAACCCATCAATAGGCTCCTTTTTTCTTAGGCATGATCTAAAAATTTTCCAAGGATTAGTTTTCATACTTGCATGATCCAAATTAGCAATTAGTATAGCTGAAAGTGCTACATCTTCTCTGCCATGTCTTTTCCATAATTTTTCATTAAATTTTAATAACAATTTATGATTTCCATTGTTTTTTGTTATTAACCAAGATGCCAATCTTCTAAGTAAACCATCAGGAGTACCTAGATGGAACGAGTAACCAGCTGAAGACCCCAACCTATCGGTACTTGATTTCATTATTAGGGCTGGAATTCCTATTGGGTAGGCCTCTCTTGTAATTTTTAATAATTTTTTTTCTGAAGTATGTACCGAATCTTCATACTCTGCTAAAAATTCATCTAATACTGTATACTCTTTCATTTACGATCCTCATTTTTAACAAGAATATTATCAAAAATATCTCCCATGCGATCAATAGAGTCATATAACCTTATTCTAACCTCATCTTTTAGAGTTCTGTGAATGACTTCCTCTAACTGCCTATCCATACTTCGAGCAATCGCTCTGTGTTCCGAATCGTCTATTTGAAATATTTTTCTGAGATATGCAATTTGTAAGAGCTCATCATCTGATCGGTCTGTATGAATCAACATCGCCTCCAATACTTGCCCATAAATTCGCCGCTGTTCTTCTTCACTAATTTTTTTTCCAGGCTCAAGACTTTTGTTGTCGATAATCGAGTCATAAATCATTTTAGGTTCATTATCATCCAATTTTAGCGAATGAGCCAGTTTTATCAATAAACGTTTTTCACCATTACTCAATTGACCATCTTTTAACGCTAGAGAAGTGGCCCCACGAAACACACTTCGTCTGTCAAAACCAAATTCCTCCATACCTTTCGATGTAAGCCAGTGAATATAATTCCTCGCTAAAATTAATTTTTAGATAAATAATAATAAAAATTATTTTTAATAGGAGCATTCATCAACTAGCGACTACTGGGTCAATATGCTTACAAGCCACACTCGAGGATGCCTTGCGTCCATTCACCCAACTGCCATTTAGGCAAATCCGGAACGAGTTTTTGGGGTGTGGATTTAAAAAATGGAGAGAAAATAATATGTCAAAAGAAGGAAAATATATCATACACGCATCAATTCGTACAGACGGAACAGTTGCAAGAAAAGACGTCATAGGGGCTATTTTTGGTCAAACAGAAGGCCTCCTAGGAGATCAATTACAATTGAGAAAATTACAAAGAACTGGAAGAATAGGACACGTTGATGTGGTACTACATCAAAATAAAGGACAAGTGCAAGGAGAGATTCTAGTAACCTCATCTTTGGATCAAGTTAGTACTGCAGTAATTGGAGCCGCATTGGAAACAATAGAAAGAATTGGTCCTTGCAAATCTTCAATAAAGGTAAAACAGATAGAAAATATACGTTCAGCAAAGAGAGAACATGTAATTGATAGAGCCAAACAATTACTGGTTAATTTAGTAAATTCTGGTACAGATGAATCAAAGAACATTCTTGATGAAGTAAGATCTGTTTTAACACTAAATACTGAGATAGAAATTTCTGGCATGACTGCGGGTCCAAATGTCAAAAATAGTGAAGCCATAATTATTGTTGAAGGAAGAAATGATGTCAGAAATTTATTGAAATATGGAATAAAGAATGCTATTGCAACCATGGGGTCTGGTATTGATTCCGAACTCGTATCATTGGCCAAAACAAAGAAAGTAGTTACAGCATTCTTAGATGGAGATAGGGGCGGTAAACTATTATTGTTAGAATTAAGTGGTAAATTAGGAAAAACACTTACTCATGTCTCTATAGCTCCTCAAAGTAGAGAAGTAGAACACCTAGAAGGTAAAGTTATTACAAAATGTCTTAACCAAAAAGAAGTATCCTCAAAAGCAGTTGCTAGAATTCAGGTTGAAATACAAAAAGATGATGATGAAACCGTAGGCACCGGTACAGAATTATTGGAAGTACCAGATCATGTAAAAGAATGGGCCGCACATCTTGAAGGTTTACCACGAAATAAAGCAATTATTATTCATGAAGATGGTACCGCCTCAGAACCAATTGGTGCTAGCAATTTGAAAGAATCACTAGAAGAAACACAGGGGGCCCAAGGACTTGTTTTCGCTGGAAAAATTAATGACAAAATATTTGATTATGCTTCTGGTGCTGGCATAGAGAATGTACTCGGTAATTCTAGAGGTAACACTTCGCGTAAGCAAGATGTTCAAGCCTTTTCACCAAAAGATTTTTGATTTTTATTTAATCTCTTGCCCCTGATTAATTAATATCCTGACTATTTTTAATTACTATTGTAATTGCTATCTTCTACATGTAATTAGTAGAAGCCATCAAAAGTCTAGTATGTCCGCTAAGGGCGATGGATTCTTCTACAATGACTTTAGGAACGGTCTATGGAATACTCATCATCGCATTTACTACTCTTTGGTTAAAACATAATAGTATGCTAAGAAAGAGTAAAAAATTTCATACGAGACTAGGCTCCTTACAAGGAAGTCTGAATGATAAAGCAACTTCTTTGGATCTATTATCTAGAGGAGTTAACACCATCCTCTCTGACTCTCCAAAAGTACATGATTTGTTGAATGTACACCATTCATTAGAAAATGCTGAAAATTTATTATTAAATCAAGGATTCGCAATAAGCTCTAGCGAATCATGTGCTATAGCTACTCATGCCACGAGATCCATATTGATTCATTACCCTGGCCTTACTCATAATGAGTATGAAGAAATTACACCAGGGCTCTTACCATTAACAAAAAGATTAGATGTAATACTGACTCAATCAGATATGAAAGCAGAAGATATTGAATTGAATGGGAATGAATATAGGAGGATAGGCGAATTGTTTCATGCAATTGGAAAAATAGACAGAGCTGCAGATTTTTACAAAATGGCACATGAGTTAGAACCTGAAGACCCCAATTCACTTTTATCATTAGCAGATATTCAGAGGCATAAAGGCGATTTAGAATCTCTTGATATCACTTTGGAGAGATTATTGGCAATTAATCCAGATAACATGCAAGTTCTTCAAGAGCAGATACTATTAGTTATGGATTCAGATTCTAACCGCGTTTCTAGAAATAAGAAAAGATTAGAAGGATTGGGCGTAGATACAGAAAATATAGGACATGATATGTTAGAATTTTCTGACATAGTCGATAGAGCAAATAAGATTGGTCGTCAAATAAATCCTATTTTTGGAAAGCCTAAAAATGCGAAAGAATTAGTTAACAAGGCCACTAAATTATTATTATTATCTGAAATTAATACTGCTTTAGAATGTGTTGAAATGGCATTAAAACTGGATCCAAATAATGGAGAAGCATGGCTTTTACATTCTAAAATATTATCCACAAACCCATATAAAATAAAGGAAGCATTAGCCAGTATCAAGAAAGCAAAGGCATTAGGTGAGTTTGGTATAATAATAGAATCTGAGATATTAGAAAATAATGGTAAGTTTGATGCTGCAATTTCAGCACTTGAAGGCTATTTATCAAATGAAACCGAAAACCCTGAAGTCAGAGGTCGTTTGAGTTTATTACTTCTTAGAAATGGTTCTTTAGAATGGTCCAAAAAGGTGCTGGAAGAGGCACCAGAAGAATCTTGGAAACATTCCGCTTTACATGTTATGAGGGGCCGTCTATATCTTTCAGATGTTGAT
The DNA here is from genome assembly GCA_002457145.1 of Marine Group II euryarchaeote MED-G38. GTDB lineage: Archaea > Thermoplasmatota > Poseidoniia > Poseidoniales > Thalassarchaeaceae > MGIIb-O3. The sequence goes on from NTJP01000008.1 coordinate 17,817, forward strand.
GAATATAGAGATAATACTGGTAATCATAACCAATTGATTCTTTTAGATGCTCTTTCATCATTTGACTCAGCGATTGAATATGATCGTGAATCTGGATTAGCATGGTTAGGAAGGTCTCGAACATTAAGATACCAAGGCTCACTTAATGAGGCTGAAATAGCATTGGTAAGGGCAAGAAGACTAATTCCTGAACATCCCTCTATACCTCTAGAAGAAGCACAACTTTCTATGGATTTAGGAAAATTAGATCAGGCCAATGTAATGATTTCAGAAGCATCCACTCAATTACAAAATAATATTACAATACCATTCCTAAAAGGATTAATTGCTGCAAAGAAAGGAAATCTATCTGAAGCACAAGATCTATTCACCCGCACCCTTGAAATGGATGAAAATCATGTAAGGGCCCGGTTAAATAGATGTTCTGCCGCTCTTTTAAGAGAAGAATTAGGTTTGGCCCTAGATGATGCTAACTTCTTAGTTGAAAATAGGCCTGATCTAAATTTGGCTAGATTAAGAAGGTCGGAAATTCTAATGAATTTAGGAGATTGGATAGAAGCCGATATTGAACTAAGACGTTTATTGACAAAATCTCCCGAATATACGATGGCCTTGGTTCATTTAGGGACTTGTATGAATGCAATGGGAAGGGCTGAACAGGCAGAAAAGCCACTGAATAAGGCAATACAAATAGATCCGACACTTTCAGATGCATGGTATCAAAGAGGCCTTTTGTATCTAGATTTTGGTAGATTGGATGAATCATTTTCAGATTTTGAAAGTGCTGCCAAATGTAATCCAAGACATCTCGATGCAAGGCTTAGAATTGCTGCAATTTTACATGATGGAGATAGCCCAGAAGCTGCAATATCTGCATGGAGGGAAGTACTGAATATCGATCCAGAAAATCGTCTAGCCAGAAGGCGGTTAGAAGAAAGTAGAGGGAAAACTACCAGACAAAAAATTTAATGTTTTTACAAAGCATTAATTCCACAGTGCACTTCCGATAAAATATGACTGAAGGCAAGGGGATAGAACCTGGAGATAAAGCACCAAATTTTATGCTAAAAAATGCCAATCCATCAATTTCTGGAGATATTGTCTCTTTCTCTGAATCAATAATGGAAAATGGGTTGATAGTTATGTTTACTTGCAACCACTGCCCTTACGTCGTAGGCTCTGAATCAAGAATAGAGGCCATGTCACTAAAAGCTCAAAGTAATAATATTGGATTCATTGGAATTAATTCTAATGATCCAATAAATTATACTACCGATTCTTGGGAAAATATGGTTAAAAGAGCAAAATCTGGAATGTCATATGCTTATTTAGTAGATGAAAATCAGGAAATTGCACAAAATTATGGTGCTGAAAGAACACCTGAATTTTATTTAATAAATTCATCTGGAATAGTTGTTTATCGAGGCCGTTTAGACGACTCTCCACGTGATCCTTCTCATGCTAAAACTTCTGATTTATCTGATGCAATAGATGAACTAATTGCGGGTCAACCAATCTCTCAAGCTAGGAATGATAGTATCGGTTGCTCAGTAAAATGGAAAAATTAATTGTTAAATTAAGAAGCAATTAGTACTGTTCCAATACAAGTTCAGTTTGAGTTGAACTAATATCACCGGGCGCTGCTAACCACATTTTATCTAACATATTTCTCAATCCTGCAGTGTCATCCACATGCACGATAGCAATTAAGTCAGCTTCACCACTTATCTCGTAAACAGATTCTACTCCAACCCAACCAGCAAATTCTCCTGCTAGAGTTCCAATTTCGGTTCCTGGGCCAACTTTCATACGTATTAAAGCTGACAAACCTATTCCACTTTCTCTTACGGTATATCCTCTTATGACACCCTCTTCTTCTAATTTTCTCATCCTAGTCCTAACAGTCCTCTCAGTAACTCCAACACTTTTTGCTATTTCCACGTAAGCTGCTCTCCCATTATCTCTAAGTACTCCTAAAATGCTTCTATCTAAAGAATCAATATTTGACATATTTACTCCGAAAACCGTATCTTATTTCTACTTTCACAACGCAAATCCTTATTATTTATAACTTTATTTCCGTATTATGTAAATTGATAATAACTTTTTTTTAAAGTTTGGTTAAAATGTGATGACGTTAGCAGATAGTTATGCAAACGGATGAGGCGACGACAAATCTTTGCATTCAAGAGTTTCTTGACGACATCTCAAAATTGAATTTGTCATATGCTTATTCTCAATGGTATAATGTTGATGTTGCATCACTTATATCAGATACTAATATTCTAGGCCATGAAATAGATGATTCTACTGGGGCTGCATTAATTTTTTTAGATCGTAGTGTTATGTTTTGTTGCCCAAATTCTGGTAAAATACATCATTATCCCAAACATTTACTACATTGTTTTGTAGATGATAAAAGAGGACAAACAGAAATAAATGATACTTTATTTAGAGCAGAACTATTTTCCATATCTCCTAAAGATGAGCAATTGTGTTGGGAAAAATGTTGTAATTCAGAAATTGATATACCAAATCTTCAGTCCAAAGTCTCTAATTGGATAGGTTGGTTAAACAGATAATTTTGATTATACTCCGCTATCTTGACAAGAGAAACACATCTCCCATCAAATATGGGCTTACCTATAAGTGATTTACACGGTCGAATGATTTTAGATTCAAGAGGTAATCCTACTATAGAAGTTGAATGCTATGCTAGCATAGATATACCTTCACGCGCCGGGGTTCCATCAGGGGCCTCAACAGGTAGTTATGAAGCTGTAGAATTGAGAGATGGGGGAGAAAAGTGGGCCGGTAAAGGAGTTCATTCCGCGATTGATAATATTAATGGAAAAATAAAAGATGCTTTAATTGGAGAAGATATTTCTGAACAAAGTAATATTGACAAGATTATGTTAGATTTAGACAATACATCCAACAAATCAAATCTTGGAGCAAATGCAATTCTTGGAGTTTCATTGGCTTGTTTAAGGGCAGCTGCGGGAATTGGTTATCCGTTGTGGTCATATATCGCATCTGAAGAAGATAAATGTGCTTTACCTGTCCCATTAATGAATATACTCAATGGTGGTGCACATGCTAATTCTGATGTGGATATTCAAGAATTTATGGTCGTTCCACACGGTTTTACAAACTTTAATGATTCATTACGCGCGGGTGTTGAAATATATCATACTTTGAAAACAGTTCTAAAAACTAATGGATTGCTTAGTGGCGTTGGAGATGAAGGAGGCTTTGCTCCAAATTTACCATGTAATGAAGATGGCCTTATTTATGTTGTTCAAGCTATAGAAAAAGCCGGATATAAACCAGGAGAAGAGGTTTCAATTGCATTAGATGTTGCAGCACAGGAGTTTCTTAAGGATAATAAATATCATTTTGATGGAAAAAGACTATCAGGTACTGAATTAGCAGAAATTTATTCTGAATGGATTAAAAAATACCCAATAGTGTCTATAGAAGATCCATTTGGGGAAGATGATTGGGACTCATGGATTGAATTCACAAGAAAAGAAGGAAAAAATGTACAAATTGTAGGGGACGATTTGTATGTTACTAACCCAACCCGTCTAATCAAAGGTATTGAAGAATATGCATCAAATGCAATTTTAATAAAATTGAACCAAATAGGAACCTTCACAGAAACTATGAATGTAATAAAAATGGCTAAAGAAGCAGGCTTTGCTACCATAATAAGCCATCGCTCAGGAGAAACAAGTGATGAAATAATTTCTGATATAGCAGTAGGTACTAACGCTGGCCAAATAAAAACTGGGGCCCCAGCAAGAAGTGATAGGACTTCTAAATATAACCAATTATTGAGAATTTCAGAAACATGTAAAAATTTTACTCAGCTATTCTAAGGAATTAAGGATTAGAGGCAATACAATTGTTGCATCCGATTCTATTACAAAGCGTGGAGTATCAGTATCTAATTTTCCCCAACTTATTTTTTCATTCGGAGGGGCACCGGAATATCCTCCATATGATGGTTTAGACTCACTAATTTGTGCAAACCATTTCCATCGATTGATTTTCATTCCTACGTCCTGTTCCAACATTGGAACTACACATATAGCAAAATCACCAGCTATTCCTCCTCCAACCTGTAGAATTCCAGTTGGAGAATCATCTTCTCTATACCAATCTGCCAGTGATTGCATAGCATATAAGCCTCCTTTTATTATGTCTGGATTTTTGAAAGTACAATCAATTACTCTAGCGGTAAGAATATTTCCAAGCGTAGAATCTTCCCAACCTGGTACAAATATTGGTATATTAGCATCAGCTGCAGCCACTAACCATGAATTTTCTGGATTTCCTTCAAATTCTAACTCACTATGGAGTAAAATATCATATAAATATTCATGAGGAAATCTCTTATCTCCTGCAGCCTCGGCATTTTTCCATAATGGTATGAGTAATTTTTCAATCTTTCTTATTGCCTCTTCTTCAGGAATAGCAACATCTGTAACTCGATTCATTCCCCTTTCTCTAAGTTTTTTATCATCTTCTGCCGTCATTTCTCTCCAATTTAATATCTTTTCATAACTTGAATAAGCAACCAACTTGAATAAATCCTCTTCAAGATTGGCACCCGTACAACAAATTGCATGTATTTTTTGAGATCTTATTGCCGGGGCCAACGTCCTACCTATCTCGGCTGTTGACATAGCACCAGCCAATGTAATCATAAGTCTACCTTTATGATCTAAGAAGTTCCTAAGAGATTCCGAACACTCAGCTAATATTCCTGCATTGAAATGTTTATAATTTTCTTTAATAAATTTTTTTATAGACATATAATCACCTATCTATAAATCTATCAATTTGCTGCTCTCTAACTAGCCTGATCTCTTTAATTGATTTCGAAAAAAGATTTTTTAATCCATTAACAACTAGTTGAGGGTCATTATTTCCACAAGTAAATACATCAATTGCCAACAAACCAATGTCTGAATAACAATGTGCAGTTACATGACTCTCATCTATCAAAACAACAGCAGCATATCCTGTTGGACTTTTTGTTCCATCAAATTCTTCTACATGGGAATGAACTTCTCTAATTCCAGCTTTTTTTACAATTTCTCTTAGTTTCTCTAACATCCAATTTCCATCATTTTTTTCAGGAGCAGTATAATTTACATAGTCCAAAAAAATATGCACACCTCTGCCAACTTCGCCGCTCATTTTCTTCAATGCAGTATTTAATCATAAATATAATTTTAGATTTTGATTAATATTAGTTCTTACTTATTTCAATCAATAAGCCACTTTTTCAATCTTTTCAATCCTTCTATTATTATCTCTTCACTACATGCATATGAGATTCTAATAAAGCCGGCTCCGCCGGTTATAAGTGATGCAGGAATTAATTGAACGCCCGCCTCAAGTGCTCCATCTGCAAACTCTACATCTGTCATTCCAGTTCCGGTCACATCTACGAATAAGTAGAACGCACCTTCCGGATTTATAATTCTTAAACCAGGAATTTTGGAAAGTCCTTCAACCATGATTTCTTTTCTTTTGAGGTATTCATTATTAAAATTTTCAACTTCATCATCGCATTTAAGTGCAATTTTTGCTGCATCCATAAGAAAGGTAGGGACATGAGATGCCGAATTAGCTTGACTCTTTGCCGCTGCTTTCATTGCATTTTTTGGTCCAGCTAAGAAACCTAATCGCATTCCAGTCATTGCCCAAGATTTTGACCAACCATTTACAACAATAGTTCTTTCAAATCCTCCAGGAATACTGGCCGGAGAGACATGAGGATAGTCTACCCATACAAGGCGTGCATATATTTCATCAGAAACAATCCACAAGTCATGTTCCTTTGCAATCTTTACAATCTCTTCTATTTCTGAAGGAGTAAATACAGCACCAGTAGGATTACACGGTGAATTTATTAAAATCATTTTTGTTTTATTATTTATTGAATTTCTTATAGCATCAATATCTGGATGAAAAGTATCTTTATTTACAGGAACATGAACTGGTTTAGCACCAATAAATTTTAACATTGGTTCATATGATGCCCATGAAGGAGCAAGTAAAATTACTTCATCACCTGGCATCGTTGTAATCAAAAATGAATAAAGCAATCCTTGTTTAGCTCCAGGCGTAATTATTATATCTTCAGCAGGACAATTTATGTTATGTTTTTGTTTAATGTAGTCTGAAACAGCATTACATAATTCTAATGAACCAGCACCGCGTGTATATTTTGTTTTCCCATCCTTTAAACCTTTAATAGCCATATCAATTATTTCGTCTGGAGTACCAAAACCAGGTTCTCCAACAGTCCATCTTACTACTCCATCCGCAGGTGGCTGTAGATAAGGAGCGAAGCCAACCCCAAGCCCCTCATATCGTCCCGATACTTGTGGCATATCCCATCCCGAGTGTTGAACGTTCATGATAGTATGCAATAAAAATTATTTTTTTTACCCAATGTTGTACGAACAATATTCAAAGAGAACTAGTTCTTGGGACACATATCGCACGGATGGCAGAGCAGCTATGCAAGGGATTGCAGATCCCTGGACCCGGGTGCAAATCCCGGTCCGTGCTCCATGATCATGGCTTCCATTCCATATCATGATGTGGACCAATCCCCTCTATTTCAAAAATCTCAGATACAATCTTAAAATCACATCTAGCATACATTGGTACTGCTTTTATTCTAGCATTACACCAAATTCCTGTATCTTCTTTCCTAACTTCATTTTGTAATTTTTTAACAATATCTGAACCAATACCTTGATTACGAAATTCAGAATCAACTGCCATACCTCTTATTCTGTACTTACACCCCTCCCTAGGGTCCAATTGTAAGGTCGCACAACCAATAATTTTTTTTTCTATGTATGCACATAGAAATCTAGTATTTTCATCATCATCAACACCAGGATAATGCTCAGTTCCTCTGGGCATTCCAACCCTAAGAACTTTGAACCTCAATTCTAGATGATCCAAATCAACTTTATCTGACCACCTCAATACATGTTTCATATATTGGCGAAAGATAACTACACAATTAATACATCTTCTATCGGCGCTTTAAAATGGACATTGATGTTGGTGTAGACATGAATGAACCCAAAAACACCGATTGGAAAATTTTTGGCATAATTGGATTTATTTTAGTAATCAATACCATTTATCCTAAATTTTCTTTTTCTGGACCTTGGAATTCAAATTCTTTTTCGTTGGGTATAGTGGGATTAATTGGAATATGCTTTTTATATGTCTCATGGTATCGCTTTACGTTTAACAGAAATGGACTAATTCCATGGATGGATAGTTTAGAAAATCCTTCAAAATCTTCAAAAATTGAATTATTGATAGGTTTTTTCTTTATCTTCGGAGCATGGTTTGCAGGAAATATTATGCAAAATAATCTCCCCGACCCAACGGGACTAATATTGGCTTTAATTGGTGTATTATTGATCCTTCATTCAATTTATGTTTTACTAAGTATTGGTCCATTAAAGGATAATTAATATTATCTTTTGCCCGGCTTCCAAAATTGTAGTGGTAATGCATTGTCGCCTTTCATTGCTCTAAATGCTAAATGATCAGCACGCTCATTCCACCTATGTCCTCTATGTGCCTTGATATGCTCGAAACCTATCGTTCTAATCGATAAAACCTCTTTCCATATCTGTTGAACTCGATTTGCTATCTGACGATTGGCTTTTACTTTCCATTTCCCCATAGTAATATTCATTGCATACTGTGAATCTCCTTTAATAATCACATCTTTTCCACTATTTTCTAATAATATCCATCGAAGAGCATGCGCTATCGCGCTCAATTCTGCAGTGTTGTTTGATCCTACTTCGGCACCAAGAAATAGCTTGGAATCTCTATTAGTAATTACTTTACCACTTTCTTCATAAATTAAATTTCCATGACCTTTACCTAATCCATTATCTCCTTCTATAACACAAAAACCCCAGCCTGCAGGAGTTTCAGATGTTACATTTCTATTTTCTTCACAAGAACCATCTACATAGATGTATATGGCATCTAAAACCATAGCTATTCTTCCAATAATTCTTGATATGCATCAGAATTCAGGAGCCCTTCTATTTGATTTGCATCTTCTACAGTCATTTTACAGATCCAACCATCTCCATAAGGATCCATATTTATTGTTTCTGGAGCATCCTCTAATAATTCATTTACCTCAATTACTGTGCCAGCAATAGGAGCATATATTTCACTAACAGATTTTACAGATTCTACACTTGCATAGGACTCCATAATAGAAACCTTAGCTCCTACTTCAGGTAACTCTACCCAAACCACGTCTGTTAATGCGTTTTGTGCAAAATCAGTTATCCCAACTACTATTTCATCTCCATCAATTCTTATCCATTCATGTTCAGCTGTATATTTTAATTCACTCGGTACGTCACTCATCGCATCCACCTTCTTATTATGCGGTAGGTATAGAGAGGGTCAACTTTTCGCTTATACTATTCTTCTTCATGTTTGTTCTCAAGATGTTCCATTTCCATTTTCGCCCATTCAGAACTTAAATTTGATACATCTGCTTCTAGCATTTCTTCTTCTAAACGAGCACGCATTTCTTGATCGTTTTCTTTACTGAACCAATCTTCTAAAATATTTGTAAACTTGTTAATTATTAAAATAATAATAAAAATAATCACTGTAAAAATAAGTAGTAATAATATTAGAAAATTATTACAGGTCCCATATGAACATTCTTTTACGGTTAGTTCATTATCGACATAAACTATAGAAATAAGAAATATTAAAGGTAAGATAACGCCAATTAGAACTCTTTCAAGTCTCCCCGCGGGCGAATCCATATGTTTCCTGTAGGGGAGGTATCTAATCAATACATTTCTTTAACCAGTTTATGTATCTTGTAAGGAAGAAGTGCTCTATTAACAGGCGTAACCTCCAGTATGCGTCCATCATCCCTTCTTCTAATATCTTGAAGTAGAGGATGTCTACTTTTTTTATGTAAAGTTAATAATGTGGGCATATCATTATTTAGAGCGGCTCTTACTGCTGAAACAAACATTTCACTTTCAACCGAGAACTTACCTACTTCATCAATTACTAAAATTTCACAATTTCCTATACTGTCCAATATTGCAGGCACTGCTACTCTATCGAGCTCAGTAGGATCAATTCCAAATCCAAGTATTCTTAACCTCGAATCTATATTTCTATGAGCCATTACTCCTTTTTCACCTGTTTTTATATTTACACAAGCATATCCTACTCTTTCACCATTTTCTATGATAGATTCAGTAGTCATTCCTCCAATCAAATTTTCAGCGGAAAATGGGCCCCTCGTTACCCCATTTTTCCTATCCTCAACAAGCATATCAATCACTTTTTTGAGAACAGCAGATTTACCAGATCTGGGCAATCCAGTGATTCCTATTTTTGGATTTATTCCCATATTATCTCAACTATCCTTTGCTATGCCGGAACGCTAACGCATTGCGCACATCCTGCAAAGGTATAACTAGTTTCATCAATTTTGTCTAGAAAAGTACCGAGACCGGAATTTAAATCAAGACATTTGTAACTAGATTTAGTTTTTATTACCACTAAATGGTAATGAAGAAGTATTAGCAAGTCTTGGAAAAGGTAAATCAACAATTTCATAATTATTAACATTACCATTTGCAGCCCAAACATTCGACCAAATATTAAGATCATCCGAATTTAAATGATTAACTATAGTATTCAGAGCATTTTCCAAATTTCCAAATTCTCCTCTCAACATTTCGCAAGTCTGTTCCGGTATTTGTAAATAGTTCATTGAATTACCTAAAGCACAATTTTTAGGCATTACAGACCATAATAATCTTCTCCCAAAACTAGAGTTAATAACTGTTTGACAAACTATTCTTGGACTATCTTTCATTTTCATATCGCCTTTCCATATTGCTTGTACTGTTTCGTGACAATCTCTAGGCATATTTTTGACAAATGATGGATGATTGATTATTACATTTTTCCCATCTAATTTCAAATGACCAGATCTAATTAGAGGAACACCTTTTGTTTCTTCATTCCAATCAAAAATTCCTATGTTATTGCTCTGCTCTACTTCTCCTACTTTGATACGTATTGTTTTATCTCCTCTATTCAGCCAGTTGTCTTCCTCGCCCAATCGAGGCTCATCTGCGAGATTATTTATTGCATTTAACGTCTTTCGCCTCATTAAAGAATCTCTTGGCATTCTTGGGACAGCCCACGAAGTATCCGTCCAAGTTGACCACGGACCTCTTTCCAACTCTAGAAATGGAGCCTTAGAATTCAATCCTTCTTTATTTGAAAAATCACCACTTTCTAGTGGTCCGAAGCTAGTTAAAACTTCTGTTTTTCCTCCTGCTATCAATTCTATTACTAAGATGCCTTGAGAATGTCCTGGAAAGAGCTTATTACTTTCTGAAAAAGACCAACACGTTTCCCATCTATTTTTAGATACCAATATTTTTCTTAGCGGAGAACTACTTTTCTCACGAAGCAATGAATCTGGAACTATCATTCTAATTTTACCATCTTTCTGAACAATTTGTAATGATCTTTCGACGTACAAACGATATAAATTAACATTACCTCTGAGTGCAGAATATCTCAATTTACCATTCAAATCACATATATTTCTAAGTTTTTCAGACATTCTTTTTCTTAATTCACTACCATTTTGTTGATTTCTAAACTTATCTTTGATTCTCAACCAAGGAGGCTTAGAAACAATAAATTTTGGCTTTTCATTCCATGGCCAATCGTCAATTAAAATGTCTCTACAAAGAACATTATTCTCCAAAATCAATTCAGCATCTAATCTGCCTATTTTCCCTTTTTCTTTCTTCGAACTTACTAAGCCTAATTTCATTAGAATTATTATAATTCTTCTTCTTGTTGCATAAACTCCAACTTCTGAATAATCAAGAAGCTGTAAACCTTCTAAAAGCCTAGTTGTATCTTCTTTTTTTAGTGATTCTTCCAAACTTTCACATCTTTCCGCATGAATTTTTAACATCCTGTCGGGGAATATTCCTGCGCCAACTGCTATATCTGCAAATGGAATAGGTATACCAGTCATAGTTTGATTTTCTAATTTAACATCATACTTATTTATTTCAGATTTAGTCTGTACTTCATTATTTATCTGTTCAGCATATGCTCTAAAGCCGGGAGGTAATGAAGATATGGAAATTGTAGCCAGTGGCTCTTTCTTCTTTATGGTATTAGTATTCTTAAATTCATCAGCCAATATCAAATCGGCTAATTTTACTTGTATGGATCCTATTCCTCTTACTGATCTACCATCTTGTCCTGCTTCATGTCTAGAAAGTAGTGTGTCAAGTACTGTTCCGGGCTCAGATAACAAACCAGCAGGTAAAGTTGGCCAATTTTTTGGAAGCGTTGCTGCAACAGGAATATTCTTTTCTACTGATTTTTCCCATGAATCAAGCCATATCTCAATTTGCTTTACTCTATCACAGCATTCGTGGTCAACTCTAGCATACCATCCAGCTGCTTCACTAACCATTTAAATCGAATATACTAGAAGCATTTTCTTTTTGAAAGATTGTATATATTTTTTAATCAATTTTCGAGACCAAAAATATCTTGATCTAATTCAACAATCATTCTTTTTTGCAATAATATTGATATTGCTTCATCAATCTCTTTTTCATCTATTGCTAGAGTTTTAAATCTCTTAACCAAATGAGAATAGTGTACTACATTATTTCCAGATATTTTTTCATTTTCCATCATACTCAATATATGTTCTGAAACTATGGCTAATAATGGATCATCATCGAATCCAAGAGCTCCAAAATCTACGATTGCCTCGCCTTCATCAACTTGGTTATTTTTTCCTTTTTTACCTTTGTCTAAACTTTTTTCATTGTTTTCATAGACATCAAACAAATTTTTTTGGTTGGGATCGGTTATTCTTACTCCATCAGATACTTCTCTTTGTCTTTTTAATCTCTTTACTAGAGTTTCAATTCGATGTAATCTTTGCTCTAATCGTAATCTTTCTCTTCCAAGATGACCCTCAACTAGTTCTAACTCATCTTGGGCTCTTTCATCTAACCATTTTGATAAATCCCAGTTTGGTTCTATTCGCAACATTGTTTCCCATAATCTTGCTACGGAGTCAGGAAGAGCCTTTATGTCAATCCGTGGAGTCTCTTTTCCATCCTTTGGCCCACTCTCCATAACCACCCATCACACTCGGCCGTCTATCAATTATCCCATCCCTCATTAGGTTCAATAAAGGAGTTGAAGTGATAAATGAAGTCGCTCTGCCAAGAGCCATGACTGTCTACCGTCTGACTATTTTGCCTGGAGACGGTACTGGTAAAGAAGTGGCTAAAGAAGGGCAGAAGATTTTACAAGTTTTTCAAGACTACAGCCCATTAAATTTTGATATAACCGAAATTCCTTGCGGAGGAGAATACTATTTAGAAACTGGAATGGAATGGCCAGAAGGATCATTTGAACATTGTAGAGATAACTCTGATGCGATTCTATTGGGTGCAATAGGTTGGCCAGATGCAAAATTACCTAATGGTGACAACGCTGGAGGTTCAGTAATACTTGGGTTACGATCCGGCTTAGATTTGTATGCAAATGTTCGTCCAGTCAAACTATATCCAGGAGTAGATCATAAAATACATGGAAAATATATGCAAGTATGGGATTCAAAATTGGTTGACATGGTTTTAATTAGAGAAAATACTGAGGGACTTTATCATGCATTATTACGTCGTTCAGCATTAGCTGTATCCGGCCAAAATCCTGATGAGCCAGTAACTATAGAGAAATTTCCTGGATTGGAAGGTGAAGTTGCATGGGATCCAAGGCCAATATCAAAAAATGGTAGCCATAGAGTAATAGATTTTGGATTTAAATTAGCCAATCGAAGAATGGGAAAAACAGGAATCCAACAAAAAGTTACATGTGTAGATAAAAGTAATGTTACCAAAGGATGTAGACTTTTTAGGAAAGTTTTCCAAGATGTTGCATCTGAATATCCTGAGTTAGAAACACATGAAGCATATATTGATGCTTTTACTATGTGGCTCATCCGTAGTCCAGAAGACTTAGACGTCGTAGTTCTACCAAATATGTTTGGAGATATTGCCACAGATTTAGCATCAGTATTACAAGGAGGATTAGGCATGGCTGCTAGCGCTAATATCGGTGATAATCACATGCTATTCGAACCAGTACATGGATCGGCACCTCAACATGCTGGAAAGAATATTGTTAATCCAATAGCAACAATTTCCTCAGTCCAACTTATGTTTGATAATTTAGGATCTAGACATAACGATGAAGATGCAATATTATGTGCTGAATTACTTGATAGAGCTATTTCAGAGCATTTGGCTCAGAGTGACATAATTACTTATGATTTAGGCGGAAATGCCTCAACCTCAGAAGTCGGTACCGCAATTGCAGATAGATGCGCTGCAATATTAAAAGAGACTTTTAATAATTAACAAAACTCATTTTTTTTACCAGAAAATATTGAACCTATTATGAGCGTTGAAATTACAGATAAAAATCCAAAACCTGGCAAGAAAACTCCTCCAGTAGGCATTTGTGCCCACTCGTCGTAAAATCTAATTTGAAAATCATGATTACTATATTCATCAGAACATGAACCTCCAACATTAACTCTATCTGTTCTTGTTACTGTATATGTATCTCCTGAAGAGGTATAGCCATCATTATCCGAGTCTGACCATGTTAATGACCAAATAAAACACTGATCGGTACTACTAGAATCTTGATCAATCAAACTAAGGTCTGCAACCACTGTAAAATTTCCCTCATCATCCTCATATCCAGTTTGCATAGTTATTTCATTCAAGTAAACTTCTTCTGAATGATCTTCGCCCAAATTTCCACCCCAAGTTTTGGTATTTTCAGTTTCACTTTCTTCTTCATTTTCAAAATTCATAGTCATTGATGTACGAGGATAGTTAGGATTTACCTCCATCTTTAAGTTATCAGCATCTAGTAATTGAATTCCACAAGACTCTAAACCATTAACTTCAATCAAACTCATCTTCAAATGCTCTACTGGGTTACCTTCTAATTCGATATTTAAATCCCAAGTACCATTATTAGCAGTTATCATATGTACACCATCCTTTGTAGAAATATTCCAGTTATCAGCCCATGTTGAGTTTAAACCATCTAACGTTGGACCTTCTTCATTACAATTAACGCCATCATTTACAACTTCATCATCCTCGGAATCCTCCTCATCTGAGAGTGGATCTGAAAATTGATAAATTTCATCTCTTGCAAAATACCACGCTCCAGACATATCATCTCCTGTTCTATAATTTATTCCAGTAGAATTCTGAACTGTAGTTTGGTCAATAGAAACATCTCCTGAAAATCTGATTAACGTTCTTAAATAAGTCGTTTCTGTATCCGCATTAGCCCCAATCCATACCTCTGTACCGGTAGTATTTGCATTTCCTCCAAATACAGGGTCTTCTTCTGAAATTAATACACTCCAAAACCTGATAACATTTTTACTTGAATTTAACACAATTCCCAAAACATCACAATCATCTAAATTATCACAATCTAATAATGTCCAAAATTCATTTAATTCCATCATATATTCAGGTTCAAAATAACATATCCCCTCATCAGTAGCGTTGATATCATAATTCATGGCAATAGAATCACTACAACCAATTATCTCTAAATTATCCAAAATACCATCTCCATCCGAATCATATACACAAGAACCATCATCTTTAGTTGCATTAGAATTAAAATTGAATGCACCTAAATACATACATCCTAATATCGGATCTGGGACTACTGGATATCTGCAAGAACCATCATCTTCAGTTGCCAATGAATTATAATTAAGTGCATCAGAATACATACATCCCAATATGGGAACATCAGGTTCAGGATAAACACACGAACCATCATCCAAAGTGGCAGATTCATTATAATTCATTGCATCAAGGTATGTACATCCAATAATTTCATCAGAAAAATCATTATCTGAATTTGCATCTAAGCAGCCCGTAAGTGTAGAAATAAAAATTAAAAAAATAATTGCAAACCCTGATTGTACTTTTGTCATGATTCTATGTTTAGATATCTTTATTTGAAACTTTTTCAAATTAATAATTTAAAATATCATTTTAATAGTCAACTAAGATATTTAGTTCCTGTCATCTCTTCACTTATTTCCCATAGACGTTTTGCTATATTTTCGTCTCTTACTTTTTTATTCAGTTTTGCTTTTCCTGTAGAACCTCTCATTTCTATTATCCCAGTTGGGCCCCAATAAATGTATTCAGTAGCCTTTGGTTCAGTTGCTGCAAAAAGTGTAGCCTCCGCACCTTTCTTTGCAGACATAGCAAAAAATATGTTTAATATTCGCCATAAAATAGAATATCTTTGTAATTCTGTATTTGAATATCCTGGATGGCTACCCAGTGAAATTGTAGAGTAACCTTTAGCCCTTAAACGCTTATCTAACTCTATTGTAAAGTACAAATTAGAAATTTTACTTTGTGAATAAGAACCCCATTTATTGTATCTTTTACGTTCACTATTTAGATCATCAAAATCTACTACTCCCGGATTATGTGCTATACTTGAAACAGTGATTATGCGACCACCTTCATTTTTCTCCAAAAGAGGAAGTAGTAAACCAGTAAGTGAAAAATGCCCAAGATGGTTTGTACCAAATTGTAATTCAAAATTATTTTTTGTTTTTGAATAAGGAGGTATCATCACACCAGCATTATTTATTAGTACATCAAGTCGTTCATTTTCATCAATAAATTTCTTTGCAAAGTTACTAATATTTTCTAAGTCAGCAAGATCTAATTGGTATAATTTGATATCTGCTTCTGGAAAATCTTTAAGAATTTTTTTTCGTGCCAAAGCTGCTTTTTCTAAATTCCTACATGCCATGATCACACTTGCCCCTTTGGCTGCTAAACTATGAGCCATATGGTATCCAATACCGGTATTCGATCCGGTGATAATTATCACTTTACCAGTTTGATTATTCATCATTTCAACTTTCCATTTCATAAATTCAAACCTCAATCTATTAGCTAGACAAAGATATCTGTTACAGTAATCAAATTAAATCTTGTTTATTTTTAAAATCTAAAATATATTTATAAGATAAAGTTATTTGATTCACTCATCTCCAAATAATATGGAAAAACAATCCTCCTTGATAAATCCAGTCTTGATTTGTGGTTGTTTGATAATTCTTACAGGATTTTCAATTAGAGCATCTTTTGGAGTATTTCAAATTCCAATAGAGGAAGAATTTGGCTGGCCACGTGTAGAATTCAGTCTGGCAATAGCGATTCAAAATTTAGCATGGGGATTTGGGGCACCAATATTTGGAGCAATCGCCGAGAAGGTAGGAGATCGCAAATCAATTATAATCGGTGCTATATTTTATTCTCTTGGTTTAGTTTTGACAGCTGGTGCAACAACGCCAATTGAATATCAAATATACGAAATATTAGTTGGTTTTGGAATTGCAGGAACTGGTTTTGGAGTTGTACTTGCAGTAGTCGGACGTGCAAGCGCCTCTGAACATAGATCCATGAGTTTAGCAATAACCACAGCAGCTGGTTCGTTGGGTCAAGTCATCGGACCAATTGCTGCCGTTGCACTTTTAGTTCACGTAAGCGTACAAACAGTATTTCTTATCTTCGCAATAACAATTCTTGCTACTCTACTTTTATTACCATTAATGAAAGCACCTGCAGCTGCCAGTAAAGAGCAGTTAGAAGAGAGCATGAGAGATATTCTAAAATTGGCTTCCAAAGACCCTTCTTTTGCTATGATTTTCATTGGATTCTTTTCTTGTGGGTATCAGTTGGCTTTTATTACAGCACATTTTCCAGCACTTGTCACCGAAATGAGCTCACCAATAGATCCTAGTGGATGGTGTGGTGATTTAGGAATAGAAACTACCGCCGCTCTTGGAGGTTTTTCCATCTCTGTAATTGGCTTTGCCAACATCTTGGGGACCTTACTAGCCGGATGGGCAGGTAAAAGATATCCTCGTAAATGGATATTATCTGGAATATATGCAGGCAGATCAATTTCAGCAATTTGGTTTATTTTAACACCTATCACGCCAAATTCAGTTTTGATATTTTCTTTTGCTATGGGCTTTCTTTGGTTAGCTACGGTTCCTTTAACAAGTGGTTTAATTGCTCATATTTATGGATTAAAGTATATGGCTACTCTTTATGGGATAGTATTTTTTTCACATCAATTGGGTAGTTTTACTGGCGTTTATCTCGGAGGAATACTCTATGATAGTTATGGTTCCTACAATCTAGTATGGTGGGTCGGGATAGCTGCAGGAATTCTTTCCGCACTTATCCATATTCCAATACGCGAAGAATCTAGAGTAAAGAATTTGAATAAAACCTAATCATTATATTCTGGTTGTTTAATCCTTACAATAGCCCCAGTGAATAGAATAATCAATAAACTACCAATAAATAAATTCCAATTCACTAATCTTTCAAAAAGTATTACAATAAAAAAAGAAAACATCAAAAAACTTAGTAGAAGAAAATGAATTAATGGAGCTCCCTTTAATCTAGGATCTAAGAAATTGTAAATATAAACATCTGCTAAATTAGCATATATTCTTGCCCAAAAAACATAGATTATACCAAAAATTATTGGTAAAGAAAAATATCTCCAATCTACTTCTATATTATTGATTATCAATGCTGCTCCTAATATTATGACATTCAGATTATGCATTACTATCTCATACCAATAAAATAAATGATCAATATTATTACCTTTTGAAATTTCATTATCTATAATATGAAACGAAACAACACAAGTCACCAATATTGCACAACTATATGTTGTAGCAAAAAGTGCTGGGCTCGAAATAAGTATCCAATTGGGCACCTCATTACCAGATATATGAATCCATGAAGCCGCGGCAGAAATTGCAAAACTCAAGCCAAAAAGACCAAAATGCCACATTGTAAATGCCGCAAGTCGTGTTATTCCAGATGAATGACGTTTGCGATTAATTCTTTCTTCAAAGTACAAGGGATAATCTGGAGCCCCTTTAGGATCTAACGCCACCCATGCCAGAGTCACTAAACTTAGTATCGCACACAAAGTCCGAAATAATGCAAGTAATTCATCAGATAAATAATTTGAAGAGACAACAGAATCTAATGCTGGCACATCTCGTAATAAATCATTGTAAAAAATAAAAAATAACATAATTAAAAATACGAAAGAAGTTATCAACGCAGTTTCTACATGCATATCTTTTTTCCCATAAGCCATCAATTTATGTCTCCCGATGAAACTCATGACATACTATGATTGGCCATAAGTATTCAGTTATTTGCGTAATTCGATTTTAAAATATTATCAAATAAAATCACTATTCTAAAAAAATTATTATAAAACTATAAAATATCAGTTAACCAGTATTAACTATGCAACAATATGTGATAGGCTTTATTTGCTTATCAATAGGAATATATCTTTTTAGAGATCCTGCAAAACAGAAGAGGAAAGTTGTCGGCCATTATGCATTGGGAATATCAATTAATAATACTCGTCTTTACAAAATTTTTGGACTAATTGGAGCAATAGTAGCATATTTCATTTATGAAGCATACATTGAATCATTTATCCCATCTGATTTTCCTATTCCAAAGAATCTTTTGGCAGCCATAATAGCGATAATTGGAGCATTTATAGTCCGTTCTTGGATGCAGGTAACTGAAGACATTATCTCAGTTAGTGGACCAACATTTTTATTCATTTTTAGTTATGATTATCTTAAGTTCGAAAGAAACATCGATTTACTTGATTATATTGCAAAGCTACCTGCGATTCCTAATATAACAAATGATACATTAGAATTTATTATGCTCTTAATAATAATCATAATATCGTACATGTTTAGGAGAATTTTACGAAGAACAATGCCAATCATACTTGCTGGAATTTTTTCAGGTTTGTTAATAGCCAACGGATCTAATATTCTTATCAAGGGTACTTTACCTTCATCTCGCAAAGAATTAGAATTACAGGCTTCTGCAATACTTACAATTATCAGTATCACATATCAAATTTATTTTAATAGAAAGCAACGAAAGAATGCAGAAATTATTAATGAAGAACCAATTTCTACGATTCCAACAAATATTAAGATTAATTGTCCAGCATGTTTAGAATATACCAACCATGAAATAATAAATAGAAAAGAAACTCCAGATGGAATTGATGTATTAATACAATGTAAAGGGAAAAATGTTTATGATACAATATGTGATAACTATCAAACAGTACGTGAAGAAAATACACAATCACTATTATGACTAATAGAGTTATATTATCTTATTATTATTATCAACATGAATAATTTTAGGTTTATGACTATTGATCTTATCATCATCTAAAGTAATATAAGTGCATAATATTACCAAATCTCCAGTATTTACCAAATGTGCTGCAGCACCATTTATACATATTTTTCCAGAATTTCTAGGTGCTTTAATTACATAAGTTTCTAATCTAGATCCATTAGTTATATCCAATACCTGTATTTTTTCCCATTCTATTATGCCTGCGGCATCCATAAGATCTTCATCTATTGAGATAGATCCTATGTAATCTAAATCTGCTTCAGTTACTACTGCTCTATGTATCTTTGAATTAAGTAAATGCCTCCCAGAACTCATGATATTGCCCAGTAACTTTATAATTTAATTTTAATCATTTCACATTCACAAATTTAAATCTAAGATGATACTAAAACACTTAGATGATACAATAGAATAAAATCAAACAATTTATTCATAAATGATAATAAGTCGTAAAGGATTACTTAGGTGATTATAGTGAGAGCAAGATTAACAAATAAAATAAACATCAAAGATAAAAAGAAAACTCTTTCAGCAATATTTTTAGTTTCAATAATGATATTTAGTACCCAGATGTATTCCTTCCAAGATTTTGATAATAAATCAAATTTAGATGATGAACATGAAAATCCTAATAATACATTATTTCAACATTCATCATTACCTTCTGAAGAACCAAATGGCCAAGAATTACAAGAACAACAAAATATGAATTTCTTTGATCACCCAATGTATTCAGATATTTTTTACAATGACCCTGCATCATATTATGGTAAAATCTCAGATCCTTCCGCACTTGCATTAAATCCTAATTATGAATTTTATTTAGAAGAGACAAATACGGACGATCATGATAATGATGGAATCAGCGACCTTAATGATTTAGATGATGATAATGATGGAATCAGCGATCTTATTGAGAGATTTGATGGTTGCTATGGAACAGATCCTTTTGACCACGATAATGATGGTATAAGTGATGAGTTTGATTGGGATGATGACAATGATGGAATTTTGGAAGGACCCCTTGATCTTTCACAAGGCTCAGATCCAAGTAACGTAACTTCAGATAGGTATGTCGTACCTTCTACAGTTCATCCTTGGACTCTTACTGAAGTAGGTACTGGTTATTTGATTGATCAAAATCCCTTTGACCATGATAATGATGGTGTACCAGATGAAGACATAGATGGTAGTGGAAAAGGGACATATGATGAGGACGATGATAATGATGCCCGTTTAGATCAGTTCACATGGCCATGTGATTTTGATGGAGATGGTGAACAAGATTATTTCGATATAGATGACGACAACGATGGTGTTGAAGATATATGGGACGAGCATCCTTGGGATGATCAACTTACATCTAACATCACGCTATCAGCTCCTTGGGCTGCTGCTGAAGTATGGGCAAGTACCGAAGAATTTGATATATCTATGACAAATGCAGGTCTTTCAATTCAATCAATTACTATAGAAGCCGGTGATACTATAGTATGGACAAATAACGCTGTATCTGATAGATCGGTAAGAGCTGCAGATAGTTCTTTTGATAGTGGACCAATTTCACCTGGAAGCACATTCAGTCACAAATTTAATGCTATTGGCACTGTACTTTATGCAGATCCTGACTCATCATTTTACGATGGTGAAGTTACAATAAGGGACGAATCTGGGAAACCGTTCCCAGAAGCATTTACAATGGATCCTGCTGCTTATGGGACGGATACATTTGATTTCGTGACGAAAGAAAGAACAATCTGGCATCCTCTAGAACAGACATTTACGCAAATTATTGATGGCGATCTTGATGATGATGGTATACCTAACTTCATCGACCCAGATAATGACAACGATGGCTCACCAGATTCTTCAGATACTGATGATGATAATGATGGACTTCTAGATATGTGGGATGTTGACGATGATAATGATGGAATACCAGATAGTTGTATGCAAGTAGATACCAATGGAGACGGTATGGGCGATCTTCCAAATTCACACTTAATCGGAATCCCTGGTATAGATTGTGAACTTGATTATGATAGAGATGCAGATGATGATATTTACAGAGCCATTGATGCAGATTATGACTTAGTTTGGGATTGGAAAGATACAGACATGGGAGCGCCACTTTCACCAGACAGTCTTATCGGAAATCCTGGGATAGATATCACAGATATTCCTTATGATCTGGATAATGATGGTTTAGTGAATGAATTAGATCCATTTATGAACTCTACAGATTCAGAAATAGATGGATGGAATTGTCCTTCTTTGGAGAATCCTAATCCACAAAACCCTGATGATAATTGTATTTTAATGCGTAAATCATACACTGGGAACAATGATTGGGATGGCGACGGTCTGAATAATTGGGTGGATATGGATGATGATAATGATGGAGTAATTGACTGGTTAGATATTGATGAAAACTGTGACCTAGACGATGACAACGATCTGCATTTATTGAATGGTTCAAAATATAGGGATGATGGATTAAATTCAATTGATACAGATATTGATGGAGACGGACTCGCTAATGATGAAGATTGGGACGATGATAATGATGGTATCCCAGATCTTTATGACCCTGATGATGGAAACTGTGGGATACTAGATACTGATAGTACAGATATTTTTACGAATAATTATCCTCATTCAGATGGAGATATAATTGATGGAAGTACTGATAGTGGGCTATATACTGGAACTTTTACTCTACTCTTTGATATGTATTGGCACTTTAGTCCATTTATGTACGTACAAGACTTCGTCCTACCGTACAATGGGTACTCTACAGATGGAGCAACAACCATCACATCCAATGGAATGATTCCAGAAATGTATTGGGCAGTAGTAACTCAATGGAGCCCTTTTAATGGTAATAATTTCTTTGATATTGATATGGATGGAGACTCATTAATCAATGGTATTGATGTCGATATGGATTCAGATGGACTTCCAAACTGGTGGGACCAAGATGAGGGCTCTGATGGGCGTTTAGATACTAATAATCCTCAATTTGGAGGCTCTTTTGATGATAGCGAATGTGATATTTCTATAGCATTCCTCGCGGGAGTAGCAGGAGCAGATGGACCATTTGCCTGTGGACTTTCTCTAGCATGGCTCTTTGGATTTCCTCTCTTACAGGGATCACAAACTGGTGGTAACTTCTACACAGTTCCATATAGTAGTAGACCAGATCCAGCACGCGATGACGGTGCATATGATGGTGCCAACTCTCAAGGAAATAACCAATGCAGTAGTAACTGTTGGTGGTTCACATTTGATCCAGGTAGCAATCCAGTACCTACTGCTGCTGTAACATACAACGATATTAAGAATAATAGAGATCTTTACATTGCATATATCGGCCTAAATAATTTCCAAAACGCCCCACTATTTCAATGGACTTCAGATGGAAATGCCAATCTTTTCCCCGATGAAGTAGCTGATATGTTAAATGATAATGAAGATCCAGATGATGATTGTGGTGCACCAATTATTGGAAATTTAGAGCCCCAATGTATGGCCAATGATACTGCAGATTTAGATGATGATTTTGATGGAGTGTATGATCATTGGGATGTTGATGATGATAATGATGGACTCTGGGATTATTTAGAAGTAGATCCAAATGATGATTGGGATGATGATGGGACAACTGATGATGATACATATTATTTCACAGGAAGTAACTGCGTAGATGCTGACGATGATGGTTTAGATACTGACCCGGATGATGATGGATGGTACCAAGCTGTTTGGGATCAAGGTGTAATGGGACAAGGTCTACTATTTCCACAATATTATGATGTTGATAATGATAATGATGGAGTCCCTGACGGAGAAGATCCAGATGATGATAATAATGGATTAACAGATGAATTCCAAGAAACTATAGAGTTATGCTTCACGGGAGAAGAGCAATCTGTTTGGGATCATGATAATGATGGAATACCAGATTGGAAAGATGATGATTGGGACGCTGATGGCATCAATAATTCTCAAGAATTATCAAGTGTCACCCCATTTGTATCTGCATGGGATCATGATAATGATGGATTAAGAGATGATGTCGATGAAGATGATGATCAAGATGGTATGAAGGATATCGATGAAGTACTGTTATGGCCAACCAGATTTAATTCAGAATCTACCAACCCCTGGGATCATGATGATTTTGGAAATGGATCTGCAATAGCAAATCCTTCTGATCCATTCACAGGCCCTGATTCATATGATATTGATGATGATGCAGATAATAGGACAGATTCAGATTTCGATCACATGGAAGAAAATTTTGATCCAGAAACATCCGATTGGGATTCAAACAATAATGGCATTCTCGATGAAGATGATAAAACACCAACTAGAATTACACTTTATTCACCTTCAGTATTATGGCTTGATGCCATAACTCCAGCAATCTTTTCAGGAGAGGTCAATTTATTAGCAGACAATGGTACATTTATGCCTACTGCAAACATACCAGTCCAGATTCAAATAATCTGGACTAGAAACGGAACAGTTGCTTTGGAAACTGTAGACGTCTTGACAGATTCTAATGGCCGTTATACAGTCGGACAATTCTTATTCCCTGAAGATATTTCAGTTGGTTCCAATTCTACTTACTATGTTTATGCTGAAGTTACTGAGATGTTTATTCATGATAGCGCAGTATCCGAAAATATACCTGTTGAAGTTAGGGCAAATACGACAACTGGATACAGTGCAGGTACTCAATTTAGATCAGAAGAGATGCCATTGAAAATTAGTCTTAAGACACATTATTCAGCAGATTATGATCGAGGTATTTTTGATAATAGAATATCAAATGCACCATTTTCGTTCGTAGTAAATGGAGGTATTTTTGGGAATGTAACACATCCAACTGAATTCGATGGTTATGGATTTGGATATAGAGCAGGAAATGATGGCTGGGCGAACCTAAGATTTAACCAATCTAATGGAATTGTAGGAGCATGGGAACAGGTCCGATATGATAGCAGCCTAGATAATGGAGAAGGTACAATTGCAGGTGGCTGGGAAGAAATTTTATGGAATAATTTTTCGAAACAACACGAGGTAATACGTTCTCCATATCTTGAAGTTCCAACTAGCCTAGATGTTGGTGATTATTCATTTATGGGGTCAGTAGACCCTTCTTTGGGATATGATTGGCCTTGGCCATATTTGGAACCGTCTGAAACTGATAGTTTCTCTATTAGATCCATGAAGAGAATGTTTGTTGAAACCCAATTGATTACTCCTGCCACAAGGCCGGTTTATTTTTATGATGCTACACAATTCACAGGATCATCATTTGGCGCTTGGAGAGCATTATACCATCAACCGTCTTTGGTTTCTGCAGGACTAGATTATTCTGAGGTAAGTGTAGGTAAAGCGTATCCAATATTATGGGATGGTCAAGAATCCTCATTTGTCGAAATAGCAGGTGGTGTTCTTCTAGATAATAACAATCAGCCTTTTGTGACGGTTCAATATCTAGAATCTAATGTGCATGTTGATGATGGTAATTACTGGTCAACAAAATTACAAAACGGAGCCGCCTTTGATGTTCCACCATGTGGAGCTGCAGACCCAACAGATCCAGATAGTCCAATTAGATGCGAAATTATCCCAGAAATGTTTACTGGTGAAACTTTGTATGTTGAAGGAAAGGTTTGGAATAGAACTATGGCTCCTTATGTTTATGATCGTATGCAACTTGCCGTTGATAAAGATCGTAACTTAGTCTTCCAAGGAGTGGGAGAAGTAAGAAGGTCAGGATCTCCTAGTTTGATTGAAGGAGAAGCAAGATTTGAATTCAATCATACCTTTGATTCCACATGGGCCGCAGGAACATTTGGAATTAAATCAGGTTTTGTTAATTCAAACTACTATTTTACCGGAAATCAAGAACAAGTATTAGCACCTGTAGGTAGCTTTGGTAACGTCTCAATGATAGGTACTACTAAGATTAAAATAACTACCGAACCACGTCTTTATCGAGGACAAAACGCTTCCATCGAGGCAAGACTTACAGATAATTCAGATATTCCTCTACGAGAAGTACCTGTCAATTATACATGGTCGGCTGACGGCTCAAATGGCGTAGTTATTACAGATAGGAATGGAATTTTCCAAGTTAATCTTTCAATAGGAGATGCACATGAGTTAGGCAATTTCACACTTGGTTATACATACCTAGGAGACGCTTTACACGAAGGAACACATACTGAAGCATCATTATGGGTTGTATCTAGAACCTACATCAATCTTCAAAGTACTTCACCTAATAAATTAGGAACGGGCGATATTTGGTACTTCACAGCTCAAGTTACTGATGATAATAGAACAGCATTTGAAAAAGATAGAGGAGAAGCTCTGTCTGGATGTGATTCACTTGGTGGAGAAGTTTCAGTAATTCTTGAAGGAATAGATTTCGAAGACAGAGTACACCGTCAAATTGTGAATAAATTATGCCCTAATGCAGGTACAATACATCATGAAATAGTCCTGAATCCACAATTACTACGAGATGATCCATTTTCTTTCTTGCCTGATGGATTTGGGCCAGTGAATGTTATTCTTAGATTTGAAGAAAATTTACCTCATGAGGGTTGTGAACCATTGGCAGAAGAAATGCTAGCTATTTCTGGAGCCTGGGATTCATGTGTATTACTGGCTAACAACGATCATTTCCGAAAAGTTATGCAATTCCAAGTAGATGGTTTTAGCCTAATTGGAGGAACATCTCTACAAGTGGATGATCAGATTGTATACACCTCCGAAATAGACCCTAATACCGGCCTTGCAATTGAAAAACCAATGATTGTCACAGGTCAATTAACTGATGAATTAGGAGGACTACTAGAAAACAGAGCAATAAGAGTTACTTATGAGATGGATAATTCAGACAAAGGTATTGTATCATGTATTCCAGGAGTTACAGATTCTACTGGAAATTTCTCTATTATCTGTCCAATTTCTGGCGTACAAGCAGGTCAAGCAAGAGTAAATATTGAATTTAATTCATATGAAAATAATGACAGATATCGATATAAGAATGCCACCAAAGTAAAATTATTCCCTGTTTTCTCAAATTCATCTTTGAGTATCTCTGAGATTGGACCATTTAGATCTGATTTCACACAGTTTGAATTTTCAAATGGCTCTATATTTGATGTATTATATCTCAAGGAAGCATTCCACCTTGATGCTAGATTGATTCAGACAAATGGAAAACCAATAGGTGGTAAATGTCTGAACATCTATATGGATCCTGAAACCAATACTCGACCAATGGCTACAGCAATTACTGAAGACGGAACTGGACGTATGTCCTGGTATTCTGGGGATCCAGATGACAATCCGAGTCGACGTGGTGTAGAGCCTAATGGTAATGAATTAGAGGGATTCCGTACAGTACGAGTTGCCTATGAGCCAGATAAGGAAATACCTGGTGGATGTAGGGCTGAGTCCAATCCAGTTGTAAATAGCTCTTACATTGATGTGGAAGTATTAGTCAGAAGTAGAGTAGATATACTATTGAAAGATCATTGGTCAAACCCTCAAGGATATCAAGAAGGAGATATGATTTCAGGAGCAGTTACAATACTCAGAGATAGATTGGCAATAACCGTTGAAGGTGAACAAGTAATATTCACTATTCAGTATTGGAATGGAACTGGTTGGGAAACACATGATGTAGAATATATGATTACAAATGAACAAGGAGTGGCCAATTTCAGCTTTATATACACTGGTGAAGAGATACCAGGAGAATTAGAAAAGATTGCCGAAGATGGAATGTGGAGAGTATTGGTTCAATTCCAAGAGTCGGCATTGTTTGAAGGTGAATATCTAAACAATACACCTGTTATTGCATTGGGAGGGGATTTAGAAGTTGGACAACAAAGCTTCTTTACCACTCAAGCACTAATAGTGGTAGCTATAGCATTAGCAATTGCTGTACTTGTTGGAGCAGTGATGTATCAAAACTATCGTGAAAGACGCAAGATTGAAATTATTAGAGGTATATTAACAGATTCTTTAATGGCTCTAAAAGCTTCTAACAACTACATAGAGGCAATTTTTGACTGTTATAAGAATTTGATCAAATTCTTCCGTTCAAGAGGAGCAATGAAAAAAGTTTTCGAAACTACTCGTGAATTTGAGGATGTAATCAGTAATATGCTCTCCGGAGTTATTCCACCAGAAGAAATGAACGTCTTCTTTTCTATATTTGAAGAAGCAAGATATTCTGACCATGAAATAGGTGCAGATCAGAGAGATCGTGCAATACAAGTATTCCAGCAAATGATTACTCGTATTACTAGTGCTCTAGGAGAAAGCATGCTCAACAGAACGTCAGTTAATGAATCGGGACTTTATGGTACAGCTACTAAGGCAGGAGAGTTTATTGATTCTGATGGGAATGTTAGAATTGCCGGTGAAGAAAGTGAAATAGCGAATGATGATTTCAGGATATGAAAATATCATTTTTTCAGTTTTTTGATTACTTTTTGGTTTAATTGACCCTGAAGCAGTCCCGTAGCATTGATAACATAACCGAAAGTGGCCGCGATACCCAACAAACGTCGAGGGAGTCATATGAGTAAAAATAACAGAAAGACCAATCAGTCCTTGATTGCCTTAATTGGCGATTTAAAGGACCAGAGCAGGTCATCTGGCTCTGCACTGTGGCGAGACGTTGCTTTGAGGCTTGAAGCAAGCAGAAGCAATTGGTCCCAACCAAACCTAAGTCGCCTATCGCGATATGCTAAGGAAGAGGAAATGATCCTTGTTCCTGGTAAATTGCTAGGTAGCGGAGATATTTTTGGAAAGGCCAACGTCGCAGCATTCAGTGTAAGTTCCAGTGCCCGCTCTAAAATAGAAGCCGCAGGCGGTCGTGTAATCACGATTCGTGAATTGATGAATGAAAACCCAAAAGGAAAAGGGGTGAGAATACTTGGGTGAAACTACTACTTTCGTTTATGATGCCAAGGACAAGATCCTTGGTCGCCTTGCAAGTAAGGTTGCAAAGCAATTACTTTCTGCCAGAAAGTCAGGAAATCCAAATAAAGTGATTATACTTAATGCAGAAGAAGCCATAGTATCTGGCCCTAAGAAAGCAGTATTAGCAGATTATCATTTTAGATATAATTTGAACCATCCAAGAAAAGGTCCTTTCTTTCCAAGAATGCCAGATCAAATTTTGAAGAGAACAGTTCGTGGAATGTTACCTTATCAGAAGAATAGTAGTGGAAGAAATGCATTACGTGACTTAAGAGTGATGATAGGACGACCATCCAATCTTTCTGGAGAAGAATTACCAGAAGGCCACGAATGGGGAGATACTTCTCAATTAGAACGACCTTTGCCTTTGAAATACATCCGATTAGGTGAAATAAGCAAGTCTCTAGGAGTGGATGCTACAAGATGGAACGGAGGTGACAATTAATGGCTGCAAGAAAATCACGTAAGATTGCCAACGTTACTACCAGTGGAAAAAGAAAAACCTCAATTGCTAGAGCAGTAGTAAGCAAAGGAAAAGGTCGTATCAGAGTCAATGGTCAACCCATCCACATCATGGAACCAACCTTAGCTAGAAGAAAAGCATTAGAGCCAGTCCAAATTGCAGATGCAATGAATAGACTATCGGGTGTTGATATCAAAGTAGATGTTCATGGAGGAGGTCAAATGGGTCAAGTGGATGCAATTAGAACTGCTATCGCTCGTGGCTTAGTTAAATGGAATGATGGAGCAGAAGGAGATGATGAAGAATTAAGAGATGAATTTATCAGATTTGACAGGTCCCTTTTGGTCAACGATCCACGTAGGAAAGAACCCAAGCATCAAATGGGACGTGGTGCTCGTAAGAAGTGGCAGAAGTCATATAGGTAAGGTGAAGAAGTATGTTGATACCAGTAAGATGTTGGAGTTGTGGCAAAGTAATAGCTCACAAATACGCTCAATACAAAGAAGCTTTAGATAATGGTGGAGATACAAATAAAGTATTAGATGATGCAGGAATTACAAGATATTGCTGCAGAAGAATGTTCGTTGGACATATCGATCTACTTGATGAAGTCGCTCCGTTCAGTGTTGCACGTGAAGAACTATAATTTTCCGGCAATATTTTGACTACGAACATTTTCGTCTTAATAATCCCAAAGGGCTTGTAGGTTAGCTTGGCCTATACTTCGCGGCTGGGGGTCGCGAGACCCAGGTTCAAATCCTGGCAGGCCCACCATAATTTATTTTTTAGCATAGAAAGAGAGGATTGAAGCGTACTACCTCACTTCATTAGACATGGTTGAACAGGGCACATCAAAGAAGCCCTCATCGGCCCGAATTGAACAACTAGCAGAGCTTATTTCATATCATTCTGATCTTTATTATAATAAAGCAAATCCTGAATTATCTGATTTAGAATTTGATAAGTTATGGGATGAATTACAAATTCTTTCTCCTGAACATCCCCAATTACAAAGGGTGGGATCTGATCCCCCTCCTGGCTCTGTAAAAGTTAATCATTTATTTCCGATGTTAAGCCTTGATAAGGCGAATAAAGACGATGAAGTCATTCATTATATCACTCAAACTACTGCACAAGGTCGTAGATTTGTATGTCAACCCAAATTAGATGGTTCAGCCCTTTCATTGGAATATCGTAGAGGCCGTCTAGTCCGTGCAGCGACACGCGGCAGTGGTTCTCGAGGTGAAGATATAACTGCAAATGCCCGTAGAATATCCAATATCCCAGAATCTATTGATTGGAAAGGAGATTGCCATATACGTGGAGAGGTTGTTATGCCTTTAGCAACATTTAGAGAGAAATATTCTGAAATAGCTCCAAACCCTAGAAATTTAGCTGCAGGTTCTTTACGTCAAAAGACATTAAAATCAGGAACCGGAAAAGCAGAGGATCTAATATTTCTAGCATATGGTGCTAAATTTCCAGAAGGTGAAGATAGACACCCTGATAGCAGAAATCCTCCTAATTTTACTTATGATTCAGAAATTATTTCTTGGTTAGAAAGTGTGGGTATTGAGGTTGCAGGCAATCATATTGCATCTGGTTCTGATAATGAATCGACAATTGAAGAAGTGACTTCTGCTATAGAATACTGGACACAAAAAAGAGCAGAAGCAGATTGGGAAATAGATGGCATCGTGATAAAATTAGATAGATTGGACAAAAGAGAACTTTTGGGCATGACCGCACATCATCCGAGATGGGCTTTAGCATGGAAATTTCCTCCTGAAGAAGCAACTACAGTTTTGATGGATGTTGAATGGCAAGTAGGAAGGACAGGTAACATAACTCCAGTTTCTAGAGTTGCTCCAGTAGTCGTGTCCGGAGTAACGGTTGAGAATACCACATTACATAACCGAGGAGAAGTAATTAGATTAGGAATAAAAATTGGAGATAAAGTTCGTATTGTGCGTAGAGGAGATGTTATTCCAAAGATTATTGAAACAATGGGTCCTGCCAAAAAAACCGATTTGATAGGTAGAAAACATGCTGATGGTTCACCTTACACTGATTCTTTGCCAGAAATAAAAAATATCAATATCCCAATTACTTGTCCTCGGTGTTCTACTGAATTAGTCGAAGATGGGGCATTTATTCGTTGTATAAATATGATTTGCCCTTCAAGATTGGAGCGCTCTATACTATACTGGTGTCGCTATTTAGAGATGGATGGAATTGGAGAGAAACTGGTGGAACAATTATGCTCTTCCGGTTTAGTGACAAATATAGCCGATTTGTATAAATTAGAACTTTCTGATGTAATGGGATTAGAGCGTATGGCCACTAAATCAGCGAGTAATGTAATCAAAGAAATAAGTAATACCCGACAGTTAACCCTAACACAATTCATTTCAGCCTTTGGATTGCCTCGTGTAGGACCAGAAATAGCAACCTTGATTTCTTCAGAAGTTAAAACATTTGAGACGTTAATGGATTTAGTGGATAACCGCAATGCAGCCATCGAGAGTGATGAACAAGGAAATATGATGAAATTTAATCTAGCGATAAACAGACTTGTTAGTATAGACGGAATAGGTGAGACAGTAGCAAGATTAGTATTAGATGGGTTGGCTAATAGATTATCTACAATAAATGAATTAAAGAAATATTTGGAAATATCAGAGGAAAAAGAGACTTTAAATTCTGGAAAATTACTAGGAAAAACATTCTGTATAACTGGAACATTAAGTCGTCCTAGAAAAGAAATTGCACTTTCAATAAAATCTGAAGGAGGAAAAGTGCAATCTTCTATCTCTGGGAATTTAGATTATTTATTGGCAGGAGAATCTGCAGGATCAAAATTAGATAAAGCCAACCGAATAGGTGTAAAAATAATCTCTGAAAAAGAACTATCCTCTCTCATTGGAGTTGAAATATTAAAAAATTTACCAGAAGAGCATCAAACTACTCTTGGAGATTTTTAATCAACCATACATCGATTCAGGGCCATTATCTTCATTACTTTGATTTAGATTTACAGCCATCATATCTCTTATCTGATTTTCAATTTTTTGTGCTTCTTCAAGAAGAGGCTCAGGATCAAGATGAATAGCAGGTAATAAACCATCTAAACACTCAATTATTCTTGCAGCAGCCCTAGCATCTGGAAATGGTTGACCTTCAATTGGACCACCACTTGATTCAGCAAGAATTGCTAAAGAATCCAAACCTCTTCTCCTACTTTCGCCCATCATAACACCTGTCATACCTCCTACTATACCATGTTTTAACAAAGGTAAACCAATTTCTTCCAGAGTCTTTATTGCTACATCTGTGGAACCTATTCCTAGCATTGTTGTATCCTTATCATCATCATCTAATATTGTATGTCCTTCTTTGTTATTTTTTGCAAATGAATCAATCATTATTGAAATCCCAGAACCAGATTCTTTGTTCCAATCCATCAGACTCCTAGCAAGACCCATCTTTATCTGATTATCAATTTGCACTTCTGATACAATTAGGATTACTTTATCGCATCTTTCTAAGTTACAAATAGGTTCTCCGGAATAAAATCTCAAGGGAGGTAATGGCTTTCCATCTTGAACTAAGCACATTGCAGGTAATTTGGGATGACTAACTCCTCCTACTAATTTCAATTCTAACTTCTCGATCAAATAGTGTGCTACAATACTACTTACAAACCCGACTGAAGGAAAACAATTCACAACTAATGCGCCTGTGGGTGCAATTCCTTCATCAACTTCGACTACCGGCCTCTCTGTCATGAAGCCTAGTGAAACTAAATCACTGTTAACCGTTACCACCTCTGGGGCATCATGAAGGAGGGAGAAGTAGACTGGGGGCCCTCTGATGGATACGATATCAAAGAATATCAATTATCTCCTTCATCATGGAATAGATATGAAGAATGTCCTCGTAAATATTGGCTATCTAGACAGGGCTTACCAAAGAAAATAGGTATGCCGATTGTAATAGGTAATGCTATTCACAATTCCATAGAGGATATCTGCAACGCCGATGTATCAGATAGGGAAAGTACAGAAAAAGGATGGCTTCCAAAATTAGCCAAGGATATACTAAGCAAGCATTGGCAATTACAAAAAGAAATTTTCTTTGAAACCAAACGACATTCAGGTTGGAAAAAAAACTCATACAACAAAGCACGAGAAGGATTGGATAAAGCCTTATTCATGCTACTTAATCAAGCAAAAATATCTGATGTAGAACTTTCCAAAGTTACAATAGATATGTGGAAGGAAGTAAAAGGTATTATTTTAGCAAATGAAGGAACAATGAATTCTGAATGTGGAAAATTAATGGGAAGATTAGATCTTTTACTGAAGGATATTGATGAATCTGGAAACGAGAAAGGTTGGATAGTTGTAGATTTGAAAACTGGCAGACCTCCAAAAGGTAGTTTGAGTGAAACAGTAAACCGTCAACTATTATTTTATCGAGATTTACTAATTTTAATCAATCCTGATCATCCATCAATAAGGACTGAAGGATGGTATACATCAAATCAAAAAATGTACGAAGCCACGGGACCATCAGTTACTGAAGATGCCATGAATGCATGGCAATCAATTGAATTAACCGATACTCCGTTTCAAGCAACACCTCAAGAATTTATTTGCGGCTTTTGTGAATGGAAAGCATGGTGTCCAAAATGGCTTGTAGCCATCCATGATGATACATTAAAAAGGCATAAAAGATTCAATGATGAAGTTGTTACTTTGATAAATTTTGACGCAGAAGAAGGCCTAGCATCATTCAAACTCATGCTTCCAGACGGAATCAATGGAAAACTAATAGATTCAGAAAAGAACTTTGGGGCTTTTTTATCAAATCAACCTTTAAATCAATTAAGAGAGTTACAAACTTTAGGATATGATGGTCCATTATTTCTTGGTAGTACGAGGATAGATGGAGAAATTAGACATCTTGGGGACTGGTCAGAAATATTACCATGGAAACCGTTGTTAAAATCAATTAGAAATTGATTTATCCAACTCATCCCACCATGTCTGGAATTTTTCAGGATAAGTTTTCATTACTCTCCACAATAGAAGTAATGTAGCACCAGCATCTGCATCAGCCGAGTGAGCCCTTTCCAAAGTAATTCCAAATTTTTCGCATAAAGAACCTAGCTTCTTACTCCCATAATGATCAATTTTAAATTTTCTAGCAAGTACTAATGTGTCAATAATAGCATAGGGTTTTGGCATTTCAATACCACATCTTAGATATTCCATTTCAAGAAATGGCCAATCAAATTTATTTATATTATGACCAACAATTATTGACCCTTCAACAAGATTAGTAATTTTTTCAATATGTTCAGAAAAGTATGGAATATTTTTAACATCCATATCTGAAATACCATGTATATCAGTAGTCTCTGAAGGGATCTTCATATTCGGGTTGACCAACGATTCAACGTTAATATGATTACCTTCTTTGTCACTTCCAACAAAGGCATATTGTACTATTTTATGCTTATTTGAAGCAAAACCTGTTGTTTCAAGATCAAACCCGAGAACTTGAAAATTACCAAACATACTTTACCCAATACCCGCGAAAACGACGTCACGAATTAACTCTCTTAATTGGATGCAAATCAAATTTTTACCCAACAGCCATATGAGTGTAGAGTTCGCCTCGAGCATTGATGAAAGTCACTGCGACATCTTTAACGCTGCTAATCACCTTAATGTTGTTAGTAACTTCATTTGCAGGTTGTAGTGGACTATCTAATGTAAATCCAAACGCAAAGTTGGTTGCAGATAGAGATGAAATAAATGCTGGAGAAACTGTAAACTTCGATGCCCGCGAATCATCAACTCCAGATCCTACTATAATTGAAGAATATAGATGGAATTTTGATGATGGCTCAACAAAAACTTCCAAACAAGGCGTTTCCAGTCATCAATTTTCAATACCAGGTTACTATTCAATAGAAGTTACAGTTGTCAATGATCAAGGAGGGACTGATATTGCTTATGTTTCATTATTTGTTAATTCACCTCCAATACTAACCTTTGATGTCTCTACTGTAATTAGAACCGGAGATTCAGTGATTATGGATGCTAGTGATTCTATGGATCCAGAAGGGGGAGTTGTTAGTTTTGCATGGGATTTTGATATAACTGTAGATACAAATAATGATGGAGATCCTTCTAATGATGTTGATTCTACAGATAGTATAACAACCGAACTAATTTTATCCCAATCAGGTAACCGAACAGGTAGTATTACTGTAACAGATGACAAAGGAGCTTCGAACACTTCCTCATGGTCCGTGATGGTTATTTCACGTACTTTTAGAATTGTCTGGGAGCAGCAACATGTAGAGCTTGAATGGTCAGGATATTTAGAACAGGGACAATCATATCAGATAACTGACATCCCTCACTCCTCATCTAGAATGATAAGTGTAAATTCAACATTAGTACTTGCAAGAGATATACTTCCAATAATGTGGCCAGAAGATAATTTTACAATGGCTATTAGCGTTCCTTCATCAGGTTGGAATATCTTTTCTGCTACTGCTCAAGATAATATTACACAAAATTCATCTGCGTCAATAGTTAGGGATAACATGAATTCTTATCCAGAATCTGGATATACAATAACCGCAGATTCTGCAGACGATCTTCTATATTCCTTATTGAATGAACCAGGGCAAAGATTTGGTCAAGGCGAATGGATTTGGACAATAACAGCCGATGACTGCCATCCAGATATACCAATAGATGATATCGATCCAGATCAAGGTAATGATTGGCAATTAGTAGTTGATTTTCTACTATTAGTCCCTAGAATAAGTGAAATAGGAATATAATAATACTGTATTTAGAGTGCGAAGTGCTTTGAACTGAAGACCAATGCCATCTACATGGTTAAGTCCATTCAGATAACCAAGGCTTCTATCCGTGATCGCCTAATAATAGATGCAGAAGTAAAAATGAATGATCCACATGATTATGATTTTTCTCCAAGAGCTAATATGGAGGGTAACGTGTTGCAAATACAAAATGAGGATGATCCAGAATCAATTTCTACAATTGAATTAGATAATGAACAAATGAATACTGTAGAGAGAGATAGACTTGTAGAATTAAGAGTAAAATTTTCTGTCCATGGTATGCATGGTGTTTTGACTCATAAGACAAAGATCGCTAGAGATGGCCCAAATTCGAAGAAATTAGCTGAGCCAAGATGGAAAACAGTACTTCCTATAGTATTGTAATTTGATTCAATTAACGCATAGGTGGAGAGTATTGTACGCCACCTTCAGATACTAATGCGTTCAGTGTCCCAGATCTAGAAATCAAGCACCCCGACATTGAATCTGAACCACTATATCCATCGTAACTTCCATCACAAAAAGCATCATCATAAGCCTCTCCATAATTTCCAACTTCTTCTAGTACTGATTGCATCCAGGTATTTGAGAGTGGATTGCTCTCAGTACCAAGTCCAAGGTTTTCGTTCAACAGTCTATCTATTGAAGGTTTACTAGTATCTGCATTCTGATAATTATTTGAGGTAATTCCTAATTCTTCTGCAGTTATCATCCCATACCATACCCATGCAACAATCTCATTCCATTCAGTATCATAATCTCTAGTAACGGACGCCAAAGGTTCTTTAGATAATAATTCAGGCATTATTGTCATTCCAAAATCTGCTGCTCCATTTTGTTCAATATCCCATTTTGCTGCTACCAATGCTGACATATCTCCTGTCACGGCATCACAATTTTCATTAACAAAATCTTGAGTCTCCTGCCAAGTATTGACAGCCTGATAACTCATATTATTTTCTTCAAAGTAATCTGCAATATTCCCTGCCGAAGTACTTCCTATTGCAACACAAATACTTGCTCCATCTAAGTCTAATGCAGAAGTTGCATCAGGGAATTCATCGGTGTTTACAAGAATGCCCTGACCGTCGTAGAAATTAATAGCACCAAAGTCAGCGTTTAGACCTGCATCTCTACTAGTTGTCCAGGTAGTAGTACGAATCAGAACATCAACACTACCATTAGCTAATAATTCAAATCTATTAGAACCTCCAGAATTGATATATTCAATATCATTTTCAGGATTAAGTCCAATTGCTATTGCTATTGCTTTACAATAGGAAATATCGAGTCCAAAACGTTCACCAGTATCTGGATCAATGTCAGCCATCCCATATTGACCTTGTTTGACTCCACATTTCATATACCCACGATCAATTATTGTATCTAATGTACTATTCTCTATCACAGATATGGTATCAATAAGTTCTGAAATTGTAGCATTCAAGGTCGCAGCAAAATCTTGTAATTCTGAAATAACTATGGTCAAATTCTGATTCTCTGTATTCAAATTCTGATTCTCTGTATTCAAATTCTGATTCTCTGTATTCAAATTCTGATTGGTTGAAGAAAGTGAAGATACTTGATTCTCTAGTTCTGACTTAGCGTTTTCTAAAATTCCAATTTGAACTTCTAAAACTGTCTTAGCATCTTGAAGAGAAATTATCTGTACCCCCAATTCAGTTATTATTAATTCTAGATTTGTAATATTTAGAGATAATTGATTAATCAATCCTGTATTAGTTTTGTTCTGATTGTTTAGTGAAGTTATGGATGATTCATATTCAGAAATTCGCAGTAGATGAGTTACAATTTCGGCCTCTAGTTCAACTATTGTTAAATTTAATTGGTCAACATTCCCTTGTAATCCTTCTACAGTTAAATTTAATTCATTCATCATAAATTGATTATCTTGAATATTTATCTCAAGTTGATCTATTTTATCCTCATCCTCTCCAGTACATCCAGTTAAAGAAACAGAAATAAGCATAATTGTTGTTAAAAATGTAAGCTTTTTGTTCATAGCCGAAATTAAATTTACATCATATATGTTTCTTTTCCCTGCATTTCTATTTTTTATTAATAAGTATTCTATATCAACTATTCATCCAAGTTTAATATTAGATAATAATAATCTGCAAATAGTTCTGTTTCATATGAACAACTATTCAAACATGTGCCACTGAGATTTTCAATATCGTCATATTCATCTTCTGCAATATATTTTACATATTCAGATTGATTTAATGAAATGATATTGAAATTAGAATTTGTTTGAATATCAAAATTCATCATAATTGATGCAGTTTCATTTATTTGAATGATGATTATATCAGTTTTAGCGGCATCTAATCCAACAAAAGAAGATCCATTAATTACTTCCTCATCATTTAAGATTAGTACCAGATCTATTTTTGCACATTTTTCAAAAAAAGAGTTGTTTGATAACTCATCAGCATCAACAGTATTGTATTCATTCACACAATAACTAGCATCTATTTTTCCTGTTGTTGATTGAGTACAACCCCCTAATGACACCGTTATTATTACAATGGCTAACGAGATTGCAACTACTCTCATGGTTAGTCATATTAGCAGTTAGAATTAAACTTATCATTAAGTTTATTTCCTAAATAATGACTATTTTTAGGAAATAGTCTTAATATAAACATTTAATTAGGAAATGTTCCTAGGAATATTATGGCTACTAAAGAACAAATTGCACAGATTGTTCAACTTAGAGGTACAGGCCACTCTTTGGAAGAGATTGCAAAAATTGTTGGATTATCCAAATCTTCGGTAGCTTATCAACTTAAATTACTAAAGAAAAAGTCATCCAAGTCTAATTCTTCTGAAGTATTTTCTTCTGCAATTTTAGCAGGTACAATCGGTGCAGCAGGTGGTTTAGCATTAGCAATTCTTATTCAGGAATTAAAAAAAGGTAAGTGAAATTATGAAAGATAAATATGAAAAAATTGTCATTGATGCAGCAAATATTCTCCACAATGACACTGGAATTGAAATGAAAGATGAAAAAGGTCAACCAAGAGTCCAATCTCGGCCAGAAAGACTCAAAGACTGTATATCGTTCTGTGAAAAAAAAGGGTGGAAAGTAACCGCTTTTTTAAAAGAATCAACCTATAAATATGCTGTATCATTAGCCAAAAGTAAATCCAATACAACAGTCGGGGATGTCAACATTCTAGATAATCTGATAGAACAAGATAAATTACATTTAATTGCCGCAGATAAAGAAGACATTTATTGGGTCGATTATGCAGTTGCTGAAAATGCTTTGATAGTTACACATGACAAATTTAGAAACGAGATGAAGGAATATCAAGATAGAGATTGGAAAGACATCAATAAACGTACATTAAGAGATTTCAAATTTGTTAACAATAAATTCATTCTTCCAAGTTTGAAAAAGAAACAAGTAACTAGAAAACAAAATAAAGAACAAATTACTCTTGATCAAATATTCACCGCTATTCAGAAATTAAACACTAATGTTGCAGAATTAGAAAGATATGTAAGGAAAAGAGAATTCACTAATCTTAAAAAATCACAAGATAAACCAAAAACTAAACAACAACAAATAAAATCGAATCTTGAAATAGTTAATACTGTGGTTAATAGCCTCTTATCCTCAGGTAATGCAGTCGTTGCATCACATATCCAATCAGAACTAGCTCGACCAATATTGGGCTTAGATGAGAATATACATGAATGGAAAGCAGGTTGGTCTGAAGACTTACGTGAAATCTTAGGATACTCCAAAACTGGAGGATTTCCAAAATGGTTAATCTCTAATTCCAAGAAGAAAATTGTACAACAAGGTAACAAATTATCTTATGCCTGAATAAATTTATGAATTAATTATTCAGACCCTGGAACTGCTAGATTTCCTGACAACAATAGTCCACCAATGATTATGTGAAAAATCATTACAACTGGGAACATTAAATTGAAGAAACTTGGTTCATTGAGTATTGGAGCCGCAAGGAAGGCTGTACCTACAGCCATCAAACTCGGAAGTACGAATCCCATGGCACCCTCAGGGCGCTGAGAAGAGAAAGCCACAAAGCCAATTATAATCATAGCTAGACCCCATGTTACAGGAGACATTTGCCAAGCAGTAGAGCCAGCATCAAAGTAATTTTGTTGTGAGTCTTTTTGATCCGCTTCAGTTTCATATGTACCTACTGGATCAACAGCATCAATATCTGTATTTTCTGCATTTATTACACTGACATTACTGCCCATGCCCATGATAAAAGCTACTAATGAAGCAATAATTAGCATACTACCTACTGTAAGTAATTGTTTGTTCATGCCATCTGCATTTGCCATCATTTCTGAATTTAACAAATATAATCCTCCAAACATTACCATTGTTCCTAATGATGCAGCAATTAGTAAAGGCATCAGTGTATCTGCTTCTTGTGCCAGAGAATCGGTACCTCGTGTACCTACATAATCTGCTGCTGGCCAGAGAATAAATGCTCCCATTAGGAGTATCGGTCCTGCTATCAACATGTACGGCGTTAGGCTTGTGTCACTTTCATTAGACATGAATAAAGGCATTATTATGAGTACTTAACATTTTATTAAATAAATTTGATTATATATGTTTTTATGTATGATAGTATTTTATCCGTTTTTAGAATTAAATATTCCTTTTCATAATATATAAGTGCAAACAATCATGTCTAATCATATTTGCGACATACTATATGGAAGGAGATAAAGAAGAGAAAAATCTTCCATCTGATCAACCATCTTCAATATTTATAGGTGGACCTGCAAAAGCAGAAAATATTCTTTCAGGAAGTATTAATAAAAATAAAGAAAATAAAAATATAAGATTTTGGGGAAATAACAATATTGAAGAAATATCACAAACACCTTCTTGGGCTTGGTTTTTGATAGGTCTGATCCTAATTCCTATAATTCTCAGTATAATCAGTACACTAATATTAACAATTGCAGATTTTGGTTTATTTAGAGAAATAAACTCCTCAAATATAGATAATGGAGATAGCGTTACTATTAACGACCAGACTTTTGAAGTTTATATTTTTACCATGTCTTCGAATTTTGATAATAATTATGGAACAACTTCTTTTTGGGATTTGAATATTGAGTCTTCTAATCCCGGCTCATTAGATTGGATGACTTATATCTCAGGATATTATGATAATATAGATCAAAGAGAAACTCAAGATGATTCAGGTAATCTATGGTATGAATCAAACTCCCATTCCGATATGCAAGATGTTTACGATGATCCAAGCGTATATATCAGAGTAATTGAAAATAAAGTAGTAGTTGCTGTTGGAGATAATCTTCCTCCGCCAACTTTTTCTGTATATTATTGGGATAATAGTGGCCCTGAGATGAATGGTACTACTATATTTTCAGCTTGTTTAATATGGCCTGTAACAATTATAGGAGGAACTATTTGGAGCATCAGAACAGATAGGAAACCACTAGCATATGGACTTCTTTCCTGGGGAATAGTGGCTCTAATTGCTCTATTATTATTCAGCTTTGCATGGTTCATTGGTTTCTAATTTTATTTACTAAATCAATTTAGATCTCCAAGCTCTCTTGACCTATTCTTAGCTTTGAGAATAGCTTCAATTACAATTTTTGTATAATTATTCTCTTTAAGATGGCTTATTGCAGCATCTGTAGTCCCTCCTTTGGATGTAACCTCTTTTCGAAGATCCGTTGGATTCAGTTCGGATTTCATAGCAAGTAAAGCAGAACCAAATACTGTCTGTAAAACCAGTTTTTCTGCCACAACTCTAGACATACCCATTTCAATTCCACTTTCTATCATTACTTCTATTGTATGAAAAACATATGCAGGACCAGTTCCACTTAGTGCAGTAACTGCATCCATTAAGTCTTCAGGAGCGTGTAAACAAATACCAACCGCATCTAATACATTTCTTACCCTTTCGAAGTCAGTATTACCTACATGAGTACCTCCACAATATATGCTCATACCTTCTCCAACCACAGCAGGAAGATTGGGCATTACACGGACAATAGGTATATCTCCAAAAAGTACCCTTTCAATAGAATTGGTAGTTATACCAGCTGCAATACTCATTACAGTCTGATTAGACTTTATTGATTTTGAGATTTCCTTAAGCAAAGTCGACATATTCTGTGGCTTCGATGCTAAAATAACTAAATCAGCTAATTTTGAGGTATTATTAGCATCAATACCATCTATCACACCCAAATCCCTACATAAAGATTCGACTTTTACTTTATCCACGTCACAAATGATAATTGATTTGGCTTCAATACCACTCTTATTTACTATTCCTCGCACCAATGCAGAGCCCATATTACCAACTCCAATAACGCCTACTACGAACTGATTCTCTATAGTCATAGAAATTGGAGTAAGGAGTAA
Source organism: Marine Group II euryarchaeote MED-G38 (assembly GCA_002457145.1). Taxonomy (GTDB): domain Archaea; phylum Thermoplasmatota; class Poseidoniia; order Poseidoniales; family Thalassarchaeaceae; genus MGIIb-O3. The sequence continues at coordinate 60,125 of NTJP01000008.1, forward strand.
TATATCATACTGACCCTTATTTCTAACGATAATTAAAAATATTAAACATATTTAAGATTCTAAAATACCAAGTATCGTGGGTGCAAACAAGAAAATTATGGCCAATAATACAACTGAATAATAGGCAATCCTCATAAAAATCTTCCAAATTGAACTCTTAGATCTTTGGTTGGGGCGAATATCTGCTCCAAATAGAACCAAACCAACAAGATCACCAATTGCTCCCATATACTTCAAGCAGCATGTAATGTTAATTTAGATTTTGATATATTGATGAATAATATGATAAGATTATTTTATTTAGAATTTAAATTAATATACATCTATTGAAACCGTTGAGATTAAACAGAAGTTACCCTTCGGTCCATTATTGGACCCATAGTGTAGCCTGGATATCACAGGGGCTTGCGGAGCCTTTAACCCGTGTTCAAATCGCGGTGGGTCCGCCATACATGACATATGTAGAAATGATTGTTTTGCATGTTTTTTCATCGATTTTTGAGCATTTATTGAACATTTTGATATGGTTTTGCAACTTAGGGATAACTAAGGTGTCCAAAAATGAAACCAGAGATGAACAATATTAATCGACAAAAAAGATCACTAAGTGTAATATTGGCATTAGCCGTTATTTCACTTTTAGCAGGCGCGTCAGTAAGCACAAGTGTAGACGATCTTGTTGAGCCAAGATATGCCGAAGATAGCCCATATGCAGGAGTAGTTGATGATGCAGTTGGTGATGCTACTTGGGATAAAATAGAGAAGAATGACAAAGGGCTAAAAGGAAAACTCCAGTCCTTTCTTTCTGATAGATTAGATATTTCAGAAGAAGATAGAGAAATACATCTGGAGAAAAGAGTAGAAGCAAATAAAGTATTAACAACAGCATATCAATTTTGTATCGATAACATAGATTGCGATGCTGACTCTGAAGTACTTACTGAAATGTTATTTTCAATGGATTCTCGAGCAAAACCTATGATGAAGGAAGTAAATTTAGATATGGAAGACTGGGAAGAAAAGAAAGCTGATTGGGAAGCTGAAAAGCCAGACTGGGAAGAAAAGAAAGCTGATTGGGAAGCTGAAAAGCCAGATTGGGATTTAATGGTTAGAGAAGGTGAAACGCCTTTAAATCGGGAATCAAGAGAAAAGGAAATGAAAGACACCCATAAAAACCATGAATGGAAAGATTTCGGTGAAAAAGAACTTACAGATAAAATGAGCATGGTTGAAAATGGAGCAATCGCAATTTCATATTGTATTTCCAACAGTGATTGTGCCGGATTAGCAGTCACTAATGATGAGCGCCATACATTTAACTCGATTCTAAATAAAATAGGAGAAGAGATGGCTAATCGCCATGCTGACTATCAAGAATGCTATGAAGGCGAGGATTGTTCTCGAGACGGTAAAGAAGCAGATATTAGATCCCCAAGAGGCTTGATATCAAGAATTAGTGATAACTTAAGATCTGATGATATGGAAATCACAGAACCAGTAGATCGTGAAGAGTTAGAGCGTTCCGATTTTAGAAAATTCGATGTAACACAAGAAATCTGTGAATCACGTGAAGGATCTTGGATTATTGAAGAGGATAAGTCATATTGTGATTGGTCTTCAAAAGAAGATTGTTCTGATAAAGATTGTCTCGATGGAGAGCAGAGAATAAGTTCAGATGGTTGTAATGAATGTATATGCGATAGTGGAAATTGGTCCTGCACAGAAAAAGCTTGTGAAAACTCCGAAGCAGATAGAGAAGAATCAGAACAAGATGATTCTGATGACGACAATTCATCACAAGAAAGTTGTGAAGCGAGCGGCGGAACATGGTCCGACGATCGTCAAGTATGTTATTAAAAATAATTCTCATAGGAAAATGTTGGGTGATTATTACACATAGTCACCCAACATTTGAATTATAATTAGGTTTCGTGTAGTCATGGTTGATGATGAAAAATACAATTCATCAAATTCTATGGAGCAAATTGCTAAGTTAACTTTGGGAATGGCATTATTTATGTTTATTCTTTTAATTTTAGTACCCTTTACATTATCTTCAACATCTTTTGATAATATAGTTCCATACCTTATTTATTCATTATTTCTTACAAGTATAGGTGTACTTATTGGAATTTCTATGACTTGGTTACTAAATAACAACCCAACAGAATCGGGACCTAAAAGTCAAGAATCGAATATCCCTAATGAAGCAAAAAAATTACCTTTATTATCTTCAGCAGAAAGAACTGTAGTCACAATACTTCAGTCGAATGATAATAAAATGTGGCAAGCAGAATTAGTGCGCCAGGGAGGATTTACAAACTCCAAAGCTAGTAGATTACTATCTAGTATGGAACGAGATGGATTAGTTAGGCGTGTACGTGATGGAATGGGAAAAAGGGTTGAATTAGTTAAAATGGATGGATATTTATGAATAATAGTCAAAATCAAAAAATATTTGCAATAGTTGGACTTTTAACTATTGTAATAATTGCATTATGTACTCAAATTATTTTGAATTTGGAGACTAATTCTGAATCACTTGCCGAAGAAGGAATTTTTACAATTCCATTACTTATTTTAATTATCTCCTTAATCTTAATTCTTAGTATAATATATCAAAGAGGACCATTTAATGATGGAAAATTAAAATTGACACGTAATGATTTTAACATAGTATTATTACTAATTGCTATGTTTATTATTGGCTTGATAATAGGACCATCACTAACATTACCAAGTATTTTTACCAACTCTGATCTTATTGGTGTAATCATTCTTTTAATGCCAATTTTAATGATATTCTTAATGTTAACAAACTTTCAAAATGATAGCAAAAAGAATATTCCCATCTCTCTTCATGAAGAAGAATAACCAGCAATAACATCATTCAATTTCTATTAACGTAGGAATAATTAACATTAAAAACGATTTCCAAATAATTATGCAGAGTATGGATACAACCCAAAATTTGAGTTTTTGGAGTAGATTGGGAAGAGGCTGGAAGATGACTAAATTAGGGATGTCTGTTGTACGTGCAGATCCCGAATTAATTATTTACACATTTTTTTCTATGATTTTGTCATTAGGAGTTTCTATAGCTATTATATCGGGAACTTTTGGTATCGATGTACTATTCGACTCCTCAGACAACCCTGGGGCCGAAGAAGATGCAGTCGCTATTGCAACCTTGGCTCTTGTTTTCTTAGGCTACATGCTCGTTTCTATTATCACGGTATTTTGGAATTCAGCAATAATAGCTAGTGCTCATGAAAGATTATCAAGTGGCTCTAATCCTAGTTTTTCATATGGAATAAATCAAGCCATGAAATGTCTACCAAGTATATTTGCTTGGGGACTAATTTCTGGCACAGTAGGAGTAATTCTAAAAATATTGGAGTCAACAGCACAAAATCAAAAATCTCCCTTGGCTGTAGTTGCTATGATAGCCAGCTTCATTCTAGGAACAGCATGGTGGATGCTAACATTCTTTGTAGTACCTAGTATGGTTTTAGATAAAAATGGTGTTTTTGACAGTATGAAGAAGAGTCCTCATTTGTTCAAATCAACTTGGGGAGAGAACGCAGGAGCAACAGGGGGCATCGGAATAATACAATTCTTTGTTAGTATGTTGGTTATACTTATGTGTTCACCATTATTTTTCTTAGGAGATTATGGAATTATTACCGGAGTAATATTATTTATTTTTATATTTGGCTTTGTAACACTATTTTTCACAACTGTAGATTCTGTGAATCGTGCCTCATTATTTTATTATGCTAAAACCGGGGAAATGCCTCCAATGGCGGAAAAAATGGGAATCACATTTTGAATAAATGTAGTTAAGAAAAAACAAAATAATGTTCCTTTCTCTCACTTGAATAGTCTGTCAAATTTAAAATCTTACCATCTAATGAACTGCTAGCAATATCTCTCATTGCTTGACTTATCCATTTAATGTTATCAAATTCAGATATACTAAACCATCCATATTCGGAAATCTCATTAGGATCAATCTTAATTTCATATTCATCAATTGTTACAGAATAAGCGATAAAAATACCTGGTATGCCATTATTGACCCTTTCTCTAATGGCGATTAGTCCTAACACTTTCCCGCCAATACCACACTCTTCTCTCAATTCACGAAGTACGGCTTTAGCTGGAGACTCTCCTTGATCAACAGCACCTTTGGGCATACCCCAGAAACCGGCCTTTGGACCTCTAGATTCTTTCACAAGTAATATCTTACTATCTTTTACAACGCATGCAGCTACTCCTAAATCAGTAGGTATCGCTCTCATATTACTAAGACATCATGCCTACTTATGAATACTCATTTTTGGGTATATGAGAATTAGTTACTCCAACTTTGTGATTCCGAGCATACTAAGTAGAAATACTCAGTCGATTAATTGATGGATATAGGGGTTAAAGATTCTGTTGTTTTAGTTACTGGTGGAGCTGGAGGCATCGGTCAGGCAATTTGTAAAGGATTTGCAGCTGAAGGAGCTAATGTAGTAATTCATTATAATAATTCAGAAGAAGATGCTAATCTACTAGCAGATGAGATTGGTGGAATTGCGGTAAGGGCAAATTTATGCATTGAAAGTGAAACTGCTAATATGTTTGAATTAATAAATTCAAAATATGGTAAAATAGATATTTGTATTGCAAATGCAGGGTATTATCCTCCAGAACCAACTCCTCTTTGGGAAATGGATATTGATAGGTGGAAATCTACTGTACAAAATAATTTGAACGTTACAGTAAATACAGCCAGAGAATTTTTATTGAATGCAAAAAAGAGTGGCACAGGATCTCTGGTACTTATCGGATCTACCGCAGGAATATATGGAGAAGCGGGACATTCTGATTATGCTGCTGCAAAAGGAGCAATAACTTCTGGACTTCTGATGAGTTTAAAGAATGAAGTAGCCACAATTGGTAATATTAGAGTGAATGCTGTTGCACCGGGATGGACAATAACTCCTAAAAAAGTAGAACAAGGAATTGATGACAATACAGTAAATCTTGCTACTGCAACAATGGCTCTCAAGAAATTAGCAACGCCAGAAGATGTAGCAAGAGTTTGTCTGACTCTTTCTTCAGATATTATTTCAGGCCATATTACAGGCCAAGTTATTGAGGTAGCAGGTGGAATGGAAGGGAGATTAATTTACTCTTAATGTGGTATATTAATTAATTCAAATAAGCACAACTTCATTTGGATAGTCTATGACAGGCGTACATGGAAAAGAAGTCGCTGAGATCATTAGATTGGGTTAGTCGATTTCTTGATGAAACTCCCGGTGATGAAGTGATTGGTGGCACATCTAGGCAAGTCCCTGGGGCATGCTGGTCAAGAGTAAATCCAACACCTACATCGAATCCCGTTCTTAGACTGTGGTCAAATGAGATGGCTGATGAATTAGGAATAGAAGCTGGAGAAGATAGAATACTCGGTGGTAAAGAAATAACCAAGGGAATGGATCCTTATGCACAACGTTATGGAGGCCATCAATTTGGAAATTGGGCTGGTCAACTTGGTGATGGTAGAGCTATTACTTTGGGTGAAGTAGATACTGGTGGAAAGATATTAGAATTGCAACTCAAAGGCTCAGGATCTACTCCTTATTCACGTTTTTCAGATGGAAAAGCAGTACTCCGCTCCTCTATACGCGAGTTTCTATGTAGTGAGGCCATGCATCATCTTGGTGTTCCAACAACACGCGCATTATCATTGGTAACAACAGGAGAAGATGTTGTACGTGATATGTTGTACGATGGAAGGCCTGCACCTGAGCCTGGAGCGGTAGTTTGTAGAATATCTCAAAGTTTTATTCGGTTTGGAAGTTTTCAGATTCATACAATATCAGAAGACTATGAGACTCTCAGAAGTCTTGTAGATCATACAGTGTCCAATCATTTTCCCGATAATTTATCTGATACTGATGAAGGTTTAATTGAATGGCTAAAGAGAGTAGCAGATGGAACTGCATTAATGATTGCCAATTGGATGCGAATAGGTTTTGTTCATGGTGTTATGAACACTGATAATATGTCCATTCATGGATTAACTATTGATTATGGGCCATATGGATGGGTAGAAGACTTCAATCCTGATTGGACGCCAAATACTACCGATGCTGGAAGTAAAAGATATAGGTTCGGCCACCAAGCACAAGTCGGAGCTTGGAATTTTGCACGCTTGTTAGAATCTATAGCACCCTTAATGGAAGAACCAAAAAAGTTGTATGAAGCTCTAGAATTCTACTATGAAACCTTCCAAAAATACAATAATAATATGTGGGCACAAAAACTCGGTTTGGATAAATTCAGTGAGGGAGATTTAAAACTAATTACAGAACTAACATCAATTCTACAAAGTGTTGAGACAGATATGACGATATTTTTCAGAATATTATCTTCAATTAAGAGCCCCGATATCAATTCTCTTAGATATGCATTCTATGACGAAGCCACAATCCCAGAACATGAATGGAATGACTGGCTTAATAAGTGGTGGAAAAGAGTAAATGGAAAGCCTAATCAAGAAAAAATGAGACAGGCTAATCCAAAGTATGTTCTGAGAAATTGGATGGCCCAATTAGCTATCGATGCAGCAGAAAAAGAAGACTATTCGGTTGCAATGGAAATCCATGAATTATTAAAAAAACCTTACGAAGAACAATCTGATTATGAAGATAAATGGTTCAAGAAACGTCCAGAATGGGCTCGACATAGAGTTGGTTGTTCAATGCTTTCCTGCTCGAGTTAAATTATTGGAATTATGGTTATTCCACTTTTAATGTATACATGTTACATGTATGAGGCAGTTTGAAAGAGCGTACCATGCTTCTATAGACATGCGAAGGCGTACTGCATCAGTGATTCTTCTTACGTTGCTGATGTTAAATCAGTCGTTTCTAGATATTGGTCAGTCAAATTTGGAAGAAGTTCCTGATCGTCGTGAAACTGACTATGAGGGATCAATAACGTATACTGATAATCATACCTATGCTACTATTGGTTCCACAGACAGGAGCACGACCCTTGTAATGCCGGGTGGACATGACTACGCTCGCCCTCTGCCGCTGGTTGTATCTTTGCATGGCTATAGTGGATGGGGCTCAGGGAATTCTAATTATATGGGGCTATACGATAGTGTGCATCAGAATGAACACCTACTATTATCTCCTGATGGGACGGTAAATTGGTTCCTACAAAGGTGGTGGAACGCCACCGATGCTTGTTGCAATAACTTCAATTCTAATGTGGATGATGTGGGTTACTTGGAGGATCTCATCGAGGAAGCCGTCCAGAACTATGGTGCTGATCCAGAAGGAGTGGTAATTATGGGGCTATCTAATGGGGGCTTCATGTCTCATCGGATGGCATGTGATTCGGGTAATTCGATCCGTTCGATAGTATCTCTGAATGGGGCAACCTGGGACAACTTCGAATATGAGTGCCCAGACTTTGGTCGCCCTAATATTCTACATGTGCACTCTACGGCAGATGGAGTGATACAGTATCATGGAGGTTCAATTGGTGGCAGCACATATCCTTCGGCAATGGAAACAGTTGACCATTGGGCTAATCGCTCTGGATGCGATTCCTACATGACTTTCCTAGGTAATATAGATGTCATCAACTCAGATGGCATAAACGAAACGGACTCATATGAAAATCTCAATTGTTCCGATGGGAACAGGGTTGCACACTGGAGGATTAACAATGGTTCTCACGTACCATCTCTGAATGATCCTGAGTGGGCAGAGATGACTCTATCTTGGGCTCTTTCAGGTTTCGTAAGGGACTCGGATGGCGATGGCTATCGAGACGATATTGATGCTTTCGTATATAATTCTCATGAGTGGTCGGATAATGATGAGGACGGTATTGGTGACAATACAGACATAGATGATGATAACGACGGTTTGACAGACTCAGAAGAGGCAAGCATGGGAACAGACTCTCTCAGATGGGATACTGACAATGATGACATCTCCGATATGGACGATTGTAATCCATTGAATGTAACCTTGTTCATGGATACTGATTCTGATGGATTGTGTGACGAATTAGACCCAGATGCGGATAATGATGGATGGATCAACCTGGATGAATTCGATTGCGTGACTGATTGGCTAGATAATCTCTCTATACCTTCAGACCTTGAGGGGGACGGGATTTGCGACTTGGTTGATACTGATGATGATAATGATGGATATTTGGACTATCAGGATATATTCCCAGAGAACTCTTCTGAATGGTCTGATAATGATGAGGATGGCATTGGTGATAATGCAGATATTGATGATGATAATGATGGATGGTCAGATGCAGACGAACAGTTATGTGGTACTGACCAATGGTCAGTAGATAGTTTGCCAGATGATTTGGACGGTGATGGGACTTGTAACTCATTAGATGCAGATATCGATGGAGACGAGTATCCAAATGAATCAGATCAATATCCTTTGGATTCAAGTGAATGGAACGATACGGATGGAGACGGTTTTGGCGATGTAAGAGATGTTTTCCCAGAAGATCCTCATGAATGGAATGACACAGATGGAGACGGGTTTGGCGATATAGGGGATGTTTTCCCAGAAGATCCTCATGAATGGAATGATACGGACGGAGACTTGATTGGAGACAATCTGGATGCTTTCCCTACAGATCGACATGAATGGAACGATACGGATGGAGACGGCGTCGGCGATAATACTGATGTGTTCATTGAAAATCCGAATGAATGGAGTGACCTAGATGGTGATGGTGTAGGCGATAATGCTGACTTATTTCCAGTAAATCCATCTGAGTGGATAGATACTGACGGAGACGGAATAGGGGATAATCTGGATGCTTTCCCTATGGATATCGATGAGTGGATAGATGACGATGGTGATGGAATCGGAAATAATGCTGACGCCTACCCTCTCGACTCATCAAAATGGAAGGAGGGGCCCAATTATTTGATCATAGGTTTTGTTGGAGCACTAGTGACTGTTGCAATTATCACATATATCGGACGACCATAAACTTGAGTGGAGACGACTCACTCATGAATTGAATATTCTGACGAACATGTAATAGAGGACCCCCCCCTGATTCATGTTATGGAAGAATCTCTTGGAAAATGGCCAATCTCGACGGAAATCACTGTTCAATGGGGAGATATGGACGCATTGAATCACGTCAATCACACTGTATACCTAACTTGGATGGAGACAGTGAGGATGGTATATTTCGATCGATGCGGTATGATGGAAATTTTTGAATCAGAGAATATAGGGCCAATACTTGCGGGTATAAAGGCCGATTTTCTCTTTCCTGTAGTCTATCCTGATACCGTAGTTGCACATACCACGATTACAAGATTAGGTAAATCGTCATTTGATATGCATTATAAAATCACCAGCTCGAGAAAAGAAGGTAGATTGGTTGCAACTGGGACTGCAAGTGGCGTAATGTGCAATTATTCAACAGGAAAATCAACACCGATATCGAATTCCCTAAGAGCTAGAATTGTAGAATTAGAATCAATGGGAAAGATATAATATCTACCAATTCTCAAAGAAAAATATGGGCAGATGGCCATATCTTGGTCTTGCAATTATATCTGAGATTATAGCCACTGCTTCACTAAAATCTACAGATAATTTCACTAATATCATACCATCTATTGTGGTTTTAGTCGGATATTGTGCCTCTTTCTATCTACTGACATTATCATTGGATGAGATTCCCATAGGTATTGCATATTCAATATGGTCAGGAGTAGGTATAGTTGGAATTGCTTTAATTTCAATGTTCGCTTACGGTCAGCGTTTGGATTTAGGTGCAATTATTGGAATGGGACTGATTATTACTGGAATAATTGTTATGCGATTTTATAGTGATATGGTATTAGAATAATTCTTGTTAATCGACTAACTTGCTTTTGTTAAAGTAGTCATTACAAAGGGTTTGAGGAGTTCTAACATCGGAGAGAATTTCTTTACTCTAAGAGGTGCAGGAATCATTCTTACATCTCCCTCTATTCCTTCCCACAATCCTTTTTGAGAAAGAGAAGATATTGGATTATTCCTACAATTACAACCAGTTAATAACTTCCATGGAACCTTGGCAATAACTTGTATTCCAGCCCTAATTCCAGGTTTGTCACCAACATGCTCGATTAGATACAGTTTCCCTCCCGGTTTAAGCAGTCTGTGAGCATCTCTTACTATCTCATCAGGATTGGGTACGCTACATAGAAGAGTTGTAAAAATAATACAATCATATGAATTTGGTGGGTCATCTAATTCGTGAAGATAACCATCGAATACAGTTGCTCTATCTCCCATTTCCGATAAAGCGATTTTACATTCATCTGCCAACTTACGATCCGGCTCTATGGCTTTCCAATGTGTAACTTCTGGCTTATTAAGAAAAAAGACATTTACACCAACTCCGGCTCCAACTTCAAGCACATTTCCATGAACATCGTGGAACAATTCTGTCTTAGCATCCTTGAGCATTTTACTTGATGAAAGTAATATGTTTCTAGATATTTTTTCAAATCGTCCAAGTTTGATAGTATCACTCATAACAATGCTAACCGTCATTAATTAATAATCTTAGACTTGATATTGTTCATAGAGTTTAATTTAGATTTCTTAAGATCTGGGCACTCTCATCATAGGTATGAGAGCAGGGGTGTTTGCTCTATATTGTTGATAGTCTGGATTATCTCCCCACTTGGCTTTCGCACGTTCATCTAGAATTGGAATTCCACTGATTCGAGTTAGGAGTATGTAGATGAAAACAGGAGAGATCCAAGCCAACATCTCCAGTCCCTCAAAGCTCGATACTCCAAAGAATCCGATTCCACTCCAGAGTAGAATTTCTCCTAGATAATTAGGGTGACGAGAGCGCGCCCAAAGTCCCTCATCAATCCACCTTTCTTTATTTTCTGGCTTAGAATTAAACACAGTCTTCTGTTTGTCAGCTACTACCTCGATCCCGAATCCAATCAGCCACATAGAGAGTCCAATCCCATCCCAAATCGAAAGATTTGGTGCCGGTCCGGATTGGCTGTTGATTACTATAACAACACTCATCGTGAGGAAGACCCAAAGTCCCTGTAAGGTCCATGGAATTATGAATCGTACAGGGGAAGTTTTCAAATCATCAAAACGCCCATCTTTACCAGTGCGATGGATTCGCAAGAATAAGAAACTTGAGAGTCGTAAAGACCAGATGATAACCAGGATACTTACTATCCACTCTCTTGAGCTTGGAGGCTCTGAATTAGAACCTGCCCATAGGCTGAATATGATAATTACCAGATAAGTCACTCCCCCGGTGATATCGAAGAATCGTTCTGTTTGCCTTATTGATGCAGGTGCCCATGATAACCACTGAACACCTAGAGCAATAACCGCACAGAGTATTACCGCTGAAACTCCTTCGATTTCAACTGAATTGATTCCAATGGCGCTTGCAACTAGGGACATAATGACGAGGACACTAGCCACCACAACAAACCCCCTAAACAGGTCGTTTGAGTATTCCATGGTTACGCGTGCTCATACCAGTTGATAAGATGACTTTTCTTTAGATGATACAGTATCAACGTTTGACCCAATATTACAAACTGTAAACTGACGAAATAATAACAAATAATATTACTTTGAAAACCCAATCCAATGAGTAATAGGAAAATGATATCCTTGATTGCAAAAAAGCAATGTTACTTGGTTTTATATGTCGACTTATATATAAGAAATCAAGGTTTATTGGGGCCATCAATATAATATACAATCGGTGATTGCATGATTATATGGTCAGTTTGGCTGAATACTATTCCTCTGAATTCTCCCAAGAGGGATTGTACGGATTATCAGTAATTTTCTCAGCATGGTTGTCTGTTGTTGCTACAGTTTGGATGATATCTCTTAGCATATTAGTATGGAGGGCGGCACCAAAAGAGATGGATAATCGCTTTATGGCAGTTCTTCTGGTCGCAGAAGGACTAAAAGCGGCTTATATGATTCCTTCAATTTTTCCAACAGTTTTTGACTGGTGGTGGCTCTATGAGTATACGTTCCTACTTAGGATTGAGATATTCCAAACAGCTCACATTATCTCGCTTCTGATGTATATCTGCTTCCCAATATACTTCCGAATAGAAAGATTGAGTTTTCTCTGCAAACCGATCTTTCAGAGACATGCCTGGTATCTGCCTGCGTCTTGTGCCGTTTTGTACATGATATTCCAAGTATACGTCCAGAATCCCAGCCATACGCTTACGGATATAAGTTACATCCAATGTACTGCCATCGGCTTGACTCCAGAAGTTGTAACGGTGAAAGGAATTCAGACTGCGAGAGTAGATGACATGTTGGTATCGATAGGGACTTGTACGTCGGTACTTGAATTGGAAGTTGCAGACGGTGCCAATTTCCAAGGGATAGCAATTCTACTTTCTTACCTTGTCTCGATATTCGCTCTAATTGTAATGCGCTATTCAATGAAGGAACTCTCTAATGGAAAATTCGAAAATTCCAGCAATAGGCTCACATCAAGATCTCTATACATAGGCTTCCTTGGAAAGGTGATCGGAACTACAATATTCATCTCTATGATCTTCTTCATAACTCCAATGCTCAACCCTGTTAATGGACCGAATATCTTCGTCGATCAGGTCTCTGTTATGATGGCAGAACCAACTGTACAGGGCAAACTATTCCTATATTCCATGGCAGTTAACGGGTATTTACTTACAATTCCAATTGCATTCGAGGCAATGATGTTCGTCCATGCTTCATTGAAAGACACAGTTTTGGGTATAGATGCACGTCTTAGAGAGACTTTTGGTAATGCCATATTAACAGGATTGGGGGCGTTGCTTTTCCTAATTGGTAGTGAAGCAGTAGAGGGACTTCTACCTCTTCCCGGAATACTTGGAGGGGTAGTTCTTGGAGCTACCATCTTAATAGTCAGAAAACCCCTATTGAGAATAGTTGAAAGTTACTCTAGCAAACTAATTGTATCGGCTTATTCAGATTCTGAGGTGACGTACCTCAAAACATACAAAGTAGCTATGGAAAACGACGAGATAAGTACCAAAGAGCGAATGCTTCTCGATAGTCTCGCAGATTCTATGAGTATCAGTAAGGATAGAGTTATAGAAATTGAAATTGCTTTCGATTCAGATTCCTCAAAAACTTCCTCTTCTGAAAAAAAACTGCATTTGAATATGTAAAATAGAACGCCATAGTACTATTCATCAATTTCTCTAGTGGCAAGTAAATCAAGCGATTGCGTATCAAATTTGGCAACAAATAAGTTAACCAATAGGTCACCGAAGCAATAGAAGGCCCCGACGAGAAGTGGGGGGTTCCATGCAGTAAGGCCTGTCCACGGAACTTCCGAAGCCCACGTCCAATTTCCAAGATGAGTTCCCCAGAGTTCCATAATCAAGGCCGCCCAAGTCATGACGACGTAAAGACGAGGCTGAGGCCCCCATTGAGTAAAACCAACAACAAGTATTAGCAGCACCAAGCCGGATGTGTCACTCCCGGAGTATACACCATAGGCGACCAAAGGGACAAAAGGGAGGAGAGAGCTTTTGGCTATAGTATCACTAATTTTGCCAGCCATCCGTCTCCCCAAGTCAAAGAGGAAATAATGTCCTGCTGGTACAAAGAGAGGCATAAAATCTCGCTGATATTCGTAAATTAACCAGACTTCGGAGAAAAATAACTCCATCGGTGTCGCTAAAGCTACAACTGTGAGCATCTCGATCCGCTCTTTTCTTTCTGCCTTCATGAAAATGGTGCTAAAAACTCCCCAGCACCATACATTGACAGGCCATTCGGCTGTGTTATCTGAAAGGATTCCTCCAGCACCTGTGGCAGCAATCCAAAGCCCTATGGAAATGGTTAGGAAATACAACCACACACGTCGGCTCATAGTTTGGCGAGGTTAACTTAGTTTTCATTCTGTAGTATGATATCTTATACATGCGTTTGTTCTTTAGAGAACTTGATATTGAATATTAAGCTTCTATTTTACAAATCTGTGAAATTTTAATTACATAACTTTTCATCATAATATATACATAATATTTTATTATGATAAATAATTCCGGATACTATGTTTAATGACAAGGGCCGTATCAAAAAAGCAAAAACCATTATTGCAACATTATTGATGTTAACAACTCATTATGGATTAATTTTACAGGAAAACTCATTAAATGATGAAAAAATATTGTTTTCTACGGATTCAATTGAAGAATCAAACATTACAGCCACACAGGTTGTTACAGGATATGCTCATACTTGTGCTCTATACTCCGACGGCAATGTAAGTTGTTGGGGAGATAATACTAACAATCAACTTAATAATTCCGAAGTTACTTATTCTTTGAAACCTTTGAGTATTGATTATGACGCACCTTTTAGTTTTATCAGTTCGGGGGCTAATCACACATGTGGAGTTACATCTGAAGGTACAGCATATTGTTGGGGAGATAATTCAGATGGTAAATTAGGAGATGGTACGTTTCCTAGTAACCCATTAGGTTTGGATTATGCCTGGGGCCAACCTAATAACTCTCCATATGGTATTCGTTGTACTTGGAGAACAATACAAACAACTAGTGGAGACATAAACGGAGACGGTTTACTGGAAATAGCATGGTTCGACGAATGTGATGATGAATTAACAATTCAAACATGGAATGGTTCAGAATTTAAGGGTGAATTCTATTCTGATTATTACGAAGACGGTCGTTCTGTTTCATTCGCTGATCTAACTTCTGATGGCCAATTGGAAGTTATTGTTGAGTCAAATGAAGATATTTTAGTTCACGTGTTTAATTCTGTAAATAGTGATATTAATAATACTACAACTTACACAATTGAAAATGCTGGTTACCGTAGTGGTACAGAATTCTCTGATTTAGATGGAGACGGAGATTTAGATATCATTTCGATTAATGAAAATCGTGAATTATGTATAAGTGAAAATCAACTCCCTTCTAATTTTTCAGTGACATGTGAAGAATTAACAGATGATCTTTATTCTTATGGTGGGTTTAATGTTTTCAATTATCAAGATTCAACTTATGTACTCGCTCTTGAAGACAATACAGGAAATCTCGTTGTATATTCTTTAGAAAATAACACATTTTCTTGGGCCGACCCTTCTTGGCAAAAATCAAATCTGACTATTACAGAAACTGATGGGACCAACGTAACTGTTCAATATTCCTATCAATTAGAGGATTTCTCTAACCCTACGGGGTCCACAATGTTCTATATAACTGGCGACTCTGGTGGTCGTATAATAGAATTAAACTCAATAGATGATGGTATATTGAATTTTATTTCTTCAGATAAAATTGCGACTTCATCATATGGATATGCAGAGCAGGGTGAATTATTCGATGCTGATGGAGATGGAGATTTAGATATTTATTCGATAGTATGCGGGGATTATAATTGCCTACCTACTATTGCCATTAATCCAGGAAATATTTATGATTCATGGGATGAAATTTCTGTTACCAATGGATGGAATGGAAATTGGAATGAAGGATACGTTGGATTAGAGGGGATGATTCTAGTTGTAGAAAGTCAACAGATAAAATCTCTAACAATAAATGGTTTTAGCTCGTCTCTTTCAGAAAGTTTGGATGGTTATCACGTATCTAGCATAGCCGCTGGAAATAGTCATACATGTGTGACAAGCGATTCAAGTACCAGCTCTTATTGTTGGGGAAATAATTCACATGGGCAACTAGGTATTGGTGAATCAAATGTAAATTTCTCTGCATCTCCGATTGAAATTTCATCTGTCGGTGAAGATCTAAGAAATGTAATTACTGGAGGGGATTATACCTGTGCAGAAGGAGTATCGTCAGGAAGTATGTATTGCTGGGGATATAATTATGATGGACAACTAGGATTAGTACCATATCCAACCTATGTCACAAGTTCTTTTGATGAGGTGTCTGGAGTAAGTAATGATTGGGAAACCGGTCTTGAACCTTCAGCAATGAATGAATTATTAGGATTCAACATGTTCCCTTATGATTCATCTGATGGGCCAGTAATCCTGGCCGACCATCTTTTCTATTCTAGTCAAATTAATAATCAAATTGTTAATATTCCAACAGATAGTGACAATCATTCTTATAGAGTTGAAATTGGATATGTTGATGTTCATCCTAACAGTAGTGCAAGTATCACTTTCAATTATGACGATAACTCATCAAATCGTTACACATTTTATGGTAACGGTGGACTTACTTTTATCGAGACTCCTGATACTGGAGTAAATAATTCTACACATGATGTAGTTACCAGAAATGGCGGCAATATTAGTGATGGAGACGTTTCATTGTGGGATAAGAATTACTTGATGATTACACCTTTAATTGAAGGATTATCATCAATTGATATTGAGGATAACAATTATTCTGAATGGCAAGGGCTGCTCGAAGTAAGTGTACAAGAATCAATAGGCCACGATGCGAATAATAACACTCCAATTTTTATCCCAGATTTGACTTACAATGGTAATTATGAGAATAATTATTTTGCATTTAAGGATGGCTCTAAGGTAAAATTTGATTTCTCAGAATCAATTTATGGAATTTCGGAATTACAGTTTGAAATGCAAGATATTATGTCCTTTGACAACTATACTTGGAAATCTTCCGTGTATGATTATTCTTTAGATAGATTAGATCAGATAAAAGATGATCATGTGACAATAGAAATTAATTCTACATCTGCTGCTACAGACGAATCCCATTTTGTAGAAATTGGATATGTCGATGTTCACCCTGATGGTAGCGCTTCAATTAAATTTGTATATTCTAATGGAACAGAAGATAGCTTCGTATTTTATGGAAATGGCGGCTTAACTTTCGAGGAAACGCATGAGACTTTAAAATATAATAATCAGACTATCCAGCAATATAATTATACATTTATTGACTTTGATGACGTAAATGCTACTC
This sequence comes from Marine Group II euryarchaeote MED-G38, assembly GCA_002457145.1. Classification (GTDB taxonomy): domain Archaea; phylum Thermoplasmatota; class Poseidoniia; order Poseidoniales; family Thalassarchaeaceae; genus MGIIb-O3. Next base: position 77,157 of record NTJP01000008.1, read on the forward strand.
AATATTTTGATACTACTGTACTAGCCAACTCCCAATATTCATCTCTCGGATTGAATATAGAAGTAGAGGTACCTAATACTGCTTACATCCTCAATGAAAGCAGTGCAACTAACGAAAGTGAACCCAATGTTCTTGCATTTTATAGCAATCAAACCGCCAATGCAAGCGCTGGATTCTCATTTGATTTCCCAATAAATTCTTTCTTCATCGATAATAGTTGCCTTCAAGTTTGTAACATCTCCCTTAATGCTTATACTGATTATAATTATAGTAATATTAGTAATTTATATAAGACCATCAATATCACTTCTGAAGTTAATTCAGATATGGAGGCCTATGGATGGAATGATCTTTCTGGCGTAGTATATATTCAGGTTGTTTGGTCTAATATGTCGTTAGTTGTTATGGATAATCTAAACTTCTCAACTCTATACGAATATGAAGAAGAATTTTCTTATTCTTCACCTCATAATTATACAATAACTACAAGAAACGGCGGAAGTAATACAGGTGATGCTTCAACATGGGATAGTAATTACCTATTGATTCAAACGCACCCAAATTCGAGTGCAGGTTATCTTGAGCGTATTATTATTGAAGACGATGCATATACTGAGTGGCAAGGACTTCTCGAAGTAAGTGCCTACTACATGGTTGATTCTGAACAAGATACAAATCCAAACAGTAATCCTTCGCATTGGAATCTTGAGGGTGTAGATTTTGCTATTGTGGAATATCATTCAGACGATAATAATGCAATGTCTGCTATTACCTCGATAAATTGGACAGAAGCATGGAATACTTTTAGTTCAGATGATGATATAGTTAACGTCCCATTCTTGTCTACCTCATACAGCAGCAACTACAATAATTTAGTTTTGAGTAAAACTAATTCATGTGCTATTTCTAGCCTAGGTGAATTACATTGTCTCAATATGACTTCAGGAATTATGGAACCTACAGATTCACTATCTGGCACTCCAGAGTATATTTCAGTTGGTAATATGTTTACTTGTGCAGTTGTTGACAATCAACAATCTATTCAGCCATGCTGGGGTGATGAAAATTCTAGTCTAGTATCTTCAGGAGGACTAAAGATACCTACTGGAAAAGAAGCCACATCTCTTTCTACTGGTGTTTCGAATGATCATATTTGTGCAATTCTAGATGACAATACAATAACTTGTTCTGGTAATAATGACAGATACCAATTAGGAGATACATGGACTTGGAATGACGATTATACTGAATCAACACAAATTCAACTTGGCGACTCTATTCTAGGAACTATGGAAGTCATAGGAGATGTTGATGAGTTTTACTTGGATTTAGAAATAGATGCTGTAGTCTCGATATTCCTAAATTCAACTGGCAATTCTTCTGGAAACTCTGATACATTCTTAACTATCTCTGAAAGCTCTGGAGAACCAATAGAGAATGATAACACAGCAGACGTTGTGTATATCGATAATAATACTACTACAAATCCATTGGATTCAAAATTAATTTATTCGATGAAAGATAATGGAACACTTCTAATTATGGTGGGTGGTTTTGGAGAAGAAAGTGGAGATTACAGGTTAGAAGTTAATGCCCTTTACGATGATTATCCAGCTTCACCATTCAATGCTCCGTGGATAAATACATCTGGAACAATTGAAGCCGTTGCAGAATATACAGGAGATATCGATTCTTTCAAATTTAATCTATCCAAAAATGAAGTATTTTCTATGAATTTTGTCACAGCAGCTAATTCAGATGATTATACCATGGAAGATACACCTGATTTTTCAATTACAACTCCAAATGGCCAGTTAATAGAACAATCAAGTACTTTATTTACGATAAATCAAGAGCCTAATTATACTAAAGTCATGTATGAAGCAGAGGAAACTGGGACTTATTTATTATCAATAAATTCTACTGGCCCATTTGTTGATAATTTCGACTCTTTCGACTCTTCGATTTGGGACTCTCCATCAAGCAGATATACCTATTCAGATGGTAATTTACTGGTTTATGGTGACTCTGGTTCTGGAGACGAATTAATGATGATGAATACTGAATTTGAAGCGCCTCTTACGATCAAAGGCATATTAGACAAAGAACAAAGTTGTAGTGATCACTACGTTGTAATTTCAACAGGTACAGATGCAAGATGGAACTGGGGTTCTGGTGAAGATACTGCTAAATTTGTGTGGAATTGTAATTCAAAATATATTTATGGACAGACTTCAGAATCTGGAACTTCATGCTCAACCTATAGGACTTATGCAATTGAGATTGAAATTACAGAAGATGGATTAACATTCCTTGATGATTATTGTGATGATCTTACACTGACAGATAGTCTTGGATCTGAAGGACCGTTTTATGTTTATATCGGTGCAGATTGTGATGGATGCACTGCTAAATGGGATTATTTCGAAACATCAGTTGGTGGAGGATCCACGGGTTCATACCAATTGGCCTTTGATACTTTTGAGGATGATTATCCTTCATTCAATGATTTCAATATCGAAAACGGAGAAATAAACACTGGAAAGATAGACTACCAAGGAGATAAAGATTCCTTCTTCTTTAATGTGACAAGTGGAGATTTAATCCTCGTTGACGTTAGTACGGTCACCGAGAGTATTGAAGGTACATTCTCAGCTGCAGTAGGGGGATGGCATGAGAACTTTGGAGGGAATTATGTTCAAACTTCTAGTTGTTCAGATATAGCTGAATTAAATAATTTAACCGGCAACAATGGTATTTTTGAACAATCCTTCTCAACAACAATTTCTGATGGTTTTTCAGGAGATGATGTTACTCACTGTGCAAT
>NTJP01000009.1 GCA_002457145.1 Marine Group II euryarchaeote MED-G38
AGGTTGCTGAGAAGAAAGCAGCAGAAGCAGAAAAGAAGGTTGCTAAAGCAGAAAAGAAGGTTGCTAAAGCAGAAAAGAAAGTAGCCGAAGTAGAAAAGAAAACTGAAGAAGTAGAAGAAGAACTTGACTTTGATGATTTTGATGATTTTGATGATTTTGATGATTTTGATGATCAAGAACCTGAAGAAGAACCTGAAGAAGAACCTGAAGAAGAACCTGAACAAGAACCTTTGGAGGAAAAATCAATTACTCAATTACCTAAATCAGAAGATAGTGAATTAGATTCTCTCTTAGAACAGGCTTCTGAGTCAGAAGATATTTCAACTAGGGCAAATAGATTAATGGCACAAGGAAATCTCTCAGGTGCTTTAGAAGTTTGGAAGAAGGCTACAATAAATGATGGTGAAAAATCTGAGTATTGGAGGGGATTGGCTAATGTATTAGATATCATGGGAGAATCAGAAAAGAGTAAAATCGCCAAAGAACATGCAGATAGACTCGACTCTCAAGCTATAGCTGAGAAAACTGGTAGAAAAATGGAAGACATACTTGCTGATTTATTAGATGATGGTATTTTGAATTTTAGTGCGGGATCTGATTCTGCATCTAACGATACAAATCCTTCTTCTGGAATTAATAAAGAAGATTTGACTCTTATCCCAGGAATTGGTAAAGTCAGTGCAAAAAGACTTAATATGCAAGGAATTTCTACTATAGAGCAGATATCGAAGATGAATGATTCGGATATAATGGCAATAATCAATTCCAAGAAAATAGACTCATGGTCGGACATGGCTAAAAAAATACTCGAAAATGAATAATATTGAATTTATTCAATCACTTTTGTCTTTTTCGTGGCATAGTTAATATAAGACCTTTCACTGGATTATTGATATGGATTTGGAATTGCCCGACAACGTTAGACAAATATTGTTAATATCAACAGTAGTCTTAGTACTATTTGAACTACTCAATATGACTGGAATAGTTTTCGGTGGTGATAAATTATTCTTGATTGATCTTATTACTTCTTCCGATTATGAAGCATTTAGGCCGGATACAGGATTGAGTACTCAGGATATTGTTGGGCTACTTCTAGCAGCAATACTGGGTGCAGTTTGGTATTTATCTGCTGAAGACGACTTGGATTGGGAATCATTATTGGCTGATGATGATGAAGAATAAACTAAATAGGTTTACATTTATTTTTAATATATTTTTCTTTCATGGAATTTCATCGAATTGATAACCATTTTCCCATTTCTTTTCTCCCAAAGCAACTTCTAATTCAAATGGAGTTATTAGTGCCTTAGCATATCTTACTGAATCATCAATTGCTATTCTTGGGCATGCAGTATTGACGAATGCATCTACAGGGTAGAAATCTATCAAATCTGGACTTACATGATCAAGCGCAAGTAAATATCCTTTTTTCCCATGTTTTTCTAATAATCTCTTCATACGAATAGCGAGATTTCTCCTCATTTGACCAGGTTTCTCCCCTATCAATATTCCAAAATTAACACATTCATCTACAGCCATTATCAAACCAAATCTTTGTCTAAGTATTCTCTCTATCCTTTCTAGAGACATTTCACTAGCTTCTCCATTATATGGATCTAGTAATGCTAACGGTTTTCCTGTATGCATTACCAAACCTATTGGGTGAAAATCTCCGGAGCCAAGAAATAAGTAGTGCCCAATATCATCCCTATCTCCTGAATAATTACATCCAAGAACCTGCCCGGGGAATGTTAATCTCTCCCCTCCAACTGGTATCACAACATCAAAACCTGCCCTTTCAAATCTTTCCTTATATTCCTCTAGGAGGTGAAGATGTTGTATTGAACCAACCAATCCAAGTTTATTTCCTTTTAAGGGCGAAACTCTTCCTACTGCATCTAGAAATCTTGCCTTACCATCATTTTCAGTAATTACAGGATTATTATTATTTTCAACTTCAATTAACCTGTGTTCTGCCATTGCTTTATGCTTTGAAATAATACTGAGGACAGGTTCTATCTCAGGATCTCCATCGTAAGTTACTGGGATGAAGTGTGTTGGCATTCCTGAATCTATATTCATTTGACTATGCCCCATATGAGCTACCAATTCTACTCCCATCATTTTCATCTTATCGTGAACCAAATCACAGGCACCATAACAAGGATCTGCAGCTAGTATTACCTTCGCTTCAGAATCTCCTTCTATCTTATCCATCATTTCCAATGCCTGCATCTTTAATCCCTCAGGAACTTGAAGAGCAATTAGACGATTATCATTATCTTTAATTTTTTTTACCAATTCACTTAATTGAAAATCATGTCTTTCTAGATCCATAATAAAACCTCATTCAATTATTCCTACTTTTCCATTAATAATTTCTATCTTTGCCAAAGTTCTTATTGGCCAATTTGGTCGTTCTTCAGCTAAACGCTTCTTCCCCTCTCCTTTCTCTATTGCTATTACAATATCTTGCAGTATAACTCCCATTTCTTCTAAAGCTTGAAGGATTGGCTCTAAAGTTCCTCCAGTGGAAATAACATCATCAACAATAAGAATTCTTTCTCCTGACAATATATCATTAATATAAACAGTTGACTCAGAATATCCTGTTGATACATTTACTTTTACTTCGCCTTTCATCCCATAGGTTCTCTTCCTTATGACTACGGTTGGCTTTCCTGTGGCTTCTCCTACTGCTGCAAGAAGAGGTAGTCCCATTGCTTCAACACTTACTACCAAATCTATTTTATCCCAATCAACACTTTCAACTATCAAATCCCTAGTCGCCCTCAAGACATTTGCCTCCATTCTTGGGATCCCATCTGAGATTGGATGTATGAAATAAGGATAGTCTCCTTTCCAAATTATTGGTGCCCCTAGTAGAGAATTTTGCAAGATTTCTAAAGGATTAGAATCTCCCATATTATTTCACGACTATACTAGACCTTTCAAATGCTCTGAACCCTTTGAAACTGAAGTAGTACACGGTGTTGGAAATTTACAATTGGCTTTCCTTAGAGCATCCTTTGCTGCCAGATAATTTTCTGGTTCGGTTTTTATGGAAATTACTGTTTGCCCTCTTTGAACTCTGGCTGCGGTACCTACATTTTTCCCAAATGAAAGTCTCATTCCTTGTGAAACCCTATCTGCCCCAGCACCTGTTGCTTGCTTATTCTCCCTAAGTATCTGATGCGGATATGTGTGCATTCTAAGTGCATAACCATCAACCCCGGCAGTTGTCCTAATGGTTGCATTAGCAACTTGTCTAGCAGCTTCTAATGCACTGTCTCTAATTTGACATGGATTATCGGCCTTTAATTCAATTGTTACTTTAAATTCTCCTGCTTCAGCTCTTTTCCTATTGCCCATATGATAACGCAGAATCCTATTATTTGGCACACCACCAGTGTACTTTCTCCTAGTAAATGCTTGTCCCTTTATTTGACGATACATTACTGCTGGTTTACGTGCCATGGGATGAACCTCTTTTGCTGGCGACTAACCTCCCGTATTTAATAATGAGGCAATTATATGGGATTAATTAGAATGACTATTCATTCTTTCGTCTTCCTTTTGTACTTCTCTTACTCCAATAACAATCATTGTAAAACCGATTATCATCGACATACTAATATTTTCTTCTAGTAGTGCCCAACCAGTTAATACTCCAAATACTGGAACTAAGAATATGTATGAAGAAGCTGAGGTTGGGCCAATTCTTTCTATTCCCATGGCGAACCATACATATGCTAAAACTGTAGAAAATGATCCTAAATATAAAATCATTAATATTTCCGTTTTAGATGGTTGAGGAAGTGGATTACCTATTATTTCATAGAACATCCATGGACTTAACAATAACCAACCTATAAATGAATACCAAATTACTATTTCTGTTGCCGTTATATTTATTTCATTCTTTTCTTGTATTGTTATTTTTGTAATTATCGAGCTCGCTGCGAAAGATAAAGCAGCAACAATTATCATTAAGTCCCCCAGAATTCTTTCATCAAAGGGTATTTCCGTATTAGGGCTCCACCCTATGATAATAATTACACCAATTATGCTAAATAATAATCCAAATAATATTCTTTTACTTATCTTTTGACCAAGCATTGGATATGCTAATAAGACTGTAAAAACTGGATTAATTGGAATTATTAGCGAAGCATCACCTGCTGCTGTCCATTTCATTCCATGCATAAAGAATAATTGATAAATCATAACGGCTAATGCACCCAATACTATCATTGATCTCCAAGTATATTGGTCAGGAGGCAGGAATCTAACATTATCTCCAACCATCGATTTACATAAATACCAAAAATAGAACATTATAACTACAATCGCATATCTTAGCCATGCAGCAGTTGCAGGACCTAAATTAGCAGGAGTATCAGAATCTATTCCATTGCTAAGTACTCTCCCAGCGGTCCATGAAGAACCCCATATTATCGCAACACATAGAAGAAGAAAATGAGTGCCAATATTGTTTTTTATAGGCACTAACTAATCACCTACGAGGTCTAAAATTTTCCTCATAAACATGGGATCTGTAATTTTTGATATTTCAGGGTTAAGAATCTCTCCTCCGGTAAAAGTTGCCAAGGCCACTGCAGTCATCGCTATCCTATGATCCAGATGCGTTTCGACTGGATTTTCAGGTTTTTTCGGTTTTTGTTTTCCTTTAATTATTAATCCGTCTTGGGTTATCTCACAATTCATCCCAAAAACTTTCAAGAGCTCGGCGGTTTTTTCTATTCTGTTAGATTCTTTTCCCTTAGCATGCTTAGCTCCTACAATTTTACCTCCTTGCCTAATCGCTAATATAGCTGCAGCAGGAGTTATGAAATCACTACAATCTCTTAGATCAAGAATATTTTCCTCTTTATTTCTAATCATTTCAATTGAATCAGATAAAAAGCCACTTTTTCCTAAGTTATCAATGGTGAACTCAACATCATGGAGTTCTGACATAAGGATAGCAATTGGAATAAGACTAATTTCTTGGGGTATTTCGATAATTTCAGGGATTTTCAAATTATTATTCCGAAGAATTATTGTATTATCTCCTTTTTCTAAATAAATACCACACTTTTCAATAATTTCAAATGTTAATTTACTATAGTTTCTACTTACTGATTTTCCAGTATATTCAATTATAATTTCTCTCTGAGATTTATGTAAAGCCATTACCAGGGCGGAAAGTGGCTGACTACTAATTTCAGTATTTACAGATATTCGATGAAATCTTATGGGGCCTTTAATTGTAAATGGTGGTTTGTTGGATGTTATAGAGGCTCCATTGGCAGCCAATGTATTATTTATTTCTGAGAAATCTCTATTTCTTAGAGAATCATCTCCATCTATAGTTACTTCTTTGTCTAATAAGGAAACCATTGCAGTGACAAAATTAGCTGTAGTGCCCGAGTTACCACAATCTAAAATATTATTTCTGATATCACTTTTTAACAAAGCTACTCCCCTAATTTTCCACTCATTATCAGATTGAGATACTTTCACTCCGAAACTCTCCATGCATTTTTTCATAGATTTTATATCATCCCCGGGCTCTCCATTAAATCTAATTATTGTTTCTCTTTCATTCTGAGATGTTATTGCCAACCACCTTATCATATGACTTTTTGAAGGAGGTAAATTCCATTCAACTGGGCCTTTTAATTTCATTGGCTTCATACTTAGCATACTATCTCTCCATAATGCGCCATTAATCTCAGTGTCTATCATTTATTCTCTTATGAAATTTCCAAAATCAGATTCCCCATCCCAATTCTTGGCTTTATCATCAATTATACTTTTTTCTAATGTATTTTCTATTGAAGTATCTATTTTTACTAAATTATTCTTGTACAATATATTAGGGCTTAAACCAGGTAATAATATTGCTATCACTCTTGGCACTCTTCCAGGATAAACTTCGTTAACATGATTGACAATATTAGTAGTACAAGTATTTGTGATAGTATTATACCACTCCGGACTATTAAATAATTTATTTGTTCTATTAAGATAAGATTCTAACATTCTTCTTTCATTACCTGGTCCCAATACAATCGCTTCAAATAGGTGCGTTACTGATTTTCTTCTGCATCTAGTTCTGACGCCTATGACGTCCCTTTCAGTTGCCCAGACATAAATCAACTCATACTGCTTAAAAAATCCTCTAATTGGATGATATTTTTCACCTCTTTCCCTTCTTACTTCTATTGAACAACATATTCTACTTCCATCTTTGAATTCAAATCCTAAAATTGTATGAGCCATTTGTCTCTTCTTTGGATCAAAATATTCCAAAATAAACCATATCTTAGTTACTTCATTCAAATTAAATTTCTTTTCAATCCATCTTTCATCATAATCTCTTGTACTTCTCCAATTAAAATCTCTGATATTTTTTATTGTGACAAAATCCCCTTCATAATCTGCATTAGCAAGTTTATCATTATCATTTACCCAAGATCTATCATTAGACGGTTTAAGCATCAGATAGCGTATAAATAATGAGGACACTACAACTCCCGCGAATACCATTAGTATGCTCTGTATGGCACTCATGGAATATCTGTATGTATGGTGAAACTTGAACTTACTCCTATACAGGTGGCGCGGCAGGGGAGATTCGAACTCCCGCGGTGAAACACCAATGGATTAGCAATCCATCGCAATGGCCAGGCTATGCGACTGCCGCAACGCGCCTCGCACTTCAGATGGCCGCTTAAGTAGAGCGGTATCACTACTCTTCTTCTGAGTCAATTAATTCTGCTGGCAGGCGGGCTGCAAAAATTATACTATCCATGTATCCTGATTTATTAGGAGTTCTTAATTCCATGATTCTTGTACCTTTAGATTTCTTACCTTTAGTAGCTTTAGTTTGTGATGCTTTAATTCTAATCATCATCCCTTTCTTAGTTAATAAGAAAAGATTGTCATTCACGTTAGGTATGTGCTTAGTACTAACAATTTTATCTCCATTGGTGATGTCTACGTTCATAGTATATACTCCTCTAGCTCCTGGGCGAGTTCTTCTGTAGCCATCTGTAATCATCTTTATATTGCCAGTTTTCTTATCTATTTTGGGCTGACCATCCGGATCTAAATCCTGTTTTTTTTCCGAAGTTCCAAGGCGACTCATTTTTGCCATCCCGTTTTTGGTAATTGTCAATATTTGAGTCTCTGTATCATCGGTTGCAACCATTCCTACGACATAACCTCCATTTCCCCTACTTCCGGTCCTTATGCCCCAAACTCCTGCAGAAACACGTCCTGACGCCCTTATATCTGAACAAGCAAATCTACTTGCAAATCCAGTACTGGAAATCATTACAATATCAGATTCGTTAGTTCCACTTCTGACGTTTACTAACTTGTCACCTTCAAGTTTGAATCTTAGGGCATATTTGCCGTTTCTATTTATTTTAACATACTCTTCTAATTTTGTTTTCTTAATCAATCCCAAATGTGTTGCAAAAAGTAAAAAGTTCCCTTGAGGATTTTCCACTAGTTCTTTACTGATTGGCATTATCGAAATAATATTCTCTTCTTCGCGTAAACTCTCTAGTAAATTTCTGATATGACTCCCTTTAGAATGTCTACTTCCCAAAGGAGTTTCCCATGCTTTTAGTCCATATACTCTACCTTGATCGGTAAATATTAACAATCTATCTTTGCTAAAGCAGGTTATTATTGATTTAGGAGTATCTTCTTCTTTCGTTGCAACGCCTTTCAATCCCTTTCCTCCTCTATTTTGTATTCGGAAATTTTCTACAGGCGAATGTCTGATATAATTATCTTCTGAAAGTGTGATAGCTATCGCACGCTCCTCAATTAAGTCTTCTCTATCCATAGAAAGGGGCATAGGGTCAATGTAAGATCTTCTCTCATCACTATGTTTCTCCACCATCTCCTCTAACTCATCTACTAATATGCCCAATCTTCTTTCCCTAGATGTTATTATTTCAATTAGATCATTTATCTTTAATTTCAAATCTTGAAATTCATTTTGAACCTTATTTACATCAAGCTGACTAAGTTGATATAATCTTCTTTCAGCAATAGCCTTAGACTGTGGTTCACTAAACTCAAATAACTCTATTCTCTCAATTATTTGTTCTTTACCTTGCAAAACCAATTCAAATTGCTCCCTGCTCTTACTCGCTTTACTTACTTCTATGACATCATCAATTCTTTCTTGTGCTTTCACTAAACCATCGAGAACATGAGCTCTCGCTTCTGCCTTATCTAACTCAAATTGAGATCTTCTTTCGATTACGTTTTCTCTGTGTGTAACATATGTATGCAATATTACAGGGAGTGTCAGCAAGACAGGCCTACCCTCTAATATCCCCATCATATTAGCTGAATATGATTCTTGTAATCTACTCGATTTGAATAATTGATTCAAAACTGCATGAGGATCAGCATTATTTTTTACTTCTATCAAAACTCTTATTCCTTCTTTTGAAGATTCATCTCTTATGTCTCTTATACCTATCACAGTACCATTACTTACTAATTCAGCTATGTGTACTAACATATCGGCCTTTTTTACTTGATAAGGGATTTCATGAATTATTATTCTTTTACCTTTTTTATCCTCTATGACTTCACATTTCGACCTCACATGAAATCTTCCTTTCCCGGTGGAATACATATCATAAATACCATCCACTCCATGAATTCCAGCACCAGTTGGAAAGTCAGGTCCCGCAATGTATTGCATATATTCTTCTATAGTAATATTTGGCATTTTTTCTTCTTTAACTCCTTGTTCAATTATTCTTTCAACATGGATTTTTACTGCTCCAGCAACTTCTAATAAATTATGAGGAGGCATTCTAGTTGCCATTCCTACGGCTATCCCATCGCTGCCATTCAATAATAAATTAGGAAGTCTAGCAGGCAATACGGTAGGTTCATTTTCAGAGTCATCAAAATTAGGTTGAAAATCAACAGTTCTTTTTTCTATATCTTCTAACATATGTTTTGCAATTTTATCTAATCTACTTTCTGTATATCTCATTGCAGCAGGAGGGTCTCCATCGATCGATCCAAAATTCCCTTGTCCATCTACTAAAGGATATCTTAAAGAGAAGTTTTGGGCCATTCTGACCATCGTATCATATATTGATTGATCCCCATGAGGATGATATTTACCCATAACTTCTCCAACAGAACGAGCAGACTTACTAAATTTCTTTTCTGAAGTGTGGCCTCCTTCATACATCCCATACAGGACTCTTCTATGTACCGGTTTTAACCCATCTCTAGCATCAGGAAGAGCACGTCCAATAATCACTGACATTGCATAATTTATGTAAGAAGTCTTCATCTCTTTTGTAAGTGGATGATTCAAAATATTGCCTTCAGGGGCTTTATTTTGTGATTCATTAGTTTCATCATCTAAACTTTCAGATGTCAAGATTCGTCACCTCCTTAGCATGTTTTTCAATAAACATTCTTCTATCGGGAACATCCTCTCCCATTAAAATCTCAAACATTCTATCTGTCTCAATTGCGTCATTGACTGTTACTTTGAGCATTGTTCGTGCATTTGGGTCCATTGTAGTTGCCCATAATTGTTCAGGATTCATCTCACCTAATCCTTTGTACCTTTGTACGCCAATTTTTGCATTAGGATTATCTCCTTGCAACTCCAAGACAACTTCATCCCTTTCTTCATCTGAGAAAACGTACTTACTCACCCTTCCTTTTGTTAATTGATAGAGGGGTGGTTGTGCAATGTATACATAACCTTCTTCGATCGCAGGCCTCATAAACCTCCATAAAAATGTCAACATCAATGTTCTTATGTGGGCTCCATCAATATCTGCATCACACATTATAATTATTTTTGAATAACGTAGCTTTTTTGTATCAAACATCCCTTCTTGTATTTCTTCTCCTGGAGGAGTATTGCCTATGCCTGCTCCAAATGCTCTAATCATAGTCTGAATTTCCGTATTTTTATATACCTTTACAAGATTATTCATTTGCCTCTCAACATTAAGTATTTTCCCTCTGAGCGGCAATATAGCCTGAATTCTCCTATCTCTACCTGTTTTCGCAGAGCCTCCAGCAGAATCTCCTTCAACTAAATATATCTCGCATTCTGCAGGATCTCTTGATTGACAATCAGCAAGCTTACCTGGTAATCCACCTCCTTCCAGGACTCCTTTTCTTCTAGTCAAATCTCTTGCTTTTCTGGCAGCTTCTCTGGCCTTTGATGCTAGAAGTGCTTTATCAACAATTGATTTAGCAACTGTAGGGTTTTCTTCAAAAAATTCTCCTAGTTTTTCATAAACAACAGTTTCCACAATACTTGTTACTTCACTACTAACTAACTTATCTTTTGTTTGAGATGAAAAAGACGGATCTGGATGTTTCACGCTAACTATTGCGGCTAAACCTTCTCTGACATCTTCTCCAGATAATGCATCTCCTTTCAGTAAATTTCTCTTTTTAGCATAATTATTCACACATTTAGTCAATGCTCCTCTCAAGCCAGTCATATGAGTTCCCCCATCTCTATTACGAATTATATTGGTATAACATAAGATATTCTCACTAAAAGCATCAGACCATTGAAGCGCTAAGTCTATCGTAACGGATCCTTTCTCTGTTTCTCTCTCTCCACTAATTTCTATAACATCAGAATGCATGACCTCTCTTCTAGAATTTATCTGTGTAATAAATTCACTAAGCCCTCCTTCATAGTGATGTCTACTAATGTGTTCATCATCTCCTCTATGATCAGTTATAAGAATCTCAAGACCTGCATTCAAAAATGCAGTCTCCTTTAAGCGAGTATCTATTTGTTCAAATTCAAACTCTATGACATTTGTAAATATTCCTAAATCAGGCTTAAAAGTTATCTCAGTTCCGCTATCATCACATTTTCCTATTTCCTTTAAAGGACTAACTGGAATTCCAGCCTCATATCTCTGATGATATCTTATTCCTCCTCTGTGAATTGTCATTTCCATCCATTCTGAAACTGCATTTACCGCTGAAACTCCGACTCCATGCAAACCTCCAGAAACTTTGTATGAACTATTATCAAATTTACCTCCAGCATGTAATTTTGTCATTATGACTTCTGCTGCTGATATTCCAAACTCTTCATGTATGCCTGTGGGAATTCCTCTGCCATAATCTCTAACTGTGAGAGTTTTATCTGGATTAATTCCTACCTCAATGAGATCACTATGCCCTCCAAGATGCTCATCTACTGAATTATCAACAACTTCCCAAATACAATGATGCAATGCCGTTCCATCATGAGGATCGCCAAGATACATCCCAGGTCTTTTTCTTACTGCTTCTAAGCCTTCTAGGACCTGTATACTTGCCGCATCATATTCTTGATTATTTCCATTCTCAGGAATATTTTTTTCATCATTCATTGTTTCACCTAGTTTCCTGAGGGTTCCCTAAAGGGAACCCTCATTTGACAACAAATAACCTAGCGTAAGGGGGTTATTCAACCCTTGCAAAACTTATGCTAAAATCTTTCAAATTAATATGTTTTTTCATGTTTACAGGAGTTTTTGAGAAAATTAAATCACACGACATAATTAAACAGAAAACTAAACTCGCCTCCAAGTATGGATATGCCGATGGTATGCGTTACTTTGAGGGGGTGCACTATTAGTGAGGTCCTAAAAGATGCAGCAAGCGCTACTGCAATCGGTGCTGATTTAGTTGAAGTAAGGCTGGATCTATTGTGGACTAAAAAAGAAATTACTCTTGCTGAAGTAGGGGAAGAAAAAGATGTTACAAAATCAAAAAAGAATATACTTTTTATACCTCAAGACTTTAATCATTTAGATTTAGATTCTGTACTTATTTCACTGAGACAAGGCATTGTCTTACCTGTGATTCTGACTTGTAGGCCGAAAAAGGAAGGAGGTTATTTTCCAGGAACTGAAGAACAAAGGCTAGAAGTATTGAAAAAAGCAATAGAAAGTGGAGTAAGTTGGATAGATTTAGAGATTGATATCGCCTCCAAAGAAAGATCGAAATTATGTGATTTAGCAAAAAAAGGTGGAACTAAAATTATTGCTTCATCACATGTATTCGATGATTCTCCAGATTCAAAAGAAATAATTAGAGATGTGAAGGATAATATCAATGCCGGAGATATAATAAAAATTTGTTATCAATCTTCAGGAAGATCTGATGGAATAAATCTATTCGAAGCTGCTTGGGATTTGAGAAATTCAGATATCAAAACCTCTATCATGGGTGTCGGCCAAGCAGGGGACTGGAACCGTATCCATTCACCTATTTTAGGACAAGCAATAGTTTATTCAACCATAGAAAATGGTTGGCACTTGGCACAAAAAGGTATGATTAATACTGCAGATCTTAAAACTGCGTGGGAAATGCTAGAGTATCAATAATTCATTAATTGAACTTATTCTAAAAATGGAATCTGTTCTGGGATTGAATCTTTATTGTCTTTTTTTGCACCATTTTTATATGCTATATGAAGTATTATCGGTATGACTATACAAGAAATTGGTAATGAACCAATTAATAGATATGCTGTAAACGGAGGTATTGATAATCTTTTTTCTACTTCTACCAATATTTCCGCATTCATATCATCGCCAATTGAACCAAAATCATTAGGTCTACTATTGTCCCAACCATCTAGTACCAAATAGTAATCATTTGCCGACTCATCCCCAAATATTGATGTCCATGAAGAACCAGTGGAATCTATGCCAACTGAAAATTGTTTATATTTCTCTCCTTCATATGCATGAACATCTCTAAATGGGACCCATGTGAACATGTCTCTCCATTCTACAGGTATTTCTTCTATATATTGTGCCATATCTTCCCACTCTCTACTATTGTACTCTGTCTTATAAGAATCCCAATTACTTTTAGTCATCAAGTATACATCTCCTTTGGCTATGGTAGAATTACTGTCTATTGTAGGGCTAAATGTTATGCAAAAATTATACTTATATCCAGCCATCAATTTCATACTTATTGCCGTAGCCCCGCCATTTTCAATAACAACTTCATATGCAAAGTCTTGCTTCAAAGGAGCCTTTGATTCTGAAAACCCAAATGATTCATCAAAAATAGGCATATTACTTCCTGAATCTACATTATGCATTGTTACTGCTTCTTCTACATTCCAAGAACTATCAATAGAAACTTCACAATCATTTGCTGCATCTACACTATTGATAGTAGAATTAGTAATAAAAATAACTATTGGTAGAATTATTATAATATTTGTTATAATTGCAAAGAAACTATTTTTATTCTTCATCTCTCGCGCCTCGTTCTAATAGGACGAACATATCCTGATTCCTTATTCTTTCGTTCTTCTAAAGTCAAATATTTTGGTTGAGGAGGAGGATTATGCTGATCCATTCCTGGTAACCCACCTTCTAATTTTACCTCTACTCCATAAGTCTCCATCATGTCGATAGCATCAATTTCATCTTCATTCTTTTGTCTCATCACAAACCATCCAAGTATCAATACAATTGCAACTAAACTAAGTATTCCAAAACTTTCTTTATCTGGTATGAAATCATCCAAAGTAAGATCTGACAATGTTTTTGGAGAATTATCTTCAGTTGTAGAAAGCACTGTTATTACAAAATCTTTTGAAGAACATACTCCAACTCCATCGCAGACCTCGACAGATATTCTAGAATCTCCTGGAGTATCCCAATTCCTATTTTCGAAATTAATCCAATCATTTCTATAGTTCCCATCAAAATTAGAATCTTCAAAAACATTAAAATCCCATTTTATCTTTAATTGATCTGTCAGGTCTACGTCCTTGTCATTTGTCATATTACCATCTCCATCAGAGTCTTCATACGCATCATTATCCATCCAAGCGATGACTCCCGAAGACAAATCATAATCAGAAACTTCAACATTTAAATTGATTACATCTCCAACTGTTACGTATTCATTTCCTATTGGATTTAGAGTTAGAATATCTGGTGAACTAGAAACATGTACAGTTAGATATGTACTATTCGATTCTCCACCTTCAAAATTATCTAACACGGTGAATTTAATTGTGTATATTCCTGGTAATTCATAGCTATGCCAAACCATTGGTCCTAATATTTCAGGCGAGGAGTCTCCAAAGTCCCAAATCCATTTTGTAATCCCACTCCAATCGGGGTCGTTTAAATCAAGAGAATCTTTACCGATAAATTTAGCATCTGAATCATAACTTTTAGTACCATCAAATATTATTGGCATATTAGGGGCAATAAAAATTCCTCCTCCTTCTAAATTAGGAACTTGCCAAGTAATATTTCCAGTATTTTCAGGTACATATTCCAAAATGGAACCATTCAGACTTGGTTGTCTAAATTCCAATATGGGGATAGGTAGTGGATTTTCAATTTTGAAATAATAGGTCTTGGATGCCGATGATAATCCTTTATCATCTATTACTGTTAGACTTACAAAGTATAGCCCTGGTATTGCAAAGGTTCTACTTATTGAATTTACATCATAAATAGATTCATCCATATCAGAAATATTCCATACATGGACTAGAGCAGAAGAATCTCCGTCAGCATCAAAAGATGAACTCTGAAAGACATATGCTGTACTTGTCATTCCATCATCAGGACGATTGAATATCGCAACAGGTCTTTGATTATTAACTTCAATAATTAAATCGATACTTGTATAATTTCCATCATCATCAGTTACCTGTAAAGTAACATTCTTTAATCCCGGTTCTAACCAACTAATCTTAGGATTTGACTGAATGGATTTTGTCTCTGAAAAATCTGATGTTAAGTCAACTCCTGAATTAGAAATATTTACTCCTCCTTCAAAGAACCATTCATATTCAACGATTATCCCATCATCATCAGTGAAAATTTCAGGCATTTCCAAAGGAGTTAGGGTATCCGTTTGTAAACTATCTTCAAATATTTGTCTTGGAACTCTATTTAGGATATTGACTTGTATTGTACGTTCTGCGTAGTGTTTACCATCAAAAATTGTCAGACTAAGTTGATATGACGTGCCATCTGAATCGCCATCCACCCAAGAGTGATATGCTTCAAAAAAACCTTCTCCAGATTCAATTATTCCATCGCCCCAGTTCCAAGTATAATTCAACCTTTGTAAAGGAACATTATCTAATGAATTGATAGCAGAAAATCTTATATTTTGAAATGTTAGAATAGTAATCTCATCTTCTATATCTACTCCTGCTACAGTAATTATTGGTATAGGCGTAGATGAATCATTTACTATAACGTCCCAAATTTGTATCCCTGAGTAATATCCTCCTTGATCTTGAATGATTAATGTAATTTGATATTCTCCCTCTTCTTCATAAATATGTATAGGATTTTTCAGTCCTGAAAATTCTCCATTACCTAAATCCCATATGTATCCTATTGGAGTCTCATTATTTGTAAAAGAGCCATTGATGTCTCCAAAGCCCCAAAGATCATAACCTCCTCCATATATATTCAAAGGTGTCCATGTTTGGGTGAGATTTGTGGCAATGGATCCTGATGCTTCTGGCTTCATATTTTCCAGATATACGGGGAGAGAGAAAGCTGAATCTTGACTTTCTCCTGTAATATCATATATTTCTACTCCAAAAGTCCATTCTCCTGTTGTAGGAGGTGTAAACCAAATTATCTCTACTTCTGTTTCTCCATTTCCAGCAATAACCTCCAATTCTATGGTATCCTTTATTGTATTATTTATATACGCTGCAAATTCTACTTGAATTATTTCGAAGAAAGCATATGAGATGACTTCAAAACTTAATTCTACGCTATCCTCAAATCCATCTTCATCTCTATCAAAAATATCTATTGAATCTATTGTAACTTCTGCTGGTTCACTAATTAAATCCGCATAAACTGTTAAAGAAGCTGTAGGATATGATCCTGACATTATTCCACAATTGACAAAATTATAATCACAATCATCCGTTAATGAATTATACCAAACAAACAGGTAAACATCACTAGTACTATTTCCAAAGCTATGTACCAATCCTGTTCCTATTCCAGTTGCTGGATCTATTCTTAATTTTGACATTGCCCATGTTCCAGTGGCTGCTTCTTTTACTAGAATAGTTCCAACAAATCCAAATTGTGTAGGTAAAACCATCAAATTTAATGGTTTTCCATCGCCCTGACTAAATTTATAAGATTTCATCCCCCAACCTTCAATACTTTCAGATTCGCTTTGCCAACCATTTAGCCATTGGTTATTTTCTCCACTTAGTTGTGCTTTGCAAATTGTTCCTGTATTACACTCGGAGGTCAAATCTAGATTAGAAAAACCAAATACTCCTTGAGGGCTGTCTAGTGAAACTGCCGCACTAAAATTCGCAAAAATATCATTCATTGTTGTCCCTATTGCCGTTGAACCCGGTTCTGGATTTATTGCCAGATTTTCTATAGAGGAACCACCAACTGCAGTATCAGCGACTAGTCTTTGAATAGCCTCTCCTCCGCCTAATTTATCTGAAATATACATCAAAAATAAGAACCCTGCTCCATAATCGGCAATTCTATCATTCCACCATCTGACACTTAGACTGGAGTTTTGTGCCCATTCATTAGCATGATAACTTAGCGTATCTGTAGTTCCAAAACACAAATACGCTGCCATATCTGCTGCTCCTTCATCAATCCATAAATATTCAAACGGATCTCTTGAATTATGTAAAAGATGTTCAAATTCATGGGCTAATATTGTATTTCGAGAATTCATATCATCTATGTCAAAGTAAAGACTTTCTCTGATGGAAGATATGCCCGGTTGAAAATACCCTCCTGTACCCCCAACTCCATCTATTTCATAAATCACGATTTCTATTTGGCAATTATTGTCTACATCTGGAGGATTTCCAAAATAATATGTATCTGTTGGATAAATGGTTGTTTCCCAAGTCGAAACTATATCATTTAGAGTCGTCGATGAAACGATTTTACCATTTTCAACAAAGATAGCTGAGTTCGCAGAAATTCTCTGTACCGTAGCAGTAATCGTACCTCCGGAAGTTGATATATTGTCACTCTCTCCGATACTCCATGCATTCTCGCAACTTCTAATGGAGCTACCAGATTGTCCCTCATCTGAAAATGGTAATATTAGTCCTGGATATTCAGCATCTGACCATTGTTTTTTTAGAAAACTAGTTGCAGAGAAGACAGATAAATCATCACCGTTAAACATGTATTCCTTTCCCTCAGTAGTAGGGGAGAATTCAGAGAGGTCTGTTTTAATGATTTTTGAATCTTGTGTATCAGATAATTCTTCCGAAAAAACACAAGGAGTAAAAATAGATAATGCCAGTACTGAAGTTAACAAAACCGAAATCAGTGATTTAGTTTTGATATTATTGGCCGACATACTGTTCACTCACTGTATAAATGTAATTTGCTGGGCCGAAAGACATATCTTAACGTCAATGGAGCATTGTTCATACATACTGTATAATAATAAATTTAAAAAATTATTTTCTTGTATATTAATAATTATTTTATTACCTAATAATTCTTCAGCATCTTCTCTTTGTACCGATGATCAAATAGACTTCAAAATACTAAACATTATTGATCATCAACCTGATTCATTCACTCAAGGATTAGAGATTAAAGGGGCTAGATTATTTGAAACTACTGGGCTTTATGGAAATTCTAGTCTTAGAGAATTAAATATAACCTCTGGAGAAATTTTACGCCAAAAAAACTTTGATTCCAATGTATTTTCTGAAGGAATATCGATATTTAACAATTCAATAATTATGCTTACCTGGATGGGGCAACATGCAAAAATATTTGATATTGATACTTTTGAATTAATAGGAAATTACAACTATACCGGAGAAGGATGGGGATTGTGCAATAATGGAGATTTCTTCATTATGTCTAACGGTTCATCAATTTTATCATTTAGAAATGTAAATGATTTCACTGTATCTTCAACAATAACAGTAACTGAAAATAATAAAGAAATTATTAACATTAATGAATTGGAGTGTGTAGGAGATTTAATTTATGCTAATATTTGGAATGAAAATAGAATAATTTCTATTAATAGTACTAATGGTATCGTTCAGGATTCTATAAATTTAGAATCACTATCATACAACCAAAAAGATCCAAACTCAGTTTTAAATGGAATCGCTTACTCTGAACAAGATAATTATTTTTTATTGACTGGAAAAAATTGGGAAAATATGTACTCTATTAATTTTTTTCCATCCAATGAATCCTTTAGCCCTTGTAATAATTCGAATTTAATATCAAATAACAATCAAATTGAAGATTATTTTACATTCAATCTCCTCTTCTCTTTAATTAGTCTAATTGCAATTACTATATTTGTGATGCCCGGTTCATGGCCCGCTTTCACTTTTTTATTTTATAGATCATTTATGCGACAACATGAACAGCCGCCCATCTCTGGGGATGCCGTTGAGGGGGGTGAAGATTAATGCAAACGGATATTGATTATGAGACTATGTCATCCATTGAAATATGGCTTTCAGATTTGTCTGAAGACTCTGCAACTAGAGTTTCTGCTGCTTTTCTAATCATCGCCGGAAGCCTCTTAGGAGCAATATTTGGGATTTTGGCAATTTCCGCAAATCCGGCTGAGATATTATCAGGGTCATTAGTCAGTGATGACAATTACGCAGATATAAACGGAATAGTTAATTCAGCACTCATTGATAATAATACGGGTGGAGATCCAATAGAAGGTGTAAGGTTAACTTTGTTAAATCCTGATGGAACTATTACCGGGAAAGAGACATTTACTGATCAAAATGGAAGATTTCAAATCCCAGAGGTTCCACGTAAATCCTCAATTCTATTTGCATCCCTTGATAATAATATTTCAATCAGACTGTTTCTAATTCCTGGAGATCATGCCCAGATACCGATTACTATGATTCCAGGAGATGACGAAGAAATAATTGAAATTGATTGGACCGGTGAAAGTAATCTAACCGAGGCAGCAACTCTCGCCACAATTATTGCAATTTTAACATTAATTTCTGGAGTTTTTGGTGTAAGAGGAGGTATTGAAGTTCTTAATGGGAAGAGTTATAGAAAGGCATGGTGGTTTTCTTTTGTGGGTTTATGGAGTAGAGGGGGATTATTTGTTGGACCTCTTCTAATAATTATTGGAATGGCACTCTCCAGTCTAACTAAACATCAATTTATCTCTGATGATAATAATATTGAATGAGGAATTTTATGTATCTTATTAGTATTGAAGGAGGAGATGGTAGTGGTAAAGGATTAGCTGCTAAAATTATTGCCGAAATTCTTGAGAAAGAATTTACATTCACATCAGTAGAAAAAACAGGTGAGCCAAGAAGAGATCATCCATTAGGACGTTTAGCCATAGAATCTGTAAAAATGCAGAAATTAAAGCCTGAAGGAGAGGCAGGATTATTCGCTGCAGATAGATTAGATCATTCACATGGATGGATTTTACCTTATTTAAAAGAAGGTAGTTCGGTAGTAAGTGAAAGAAATATACATTCTTCATTGGTTTATCAAGGAATTGTTGGTAATTTGGGATTAGAAAGGGTTGCACATATTAATTCAGCAGCACTAATTCCAGATCTTTGTATTTGGGTTGATTGTAACCCTGAAATAGCATTAAAAAGAATTAAAGCCGGTACATTAAGAAATTTATCAGACAAAAAAGAATATTTTGAAACATCAGAATTTCAAAGAAAAATCAGAGGAGGCTACAAAAACTTACTTTCGGGGAAATTTGAAATGCCAACTCCCTTTGATATGGGAGCAATTATTGGACCAATTCTTAATGAAACATCCGAAGATAACTTTCGTAAAGAATTAACAATAGCTGTAAAAAATTTCTTACATTCTAAGCCGCCTCCAATCAATGTCGAAATTCATGACGTTGAAATGTACCATTTGAAGAAACTAATGAATTCATTAGAGGGCCAGTCCACACTGGAAGATATTGGATTACAACCACTTAGAAATAATAAGAATTGGCTTGGAAATAGTAAACCATGGAAAATACTTTTAGATGCTCAGAAAATACATAATAAAAAACTTCAACAATCTTCTAAAGAAGGTAACATATTATTTCCCAAAAGTATTCTTAGTCATTCAATATCTTCAATTTGTGGTACTTTATCATTGATGAATTCAGCAGATATTTCAGAATTGAGAGAAGCATTAGGACCAGTTAGGAATGTTTCGTATAGCCATTCTAGGAAGATTATCAAATTCTTATATTCAGAGTTATCTTGGATATCACAAACTAAAACACTCTTATCGGGTGAAACTCCAAAATCACGTCTAAAAGATGATTTTCATCCTTTTGGTAGGCTATTATTGATAATTTGGCCAATCAGATCAGAAATTAAAAAATGGCAAAAAAATAATCCAAATTCTCATCTCCGTCTCTCTTTACCTCAGATAATTAAAGAAAGTCAAAATTTTCAATCAATTAATTCTATGATTCTTAGATTAAATATTCTAGGGGACGGAAGGGAAAAGAATAATATTATTAACTCCGAAGAAGATTTAATTAAATGGTGGAATGGCGATTAAATTTATTTTATCTTTAATAATGACCCAATCGGTAAAACAACTTTCTCAGAATTTTCAAAATATTCTGGCTTAGCAGCTAACATTGAACAGATCAACCATCCAAGGCCTAAACCAGCAATAAAACCAGTGATTACTCTCTTTAAGTTAGTTGACTCATAATCTGTTAGCATCTGAGCAAAACCATCTATTCCTATGGGTATTATTGATAATGTTATAAGTAGGAACATTGCAAACAAACGTGCATCTTTTTTATAGATTATAGAAAGTCCATTATCTGGAATTATAGTTAGAAAAGTATCTCGTATGGTCCATCTATTAGAACCCCTAATTCTAAAAAATAGACAACCAAAAACAATACCAAATAAAATTCCAACATCTCTGGTACATATTGGCATCTGATTATCGTTTATCTCCCAAGAACGTTCATGTTTTTGATGACAATTAATATCTCCTAATAGATATGTTATTGCCCATATAGGATTCAATTCCGACCAAGCAAAAACACCTCCATGCTTAGATTGATCATGTCCTATCTCAGAATCTTCTCCATTTTCTAAATTTCCCCAACTTTGTTCGGTGGCATAATCTATTGCGTTAGCCCTCCCTGATAATTCTGGTACAGAACCTTCCTCCATCATTAAAGGGGCTAAAAAAGATAATAAAATGTAGAAACCAAATATACAAGATATAATTTTAGAAATTTTTTTCTCATTTTTCCTGTTATTCAGGCCATTTCTGGGATTCATTCAAATCACTTAATTATTCATTACTTCTAATTCTGATGTTAATAATTTACTTAACCAGCCATGTAAAACAGGGCTCCCCATTTTAGTTAAAGTTGAATTCAGGAATGCGGCTATGAGGGCCGATCTTGCGTCAGATTTTGAATATCCTCTAGAATGTAAATAAAATTCCTGATTTTCATCTATGGGGCCATTCGCAATTCCATGGCCGCACCCAACAACATTAGATTCTGAAACCTCTAATTCTGGAATACCATCAGCTTCAGCATCTTTAGATAATAATAAATTATGAAAATTCTGTGCAGCATCGGTACCGGTGGAGCCTTTGGCAACTTTTAGCATCCCTGTCCCAATGGTTCTGCTCTTACCTCCGCAAGCAGCATGCCATTTCAGCCTACTAAATGTCTCTGGAGCATCATGTTGAATTTCTATATGATAGTCAAGGTACATATCATCTCTTGATAATATTGATCCAAGAACTTGTAAATTACTTCCATTTTCAGACATTCTATATCTTAGATCAGCTTTCGTTCTCTGAGATCCAGAAGAAACTGTGCCTGTATTCATATTTGCATCTCTGCCTAATGATATAGAATCTAATCTCAATAATACGCCCTTCTTCTGTAAACCTACAGTGATATCATTTATATTAGAGCCGTTCCCAATTCTTCCAGATCTTAACAAACCCATCCACTTTGTCTCTCCTTTGATAAGAGTTACCATTTCAAATTCACTCATTTCTCCAATATCGAGAATTAGCTCTAGCGAATCAATATCGTTGTTTGCATCTATTTCTAACAATATCGGAGTTCTGGAAACAAATTTCCGCTCTGTTTTTAAAACCCATTTTGAATTTTCAGATACTGCTTTTAAGAATGTAGTGGCAACCACATCTACATCGGGTAAAACTTCTCCTGATTGATCAATTTTTTGAAGACTAATTCCCTTAGTAATTTCTGTACCATCAAGATTTATTAACCTTATTTTAGGTTCTTTATTTACATCAGGGACCGTGTCAATATCTCCTGTTGGGTGAACTTTCCTCCATGGAGTATACCTCCAAAGGTGATCTGCCCTATCTGTAGTTCCTGAGACTTCTTTGTACCTATTAATGGCATTCATATTAACACCATTTAACCAATACTTCCTTCCATTTCCAGTGCCATTAATTTATTTAATTCAACTGCATATTCCATTGGCAATTCTCTGGTAAAAGGTTCAAAAAATCCATTTACAATTAACGCTAAAGCTTCTTCTTCTGTATGTCCTCTGCTCATTAAATAAAATAATTGATCATCACTAACTTTTGATACACTTGCTTCATGTTCACATCTTGCGGTAGAATTCGCAACTTCCATTGTTGGATAAGTATCAGATCTACTCTCATCATCCAATATCAAAGCGTCACAAACAATATTCAATTTACAGTTCTCTGCTTTTGGAGATACTGTGACCATTCCTCTGTAAGACCCTCTGCCTCCATCTTTACTAATGCTCTTTGATAATATCTTACTCGTAGTATTTGAAGCTAGATGATGTATTTTCGCACCAGCATCTTGATGTTGTCCATTTCCAGAGTAAGCGACAGAAATTACCTCTGCATGTGAACCCTCTCCTTTGAGAATAACTGATGGGTATTTCATTGTTAATTTGCTACCTATGTTCCCGTCGACCCATTCTATTTTTGCATTTTCATGTGCAATACCTCTTTTTGTAACAAGATTATATACATTTGCGCTCCAATTCTGAACTGTTGAGTAGCGTATGTGTGATCCCGGGAGAGCGACAAGTTCGACCACTGCAGAATGCAATGAGTCTGTAGAATAAGTTGGTGCGGTGCAACCTTCTACGTAGTGAATACTACTTCCTTCATCTGCAATAATTAATGTCCTCTCAAACTGGCCCATATTTTTTGCGTTTATTCTAAAATAAGCCTGAACTGGCATCTCAACGTGCACTCCTTTTGGTACATAAATAAAAGACCCTCCAGACCAAACCGCAGTGTTCAAGGCAGAAAATTTATTATCAGAGTAAGGAACAACCGAGCAAAACCATTTCTTAACTATATCTGGATATTCTTTAAGACCACTATCCATATCTAAGAAAATAACACCTTGTGATACTAAATCTTCTCTAATACTGTGATAAACCGCTTCAGATTCGTATTGGGCAGTAACTCCTGATAGCCATTTTTGTTCGGCTTCAGGTATTCCTAAACGCTCAAAGGTATTTCTTATTTCTTCAGGAACTTCATCCCAATCATTCTCAGTAGCAGATGAAGATCTTAAATAATAACAAACTTTTTCGAAGTCAATTTGCTCTAACATGCTCATATTGCCCCATGTAGGCATTTCTCTTTCAGAAAAATGCTTGTAGGCCTTAACTCTTATTTCAGTCATCCATTCAGGTTCATTTTTAATTTTTGAAATATCTCTAACTACTTTTTCTGATAGCCCTGAATCAAATCTTATGGTTGAATTTTCTGTATCATGCCATCCGGCTTTATAATCTCCTACGACGTCTCTTGCTTCTTGGGTACTCTCCATATTAATCTCCTCCTCTTCTTACTTTTTCTTCTAACCAATCGTATCCATTTTCTTCCAAATCAGTAGCAAGAGTTGCATCTCCTGTAGCAACTATTTTACCATCTATTAAAACATGGATTTTATCTGGCTTAATGTAGTCTAATATTCTTGAATAATGTGTAATTATTAGCGCACCTGAATCTGTTCCTCTAATGGACGAATTAATTCCAGTAGCAACAGTTCTAATTCCATCTATATCCAAACCACTATCTGTTTCATCTAGAATTGCCAATTGTGGTTGTAACAACATCATTTGTAATATCTCAAATCTTTTCTTTTCACCACCACTAAAACCATCGTTTACATAACGAGATAAAAAGGAGGAAGGCATATTCAATTCTTTCATTGAATTTTTAAGTAATTCTCTAAATTTTTTCCCTTTGGCGGCTTCTTCACCATTAATACTTGCAACAGATTTCTTTAGAAAATTACCCACTTGTAAACCAGGAACAGCTTGTGGATATTGAAAAGATAGAAATACACCCTCCTTGGCCCTTTCCCATGATTCTAATTCAAGTAAATCTTTACCATTAAGTTTTATTTCTCCACTTTCCACATCAAAGTCAGGATGACCCATAACGATATTCGCAGTTGTAGTTTTACCACTTCCGTTACGTCCCATTATGGCATGAATTTCTCCAGGGCCAATTTCTATGTCTATGCCATTAAGGATTTGATTTCCATCAATGCCTGCATGGAGATTTCTAATTTCAAGAAGTGGTACTCCCGATTCCATAATCAATCTGCATCTATCATCTCTTTTGAACGTCTCTCTTTTAGGACCTCAATAACTCTTTTCGGGGCCTGTCGTTTTAGGTCAACCTAAAATTACAGTAGCCTCTCGGAGTATTGTGGATTTACCAAATGTCGATGAAATAGATTCAAAAAAACTCACAGAATCGTATCGTTTACAAATTGAAGAAGCGATGAAAAAAGAATCTCAAAAGAGAATATTACAAAATAATGATCCAGCAGAAATATCTAGATTACAGGACCTATCTCTAGTAACTTTACAAAAAGACGCTCATGAAGATTTAATCCCTGCGTTAATGGCCCGCTTGGGGTCAGTTAGGGCAGCTTTAGATGGACATGGAGGCAGTATTATTATTGATCATTCTTCCATTGAAAAACTAAATAATGGCAAAAAAGCCCTATCTCTAATATTGAATTTAGATGGCGCGTGTATAGCTTGCGGGGCTGCTCCAGGTACATTGCAAGGAATTCAGGACGATTTAATGTCTGATAAAGAAATAATATCTGTTCAATTTTCTAGCTCTATGTTGGAATGGTTCAATGATTTACAAAGAGAATTCGTATTGAAACATGGCGGAGTATCTTTTATATAAATCAATTTTCAAAGATTAATCCTCTCTTCACAAACCGGACACCTAGTAGCAGAAATACCAATCGTAATCCCAAATTTTGAGTTACAGAACGGACAAACTATCTGATTGTTATTACTCAATGGTATTTTTCCTTGTTTACTTTCTATTATTCCAACTGGAAAAACTTCAAATTCTTCTATTTCTTCTGTTGTCTCTATTCTCGATATCCTTCTTAATCTACGAGATTCTTTACTATTTGATAAATTATCTTCAGTGATTAACTCTATCAAGTCCGAATCCGTCGAAGAAACCATTATATCTTCTTCACCAATAATATCTATTACGTCATCTTCTAGTTTTACCGACCCTTTTATTCTAGTTTTCCTCTTTTGAGTAATCCACTTAATTCCTTGAGTTGAAGTAGTCACGATGATAATGGCGCATAAAATTAGAACTGTTACTGAAACTCCAATAACTAAAATTCTAAATTCTTGATCATTATTTGATAATCCTAATTGAATCTTAAACCAATCCAGAACTGAAATATCATTATCGTTGTTAGTCTCATCATCAATTAAAGATCTAATTTGCCACCCATTATTGGATGTATGTAATATCAAAGTTTCAGTACTAGAAGGGGCCTTTGTGGATGTGTGTAATTTACCGCTTCCTAGCCTGTCAGAAATTCCTAGCCACTCTTCTTCAAAATTAATCAAACCATATTGTATTTGAGGTCCAGTTGGTCCGACATTGTCAAAATAAACTTGGATGCCTCTTTCAGTCTCAATGAATTCAATATTTCTCAGTCCTCGTGCAGGGAAGTTAGTCATTTGATCATTAATAGCTCTAAATGATGAATCTGCGATAATACATACTATCTCTGAACCATCTAAACTTCCTTCTCTCCAACATGATATTATCTTTTCATCTTCTTTCTCAGTAATTACAACTAATTCTGGAAGGGCTGCTTGGTCTCCAACGGCCTTCTTAAATGCCCAATCTGATTCATCTAGTTTACCATGAGCGTACCAAAGCCCTAATCTCTCTATTCCTGTAGTATCGTCTCTATTCTCTTGGTAAAGTAAGTGTATTTCATCTTCGACTCCAAATTCTATCTCTAAGTTATCTAATGTTGATGATGAAATATCTATGCCTGAAATTATATTTTCATTTAATGACCAATCAGAAGAAGATATGGGCAAATCCGAGCTCAACAAGAATATATCAGTACTTTCTTGAAAACTTCCTCCAGCAAATATATCTTGATGATATCCTGATATTATTATCTCTGTATCTCTCTTATCCATATCTATGCCCCAATATTTTCCATCAGATAATAATATTGGAGGCATTAAATCTTGAATTGGTGTCATTTGGCAAGATGAATCAACAGTTGAATAAGTCAATGTCTGTTTATAGTATCCATTGTTATCTAGATATCTTCTAGTCCAAGAAAGATGTGCTATATTATCTTCATCAATTTCAACACTAATTTCCCCAGACCACATTTCTTCTAATACATTATTACATTGGACTATATTTTTACTTTGAGTAAGTTTATACATATACAATGTTGAATCTCTCTGAGTAATTACTATTCCGCCTTCTTCCATATCAATAACTTCTAATGGTATTTCTCCTACTTTAAAATTTAAATTCCTAGGGCCCGTAAGTGTAGATTTATCGATTAATAATGTAGTTTCAAAAATATTATTACTCCAATCTAAATCAGCAAATCCGCCACTGACATCAACCCTTATTTCTAGGGGCCCTGATATATTTGGAATATACAAAAATGAAACTTGTGTTGATCCTTGACCATATATCCTAACTATTTCAGTACTAGATGCTTGCTGCCAGCCTTTATCGGTTTTTATTTCCAAACTTGCATCTACGTCATAAGCATCATTGGAGCCTAAGTTATCTACTCTAACTTCTACTACGAACTGCTCGTTAGGGCGAGGTATTTCTGGTGTTGTTTTAATTGCACCTTCTCTTATCGCTAAATCTACACCATCCGGTCGTGCAATGACCGGGAAACTTTCAGATAATATATTATTGGTCTCATCACTTTCATCGATTGTATTTATCGGATCAATTATTATCTCAATTTGCTTATCTCCAGATGTTGAAGGGTTCCAATATAGTGTTACCTCTAATATCTCTCCACTTTCTATTTTAGGTATTATATATTCATCCCTTCTTGCTCCATCTTCTTCTAAAATTATTCCTACTTCATTAGCTGATAGATCCCCAACATTCCTTATCGATCCTCTTATTTCTAAGAAAGTATTGACATAGACTTCAGTTATCGGAACTCCAAATTCTTCAAATGATAACGCAGAACTTCTAAAGATTAAATCTGGACTAGGAGGTATGTTATCAACTATTATTTGCTTTCTAACTTCTTCTGATATGACGCCATTCCCACTAATCATCCTTACTGATATTCTATGAGTACCATCTGCAATAGTATTGCTGTCCCAATTGAATTCCCACTCTCCCGAGTCTTTAATCAAACCTGTTCTCATTACATTCCTACCGTCTGAATCCTGAGTCGTGTAGGTATATCCATTTCCGCCAATGGTCAAACCATCGCTCCAATCATCTGTCCCTATGCGCCATTGTATTATGCAACCATCTACAGATTTGTATGTGCCCTGAATTTTTATATTACCAACTAATTCATTTTGTCCACTTGGACTTTCTAATATGAAATCTATTAACCCAATTCCATATGTCGATTTAGTTATATTACTCCACTGTGAAAATTCATTTTTAGCAGCAACTCTTACTATCATTTGAGACGCGTCAATCTCATCTTCAGTAAATTCTGGAATTGTTATTGTACTACTCCAATTAGATATGCTATTATCCGTAAGGATGGTTTCTGGAGTATGCCATCCAAGTAATATTTCTTCTCTCGCTGGTTGATTGTCTTTAGGTTTATATTTGTAACTAACCTGTACTAAAACATCTTCTACAGTTCCATTATCATCTCCTTGATCTACGTTACCTCGTATCCTATATATTTCTCCTTCCATCAACCATGACATGCATACCAAAATATCTGAATTATCTGGATCATATTCACATTCTCCATCAACTGGATTTTCTATCTCGACCCAATTACCAGACCCCGCTCCTGGGCCTGTTTCATTTCCAACTGGGGGCCCCCCTCCGTCTCCGTCATCAAACATACCTCTCATGGTGGAACTACCATCTATTATTCCAAAGCCATACTGTGTGTTCCATGAATAACCATCTAATTCTTCAGATTGTGATCCTCTACTTTCGGAGTATTTCATAAGATATTCTTTTATTTTTTCTGTATTATCTGGATCTTTATAATCCATTATCCCCTCTTTAATTCCTATCTGGAGCATTATGGCCACAAGACCTGCAACAGCAGGAGTAGACATACTTGTGCCATCTTTGGAGGTATAGCTATCCTTGGCCCTATTATTTTCTGATCCAGGTACTATTGATGTTGATTGAGCATGTTCTGCAGATATTATTCCTGATCCAGGAGCCACCACCCAAGGCTTCAATTCATCTTCATAATCTCCATCATTATCATTTTCCCTTGGACCAGAATTTGAATAAGAAGCTAAACTATCATCATTCCTGTCAATACTATTTTTATCGTCAATAGCACCTACAGTTATGGCCTTATCTGCTGCACCTACTGAAGTAACTCGTCTTTGCCCATCGTTTCCTATTGCAGCTATGCAAACAATTCCTGCATCAGATGCTTGATTTACCGCTTGCGCTTCAGCACTTGTACCATTGTCTCCCGCATCATCACTACCAGTTGGAGATGATGCACTTCCAAAAGACATAGACATTATATCTATTCCTTCACTAGAATCATTATTTCCCCAATCCGTGTCTACATTCTGTGTGGCCCATTGAATTCCCTGTAAAATAGATTGAGAATTTGATCCACCAGCATCAGTCATCACTTTAACATCAACAAGATATGCACCAGGCGCATATCCTTGATTTTCTCTATCGCTATCTCCAGTCCCAAGAGCAATTCCTGCAACATGAGTGCCATGACCATCTCCGTCATCTGGATCATCATCCCCGTTTGTTGAGCAAGAACTTCCTGAAAAAGAGGTCGCATCACAACCTGCAACCCATTTTGGGTCTTCTAAATCATTTGGATCATTGGTATTGTCGTTATTATCATCGGAAAAATCATCTAAGGAAAAGTGCTCATTATCTACTCCAGTATCCAAAATAGCAATTACGATTCCAGAGCCATCATAATTCAATTCCCTCATTGTTTCTGCATACAAACTTGATGCTCTAACCTTTGATCCTTTGGCGGCCTTATCTAAATAAGGAACCAAAACATTTTGTTGCTCAATAAGAACCACTCCGTCTAAACTCCATAATTCTAATAAAGAACTAATTGGCACATGGTCTAATACTATATTATCCAATATATCCATCGGCATAAACCATGATGATTCTTCTTCCCATCCGTGTTTAATCAAAACTGATTTAACTTTTTCAATATCAGTTTGTCCAGGATGCCAAGCATAATGAATAATTATGGCTACAGTGCCTTTACCATCTTGTCCAATTATCGAGGTTGTTGATTGAGAATCTTTTTGACCATCTATTATCATCTGAAGATCATCGTCCATTCCATTTTGATCGTGATCATGCCAATAATCATACCACCATCCGTATTCTTGGACAGGAATTCCTGCATCTATCGGAGTATGATCTGGAGATCTATCTTTTTTGTCGCATATATCATTTCCACAAATTAGCGGTGGAATATCAAGATTTATTATATCTTTATTATTTATTCCTTCATTAGAAATATTTTCTATTTCATAATTTTGAACTTGAGCACCAACTCCTACAGATAAATCAAACACTATCATTAGTAATGATATCAAGACCGGTTTGATGTCTATCCGCATGTCACTCTAAGGCAGCGACAGTGTTTTATCGTATAATTCCAACCAGTATAAGGGCACAAAATTTATCATTAAGGCCAATTAAGATGTTTATCTGATTTAACACATTTCAAAATATATATATCATTCCTGTCTACAGCAACTATTTCTCCATTACAAATAGGACATATAGTTTGTTCAGCTAATTCTTCTAACCATGCTCTTCTGGTTTCTCTCTCATCTCCTTCTTCACGAAGTTTTTGTAGTATTCTAGATATGTTATCTTCCAATTTTAATCCATTTTTAGTCCAGGGATTATTATCTATTTGCATTGATAGATCATCATTAATTTGTTTTGACATTTCTCTTTGATCAACCATCGAAGAATCTCCATATGCAGAGATATGGTGGTTTTTAACAATAATTTTTGCTGAAATATATGAAAGAAAGAATCCTCCGAGGTGGGCCATATGGGCCACATTTGTTTCTCCGGATGTGCCGGATTGTAGGGAATAAATTTGTAATATCTCTATTCCCACTCTGAGAAATGCTATCAACCAAACAGGCCAAGCACGAATAAGGAAAAGTAAAGGAAACTCTATCCTATCTTCTGGCCAACATGCCATATAAGCCCCCAAAAGACCAAATGCTGCTCCACTAGCACCTATTGCAGGATTCAATGAATCGGGATGTGTAAATATCCAAGCAAGATTTCCACCTATGAATCCAAGTGAATAAACGATTAACCATTTTTTTGCTCCTAATCTTTGTTCTAGTGGTACACCTACCAATGCTATAACGAGTATATTACTCAATGCATGCACCCAATCTGCATGCAACCAAGCAGCAGTAATGAATCTATGAAAATGTAAACTTTCATCCATAAATATTGGAATTAGGCCAAAAATTTCTATCGGCTCAAAGGAAAAGATATTATTCTGAGAAAAACTCAGAAAATATTGAATGAAATGAACTAATAGTAAAGATAAAACCATTCCCAATGCCACACTTGTTTTATCCTTATAAGCATAAAAGAATGGCAATAATGCCACTGTAAAGATGATAACTATCCAAAAAAAGTCAGATATTTCTAACAGGCTCCACTTCCAATCTTCATCCAACAGGAACGCCTCATTCACACCCAAAAGACATCTATGGATAGAATTTTTCATCAATAGAATTACTCAAACGGTATCGCCCTTCCGCAGTGGTATGGACGAAGGGCACCTAATAGAGTTAGATGACCTTACGGTTATCAGGGGCAATAGAAGTGTTTTGAAAAATATAAATTTCAAATTGAAAGAAGGGGAAATTGTAGCTCTAGTTGGCCCTAACGGTTCTGGTAAAACTACATTCATTGAGTCCTGTACAGGAATTATTCCATTTAAAAATGGAAAACTATCTTATATCTCCAATTTCAATGAGAGGATTATAATAAGAAATAAAGATGGTCGTATTGCTAATATACCTCCTATAGGTATGACATTACAAAATGATGGTTTTTGTGGAGAAGAAACCGTAGGAGAAAGACTATTGAGCGTTTTGAATATTCAAGACGACGAAGAAGAAAAAACATATTTACTTGATTCTCTTTTGTCTGAATGGGGATTATATCACCGTAAGTCTAGTCGTATATCTCTTCTTTCAGGAGGGCTAAAGCGACGTCTTTCAGTACTTTCAGGACTTTCTCCTGCTATCTTTAGTGCAAATCCAATTGTAATTTTGTTAGATGAGCCAAGTGAAGGATTGGATGATGTTGCCTCTGAAATATTAATTAATTGGATAAGGACAATTTCAAATAGAGGGCATGGAGTAATATTTACTTCACATGATAGTGATTTGATCGATTGTGCAGATAGGATTATTAGAATAGAGGAAAATAAACCAATCATAGAATCAGAAGGCAATTCTTCGGGAGAAATAATCAAAATCCCAGAGCTTAAAATATTTACAAAACCTATTTCTATCGTATCTTTAATCAATTGGGCAGGAAAAATGGAATTTAGGAACCCGATCGATACCTTCGGACGCTTAACGCCTGCTTTAGTAGCTCTTTTAATCTCATTTTCATTGATAGGAAATGTTAATCATAATACTTTCAATAATCAAATATTATCTTCCCTAATATTATTACCTGCATTCATAACCTGCATAATATCGCCAGCATTAATCAATAGATTCAATGAAGCAGACTGTGGAAAATGGTGGTATATTAATTTGGGCACTAAATTCCGACCTGTTAGTTCTGTTATCGGGGCATCACTTCTATTGCCATTACCTCTTACATATCTTTCATGGTTTGTACTAACTGGAAATAATACAACACTTTATTCTGAAGATGTAATTCTTTGGCTCTGGCTTCCTGCACTATCTATGATGGATTTAGCTATCGCCTCTTCTGCATTACATTTTTTAGTATCAGACTTACAAAGATCCCATGCATCTTCAGGAGCACTTCTTTTAATATTTTTAGCTTGGCCCTTTTTAGAATTAACCGAAGCATTGTCTGTTATAATGACTGATGGAATGTCTTTTTCTCTTCAAATTGGCTCTCCCTTAATTTCCTGTTTATTTGCTAGTTTAGTTTCTTCCTTGGTATGGTTAGTTGCTGTGTTTCTTCCAGATGCATAAATGATAGTATTGATGACCTATAATTAAGTGGACGTGTCATGCCTGATTACAAGACCGTCTCTTTGACGCTAATTTTGTTAGGCTTATTCGGTGCTTCAATATCAATTTTATTAGGTTTTATTTGGGTTCCAGGGATTGATCCTACGACTGTACAGCAAAATTCCGCTGAATCATATAGAATATTATTTTGGCATGTTTCATTTGCATGGTGTTCCTTTTTATCATTCTTGATGTTGTTTGTAGGCTCAATACTTTGGTATCTGAAAAATGATGATTTTGGATGGAGATTATTTTCTACTGGTTCAGATATGGGCCTATTATTCGGTCTGGGAGTCATTACCTCTGGGCCAATATGGGGTTCAGTGGCATGGGGTAAGCCATGGGACTGGGGTGATTTAAGATTAAATTCCTTTGCCCTATTGACCAGTGTCGCACTATTTCTAGTGATGTCAAGAAAATCTCAGCCAGATACAAATCAAACTCGAGATACACTTTCAATAATAGGCCTATTTGGTTTCTTTTTAGTCCCGATTACTGCAGTAGCAACGACTTTGTATAACAGAAGACATCCACCGATAATAATTATTGAGGGAGAAGAAACAGGCTTACCAGATGAATGGTTATTCATTCTTACATTTTCCTTTTTCTGTTTTTGCCTTCTTTTCATAGGAATTTCGATACTTAATGACATGGTCAATCAGTTAGAATCAAAAATAGAAAAATATCAGCGTGCAATAGATAGAGGAGAGGATTGAAATTGACAGGTTTAACTGAATTAGCATTTGCATATGTAATCATGATCGGAATAATAGGCGGTTATGTATGGAATCTATTTTCAAAACTTACAGATGTCGAATCACGTATTAGTGCCGTAGAAAAGAACTTTTCAAAGAATAAATATGAGGACGAATAATACGTTTCCCATGAAAACACTTCTAACGTCAATTATCTAGGGTATTATCAGGCAATAACATGTCAGAGGGAGCATTTTGTATTACTTGTGGGGCCAATCCTCCTCTTTCTTCAGATAGAATGTGTGAAATTTGTTTTAGAAAAAGAAATCATTTATCTATAATTCCTGAGAGAATACAACAATATAGATGCCCAAAATGCAATAAATATGAGATTCGTGGCAGGTGGTCAGAAATAGATAATGATGATTTAGCCGATTTAAGAATAAGAGAGAATTTACAGATACATAATAATTCCACTGATATTGAACTTGGATTCTCAATCGAAGAAATAGATGATAGAACCGTTAGGTTAAACGTCGACATAACAGGAAATATTGAAAGTTACACTTTTCAAGATAATCATACATCTTTGATGCAAACTAGTAATGCAGTTTGCCCTGCTTGTACCAGAAAAGCAGGTTCATATTTTGAATCGATAGTTCAACTACGTTCAGCTGGAAGAAAATTGGATTCCGTGGAAATAAAAGAAGTCCGAGATACTTTAGATGAAATGCTGGAAAATATGGAACCAGATCCAATGTTCTTCATAACTAGTGAAGGCCCAGTTACGGGAGGTTGGGATATGCAATTAGGCTCGAAAGCGATGGCCAGAAGTTGGGGTAAAAAATTGACTCAAAAATTCGGAGGAACAATAAAAGAAACATCAACAGTTGTAGGCTCTAATGATGGAATCGAAGTCACTAGATTGACAATGAGTTACAGAAAACCCGCTTATTCAATTGGTGATGTTATCAAATTAAAAGGTGAGTTATGGCTTATCAGCCGCTGGCAGAAAGATGGACCAGTTTTACGTAGAATGAAATTCTTTGAAAGAACTGGTGTATCTTGGAGAGATATGGAGAAAAGTATTGTAATATGCTCAGTTAAACAACAATATTTAGTTGACATTTTAAATCGTGATAGTTCTGCTGTTGAAATTATGGATCCAGTTGATTATAAAATTGTCACAGTTGCATTACCATACGATGATGACAATCAATCATCTAAAATAAGAATTGGATTCATAGATGACACATGGCTAGCAATACCAGGGACCAATTCGGAGATGTAAATATGGACAACGATTATGACATTTCTGATTTAATAGAAAAATTTGACAAACAAGATATGTGTGGCTTCACTAGAAGATTTGTTGATAATCTCGAATCTTCTTTTGCAACAGAGATAGAAATAGAACAAGATTTAGATTGGTCTGGAGTCTTATGTCTTGGAATGGGAGGTTCAGCGGCGGGAGGTGATTTTCTAAAAACACTTGCAGACCATTCGGGAGGAATTCCTTTTGTCGTGTGGAAAGATTACGGCCTCCCCTCTTGGTGGGGTTCAGATTGGTTAGTAATTGCTACTTCTTACTCTGGAAATACCGAGGAAACTCTTGATGCAGTCACTAATGTACTGGAACAAGGAGGTACAGTAATTGGTATTACTTCAGGAGGAAAACTCCAAGAAATAATCTCAGAAGACCATAATTCTCTTTGTTTGAATATTCCGGGCGGGCAAATGCCTAGATCTGCTTTTGGTCATTTATTTGGTACCCAATTGTCCATATGCTGGGCACTGGGAATCTTTCAAAGGCCAAGTAATGAGAACATTGTCGATATGCTTACTAGATTGCGAAGATTATCTTCTGCTGCAGACGTCATAGGAGATAATGGCCTCACACTCTCAATGGCTAAATCTATGTTAGGTAGGCAGATTGGCATAATTTCTCCAACTTTGTTAAGTCCTGCTGCAAATAGATTTGCAAATCAATTAAATGAAAATTCTGAAAGATTCGCAAGACAAGTAGATCTACCTGAAATGAATCATAATGAAATTGTTGCTTGGGGTTCTGCTGATAAAAAATCTCATTCTGATATTTATTTCTCATGGGAAGGGTTACACCCAAGAGTTAATGATAGGTTAAAATGGATGTTAGATGAAATAAGTACTGAGTCTTCATGGATAATCAATTGTGAAGGGCATTCTTTACTCGAATGTTTACTTTATGCTGCACATATTACTGATTGGATTACTATAATACTAGCATTAATCGAAAATAAAGATCCATCTGATATGGACCCAATTGTTTCTTTGAAAAAACATCTTTCTTCAATTTAATATATTGGTCCCATGACCAGTCTTGGGTCAGGGTAATTTATTAGAAATTCTTCTCTATCGTTAGGATCTACTACGCCTGGCATATCATGAGTAGATGGCTCAATTAATGATAATTGGAAATGAAGATGGGGATCCCATCCTCCATTTTCATGTTTATCTCCCATCCAACAAATTACCTCTCCATGAGAAATCTTCTGTCCGATTTCTTTACCTTCTATCGATTTTGAATCTAGATGTCCATAAAGGGCCCATACTGAGACTCCACCGATAGAATGTTTTGTAATTATCACATACCCATAATCTCCATCTGCTGAATTATAACCATAATGAGAAATTTCACCATCGTCAAAGGCCATACATGGAGTTCCTACAGGTGCACCAATATCGATTCCTATGTGGAGATATCTGCCGTCTGAGAATAGGTCCGTTTCATACATCCCTGGCCTCAGTTCATCGTATTTTCCAATATCATATTCAAATTTAGAAGGTTCATAATTACCTTTTGTGAAATCTCTAACTTCATATTCTTTTGGTAGATAAACTACTGGATGATACTTGTCCGTCTGCCACTTAATCATAGTATGGGATTAGGGGATAGTTATTCATTCCTCTTCCTTAGATAATTCAGCTTGTTCTGCCAATTTCCTCAAACCACTTTTTTCACGCAAATCCTTTTTGTTTTTAGCACCTAGACGACTCAACATTTCTGTTTGCCTAAGTACATTTCCTTTTCCTTCAACAAGCCTCTTTTCTGCCTCTTCAAATTTTTCCGATGCTTGTTTTATTTCGAATCCAACTGCTGTAAAAGATTCTAAGAAAAGAACTACTTGATCATGTAGTGCACCTGCTCTTTCTACTAATTGAATCTGATTCTTACTCTGATTTTCTCTTTTCCATAATTCTTGAATAAGAATCAATGCGAGCATTATTGTTGTTCCACTTACAATTTTCACTCTTCTATTGCCTATCATGTCATTATACAAACTGGGATCATGATGTAGTGCGGCAATATATGCACTTTCTAAAGGAACTACCATGAGTACAAAATCCAGTGTTTGTATGGATTCCATATGCTGATAATTTTTATTAGAGAGTTCAGATGCATGTTTTCTGATTGATAAACATAACCTTTCCATTGATGCTTTTGATACCACCTCGTCATCAGTATTTACAAATTCATTATATGCCTTTAAAGATACTTTTGAATCAATAACTACTTGTTTATCATCAGGTAAATATATAACAAAATCTGCTCTTTTTCGAGTATTATCTATGGCAGTTTCGCTATATTGTTTCACATAATCTCTTTCAGATACAAATCCCATACTTTGTAATAGATTCTCAACTACTACCTCTCCCCATGCACCTTGTGATTTATTATCTCCTTTTAGAGCCCTTGTCAAATCTTGTGTATCATCCGATAATTTCAATCCTAATTTCGACACATTTTCTACTTTCTCCCTAAGTGCCGACTCTCTATTTATCATAGATAATTCAATCGCATCCATTGATTTCTTGTATTCTTTTAATACCATTGAAAAATCATCAGTCACTCTTTTAAATTCCTCTTTTTTTTCCTTTTCTGCTTTACTTTTAACATCTTCAAAAGCCTGTTGTGCTATTAATTTAAAAGAATTAGACATTGCAATATTTCGTTCATCGAGAATCTTTCTTCTCTCACCTTCCCTAGCATTGTTTTCAATAATTTTTTTTTCATTTTCCAAGCGAGTTATTTCTAATACCCTAGCCATATGCTGAGACATGAACAACCATACAATTGCTGAAGAAAAAATCACCGATATTATGACTAATAAGAAAGTCAACGTATCTACCATATTCCTAATTGATAGTTGAGGGTACTTTAAATTTAGTACTACTCATACCATTTTTTTTAATCAATAAACAGTTGCTCTTAGGTACTTTGTGTCCATGCGAGTGATATGACAGAATACGGGAAAGTAAATTGTGCAATCCTTGGCTCAAGGGGACTCGTAGCGCAGCGTTACCTTCAAAGATTAATCAATCATAATTGGTTAGTACCGGTTTCTGTAATAGGCTCAACTTCTACTGTTGGCCAAAAAATAAGTGATCTACCCTGGTCTTTAGATGAAGAAAGACCCGAATTGCCCGAAATAATAGTTAAAGGATTGGAAGATATAGATGAATTAATCAATTCATTAAAATCTGAAAAGGTACAGATAATTTTCTCAGCGATCCCAGATTCAGTAGCAAGTAACGTTGAACCCATTCTTGCTAATTCCGGTTTTAATGTTATTAGTCATGCATCTGTACATAGATTAACTAATAATATTCCTTTAATTATTCCAGATGTAAACCCAGATGAATTAAAATTAATTCAATCACAGAATTATGATTCTGGTTCACTAATCTCTTGCCCTAATTGTATGGTAATCCCACTTTCATTAGTATTAAAACCAATACTTTCTGAACTTATTTGTACTTCAATAAAAATTATCACAGAACAATCATTATCTGGTGGAGGTAGGAAATTATTAGATTCAGGGCGAAAAGGGAAAATCATAGATTCTTCAATACCAGGTGAGAGAGAAAGTATTATTCACGAATTGAATAAGATATTACGCCTAAACGATTATCATGAAGATTTAAAATTGAATTTTGAAGTTTATTGTTCAAGAGTATCTCGCGATTATGGCCACCTAGCAGAAATAGAAATGTTTTTTGATGAAGATATTAATACACATAAAATAACAAATTTATGGTCCAAATATTCTACAGAAATTCAAAAATTAAAACTTCCCTCCATTCCTGCAAATACATTCACATTTATTGATGGTAAAATAAATGCAAACTCACATAGATGGGTAGGATCAGAAACTAAAAAACCAAGCATAGATCTATGTTCTGCAATGTCAATTGCAATCGGTGAGATCGCTGTATCTAATAAAAAATTAAGATTCAAGATAGTCTCTGAAAATACTATCAAAGGAGCAGCAGGTTCTGGAGTCCTATTGGCCGAACTTCTTCTTGCTGAGGGAGTAATTCATGATAGAAATACATCTTTAAATGAATTAATTTCCTAATTCTTTTAGATGAGTTTCAAACGATATAGCTCTTCGGAGGTTTCATATGAGGGTCCGTAAATTAGCTATTAACCTCTCAAATTTAGAAAATCATTCCTCGAAAAATATTGATTTAGAACAATACAGCATAGAGGGAGATTTAGCTGCAAAATGGTTATCAGATTTAATTTCATTTGGAGACTTAAAGAAAGGCTTCCATGTGACTGATTTGGGCGCAGGTAATGGTATACTGGGAATAGGCGCACTTCTTCTTGGAGCGGAGGAAGTAATTTTCATAGAATCCGATCCTGAAGCCTGTAAAATTATAAATAAAAATATTAAATTATTAGAATTCCAAAATCGTTCTAAAGTATACAATATGCACATTGATAATGATAATATACCTATCATCGATACTGATTTAATAATTACAAATCCCCCTTGGGGCAGGCAGAAAGAAAAAGCAGACAAACCTTTTTTACAGTTAATTTTAGATAATCACAAAACTGCACATATATTACATAATTCTAACGCCACTCATATATCTAATTTTTTTCTAAATGAAGGTTGGGAAGTTGAAAAATACGGTGAGGCTGATTTTTTACTTCCAGCAACATATAGTCATCACAAACGCCAAAGAGATAAGACAAAAGCAGGTTTTTGGCGTGTTTCTCCTACTTGAGATTCTTCAAATATCGGACCGTATCGTTCATAGATGATTATATCTGCCCATCAGTATGATTGCCAGCACTGGAGACTCCGTTTCTCCTGGGATTCCTGTTGTGCTACCAGAAGGTGTTGAGATTGGTACTGGCCTATATAATGGAAAGAATGGAGTAATTGCTTCCTTTACAGGTAAATTAGAAATTAATGATGGTATATTAAATTTAATACCAGACAGACCTCAAGTAAATATTCCAAAAATTGGAGATATATTTATTGGTCAAGTAAATCGTTTAAATGCCAAAACTGCAGAAATCAAAATTCTACATGTAGAAGATACAGATTCAGGACACAGAGATGTACCAGCCTTGTATCAATTTGCAGATATTTATATAACAGAATTTGTCGATCGTTTTGTTCCTTCTGCAGGAGATACTATGAGGGTGAGAGATATTATTCGTGCTAAGATAATTAGCTCAGATCCAATAATTAAAGCCTCAA
The DNA here is from genome assembly GCA_002457145.1 of Marine Group II euryarchaeote MED-G38. GTDB lineage: Archaea > Thermoplasmatota > Poseidoniia > Poseidoniales > Thalassarchaeaceae > MGIIb-O3. Next base: position 40,095 of record NTJP01000009.1, read on the forward strand.
CAAAGGGCGATAAAAGATTAGGAGTATTGCATTCACTTTGTCCCGCTTGTGGTTTGGATCTCATGATTAGTGATAAAAAACCTGATTTTAATGTAACATGTAGTAGATGTGACTATACTGGTTACAGGATACTATCTTCAGATTATGGGAAAGGTTTTACTTCAGAATCCGATAACCAAATATCCAAATTAAATAGACAAGGAGAAAGATGGTCAGCTGCTGCCGATTCAATGCTTGGCCATGATGGAGCACGCCCATATCTTTCGCCTATGGCTGATTTTCGTAGAGGAGGAACTCATAAGAAACCGGAAACAACTAAGGCGAGAAGAGACGGTTCTTCTAACAACCGCCAACAAAGAAAAATGCATTCTACGAATTGTACTTTATGTGGAGTAAAGGCTGAAGTGCCATTTGTACCTACTCCCGGAAAACCAATACGTTGTAGAGATTGTATGTCCAAGGTAAAGGAAGGAAAAGCATCAAAAGATGAATTATCCAAAGAACGCGAAATTCTTATGGATGCTAGAACAAAAGCTTCTGAAGCAGCAGGAATCAAACTATTTGTTGCTAGTTTAGATTATGAAGTTGCTGAAGATGAACTTAATACATTATTCTCACAATTTGGAAAGATAAAAGATTTACATTTAGCATTAGATAGAGAAACAGGTAAGTCCAAAGGATTCGCATTTGTTACGTTTGAAAATATTAAAGATGGTAAAAAAGCCATTTCCAAACTAAAGAATAAGGAATTAAATGGTAGAAAAATATCTGTCCAAGAATCTAGACAAGACTCATCTAGAAATCGAAAAAATCGTACCAGGAAGTAATTATTCCGAAGACGTGAAGTCCTTGACATGATTCGAGAGTTCTGAATACTTATGGAGGGATGGTTGGTAATAGATGGTTATGAAGACGAGCCCGCCGCCTTTGGTGTTCCTAATTATTTGGGATTTCATATAAGATATATTTGTGGTGTTTTAGAATCTAGAGGAATTCCATATACATACATGACAATAGATCAATGGAGAATAAATCATAAACATAAATTATCCGATTCTAATGCCCGTTTAAAATTGAAAAAAGAATTATCCGAATTAGATGGCGCTGTTATTCTCGCTGGCGCTATTGTTCCTGGAAAATATATAAGAGGCACGCCGATAAGTAGGAGAGAGTTAGATCAATTTCTTTCTATTTTTCCTAGCGGACAACCAATACTATGTGGAGGATGGGCTATACGTCACTGGAGATATGATGGCTGGACTCCTCTTCGTAGTAATTTATTCTGTACTGTACAGGATACGGATGCATCATTAGATAATTTTCTTTCAACAAATATTTGGAAAAATAAGAAACGTACGCCTGAACAATGGTCCAATTGGGCCTATCACGGGTCTTCTTCAAAATCTGTAATACATCATCCTGATTTATTTACAGAAGATGGTAGAAATGGTCCTTTAACATATGAAGTAGAGTTATATCAAGGTTGTGTACGCTTCAAAAGGGGGTGTAAATTTTGTATCGAACCAAAGAAGGGCATACCAATTTGGAGAGATGAAAATGATATTCTAGATGAGTTAAATTCTGCAATAGACGCTGGAGTTAGAAATGTAAGATTAGGAGGTGCTACAGATATTTACACATATCAAGCAGAAGGAGTTGAAGATATGGAATATCCAATACCCAATCCAGATCCAATCCTAAATATTTTATCTGAATTAAGAAATAATGAAAATCTTGAGATTCTGCATGTTGATAATGCTAACCCCTCCATCATTGCTGAAAATTTAGAAATCTCTTCTGAAATAACCAAAGGAATGGTAAATCATCTTTCAGATGGAGCCGTCTTATCTTTTGGTTTGGAATCTGCCGATCCAAATGTACATAATGAAAACTGGCTTAATTGTAATCCAGAACAATTAATCACAGCAATCAGGCATGTCAACGAATTTGGAAGAGAAAAGGGGGCACGAGGTCTCCCAAAATTGTTGCCAGGGTTGAATTTTATAGCCGGCCTCAATGGTGAAACTAAATCTACCTATCAAATGAATCTTAATCTTCTAGACAATTTACGTTCTGAAAAATTATGGGTTCGTAGAATAAATATTAGACAAGTAGAGGGGCCTGGATTCCAAGAAATTCCTAGTAAATTATTTAATAATTTCAAGGAAAAAGTACGTAATGATATAGACAAGCCTCTCTTAGAAGAAATGTTTCCATTAGGCTCAATATTGAGAAAGGTATGGTGGGAATCTCACGGTAGTAGAATCCGAGATCCAAAACAGGTAATAGATAGAAAGCATCATGATTCTTCAATATATGGCAAATCCGGGCTTACATTTGGTCGTCAAATAGGTGCTTATCCAATACTCATTGGAGTTCCTTATCAAATACCACTTGAAACACAATCTGATATTCTGGTCACTGGGCACGGGATGCGTAGCATCTCAGGTGTTGAAATAAATCTAAACCTAAATAAAGTTACTGAAAATCAAATTTCTGCAGTTCCAGGCATAGGAAATAAAGGAGCATGGAAGATGGTCAGTAATAGGGCTAAGAAATTTAGGAATAAGAATTTTAAATTCGATTCTATCGATGAATTATTCTCTTTGTCAGATGTCAAAATTCCACCAAATGCAGATAAAATTTTTAACATTAAATAATCATGAAATTATATTTAGACATTCATCTATATTAACGCCTGGACTAATCTTTTCTGGTTTTTTATTAGGCATAAATATACTAGCATCACCTATCAATATTCGGCCTAATCCCTCTTTCCATCTAATTGCTGTACCTTCACACAGTCCTATTACTGGCGTTTCATTAAATTGATGAAATTCAGAAATTCTACGGGCACGTGTCTCTCCCCTATGCATCTTAAATGACTCATCATCCTTATACCAAATATTTCCTTTATGATAATGTGCATTAATTTGAAACTTTACTAACCCCAATGTTTCAAAAGTCTTAGGCATTACAACTGGCATATCATTAGTAGTCATCATAGTTGGACAAGCGATATTAGATCCCGCACTAACTCCCATGAAGGGAATTCCATTCTTTACTACATTTCTCAAAGAATTAATTAAATTATTTTCTTGTAGTTTTTTGGTCAAAAGAAATGTATTACCTCCTCCGACATAGATTCCTTCAGAATTCATTATTGCTTCCCTGGGGCTCTCAAATTCTTCGATACCAACTAATTTCACATCATTTAGGGGCCACCATTTCTCTCTAATTTTTTTTGTATATTGATGTTGTTGTTCTTGTGCATAAGAAATAAAAAGGACATTTTTAATCCCATTAAACAAATCTTTCATATGATGATGTAGAATTGTAATTTGTTCTTCTTTTAAACAACTATTCCCACCACTTGAAAGTAATAGATCCATATTATCACTCAAACATAGAAGTCACTCGATACTTCATTTTCTTCAGAATTCAATAAATCTTCAATTGACTTTGATGAATTTACTTTCTCCATAATTTTTTTTGCGGTTTCTTCAGTCATATCCAAGTCTAAATCAAGTGGGATATTTAGGGCAGCATCTATCCATGATGCCATTCTATCTGCTGCTAAAGCATCGGCACTAGCTCCAACCGTGTCAGCAATAAGGCCAACTGTAGGAACTTTATGCATGGGTGATAATGAGACAATAAGTCCTGCAATTCCTATTATACCTTCTTTAGGCTGTTCCTTACTTACTTGAATATCATTATTTTCTAAATTTCTTCTGACATTTTCATCGGAGCATATTACATGTATTTGCTTGTCCTCCAGTCCTGCTGTCAATCCAGCAAGGACTAATAGTTGTGGGGTATTATTTTCACTTGCCAGCTTCAATATTTCTTCTGAGACTTCGAATTGTCCTGCTGCAGTCATTGGTTGTAAATCACCTCCTATAGTAATTATATTAGTATCATCAGGTAAGATAACAGAATTTATTTCAATTCTTGGGGGTAGAATTAATCCTTTATCTCCAAGTACTGCATGAGGCGGCAAATCAGGATGTAAAATCCATGCCAAAGTCCTAGATGGATGTTTCTTAATAAGTCCATCAACAACCAATTTACCTACATTACCTACGCCTGGAACTGCCTCAATAATTGCAACATGTTCTGGTAAATTATCCCCCACAAGCCAGTGAATTTTTGTCCTATTCATCTTATTTACCTTCTTTCTTGGTCGTTGGTAGGGAATCTAACCATTCCTTACTCCCGGCATCAAGTCTTTTCCTTCTACGATTACCTTGAGGGTCTTCGGGAGAGTATTTCAGTGGAGCAACAACCTCCATTAATTTCCCACAAACACTACAATTCGGTTCAAGTCCATATTTGTTACATGACACACATCGTTTCAATTTACTTCTCGCCATGGCAATACAAAGCAATCCCTTGTAATGAAGTAAATGAATTATCTCATGTTTTAGAATCTCTTAGAGCCTTTCAATACTGATAGAACCATCGACCGAATTCATATATTTCTTCGTTACTTCTTGCGCAGCTTCCCAAACAGACTCTGCAGTTGGATAATCTGGAGCACGAATATCAACTCTATAATGAGGCGCTCCATTATAGTGGCATGTGAGAGTAACTTCTTCTAGATTTTCAGCACAAGATTCTGCTGCCATCAATACTTCTCTTATTGCATTAACACCTTCTGAACTCCATACTTCAATATCAAAATTCCCTCTAATTTCTACAAATGGTGGAATGATATTATCTATTGCTATTTCTGTGACAAGTCCTATCCATTTCCCGGAAAAACCTGCATCTGTTAGCGCTGTGTTTGAAATCGCACATTCTTCTAATGCACCATACAAAGTCCCAAATATTTCGGTCATTTCTGAAGATATTTTGCTGGTTTCTTCATCTTCCCAATTCATTTTTTCTGAAACCAATCGCATCATTTGTTCAGCTCTCTGTTGATTTTTCCTTGCCTGCAAAGTATCTCTTCTTCTCTCGTCAGAAACTGCTTTAATAGACAGGTTTATACTTTCTTTATCTTTTTTTACTTCTATCACTTTAGCTACTACTCTCTGTCCTTCACGAACATGTGATCTGATATTTTTTACCCATCCCGCAGAAACTTCGCCAATGAACACAAAACCTTCTTTACCTTCATAAGAATCTAAATTGAGGTATGCTCCATTTTCTCGAACATTTTTAACAGTACAAACTAGCAATTCACCTTCTTCAGGCCAATCATTATTTTTTGCCATTATCATATCCTCTTTTATTCGAGGGTTTCTACTATTGTGCAACCACTTAAGTCAGCCTTTCCACCTGCAGGACTAGCCAAAGTAGATCCGCATACAGAACAAGATACAAGGGTAGCCGCCCTATCAAATAATATTGCTTCATTACCACAATCAAGGCAATTTACTCTTAGAAATCTTCCACTCATTTAGTTTTCCTCATTTATCTACAAGTTCAAATTTTCTAGCACGCTTTCCAGCTGGGGAGTGAGCTTTACCAGTTTCTGTACATCTAAATATCAAATTTACTCTTTTTGTTGGTTTTTCACCAGAAGGCTTTGGACGTGGGAAACCACGATATCCTGAAGTGACCTTTCTAAATCTTCTTTGACCCCATTTCAATTCGCTCGCTCTTCGCTTTTTGACACGTTCAACAGTATGTTCGGTATGCTTTCCAGCAGATGGACTATATCGCATAATCTTACGGGGCATTTTTACCATCTTAGTCACCAAACTGTCTCTCGACGAAGCGGGCCACCGATGGTTCATATATGAAGTCTATCAAAACTGAATTGAATTTTTATCTTTCATTTAATCCAAAAATAACATGTACATAACATGTAGTCCAGTGAGTATGGATTGGGCCGACATACAATTCTGGTTTGGTTTTTTATTATTTTTTTCCGGTCTTTCTTTACATAGAATGGGGCCTGCTTTCAAGAGAAGTAATTTCGGTAAGCCTACATTATTAATGGCCTCTGTATTGATATTATTGCCATCAGATACGCTATCTTTAACCGAAGAAAATTTACTAATTGTTTTAAAGATTAACTTACCATGGCTCATTCTTTTTACATCTGGGACGTACCTTGTATTATATGGTTCACAAATTTACTGGAATAATATTTCTTCAATAAAAATTTTAGGATTAACATTGTTAACTGTATCTTGGGCATATTATTTTATATTCCTCGATTTATATACATTTACTGATTATTTAATTATATTATTTAATATTCTTGGAATGATTATTGGATTAATATTTATTATTTGGGTAATTAAATTAGTAGAATCAAGAACTCCGAAAGTAGCAGAATCTTTACCATTATCTGAAAAAGAAAAGAAATTTATTGTCAGTATATTGCAACGTAATTTGGAGGATAGTTAAACATGCCATTAGGAATTCATGACATTCTAGACTCAACACTTCATGGTTTCATATTCATTTTATTATTATTTTCTATTCATTTAATTTGCTCCTATCATCCATATCATAGAATAATTCCATTACTAATGGTAAATACTTTATTTATTTCACTTTCATTTATGTTTTATTTTTATATTTTGAACTCTGAATTAAATTTACTAAATCTATTAACGGAATCCGTGGCTCTTTCAATATATTCGATTTTACTTATTTCTCCATTTTTTTGCTTTTTGATAACATTTTCAATCATAAAATTATTTCTCAGAAAAAGACCCGAAGATGCACTCCTGAAACTATTGGATACAATTTAGAAGTCACATTTAGATTTATTTCGGGGCAACTCTCATAACAAGTTGGTCGGTGGCCGCGTTGTCTTCAAGGAGTGTTATGTATGTCCAAAGGTACGCCGAGTATGGGAAAAAGGCAAAAGTCAACTCATATTAGATGTCGAAGATGTGGCCGTCATTCTTATCACAAACAGAAATCAGTTTGCGCATCTTGTGGATATGGTGCTACAGCAAAGATGAGAAAATACCGCTGGAATAAACGTAATAGATCTATGTACCAACGCTAATTAGACTATTTCTTTAGAAATACCTAAAGTCCTTTGCAGCAGACCATGGTTTGATATTCGATGTGCGGGATCATCGGAATTGTCGGACATCCAACTTCTCATGTAGCCACATCGATATATGACGGTATGCTTGTTTTACAGCATAGAGGACAAGATGCGGCTGGAATTGTCACTAGTGACTCACATAACATTACTCATAGGAGAGCAAACGGTCTCGTAAGGGATGTTTTCACTGAAAAACATATGCAAAAATTAACTGGATCAATGGGAATAGGACATGTCCGATACCCTACTGCTGGCTCAAATTCTGCTGATGAAGCACAACCATTCTACACAAATACTCCTTTCGGAGTTAGTATTGCACACAATGGTAATCTTAATAATAATGAAGATATTATAAATGGATTACTTGAATATGATCATAGACGAGTAAACACAAGTTCAGATTCCGAGGCACTTCTAAATCTGTTTGCTGCAGAAATACAGCGTTCACTTAATGGCAGACCAGGAGGAATGGAGTCTTTGTCCGAAGATGATATTTTTAGAGCAATTGAAAGACTCCACCTTAGAGTAGAAGGAAGTTATAGTGTGACTGCGTTAATAACTGGATGGGGACTTATTGCTTTCCGTGATCCTAATGGAATAAGGCCCCTATTTATGGGCAAGAATGAATTAAAAGATTTTACAGAAATCATCATTGCTTCAGAAAGTGTTGCTTGCAAAGCACTCGGTTTTACTCCGGACAGAGACATTAAACCCGGCGAAGCAGTTATAGTTAAGTTAGATGGGAGTATATTTTCTAAAATATGTCATTCTGAAACTATACATACACCATGTATTTTTGAGCATGTTTATTTTGCAAGGCCTGATTCTGTAATAGATGGTATTTCTGTTCATGATGCAAGACTTAGGATGGGCGAGTTACTAGCAAAAAGAATATCTGAGCAAGTTCCTAATCATGGTATCGAAGCAGTTATTCCTGTACCGGATAGTGGTAGAATAGCCGCTCTAGATTTAGCAAAATACCTATCTGTACCCTATCGCGAGGGTTTTGTCAAAAATAGGTATATAGGTAGGACATTCTTAATGCCTGGCCAATCTATTAGAAAGGATTCAGTCAGAAAGAAATTGAATACTATTGAACGCGAATTTAAGAACAAAGTTATCTTAATAGTTGATGATAGTATTGTTAGAGGAAATACTTCACGAAGAATAGTACAAATGGCTCGGGACGCGGGTGCAAAAAAAGTATACTTTGCCTCCTGCTCGCCTCCAATAATACATCCTAATGTTTACGGAATAGATATGCCAGCAAAAACTGAATATGTTGCATATAATAGAAATAATGATGAAATATGTGAGACAATTGGTGCTGATTTATTATTCTATCAAAAATTAGATGATCTTGTTGAAGCATGCTTATCGGCAGGTAGCAACAATATCGCTAATTTTGATTGTTCATGCTTTAATGGAGTTTATGTAACTGGAGGAATTACCGATGAATATCTCAGAAAGATAGAAAGTATCCGGAACGACAAAGCAAAAACTATAACATTAAGTTAATTTTAATTATAGTTTCATTAATTCAGATTTTAGAATGGGCAAAGCATCTTCCCAAGATGCTACAATTCCATAATCAGCCACGGTAAAGATAGGAGCATCGGGGTCTTTATTTATTGCAAGAATATATTTGCTCGATCTCATTCCTGCTAGATGCTGAATAGCTCCCGAAATTCCAACCGCGATATAAAGTGAAGGAGAAACTGTTTTTCCCGTTTGTCCTACTTGCATTCTATGTGGCATCCCCCATTCATCTACTACTGCTCTGCTAGCACCAACGGCCGCTCCTAGAGTATCTGCCATACTTTCCAGATGAGAAAAATTATCTATAGATCCCATGCCTCTGCCTCCTGATATGATAATTTCTGCTTCTGTGACATCTAAACGTTCACTTGCTTTACCAATTGCTTCAATAATGGAGATTTTAAGATCTGATGTTTGATCAACTATGCTGATTGGGGCTTCATTGCCCAATTCTGCATTTTCAAATGCATTAGGCCTCAGAGTTATTACTGAATCTCCATTGATTAACAAAGTCTCTGTGGCTTTACCAGAATAAATTGGTCTCGTGACTTCAATTCCTGCTGAAATAGCAGTGACATCTTGTATTATCGGAATATCTCTCTTTGCAGCAATCATTGCTCCTATTTCTCTCCCATTTGGTGAGGCAGATATTACAATTGTACCTTCACAGACCGAATTAATAGCAGTAGACCAAGCACTCCCATCAAATAAATGAAAACAATCTCCGTTAACAGAAATTACTTTCTCAACTCCTTTTATTTTCGATGCCTCAGAAGAACCTTTTCCATTAGGACATATCACTGTTGTCTCCGCTCCAATTTTTGATATTGCACCTATTAGTTGATACACCGTTGGATGAAGTAAATCTTCATTTGTTTCTGCTATTACTGTAAATTTCATTTTTTCACCTCATATTACATTTGCTTCATTTCTTAATTTTGATACTATTTCCGGAATATTTTCTACGCCTTCAAATATTTGTCCTGGTTCCTTCTCTGGAGGTGAATTCTGGGATTGTAATGTTATACGGTCGGAATTTTCTATTTCTAATCCTATCTCTTCGGGTTTAATTGTCTCAATTGTTTTCTTTTTAGCCATCATGATACCCCTTACATTAGGGCGTCTTAGTTCAGATATTCCTTTATCGAATGTGAATACGCTAATTCCATTAGAAGATACTTTTTCAGCCCCTGAATTACTGGGCCTTGTTGAGATGAAATTATTTTCATTAATACTAACTTCAGAGACCATAGAGACGCAAACTGCATTAAGAATTTCGGCAACTCCAGGGCCCGTTGATCCAGAATTAGTATCTGCCGCTTGCTTTCCGCATAAGACCACTTCAGCACCACTCTTTTCAACTGTAGCTGCTAATAACTTTTGTACCTGAGTACTATCAAGTACCTTATCTTCAGAAATATGAATGAGTTTATCTGCACCAACAGCTGCAGCATCTGTAAGCATCTTTTTTGTCCTTTCAGGGCCACAAGTAATGGCAATTAAACTACCTCCAGTGACTTCCTTCAACTGTAATCCAGATTCTAATGCGTATTCATCATAGGGGCTCATGGACCATTTACTAACATTATTTTCATCTACTTTACCATTCGAGATTGTAATTTTTGCAGTAGTATCTGGGACTTGTTTTAGCAGTACAGCAATATTCATATTTTTCCCTCTAGACATTCTATTTTTTAAATCTTCTAATTTTAAATTTCCAAATGCATTAAATTTCTCTTGTAAATGATTGTATTCCAGTTATGTGTCTGCCTAGAATGAGATTGTGAATGTCGTGAGTCCCTTCATAAGTTTTTACTGATTCTAAATTAGCCATATGCCTCATCACTGGATACTCATCTAAAATTCCATTTGCTCCATGAATATCTCTTGCAACCCTTGCAATTTCTAAAGCTACATCGACATTATTCATTTTAGCTAAAGAGATATGCTCAGGTATCCATTCTCCTACATCTTTCATTTTACCAAGATGATAAGCCAATAATTGTGCCTTTGTTATTTCTCTCAACATCCAAGCCAATTTATTTTGAACAAGTTGATATGATGCTATGGGGTGATCAAATTGAATTCTACTCATTGCATAATCTTTTGCAGAGTGAAAACATGATTGAGCAGCTCCAACTGCTCCCCACGAGATTCCAAATCTAGCATTATTTAGACATGAAAATGGACCTCTAAGGCCTTTTACTCCTGGTAAAATACGATCTTTGGGAATTTTACAATCTTGGAAAACCAACTCACTAGTTACACTTGCTTTAAGAGAATGTTTTCCTTTCATTTCTGGAGCGGAAAAACCTGGATCATTCTTTTCTACGATAAATCCTCTGATGACTCCATTTAATTTTGCCCAAACTACTGCTAAATCTGCTATCGTACCATTAGTAATCCACATTTTTGCACCATTTAGAAGGTAATGATCATCCATTTCTTCGGCCCTAGTAATCATATCTCCGGGATTCGACCCATAATCTGGTTCTGTAAGTCCAAAACACCCAATCCATTCTCCGCTAGTCATTTTTGGTAGATAATGATTTTTTTGTTCCTCACTACCGAAATCCCATATCGGATACATAGCCAATGATCCTTGTACACTTGCAAATGATCGTAAACCACTATCTCCTCTCTCGAGCTCTCTACAAATTACTCCATATGCAGTATAAGAGAGACCTGGACAATCATATCCTTTCAATGGTGCACCTAAAACTCCCATTTCACCTAGTGCAGCTCGCCATTCATCAGGAAAAACTCCTTCTCGACATGCATTTTCAATATTTGGTATAACTTCTTTATCTACCCAATCACGAACCATATCGCGAACCATTCTTTCTTCATCACTTAATAATGAATCAACTTCATAGAAATCTAATGCCTCATAACCCATGTTTCTCAAAACGACCTGAACGCATAATACAAATGAAAGTATCCTTACGAGAGGTACAGATTTATGACACAACAAATTCTAAAAATTATTCATTAATAATATTTTTTGTGCCTTTTTTACTCTAGTTTATTAATTATCATCCGGCAGTATTGAATAGCAAATTACTCCCCGGTATATTATGGAGAGATTCGACGTTAAGCGTGGATTAGTAAAGGAGATTACAGAAGAAGGTGGATTAGCAAAGGTTGCAAAGAAGTATTTCGATACTGTAAATGATAATGGGAAGAATTCATTCTCAGGCTCTCATGACATCATGGTATCTATAGACGCACATTACAATGAATCCGGCGCATTAGTTGTCGATGTGAAAAATGTACCTCCTAATTTTGATAACAACGAAGCGATGAAAACTGCCCAAGATAGCCGTAAGAGATGGACTCAATTTTTAGACGAAGTTACCGGTTACAATTCTAAGCAAAGGGGCGATAAAGCAAAAGAATGGGCTAAAAAATCGAGCAAAGCTAAATCTGCTATTTCTCAAGCACAACATTTCATGAAAGTATCCTCAAAAGTTTCTGATGATGTAAAAGAAAAAGCTGATTCTTTGATAATTGAGATAAATACATGTTTAGAAAATAATGACTTTACCAGGGCCGCCAGCCGTGGCGAAAAACTGAATAAATTGTTCCAATAAGGGAGTTAAATAATGAATCATGACTCTGTTGAATCATTAGATTCAGAATCAAAACAAAAACTTGATCGAATGTTTTCTAGTTGTGAAGAAGTAGTCGGTATCGAACACGTCAGTAACATCTTATCTGGCTCATCTACACATTCAGGAAGTGATAATATTAATGCATATATAGGATTAGAGCCTAGTGGAAAGGCACATTTGGGATGGTTAGTTTTAGCTGAAACTATGAAGAATTTATTGAATGAAGGAGTCAATGTCACAGTTTTATTAGCTGATTGGCATGCATGGGTAAATGATAAATTTGAAAGAGACATGGAAAAAATATCTCTCGCTGCAGACTATATGTCAGAAGTTTTCAGAGTTTTATTAGATCATCCAAAAGAAGGTAAAGGATCCGGACAGATACAATTTATTCGTGCATCAGTAGTTATGGATAATGGTAAATATTGGGAACGTGTTCTAAGATGTTCAAAGAACATGAGCCTTTCAAGAGTTAGGAGGACCTTTGGGATAATGGGTAGAGATGAAGACTCATCAGAACACGATTTATCTGCTTTTTTTTATCCTGCCCTCCAATCCGCAGATGTATTTGAATTAGAAATCGACATTGCTCTTGGAGGGATGGACCAAAGAAAAGCACACATGTACATGCGCGAGGTTGCGGATAGGAATAATTGGGTAAAAGCAACCTGTATACACACCCCTATGCTCTCGGGCCTAAAGGGAGCCAGTGGACGTATGGACTCATTCGATCACAAAATGTCTAAATCAGATCCTAATAATGCTATCTTAATCCATGATGATTCTAAAAAATTACAAAAGAAGCTGCGGAAAGCATTCCTAGAAATAGGTAATCCTTCATCAGCAATCTTTGAAATCGCTGAATTCATAATTCTACCAAGATTAGGAGAAATCATCGTATCTCCCAAACCCGAATTTGGCAAACCTTCAACTTGGGATGATATAGAATCATTTACAGAAGCGGTTTCTAATGGAACAATACACCCATTCGACGCCAAAATGGCTATTGCATCAGGACTGTCAAAAATTCTTTCCCCAATTCATGACTATTTCAGATTAAATCCAACTTTGATAGAAAGTATAAATGAAATAACTGGTGAAACATAATTTTATTAAAATTAACTATCTAAGCAAAATAATAAACAGAGATGTCATAACCTATTGGGTAACGGAATAATCAAAGGTGAGTATTGTGGCTGATGTAGGAATTGATGATATTGCTATTTATTTCCCAAAAACTTATTTTGATATGAAAGACTTTGCAGAATTTCGAGGAGCGGATTTCGCTAAATTAAACAAAGGGCTGGGATTAGCAGCAATGGCTATCCCAGACGCTCATGAAGATACTGCCACTATGGGGGCAAATGCATGCGCTCGCCTTATTGATAGAAATAATATCGATCCAAGAAAAATTGGAAGAATATACTTGGGTACTGAATCTGCTCTAGATGGAGCAAAACCTACTGCGACTTACATTATGGATATGTTAGAGCAGCGTTACTGCAATGATTATGGTAACAATTGTTTCCGTAACTGTGATGTTGTAGATATGACTTTTGCATGCATCGGTGCAGTAGATGCAATGCACAACACATTAGATTGGACGGCTAGAGGAGGAGAAGTTGAAGATAGAATTGGCATTGTTGTTTTCTCCGATAATGCAAAATATGATTTGGGCTCCTCAGGAGAATATACTCAGGGCGCTGGTGGTGGCGCAATAATGATCCGTCATAATCCCAGGTTACTGCAAATACCTGATATATGGGGAGTATCAACTATGCCAGTTCACGATTTTTTCAAACCACGTCGTGAAGTTGAAATGAAAACTGTTGTCACAAATGTACTGGATTTAGCAGAAGAAGCTGGAGAGCCAAAAAAGGAAGGATTAGTTGAGAGAATCTTAGCAATACTGCCTAGATCTTCAAAAAAAGATGACATTATGTTTGAATCTCACACTCTAAAAATACACAAGGACACGCCGGTTTTCGATGGACAATTTTCTAACCGTTGTTATTCAGAATCAGTAAAAAATGCGTTTATAGACTTCCGTTCAAAAGCAATAAATAGTGGTCGTTATACTCCGGAAGAAGATGAGATATTGACTGAACAATGGAGCCGAATAATTGTTCATCTTCCTTACGCTTTTCAAGGTAAAAGGATGTTTCCTGATGTCTTCCGCCACGATAGGAGAAACCTGCCTATGTGGAAAAAAATAGTTAATGAGATTGGTATCGAACCATTCCCGGAAGATTTCTCAGATTCACCCGAAGGTATTGAAGAATTCGAAAAGGCTAATGATTCATACCGACGGTTAATATCAAAAACTGAAGAATTTAGAACTTTTTCTGAGATTAGGATAGAAAAGACACAAAGAGCATCAAGCCTAGTTGGTAATCAATACACTGGATCCATTTTCTTAGCCTTGATGTCAACAATGGAATCAGATTATACCGATGGCGTTGAAATGGTGGGCAAACATGTCGGTTTATGCGGTTACGGAAGTGGTGCGAAAGCGAAAATCTTCGAAGGAGTGATACAACCAGGATGGAAAGAGGTTGCAAGCCAATTTGATTTGTTTGAGAGACTTAATAATCGAACTCCATTGGACAAAGATGTCTACGAAAAGTTACACCGTGGTTCTCAGAAAGAATCAGTAGTAAAACCACAATCAGAATTTGCATTAGTAGCTGTAGGTGGAGAAGGAGCATTAGAAGGTCAAAGGAAATATGCTTGGATACCTTAAAATTAATGAATAATTAAGGTTTAATGGCTCTATTAATGACTATACGCTGTACTTCTTGGGTACCCTCATAAATCTGAGTAATCTTTGCATCTCTGAAAAATCTTTCAACGGGGAAGTCAGTTGTATAACCGTATCCTCCAAGGACCTGTACAGCACGTTCGGAAACCCACATTGCAGTATCTCCGGCAAATAATTTCGCCATACTTGCTTCTTTTGTATGCCTCTCTGTACCTTCTTCATAATGTCGTTGTTTCGCCCAAGACGCCTTGTAGACCATCATCCTAGCAGCTTCAGTTTGAGTTGCCATATCTGCTAAGTAGTTTCCAATACTTTGATGATATGCTATAGGTTTACCAAAAGATTGTCTCTCATGTGCATACTCAAGTGCAGATTCATATGCTCCTTGGGCTATCCCCAATGCTTGTGCAGCAATTCCAATACGCGAATTATCAAGAGCATTCATTGCTATTGGAAAACCTTCACCTACGCCTTTTAGAATATTTTCAACTGGAACTTTACAATTTTCTAAGAGCAATACACACGTATCGGATGATCTTATTCCTAATTTTTCTTCCTTTTTACCAACGCTAAAACCTTCCATGCTTGAATCTACAATGAATGCAGTAGTTCCACCATGTTTTTTTACTCC
The DNA here is from genome assembly GCA_002457145.1 of Marine Group II euryarchaeote MED-G38. Classification (GTDB taxonomy): domain Archaea; phylum Thermoplasmatota; class Poseidoniia; order Poseidoniales; family Thalassarchaeaceae; genus MGIIb-O3. Next base: position 55,664 of record NTJP01000009.1, read on the forward strand.
GAATTCAGGATGTTCGACATCTTTTGCAAATAAAACATATATATCTGCACTTTTACCATTGGTCACCCACATTTTTTCTCCATTTAGGATATAGTGTGTACCATCTTCGTTAATCTTAGCACGACATCCCATTGCAGCTGCATCTGTTCCGGCACCAGCTTCTGATAATGAATAAGCGCCTATTTCTCCTTTTGCCAATCTTGTCAAATACTGGTTTTTTTGATATTCATTGCCGTGAAGTGATATTGTCTTTGCACAAAGTCCTACATGGACACAAAACATTACTGAAAAAGAAGGATCAACTCGTGCAAGTTCTTCAACTATTATTGCTTCACTAATGTCATCAACAGGATTTCCTCCAAATTTTTCAGATATTGTTATTCCTTGTAAACCTGTTTCGCAAAATAACTTCCATTCTTCTAGAGGAGGACTTGCAGCCCTATCTCTTTCCAAGCAGGTTGGTGCCAAAACCTTCTCTGCAAAACTTCTAACCATTTCTCGAATCATACTTTGTTCTTCCGTTTCTTTGAAGTCCATATCTATCCCATTACTTCGGGACTAGTACACATTGTTAACTTCTCGCCACCGCCCATCAGGCTATTTTCAAACGAATCATTAAAATCTAAGGTGGTGGGGCCCGCCAACGAAAGTAACATGTCAGACGGTGACTTTTTCGAATTTAGCATAGCCCATGATAGAAGATATAGTCTCGAACATCTATGGATACAGGTCTTAGATGAAAAGAAAGAAGAGGATATGACTGTAAAAATAGGTCTAAGTGAATTTATTAGAGCTGATTATGGCGATATAATAAGAGTTGTATTGGCAAAACCTGAGGATGATAGTGAATTTAAAACCGATTCTGACGAAGAAGAGGCAGTACCTGATGATGATGCTGATGCAACTCCAATTACAAGTGGAGACGAATTGGGAACGGATGATTTGATGATAACGGTCAGAACAGCAAACGAGAGATTACTAATTAACGCCCCATTTCCCTGTAAAATTATTGAACTGAATGGTGATGTTGAAGATAGTCCAGATTTAGTAAATGATGACGCATATGGAGATGGTTGGTGTTTAATCGTAAAACCTCATGAATTCGATAATGATATGTACTTAAATCTAAATGAATACATTGAATATCTTAACGAACTATAATCATGGCCATGATAAAGCAGACCATTCTTCTGGATCTGAATTTTGCCAATCAATTTCGTTGAGTAATTCTAACACATCTTGAGTTTCTTCTAAATCCATTTCAATTTGTTTTCTGTGTAACCACCCCTTTAATCTTCCAAGTCTAATATCAGGTTCTAAACCAGTAGCCTGAATTAAAATATCTCCATTGACTAATGGATTATTGCCTACTTTTAATGGTTCCAATTTATCAATTATTTTTTCAACATCGTATGTATCTATATTTTGACCTCGCAAGTATCTAAACAGAGAATCTTTTTGTTCCGCCGATAATGAAGCCCTAAATCTTCTAATTTCACATATATCTCTACTATCGGGTATCTTAATGCCATTATTATGCAAAAAAATAATCATTTCCTTTTCTCTATTGCTGATTTTTAATTTATTCTGAATATATTTCGATAATGCCACTCCATCGCCTTTATATTTTTTACAAATTAACGCTACATTAACGATATATTCATTGGATAGAATAACTCCGAGATCTATTTCTATATTATCAAAAATTCTTTCTAGGACTCCTAATTCATTCATCTTTTCAAGTATTTTCATATTATTATCCGATATCATTATTTTCTTTAATTCTTGATTTATTCTCTCTTTAGAGACATTATTTATCATGCTAACATTATTTATTATTCCATCTTTTAATTCAGAATCAAACTCCATTATTTGATTTTTTTTCAGCCCAATAAAGCGAAAAGCCCGCATAATCCTCAAACTATCTTCTTTTATTCTTTCATCGGCATTGCCTACACATCTTAATATATTATTTTCAAGATCCGAAACTCCTCCATAATTATCAATTAATTTATCATATTCGTCCAGTGCCATTGCATTAATTGTAAAATCTCTTCTTGAAATATCATCCTCTATCTCAACTCCAAATCTTACATTTTCTGGCCTTCTTCCATCAACATAAACGCCATCACTTCTTAGAGTTGTTACTTCTACTTCCTTTGAATTACCACTAGTCCTTACTTTGACAGTTCCAAATTTTTCACCTACCATAATAGAACGGGGAAAAATTTCTAAAATCTCTTTTGGTAGAAGATTGGTTGCAATATCTACATCTCCAGTATTTATGCCCAAGACCAGATCTCTAATCCAACCCCCTACAATCCAGGCCCTACCTCTTTCTCTTATCTTCTCAATGATTTGTTTAGTTTCATTATCCAGATGCGTTTGTGACACTTCCGGAAGGCGCTTCATGAATGTCCCTGTTGTATCTCATGAATGATTGCTTCGGCAGACAGTTATATTGAGAAGTATGTTTTGCGAGTAACATGAAAGTCGAACTAATACCACTGGAATTACTACTCCCTCATGAAGAAATTATTCCTAGTAAAGTAATTCAACTGGAAAAAATGACTATAAGATGGAATGCATATGTTCTCCCACTTGTAGTTGACAAGATTACTGGAACTATACTCGATGGGCATCACCGGTATAATGTAGCAAAGAAATTAGATTTACAATGTCTTCCATGTGTATTAGTTGATTATTTATCAGATGATTCTATAGAATTAGATATTTGGCCTAAATCAGGAAGAAAATCATTATCTAAATCTGAGGTCATACAAGCTGGAATATCTGGTATTCTATTCCCGCCAAAAACTAGTAGACATAGATTACCAGACCACCTACCTCCTATCTCAATTCCCCTTTCTAGGTTAATGTTCCCTGCATTGAGATAAATTAACCTAATATTCTTCCAATAGTTCTTTAGATATTGTGGATAATATCAAATTTTCTGAAATAGAAATTTCCTTTATTATTTTAAGTGTTTTTTCATCAATTGGTCTGCCTACTAAATCCTCAATCAATCTTGCCATCATATCTTCATTTCTTTCCGATTTAGATAAAATTTTATTCCTTATTTCTGTAGCCAAGGGTTCTCTGCTACCTCTTAATAGTCTTGTTACAAATAAATCACTTGATTTTTTTTCCATATGTTCCGTCAAACCTTTTATTTTCCACCAATTTATCTCTCTAAGAGTTGAAATCAATGAATCAATAATTTCAATTGATTCAGATTCACTCCATAAAATAACCATTTCTTCAATTTTTGGATTCTCTAAGGATTTCTTTGCTAGGATCTTTATTACAGTATTTATTTCTTTTTTTGTATTTTCTGAAGCGATATTTAGTAAATGATTATCAAAAATATTCATTCTACAAAGCCTTGAATCTTTTCTAATAATCTCCAGTGCTGCATTTCTGACTGAATATGATTGGTCATTTAATGCAGAAATTATTATATCAACATTTATTTCATCCATTTCAGTTATCTTATTTATTGTAATTTTTCTAATTTCTTTATCATTTGAGTTGAAACCTTCTAATATCATTACATCAATTTGTTCACTATTCAATTCAAATTTTGACTCCCATCCAGATATTCTGACTGCCAAAACCTCATCTAAACATAACTTACTAATTATATCTATTTTTTCTTTACCTAGTCTCAATGATATTTTGGATGCTAAAACACGTTGTTCATTATATTTTGAATTTGATAGCTTATTGACTATCTTCGAATCATTCTTTCCGGCCCATTTCGTTACTGCCTCCATTGCTTTTTCTCTATACCATGAGTCATTATCATCCAATAAGGGTGAAAAACTGACTAAATTATTTGAATCATTTATTTCAAATAACTTCCTAACAGCACGCCTTCTCTGCCTTTCATCTTTATGATTGAGGCGCAATGTTGCAGGATGTCTCATAAATATCCCTACCATATATCGATGATGAACACTTCGATTAGTAATTATGGAATTAAGTCTTCATGCCCGCCTGTGTTGGAATAATATTCACTATTGATCGACTCTATATTACCAATATCCAATCCATCTATTCCAGTTAAAATAGGCCATAACGGGCCCAACCATTCCATCTCTGCTAACAATAACTCCATTACTGGATTCTCTAGAATTTCTTCTTCACTAGAATATTCATCAACTATTGGTATTCCTGGCGGGAGATTTTTTAGTGACCAAATTAAATTATTTATTCTATTCAACGAGTCTTCTTCAATTTCTATAACTTCAAGAATTAATTCTAATGCACTTTCCATATGCTCAACTAGATTTTCTGGTTCTAAAAGATTTTTTTCTAAATCTCCAATATCCAAAGGACCAAAAACAACTCCTCCTAAGTCAGTATCTACCCATTCATCACCAAATTTCTCCTTCTTAATCAATCTCTGATGAATAATACTTCCTATTGGGCCAAGAATAAAACCATCTTCCTTAACTTTAAATTTTATTTCTGAAGGAACCTTTTTCATAAATCCTGTAATTAATACTCTATCATAATAATTGTCATTTACATTCTCTAAATCACTTGGCTTATTTACTAAAATCTCAGCTGAATGGAAATAATCTTTTATTCTATTTTCTGTATAGTCTCTTACTTCTTTGTGAGGCTCTATTATTGTTATTTTACCATTTTTACCAACTAAATTACCTAACAATGCTGATAAATATCCTCCCTTTGCACCCATTAGAAGTATAGAATAATTCTTTTTTATTTCTAGATGATGAAGCATTGTAATTATCATGTGTGGTGCAGATATCGTCTTTGATATTCCTGATTCGGTAATTAGGAATGGTACAGGATTATCGCTCCAAAAAAGATCCAAATCATGGTCAGTAAATTGTGCTGGATTAATCTCATTCATTGCTCTTTTTATATCCTTAGAGACTAATAGGCCAGATTTCTCTAAATCTTCAAGTAATTTCATCATCGACTCCATGTGAATCCTCTATTAAGACGGTTACACTACAGAGGCTTTGAATACATTGCTCCCCTGCTCTCTCTCAGGGTCCGTGGTCTAGGGGTTATGACGTTGCTCTTACAAAGCGAAGATCGCAGGTTCAATTCCTGCCGGACCCACCACTTTTCCATCCATTTTTGTATATATTTTTTTTATTGAATATTTCATTTAATTAATGAAAAGGTCATTAATGAAGATGCAATCGACAAGTCGTGGTTGAACAGACTGCTGCTCTAGCTGCCCGTCTCTCTAGGAGATTGAAAAAAAGAAAATGGACCATTTCAACTGCCGAATCTTGTACTGGTGGACTAATAGCCTCTATCTTAACAGATATGTCGGGTGCAAGTCGATGGTTTAACCAAGGGTGGATTGTTTATTCCAATGAATCCAAGACTCAACAATTAGGTGTCGATGAATCTTATTTCTTAGAAGGAAATGTAGGTACTGTTTCTCATGAAGTTGCAATAGGATTGGCCAGAGGTGCACGATATAAATCAAATTCTGATGTCTCTATAGGTATCACTGGTATAGCGGGGCCTACAGGAGCATCTGAAAATAAAGAAGTAGGAAGGGTACATGTTGCAATTATAGCCAAGGATTATTTCCTAGTTAGAAGAATGGATTTTGGAGATAATGATCGTTTGGATAATAAAAAATCTTTTGCTTCTTTCGCTTTAGGTTTAGCTTTAGAAGCATTAGATAAAGTTGATTCAAAAGATTCTGAAACAAAGAAAATTTCTAAGAAAAAGGATATTACAATACCGTCAAAAGAAATTGATATTTCTTCATTAGATTCTCTCTCAAAAGAATGGGAAGGAAAATTATCTTGGAAATCAAATAAGAAAACAGTAGTTCAAGATATATCTAAAATAGATCTCGCTTCATCTACAGATTGGAACCAAGAAACCGATTAATTATCAAATTAGATAGATATTATCATGAGCGTTACTATCTGTGGCTTTTACATGGTTTCTGAAAACTGGGCAGTTAGATACCGCGAACTCACCAACGCGGGATTAATTGTACTAGGCAGTGATGCCAAAGAAAAAATAGAATCCTTATCAAGTATTCTTCCAATTTTAGAAGCTGCAAGATCTTCTGATGTTAAATTATTGGACTCTAAAACAATTGATGATTTACTGACTTTAGTACCTAATAATCTTAATGATTTACCAATTAATGTAAATGATAATATTGGCCAATATACACTACCAAAAAAAGGTAATGAATCTCCCATTGGGAGGATTATAGCCGCTCCACAACCAGAATTAGAGATCGCCCCTCGTCCGCATGGATTGGAATATTATGATATGATGGATTTTCCGATGGAAGCAAAAGATGTTGATTCAGAAATTGATATTCATTTTGACATAACTGGTAAATCAATTACTGAGGGCACCATGTCAGATATTCAAAGTTGTTTTAATAGCCGTTTAAAAAAAATTCGCAATCTCATGAAATCTAGTGGTATCCTAACTAGAAAACCTACATCTATTTCAGAAGCCTGGAGAAATAGGCAGAGATATTCTTCAAAGGATTATGAAATAACTTTAGTAGGCCTTGCTGGAGGGACACGCTGGGCCCGTAGTGGTAACTTAAATTTTGATATAGAAGATGAAACCGGAAAACAACTCTGCACTCTAAAACCTCCATCTGATGCATCACCAATTCACGCATCTATGGATGGTTTGATGGATGATGAAGTAATCGGAGTTACAGGTTATTTTTATGGTGACAGAGATCCAATGTTTGTAGTTCAAGATATCCATAAACCACCACTGGAAAATCATATCAAAAATCCTGCAGGAGAGGACAGGGCGGTTTCTGCAGCATTTTTATCAGATATTCACTTAGGAAGTAAAACATTTCTACAATCTCCATGGAAAAAAATGATTAGTTGGTTCAAGAATGATCCATTAGCACGTACTGTAAAATATTTTGTATTGAGTGGTGACGGTGTTGATGGTGTTGGAATTTACCCAGGTCAAGATAGACATTTAGCAATCAAGGATTTATTCAAACAATATTCTGAATTAGCACGCTTATTAGAAGAAATTCCAGATTGGGTAGATGTCATAATATTACCGGGCAACCATGATGCTGTAAGGCCCGCGGAGCCTCAACCATCATTAGATCCAGAAATTCAACAAGATTATTCTGATACTGTTTTTGTAGGTAATCCTTGTGATTTTAGTTTACACAATGTTAGGGTCCTATCCTACCACGGGAAGAGTATAGATGATTTTGTAGCAACGTTGAGATCAGTTTCCTACGATAAACCCGAAATAGCGATGAAAGCTATGTTAGAAAGAAGACATTTGGCCCCTTCTTGGGGAAACAAAACTCCACTGTCTCCTGAGCCAGAAGATAATATGGTAATCCATGATGTTCCAGATATATTCGTTACAGGTCATGTTCATGGCCATTACATAGGAAATCACAAAGGAGTGACTCTACTACATAGTTCTACTTGGCAAGATCAAACCGATTTCCAAAGAATGCTAGGATTTCAGCCAAAACCATGTATTCTTTCTGTTGTCAATTTACATACTTTTGCTACGGCATCAATTCCATTTGTATGATTATTGAAGTTTCTCGCCATCAAATATTATTGGCCATAATTCTCTTAAATCACGTTTTTCTACAATAGGAACATTTGCCCTTTTGAATTCTTCAATCGCTCTTTCTCTAGCTGGATTAAAACCTATAAATTTGGACTCGCCAACCTTCATAGATAAATCAGTACTAGAATCTCCAACCGAGATGACGTTGACAGGATTTAAATCATTAATTCTAATTAACTTTTCAACCATTATTCCCTTGTTATGTGAATATACTTTAGTTGGGGCGCCTTTGGTAAGAAATCCTTCTTCATCCCATTCAAAACCATTCGCAGCCCAATCATCAACTTTCAGCATATTTGCAATTGTCCCTATTAGAAGATCGACGCCCGATGAGACAATTGCGACAAAAATCCCTTTTGATTGTAATTTACCTATTACTTCTCTGGCGCCAGGCATTAATTTAACACCTGCATAGCATCTCATTATATCGTCCATATGAATTTTAGACTGTACCTTTTTCCATTCTTCTACATCATGATTAACAAATTCTTCCTCTGTGATTTCTTTATTTAGGAACTTCTCTAACATTTCTTCATTTCTTGTTCCAAAATATTCGTGTATTGCCCACCATGATGATATATTATCTATCAAAACTCCATCGCAATCGAATACTACTGCTTCTACTGGCATAATTCTCAGTTACTCGTACAATAGGTCATTAATTAATAATAGGTGATTTCATCAATAACAATCACTTCGCTCATTCATGATTAATGAAGATGCAGATATCATGGCAATAAAAATAAGATTATTATTTTTTGGACCTTTAGCCGAAACAATGGGGCAAAGAGAAATTGAGGTAGCTTTGAATAAAGGAACTTCAATTATGCAATTATTGAAGAGATTTCAATTATCAGATATAGTAAACAATGGGACAAAGGTAGCAATAAATGGTGAAATAAATGACAATTTTGACTTTATTTTAATGGATTCTTCTGAAGTCGCATTTCTTCCTCCTTTTTCCGGTGGTTAATATCCTGCTTCCGAAGCATTTGAAGGACAGTACCTCTTCCTATCCTTGTTATTATGGCACTCGGAAGCACAGAATTGATAATTTTATTTGCAGTTGGAATATTTCTTTTTGGAGCAAAAAGGTTACCTGAACTTGCTAGGAATGCAGGCCGAGCAAAGGGCGAATTTCAACAAGGATTAAGGGATGTTTCTCAACCATCCAAAGCAGAAATAGATATGGATAGGGGCGGAGTTTCTGAAGAAGTTGCAAATTCCGTAAACCAGGAAGAATGAATTACTTTTTTTTCCTACTTTTCAATTTTGATCCACAAACGACGCATTCGCCTAGATATTCTTTCTTTGCCGTAGGTTCATTTGGCATCTTACTTATAATTTTACAACCAATACATACAACTTCCCACTCCCAAATTTCTCTTATACCATCGGTATTTACAGATCTCCATTTTATTTCAGAATATTCTGCTAAATTTTGCATTCTATAATCATCTGTGATTAATGTATAATTATTCTTCATTGCAAGCGCGAGAATTTCTATATCTGTCCGAGATAGTCCAGTAATATCTCCAGTTTTTTTAGAAATTTGAATTATTTTTTCAATACTTTCATCATCAGGATCTTCCCAATTTATTCCAATAGCATCTATTATTTCCAACCTATCAGGATAATTATTCATCAATTCATTTCTTTGTCGAGGACTAGCTAAACTTCCAAATAATCTCTCAAGAGGCCATGAAATCAAAGCCGAAGTATCTACTACCTCTCCTGCTACCACGGTTCTGGGAGGACCCTATGTAATATCATAGGTATGTTTATTCACAAAAAGATATATATTTTTACTAACGTATTTTATTAGTGGTACTAAGTACGATGTAATGTGCTAAGTCAGATTATCGATACTACAGTTAATTGGGCCGATAATTGGGGGCTCATAGGTTTAGCAGTTGTATCGGCAAGTGAAGCGATGTTTCAACCAGCCCCTCCGGATTTATTGGTTATACCAATGGCATTGAATTCAAATGGTTCTATTTCAGAAATTATTGCTATAGTTCTTGTAGCAACTATTTTCAGTGTTTTGGGTTCTCTTGGAGGGTATGCAATTGGCATGTATGCAGGTAGACCATTTTTAGAAAAATTTGTTAAATCTGATACAATATCTAGACTTGATAATATATTCCTAAAATATGGAACAATGGGAGTTTTTATTGCTGCAATTTCTCCTATCCCATACAAAGCGTTTGCATGGGCCGCTGGTTCGGGAAAAATGAATCTAAATCTATTTATTTTCGCTGGATTATTGGGTAGAGGTATAAGATTTGGTTTAGAGGGATTTTTATTGGGTTTTTATGGTGATGAGTTCTCAGATTTGATGTATAATCATTTCTTTTGGTTAGCTGGAGGAATATTAGCTACTATATTTTTCATCCCTTTGAATGGATGGTGGAACTCACTAATTCAAAATAATACTGACGATTTATGAAGTACTTTTAATCGAACCGATTATGTGTTATGCGCCTCTCGCGAGTCCGTCGCTCGTGTGGTGTAGTTCGGTCCATCATGCCGCCCTTTCGAGGCGGCGACCCGGGTTCAAATCCCGGCACGAGCACCATAAGTATAATTTTAGACCATAAAGATACTTTCATACTTCATGTTTTTCTATTGGTATCTTTCTTTTATTGGCTTCGTTAATGATAACTCTAGTCCACTTACTAGTTTCCGAAGGAATTGCTAGAATATGTGTAGCACCTTTCAATATCTTTTCTGTAAGAGTATTTGGCGCTTCGGCCCTACCTCTATCTACTAAACTTCTTGTAGAATCACTCCATTCTTCAGAAAATACAGCTATGGGAATTATATTGGCATCTGACCATCTTTCTGCCATATAATCTACGCCGCTCGCGCCTCCAACAATAATCAAATCCGGGTATCCAAATTTATCAACCCATTCTTCTATTATTTTTTCGAATATTTCAAAGTCATAAAATCTGCTGGAACCTACTATTGCTAAATTAATTATCGCCCCATCTTTGTTCAAATCTTGACTCCCAAAAGATTCAACAGTTTGCTGGCCAGTATGCTCTGTCACGCTTCTTCAGAGGAGTGTTTACAGATAACTGCTTCCCTTTTTTTTGCATTATTCTCATACGCGACTTGATATTGCACGCCTGCTTGGAGTATACGCAGGTGTGTACAATGGCGCTAAATCTAGAAGAAATTAGATCTGAGTTTCCCATACTGGAACGAAAGTTACCTAATGGAAAGCAATTAGTTTACTTTGATAACGCAGCAACATCTCAAAAACCAAAATGTGTTATTTCTGCAATGTCAAATTATTACGAACAATATAATTCTAATGCTCACCGTGCAAATCATACATTAGCCGATGAAGCAACCACTGCTTTAGAGTCAGCAAGAGAAAATATTGCTAATTTTTTCGGTACTAGCCCAGATCAATTAATATATACAAGTGGTGCAACTGAAGCAATAAATTTAGTCGCTTTCTCCTGGGCGCGACAGAATCTTTCCAAAGATGATATCGTTGTTTTGACTGAGATGGAACACCATGCCGACATAGTTCCTTGGCAACAACTTTCAAAGGAAATAGGAATAGAAGTACGTTATGTACCCATTGATACTGAAACATTTTCTCTAGATATGGAAGCATTTTCTGTCGCCGTATCAGGGGCATCTCTTGTTTGCGTGGTACATACGAGTAACGTTTTAGGAGTAAGAAATCCTATTGAAGATATAATTCAATTATCTCATTCCTCCGGGGCAAAAGTACTACTTGATTGTGCACAAGGAGCACCACATGAAAAAATATTATTTGATGATATGAATGCTGATTTTGTAGCCATTTCTGCTCATAAAATGGCTGGACCTACCGGTATTGGGTGCTTATTAGTAAAAAAAGAAATTATGAATCACATGTCCCCCTTCATGACTGGAGGATCAATGATAAGAACGGTAACCATTGAAGGCTCAACATTTCAAGAAGGACATGCAATGTTTGAAACAGGGACTCCTCGAATCGCTGAAGCAATAGGTTGGGGGGCTGCGGTTGAATGGCTTGATAAATTTGATATGCAAGATGTCCATTCCCATGTCCAGAACTTAGCATCATGGACAGCATCTCAAATGAGAAAAATTCCCGGTATTAGGATTTATGGAAATCCCGAAGATAAACAAGGGAGTGGTGCTGTATCATTTTTACACGAAACAATACAATCTCTTGATCTTGCTCTTTTCTTAGATGAAGGAGGATTTGCAGTCAGAACTGGTCACCACTGTGCGCAGCCTTTGATGGATGCATTGAATGTACCTTCAACTAATCGAATATCCTTCTGGATATACAATACTATGGAAGAAGCTGAAATGTTTGTTGAGTATCTAAAATATGTAGTGGGGAGATTCTCATAAAATTATTTTTAAAGAAAGGAAGTTTTAATATGAAGGATGAAAATCACTGGCCGATTAATTTAATTCCTATCATTGAAGAATTTAAAGAATGTTTCGACTCAATGGACAGGTATGAATTATTGTTTGATTATGCAAAAAAACATCCCACTCCATTATCTCCGGAAAATTGGACGGATTCTAATCAAATAGTTGGTTGTCAATCTCGTGCACATGTTGAATGTATTTTAGATGATAATGGGAACTTTTTGATGAAAGGAGGGGCGGATGCTCAGATAGTTCAAGGATTGATGGCAATAACTGCTATGGCAGTTAATGGACTTTCTCCAAAGGAGGTATCTATATTATCTCCTGAATATGCGAATGAAATGGGGATACAATCATCACTAACTCCAAGTAGGGCAAATGGTTTTTTGAATATGTTCAGAAGAGTACAAGAAGAGGCAATAAAACTTTTATGAGGGCATTATATGATTGATGAATTAGAAATCAAAGAATGTCTTTCAGAGGTAGAAGATCCTGAAATGAAAATTTCAGTTATGGATTTAGGATTGATTTATTCTATTTCTATAGAAGGTAATCATGTTGAGATAGATATGACACTTACCAGTCCTGGATGTCCAGTTGCACCCGAATTAATGGCCGCTGTTCATCGCGCAGCATTAAATGGAAAAGGAGTAGAATCAGTACATGTTAATTTAACATTCTCTCCATTATGGGATCCTCGCATACACGCAACAGAGGACGGTAAATTTGACCTAGGAATATTTTAACTTTCTAATTACTATTTGCAGCATTAACAGTATTTGTCAATAGCATTGCAATAGTCATTGGCCCCACTCCTCCTGGGACTGGAGTCATATAACTCGCTTTTTCCATAGCGGATGATTCGACATCTCCGACAAGCTCATATTTATTCGTAGAACTATCTATTATTCTTGATATTCCGACATCTACTATTACTGTTGAATGTTTAATCCATTCTTTTTTAACAAATTCAGGTCTACCTAATGCTGCAATGATTACATCAGAAGTCATACATATTTTTTCTATATCTTTACTTCTTGAATGAGTAATTGTAACTGTTGCATCCACTCCTTTTTGTGCTAACATCAAAGAAAGAGGCATTCCTACTATCCTACTTCTTCCTATTACGGTAACTTTCTTACCAACTAAATTGATTTTAGCATTGTTCAGTAGTTTCATTATTCCCGCAGGAGTGCAGGGAATAAGTCCTCTCATGTCTCCTTGAACCAATTTACCCAAGTTCCAAGGATGAAATCCATCAACGTCTTTTGTGGGATCTATTCTTTCTGTTATTTTCAATTCGTCAATATGCCTAGGTGTTGGACTCTGAACTAATATTCCATGAATATCATTATTTTTATTCATTTCATCAATTATTTGTAAGACTTCTTCCTCTAAAGTTGCCATGGGTAAAATTACTTTAGTACTTATAATTCCAGTTCTTTTACAGGCATTTTCTTTATTTCTTACATAAACATGACTAGCAATATCATCACCAATTAGAATTACCGCTAAATGGGGTTCAATTCCATTTTTCTTCAATTTACTAACTCTGAGTTTCAAATCATCTTCAATTTCTCGACTAAGACTTTTGCCATCAAGAAGTACTGCGCCCATGAACATACGTGCCGAAGGCCAGGTTTTCAACTTTACAATGGAGCCCCAGGAGGGAGTCGAACCCCCGACCGTCTGATTACAAATCAGATGCTCTACCGGGCTGAGCTACTGAGGCGTATCTCGGGGCGGCCGTCTTTTGCACTTGAACCCTATAGTTTCAAATTGTAATTTTGAGGGTCAATTTCATTCGTAAACACTCTTTCGGCATGCTATTGACATCTAAGAGTAGTGAGTATCATAAACGTCTGAATATTGTTATTTCAGCGTGGATATGTATAGCCATTGGAAGTACAATTATTATTTCATTTGAAGGATCATCATTTTCCTTTGCCGTGGCTACACCGCTTTCGTTGGGAGGGATATTTCTATTGTTTATAGGATTAAGCATGGATGTACAAAGCTCAATCTCATCAGAAGAAATAGCTTCATGGACTCCAGATTCTTCTTTACTTCCCGATGCAGGTAGGGCGATGTATAGGGTGGATACAACTCTAAATGAGCCAATTAAAACATCAATATTGTGTGGAAAATGTGGTAAAATAGTATGGGTTGAAGGGAAAAAACCATTCTCATTCTCCTGTAATAATTGTAATATTCTTCTGTGGGAGGAAGAATGATTTTTCAGATCGCTCTCATCGGTAATCATCAAGTGGATTGGTCTCTTCGATAGTATGAGGGCGTAACATGAGTTTGGGTAATAATGAACGTAAAATGCTACGTTTAATGCTTTCTAATCCATCCAAAATATGGGAACTAGATGATTTACTTACTGGTACTGGATGGATAGATCAAGTACACGTGGCAGGCTCGGGAGGCAATCTAAATGAGCAAGGATTTGTAGAAATTATTGAGAATAAGACATCAAGTGTTACTCTTGGTCCTGAAGGAATTAAATCTGTAGAAATAGGATTACTAGAAAGCAGACTTTGGGATTGGTTGATTTCTATGGAATCCAATCTGAGGACTATGAAAAATTTACTTGATTCTAATTTTGATAGACATGAGACAGGACCTGGCGTTGGAATCTTGAAGGGACTAGGCGTAACTATTGAGAAGGGAATTTTTAATTTAGGTAATGAATCAGAAATTTCTTCAATAATTAAAAATAGGACTTCATTCTTGAATAAATTATCTAAAAATAATTATGATTCAAGCTCATTGGACGATGAATTAATTAGACATTTTTCTTCACGTAAAGGATTAATCAATATTGAGGAATCCATAACAAGAAGTTGGACTCTAACAAAATCTGGAAAGGCAATAAGAACCTCAGATATTGAAGAAATAGAGCTTATTGGAGAAATAACTCCCGAGTTATTACAAAGTGAAAATTGGAAAGATGCTAAATTTAAACCATTTGATGTTAATACGCCTGCTCCTACTCCTACTGGAGGAAGGCCACATCCAATGCAATCCCTAATAGAAAGAATTAGATCTGTATTTCTTGAAATGGGATTTTCAGAGATCGAAGGAGACTATGTCCAATCAGCTGGATGGAATATGGATGCCTTGTATATACCCCAATCACATCCTGCTAGAACAATGCAAGATACTTTCTATTTATCAAATCCTGAGAAAATACATGTAGACCAGAAATATTTAGATTTATGGAAAGATGTTCATCAGAATGGACATGATACAGGAAGTAAAGGATGGGGACTGGGTTTCGACAAAGAAGAATCAAAAAAAGCATTATTGAGGACACATACAACTGTAAATACTGTTCGACACATAGCCAATAATCCTAATCAAGCAAGTCGTGTATTTGGTATAGGAAGAGTGTTCAGGCAAGAGACAATAGATCGTACACATCTACCTGAATTTCATCAAATTGAAGGGATAATACATGAACCTAATGCTAATTTACCAATGCTAATTTCTACTCTGAAAACTTTCTATGCCAAAATGGGCTATCCTGATGTAAGAGTAAGGCCTGCATATTTCCCTTATACCGAGCCTAGTGTTGAAGTTGATATCCTGTGGAGAGGTGAATGGTTAGAATTAGGAGGGGCAGGAATTTTCAGACCTGAAGTTACTGAACCATTGGGCACTGAATGGCCTGTTTGTGCTTGGGGTATGGGCCTGGAACGTTTGGCTATGTTAGTACTGGATCTCGATGACATACGTCAATTATATCAACCAGATCTAGAACGTCTTCGGAAAATGCCTTTGATTTGAATCTATAAAAACTTTCAATTATATTATTCATTAGTTAGCGTGATGACATCTATCAAAAATTCTTCTACATCCCAATGTATTCCTGAATATGATACCCTTTTGTTCATATTCTTATCAATTATATATGTGCTTGTTGAATGTCCAATTTCATATTCTCCTAGAGTTTCTGCATGAGGATCAATTTCCTGAGTTGTATTAGTTTCATTTTCAAAGTTAATTATCACGCAACTCAACCAGTCACCATCAGGCCTTTCATATCCCTCATCACACATACAGTGGGCACTTGATCCCGTTCCCATGACCCAGCCAAAATTATTGCAATCTATTCCAGGTAGTAAATTACTAATATTAGCATTACTCGCAACCCACGCAAAATGCATATCATTATTTATCAATATGGAGGAAAGATTTTGAGAATTAATTTTCATCCATCTCTCATTGTCTAAATCCCAATTATGTAACTCCCATGACCATTCTTCATTAGCTTGCCAATCTCCTATTTTATTCTCTTCCATATTATAATATATTTCTGCAGATTCAAAAGAAGAATTAGCAAAGTCATCAAAGTCCAAATAGCATTTTCCATCTGGTAAGTTCCAACATTTATTATCCATCTTGAATGATGTATTATCGGGATTTAATACCCCAAATCTTAACATTTCATCTTCTGGAGGTAGGCTATTGGCAATATGATCGTCATCCACAACTACATTCCATGTATTCCAAACATTCTCTATTATAGATGCATTTTCATGTGTCAAATGATCCCATTCATAACCCATTCTTTCTGTCCATTCAGAAAGATGATCTACAGTATCTCTTGCAGGATCTATTGTAACTGATAATATTACAACATCTTCAGCATTTTCTCCTAGATTATCATCTACGTAATCTAAATTTGCAGATATAATCAAACAAACATCAGGACAAGTAGTATAGACGAATGCAACAACAATTACTTTTCCTTCATAATCTGCAAACCTAACTAATTCTCCATCCTGATTCTGTAATGTAAAATCTGGAGCAAGTGGTGGATCTTTGTATTCAGTCCCTAATATGTTTGAGTCATCATTCCCATCTATGCAACCAGGAAGAAGTAATATTAAGGACAATAGTATTGAATTAAAATGAAGTTTATTCAAATAATCACCTACTCGTTTACTAGTAGTAATATATCTTCCATGACTAAATCCGGATTCCATAATGTGTCTTCCCACCAAACCCTTTGATTCATTTCTTTGTCAACTATTATTGTTCCAGTTGTATGGTCAACCCAGTAAGTTAGTAGTGGATGATGCTTTACTTGTACATCTGATTGTTCTGATTGTTGTGTGTTCAGTCCACAACCGTCTCCGTCTACATCTTCGCCCTCTGGAGTATCTGGGCAAACATCGAAACCATCTGCAACACCATCATTGTCAATGTCTGAATCATAAGTTTGAAGGCCAACCTCAAAATTCTTCCATACCGGTTCTAATTCTTCTACACTGCCGGTCAGATGTGGCCAATCTAGACTTCGAGCATCTGAATACTCATTCATTACTGTAGTATTATCAGTCCATGGGTCGACAGTTATTGTTAAAATTACCACTTCATCGCCATATACATCTCCTAATTGTTCAGATATGAAGTCTAGATTTGCACTTACAATTGGACAAACATCAGGACATCTGGTAAATAAGAATGTAATTACTATGACTTTACCTTCTAATTGGGATAATTGATAATATTCACCATTCTGGTCGGTTAGAATAAAATCCTGAGCAGGTATTGGAGGATTTATGTCATCACCATAAAAAACATCTGATTCTTCTGTACCTAGACACCCTGGAGTAATTAGTATAATGGAAAATATAATTCCAATAATTTTATTTTTCATATCAATTTTCACTTCTCCTAAGTGTCAACATTAACCCTGATATCAATAAAACAAGCAAACTTAATTGATATACATTTGCTCCTTTTGTATCTGTCATTCCGCTACTTGAGTCAATTAAATCATTATTGAATGAATATCCAGGGCCTGCTAAATCAAAATTAGAAGACTCAGTGTGATTATCAAGATATAGTACTAGCTTGAGTGTATTCCACAAAGTATCATTTGACATTATCTTTATTCCATACTCTCCAGCTTCCCACTTTCCTGGTTCTATCCATATTCTACATTCATCTGTCATAGCTGAGGCATTATATGGCCCTACTTCACATTCAATATCGTCTAGGCCATCTCCATTACTATCTAATAATATTGTTCTATTACTATCCGCAACATTGTAAAATATCATTGTAGTATTATCCAATAACTGGGCTTCGGAAGGTTGTAAACTTTGATTTCTCATTATGAATTGAAAATCACTAGCTCCGTGCCCAACTGCCGTAGGCATCATTAATACTATTGATATCATCATGACAAGCGTCCCACCGCGAGTCATATTTCTCACTCTTCATCCATTAAATCATACCATAGGGGAGGATAATCATACATTGGGTCATAGTCTTCATCAAATTGAATTACATAAATTCCTGAAACCATTTCAGATACATACACAAAACCTCTGGGGTCATATTGCAATCCCCAATCAAATGGAATCATACAAGAAGCCCAACAGTCTGCCATATCATATCCTAATACTTCCGTAGCATTATCAATCCATGGTGGTCCTGCCGGAAGGTAATATCCTACAGTACGCGTCTCTGCTAATTGTTCAATGGCTTGAAATCCTCTATTTGGTTCTGGTACGCCATTTTCCCATATTAAATCATCCCAAATTTCTCCATGATCTGTCATCCATGCACCTGCGTGATAATGAGTGTAGTAGACATGCCCTGAAGGGCCAGTATCTCCATTATGTGGGCTAAAAATGTATCCTCCTGGAATCCAATGCTGAGGATGGCTACCATTTTCTTTCATGCCCTCTCCTGGTAGTTTCCATTTTGAAACTAAGAAAGGTTGTGTTGGGTCAGTGGTATCGATGGTCCATATATATCCAGTATGATTTTCATTAGAGCCATATTCTGGTGCAATATATGTGTAATGCCTCCAATTTACTCCATATGTAGGATCTTCAAATCCTGTCCCACAGTGTGAAGGCCATTCTTCTACAGGGTCAAAAGTACTAATTCCTGAACATATAAGATAATCATTTGGCACCGCATAATGTATATTGTCATTCCCTTGATTGGAATCAAGCCACTCTTCTGGTGACATATTGGCATGCCCTCCTCCTTCTGGCCCATACCATCCTTCATCAGCAGAAGCACAACCCATCCATCTACCGACCTCTGGGGGCCATGTTATTCCTTCAGGATCTGCTATCACTGGTGGTTCTGAAACGTCTACCAATCTAAGTCCAGCACCCCAATAAGATGCTGCAAGCAATCTTTGTTGAGTTATTGGATGGACAAAATATACATGGTCATGATTAAAGATAGATCCTCCACAAGTTGTGTAAGGTTCTGGAGTGTATCCTCCCCATCGTATAATTTCTCTACTGGAATTTGATTGCTCTTCATTCTGAGTGGGAAGCCACGATTCTATGCCTCTCGGTACATAGAAAACTTGTGTTCCTTTGTAATATGTACCTGATCCTCCCTCTATCATTTCGGGATATGGGTCTGCACCAAATAAGAATAGGCTACATTCTTCTGTTGGATCAAAAGCACCTTCCCAATTACAATAAACTGCTAAATCTTGATTATGGAATCCTGCAGGAGGATTATTCCATTCTGCAACTTTTATTGGACTAGTTTTATCTCCAACATATATTACATCCAATCTATTAGCCCCGCTATTGGCATCATCGTCATTTGGTATTGGATCTAAATCACTATTTGTTAATTCATGATTTACCAATACCCAATTATTATCTTTAGTCACTTTAATGTCAATCATTCTTGCAACTTCTGCATAGTATGTTGACATTAATACGATATCATTAGGCTTACTAATATCTAATATTTCCAATTGATTATAACTAGAAACATATGCATAGCATCCTCCAGTGTTATCTGCATATTTTACACAATCTTCTTCAAAATTTCCTTCAATAGCTATTTCTGAATTATCTCCTGGAGTCGGGCCGGTATTTTTGAAATCATCATCACAAGGCCTACCAGCAACATTATCTAATTCTGGTGGTGGACTAATATTCCCGTCACAATTTAGATTGTGGTAATCAATCAACTTAACATTTGGCGTAGAAAGCCTATGGGCCAGCAAATCGTTATGTGAATGTTCCTCATTTTCAATTTCAATAACTGGATCTATCCATGTATCGTCCATTGTTTTCTCATCTTCATTATTTGAAAATGACAAACACCCTGAAAACGGTGCAATGAACATTAATAAAACCATAATTGCTAGTGGTAATTTGTTTATGACTCTCATGATGGACCCTCAGTGAGTACAATACGAAAGCCAACCAATGTTAAATCTAATTGATATATGGTCTGTCAATATCTAACTGAACAATGTATAATCCAGTTGTAATACATGAAAGATATGTATAACCTTCATGATATTCTGCAGCCCAAATAAAAGGAGTCCATCCAAAGTCATAATAAGAGCTGTCTAAAGGTTCTCCATCTTCAGCATGAGATATATGATATCCAATAGTTGATTCTGCATGAACCTCAGTTTTATTTGCATCACCTAAACCAGCAAGCATCATACTTTCAATATCTATGACCCATAAACCAGCATGATAACTTGAGAGATATATTCTTCCATCCCAAGATCCTCCAAGGCTATTGTCGGGATATCCTTGTTGACCCGTTGGGAATATCTCAATATCTGCATTATGTGGGCTAAATAGCAACCATTCTTCACCACCAGGGATGTGGTGATCTTCAGCAAATGGTATTTCCCATCCATGTACTAATTTTGGAAGAAATCTCACATTTCCATTGTATAATTCGTACTCTGTAGTATCTAGTAAGTAAGACATACCAGTTCCAACAGTAGTATCCAAGACTTCTGTGGATAGAAGGGTCAGATGCATTTTTCCTGCCGGATAACCTAAATGGCTAGCATCAACCATTTCGTCAACAGGTTCTGCATAATGAATGTATGATGATCTTCCTCCATTTTCATTACCGGTCGTGCCACTGTCTGGTTGTCCATCTCCATCAAAGTCTTCAAAATCCATCCAAAGACCAACTTCAGGTGCTCTCCAGTTACAACCTAATTGAGTACCAAATGACCCAACACAACCTCCTGCTATGAATGCATATTCCACAGGCGAATTCTGAGGGTGAGGCACGTCGCTGACATCGAATATTCTTAAACCGGCTTCCCAATAGGCCCCATAGACATATGTTTTCCCAAATCTTGGATCATTAGTATCTTCTCCTGGCCATTTTTGGACTGTCATATCATGAATATATATCCACCCTCCACGGGTGCTTTCCCATGATACTTCTGCTTCACCAACTTTTAGTATGACAGGATTATCACTAGGGCCATCAAAATTAAGATGTGCAATTGTTATTCCTCCACACGCATCTCCCTGCCCTACATCGCATTGTTCATATTCTGGGTTTGCTACAAAAATATACCATTCATCATCTATCATTTGCGTGTAAAGATTGTGAGGACCACTTGGGTGATCTGCATCATACCAAGCATCTACAAATGTGGGATTTTCTTTATTTGTGACATCCACTAATGTTACTGTAACTTGAGCCGGATCGCCCCATTCTCCTACATTTGGATCGGCATTACCGGGATCTACTAATTGGTTCTGTACTATGACGTATTCTCTGCCATCATATTGTAAATATTTGACATCTAAAACTTGAGTATTAGGATCAATATAAACTCCCATCACTGTAGTATTGTATGGGTTTGTTACATCTACAATATGCATCTCACTCCAACCAGCGATATATGCATAGGTGTTTCCATCTGGAGATTCTGCAACTTGTACTTCTGCATTCCCAGGGGCTGTTAGAGAATTGAATGAAATTGGTTGAATATTTTCAGTATACATTACATGTTGGCTAGCATTCCTATGGTCGTGACCATCGTCTTGTAATAAAGGGTCTAATAACATAACTTTGGAACTTTCAGATTCTTGATCTTCACGTGCTAATAAGAACATACTTGTACTTGCAACAATTAAACATGCAACTAGCCCAGTTGCAAGAAGTATACGCCTTATCTCCATTATACTTCCGAGTAAGCGAGACATGTTCAAACCATCGCTCCTCTACGGACTAATATGAAGGGGCCGTTACTGTCTTTTTTACTGGTCATAATTATGATCTCAATACCTGCAAATGTACAGGCTCATGATCCTCAGAATTACACTATTCTTCTCTTTGAAGATGGACCTACTCCTGAAGGAGTAGTTCCTGGAATACTAGTTGAGAACGACTCCTTATTCGTTAGAAATCACGATACTCGTGAAAATGTTAGCCATAGATTTGTCATAGATTTAGATGGAAATGATATTTTCACAGGAGTCGATGATTATGCTACAGGATGGTTAAATTCTTCTTGTGAATTGAATGAAACAGGTGAAAAAATAGATGAAAATTGTAATGCGCATGAGATAATCAATCTAGCAGCAAGTAATGGGTTCCTACAAGGTAACATTTCAATTAAACATCAAATAAAAATGGGCGAAAACATTACTGAATTTGATTTCTTTGTAAATTTTGGCCCCGATATTCATGATATGGATGAAAATCTTCCGACTGGAAATGAACCAATAGAAGAAAATGATGATTCAAACCGAACTTTGATTTTTGTATTGTTAATCTTCTCGATTATTGGAATCTTATTGATTGTTCCCCAATTAATTAAATCAAATGAATAAGTTTGAGTATTTCAACGGTTGAACTCAAGAACTACTTCCGTTTCGGAAAGCCGTAGGGCGCTTAGCTCAGCTTGGAAGAGCACCTGGTTTGCAACCAGGTGGCCGGGGGTTCAAATCCCCCAGCGTCCACCATTCAGAATCTGTAGTATTATATTTTTCATTCCTCAGTTATTATTGAACACGTCTTACTTAATGCCTAATTATGATTGGCTGTGGGAGTGGTGAGGAAGGGGCATTGACGAGCGGAAAATACGGAGAAAGTAATGCCGTAGATGTGTCTGATTGGGGAAGATATTTTGCCAAGATATTGGCTAGAAATCTAAAAAATACACCGATATCAGTAATTCAAGTGACTAATTTCCATCTTATAATTTCAATTTTTTGTTCTTGGTTAATAATACAAGGAAATACTATAGAAGGCTGTTTTTTACTGATAATAAAAGGAGTTATAGATGGAGTTGATGGCGAATTAGCGAGACTTCGCGAAAGACCTTCACATGTTGGAAGATATTGGGATACTATTGCAGATGCCATTGG